>NZ_JBFTZM010000020.1:0-79129 GCF_056406795.1 Neorhizobium sp. P1_A6 | reverse complement strand
GCCTTCATCGCCTTCACGTCGGCAGCGTTCGGATAGGGCATCAGGTGGCATTCGCCGGCCTTGAGCTTCTGGTAGCGAACGGCGGCGTCGGTGGTGATCGCGAAGACGAGATCGTCGATCTTCGGAGCCTTGCCCCAGAAATCGGCGTTCTTCTTGTAGCGRATGACCGCGTCCTGCTGGTAGCCGACGAAGGTGAACGGGCCGGTGCCGACCGGCATCTGGTTCAGCTGTTCCTTCTTGCCGGCCTTCTCGAGGCTGTCGGCATATTCCTTCGACAGGATCGAAGCGAACGGCATTGCGACGTTGGCGAGGAACGGTGCTTCCGGACGGTTGAGGGTGACCTTGACCGTCAGGTCGTCGACCTTCTCGATCGACTTGATCAGCTTCGGAAAGCCCATGCCGTCGGCATATTCCCAGGTTGCGCCGGAAATGTACTTGTTCCAGGCGTTCTTCTCGTCGATCTGGCGGCCGAGCGAGAAGACGACGTCGTCGGCGTTCAGATTGCGGGTCGGCTTGAAGAAGTCGGTCGTCTGGAACTTGACGTTCGGACGCAGCTTGAAGGTGTAGACGGTGCCGTCAGCGGAAATTTCCCAGCTCTGGGCAAGGGCGGCTTCCGGCTGGGTCGTGCCCGGCTTGAACTCGAGCAGGCGATTGTAGATCGGATGCGCCGATGCGTCGAAGGTCGTGCCGGCGGTATAGATGCCGGGATCGAAGCCTTCCGGAGAACCTTCCGAGCAATATACGAAGGTCTTGGCGCTGGCGGCGCTTGCGAAGAATGTTGCCGACAGCAGCGCTGCGGCAAGGGTGAGTTTGTATTTCATATGGATCTCCCGATGACCTGTGGCCGGCTTATGTGCCGTGCCCGGTGGATGTCTTCAGCTGGAATGGCGCGTATATAGCGCCCAACGACTGGTATTCCCGTGTTCACCTCCTGGCCGGCGATATTTCGCTGCGGCCGGCCTCAAAATGCGTTTCTCCTGGCGGGTCTGCTCCGGCCTTCAGGCCGGGCACGCCCTTGTTCCTTGATTCCGATCAACGGCTGCCGCCGTATCGAATTTCTCGCCCGCTTTATTTTTTAGAAAATTTTCCACAAAATCGGCAAAATTCCCGTGCATTTTTATTCTTTTAGGCTCGTTTCATAGATTTGCCTGCGGGCCATGGCGCGGGAGCATACCGATTATGATCCGGTTGTCGAGATGCTAACATTCGCGTGCCATTCACATCCGCATTCCTTTCGCCCAATCCCTCAGCACAGCCTACTTTTGCTGCAATGCCGCATTGCCATCGGCCAGGAATTGGGTACGGTTCGGGCCTTCCGACCAGCATAGATCTATCGAGGCAACGGTTTCATGACGACAGGCAATTCCAATCTCCCGCTCGTTTGGGATTTCATCAACCGCAAAAAAGAGGTTTTCACGGAACTCGCGGACCGCGTTTGGGAGACGCCGGAAACCTGCTACATGGAGACGCTTTCGGCGGCCGTGCATCGCGAGATGCTGGAGGCGCAGGGCTTCAAGATCACCGAAAATGTCGCCGGCATTCCGACCGCGCTGATCGGCGAGGCGGGCGAGGGCGGTCCGGTGATCGCCTTTCTCGGCGAATACGATGCGCTGGCCGGCCTCAGCCAGAAGGCTGGTCTCACCCGGCATGAGCCGACGATCCCTGGCGCCAACGGCCATGGCTGCGGCCACAATCTTCTCGGGTCCGCGTCGCTGCTGGCGGCGACCGCGGTGAAGGACTGGCTGGAAAAGACCGGCACGCCCGGCCGGGTGCGTTATTACGGCTGCCCGGCGGAAGAAGGCGGCGCCGCCAAGGCGTTCATGGTGCGTGCCGGCGCCTTCGAGGATGTCGACATCGCGATCAGCTGGCACCCCAGCAATTTCGCCGGCGTGCAGCGGGAGACCTCGCTTGCCAACTGCCGGATCGACTTCACGTTCACGGGCCGCGCCGCCCATGCGTCCGCGGTGCCGGAACTCGGCCGCAGCGCGCTCGATGCCGTCGAGCTGATGAGCGTCGGTGTCAATTATATGCGCGAGCACATGCCGTCCGAAAGCCGCATCCATTACGCGGTCCTGGATAGCGGCGGCATCTCCCCGAACGTCGTGCAGGCTCATGCCAAGGTGCGCTATGTCGTCCGTTCCGCAGATCTTCCCGGGCTTTTCACGCTGATCGAGCGGGTCAAGAAGGTTGCCGAAGGTGCGGCGCTGATGACCGAGACCAAGGTCGAGAGCACGATCCTGGCCGGCGTTTCCAACCTCGTCGTCAACACTCCGCTGATGGACGTGATGCAGGATGTCTGGGACAGCATGGGCCCGCCGCCGTTCGACGCCGCGGATATCGAGTTTGCCGAGCAGATCCGTGCCACGCTGACGCCGGAAGACATCGTGGCAAGCTGGAACCAGGAGCGCCTGGAGCAGCGGGATATCCCGCTTGCCGACTTCATCCTGCCGAAGCACACCGAAAACCGCCAGATGGGCGGATCGACGGATGTCGGCGATGTCAGCTGGGTCGTGCCGACCGTGCAGGCTTATGGCGCGACGCTCGCCGTCGGCACCCAGCTTCACACCTGGCAAGTGGTTGCGCAGGGCAAGAGCCCACTTGCCCACAAGGGCATGGTCTCGGTCGCCAAGGCGATGGCCGCGACGGGGCTCGCCGCCCTGACAAGCGATCAACTCCGCGAGGCGGCCTGGGCCGATCTCAAGAAGCGGCGCAAGGGACAGGATTACAAAAGCCCTATCCCGGCCGGCGCCGAACCTCCGGTCGCGGCAATGACGCTGAAATGACCAAATAAACTGATCGACGCGTCAACTATTTTGAACGGTCGGCGTCTCTGAAAACGGCGATTTGGGCTGTCCAATATCGCCGTTTCCGCCTATGAAATTTATACGCCGTTGCGTGTCTCACAGGAGGTCCGTCGTGACTATTCAGCCCAATTCCATCGAAGCTCGGGACAAAGCTTACCAGCTCCACTCCTACACCAATGCCCGCGCGCTGGAGCGTGACGGATCGCTGGTGATCGATCGCGGCGAGGGCATCTATGTCTACGACGTCAACGGCAACAAATATATCGAAGGCATGGCCGGCCTCTGGAGCGTCGGCGTCGGTTTCGGCGAAAGCCGTCTTGTCGAAGCGGCCGCCAGGCAGATGGCGAAGCTCCCCTATTACCATACCTTTACGCTGCGCAGTCACGGCCCGTCGATCGATCTTGCCGAAAAGCTGATCCAGATGGCGCCGGTGCCGATGTCGAAGGCCTATTTCACCAATTCCGGTTCCGAAGCCAATGATACGGCCATGAAGATGGTCTGGTATCGTTCGAACGCGCTCGGCAAGCCGGAAAAGAAGAAGATCATTTCGCGGATCAAGGGTTATCACGGCGTGACGATCGCCAGCGCCAGCCTCACCGGCCTGCCGAACAATCACCGCTCTTTCGACCTGCCACTGGCCGGCATCTTCCACACGACCTGCCCGCATTACCGCGCCTTCAGCGAAGAAAACGAGACGGAGACGGCCTTCGTCGAACGCTGCGCCAAGGACCTCGAAGACCTGATCCTCAAGGAAGGTCCGGAAACGGTCGCCGCCTTCATAGGCGAGCCGGTCATGGGCGCTGGCGGCGTCATCGTTCCGCCGGCCGGTTACTGGGATGCGATCCAGAAGGTGCTCAGGAAATACGACATCCTGCTGATTGCCGACGAGGTGATCTGCGGCTTCGGACGCACCGGCGAAATGTTCGGCACCACGACCTATTCGCTGCAGCCGGACATCATGACGCTGTCGAAGCAGATTTCGTCGTCCTACCAGCCGATTTCGGCGCTGCTGATCAACGAGAACGTCTACGGGCCGCTGGCCGATGAATCGGCCAAGATCGGCACGTTCGGCCATGGCGTGACCGCGGCTGGCCATCCGGTCGCCGCAGCGGTCGCGCTGGAAAACCTGGCGATCATCGAAGAGCGCGACCTTGTCGGCAATGTCCGGGCGCTGGCGCCGAAGTTCCAGAGCCGGCTGAAGGCGCTGGAAAGCCATCCGCTGGCGATCGAAGCCCGTGGCGTCGGCCTCATCGGCGCCCTGGAGCTGAAGCCACGCGACGGTTTCGCGGCCGGCCAGCTCGGGCCCAAGCTGCTGGCGATCATGCTCGAAAAAGGCCTGATCTCGCGGGCGATCGGCGACTCGCTGGCGCTCTGCCCGCCGATGATCATCAACGAGCAACAAATCGATACGATCTTCGACACGTTCGAAGCCTCGCTCGAAGTCTTCGCGAAGCAGTTCGCGGCCTGATATCCTCCCGGAGCCGCGCTAACCTATTGGTGCGGCTCCGATTGCGCTTGGGCCATGCGCGCCTATATTGCTCGCCATGCTGGATGTCATCGAACCCTATTGGCCGCATATCCTTTTCGTTTTGTCGGTCCTGATGGGGGCCGCAGCTGCGATTCACGCGGCGATGACCAAGGAAGAGGTCCGCTCCGCGATCGGCTGGGTCGGCGTCATCGTTCTGTCTCCGATCGTCGGCGCGCTGCTTTATCTTGTCGCCGGGATAAATCGCATCCGCCGTTCGGTGATCAGCGATCGCCGGGCGCTGCTGCAGGGGGAAATCCGCGCGCATGTGGTTTCCTATGACGCGACCAACGACCTGATCATCGAGGAATTCGGGCATCGCTTCCGGGCGATGAAGACGCTTGGAGACCGGGTGACGCGCCACCGGCTGACGACCGGCAATACGATCGTCGCGCTCGATACCGGTGACGAAGCTTATGGGGCGATGCTGAAGGCGATCGCCAAGGCGAAACGCAGCCTTATTCTCGAGACCTATATCTTCGACCGGGACAGGATCGGCACCCGGTTTGCAGATGCGCTGATTGCGGCGGTCAAGCGCGGCGTCGAGGTGCGCGTGCTGATCGATGCGGTCGGCGCCCGATATTCGGTGCCGAGCGTGCTCGGCACGCTCAGAGAGGGCGGGATCACGGCCGATGTCTTCAACGGCAACGTCATCATGGGGCTGCGGCTGCCTTATGCGAACCTGCGCACCCATCGGAAGATCCTGGTCATCGACGGGCGGGTGGCGTTTACCGGCGGCATGAATATCCGCGAAGGTTTTTCGAGCGAATTCAGCGGCAACAACTGTTCGTTCGACACGCATTTCAAGGTAACCGGGCCGGTCGTCGCCGACCTGTTTGCGATCGCCGCCGCCGATTGGCGATATGCGGCCGACGAGGCATTGGAGGGCGAGGCCTGGGCGCTGCAGGCGCCGGAGACGAACCCCGGTTCGCCTGTCGTCATGCGCGCCGTTTCCTCCGGCCCCGACCGCAGCGTCGAGACCAACCACAAGATGCTGATGGGCGCGTTTTCCGTGGCGCGTTCCTCGATCCGCATCGTATCGCCTTATTTCCTGCCGGACCGCGAACTGATCACCGCGCTCGTCACCGCCGCCCGGCGCGGGGTTGAGGTCGATATCGTCGTGCCGACCGCCAACAATCTCGTCCTGGTCGACCGGGCGATGACCGCGCAGTTCGACCAGATGTTGAAGAATTACTGCCGGATCTGGCGGGCATCCGGGCCGTTCAACCATTCCAAGCTTCTGGTGATCGACGGGCGCTGGGCCTATGTCGGCTCATCGAACCTCGATCCGCGATCACTCCGGCTCAATTTCGAGGTCGATCTGGAAGTGCTGGACTGCCCTTTCGCGGAAGCTTTGGAACGAAGGATAGATCTGGCCATTTCTTCCGCAACCGAAGTGACACTCGATGGATTGATGGCAAGGCCCTTCCTCGTGCGCCTCATCGAGCGGGTGTTTTGGTTGGGCTCTCCCTATCTCTAGTTGCTGGATAGATAGGGAGCTTGCCTTATAGATCTCATTGATCGGCGAATAGTCAAAAGAACATGCGGGAAAAACGTCCCAATCTTCCGAAAAGCATTCTGGCTTCCATCCGGGCTCGAAGGAACCGCGGTGCCGGAACGCATGAGGAGCGTGAACGCGGACACGGCATGCTGATTGCCTCCTACAACGTGCACAAATGCGTCGGCATCGACGGAAAGTTCGATCCCGCGCGCACCAGCCACGTGATCCGTGAAATCGGTGCCGATGTGATCGCGCTGCAGGAGGCGGATTCCCGGTTCGGCGAGCGGCGTGGCCTGCTCGACCTTGCCTGGATGGAGCGGGAGACGGGGCTTTTCCCGGTGCCCGTCTCGGGTGTCGCCAAGGCGCATGGCTGGCATGGCAATGTGGTCTTCTTCCGCGAAGGTCTCGTGCGCGACGTCCACCAGGTCAAGCTGCCGGGGCTCGAGCCGCGGGGCGCTCTGATCACCGAACTGGAGCTCAAGGACGGCAGCGCGTTTCGGATCATCGCCGTCCATCTCGGCCTGCTCAACCGTTCGCGGCAGCAGCAGGCCCGCATGATCCTCGATATCCTGCGCTCGCGTGACGAGCAGCCGACCGTGCTCATGGGCGATCTCAATGAATGGCGGCTTGGTGACCGCTCCTCCCTGAATACGCTCGCGACCGTGTTCGGTCTCCCGGCTGCGGTGCCGAGCTTTCCGTCGCGCCTGCCTGTCCTGGCGCTCGACCGCATCATGGCGAACCAGCCCGGGCTGATCGATGCCGTCGAAACCCATGACAGCCCGCTAGCGCGACTTGCATCCGATCACCTGCCCATCAAGGCGGTGGTGAAGCTCGGTTCCCTGCCGTTGTCTCAAGGGACGGAAGCCGGCTGAACCGATCCTTTTCCGGCCTTTACCGAAACGGAAACCGCCGATAGGTTTGTGGCCTCACCGCCTCGCCCCTCCGAATGGAATTTCCCGCATGACCGATATCGCCATGATCGAAGCCGCCCGTGTCCGTCTCGATGGCCACGTGCGCCGCACTCCGCTGTTGTCTTCGCCCTTTCTCGACGACATCGCCGGGCGGCGCATCTTCGTGAAGCCGGAATGCCTGCAGCACACGGGTTCGTTCAAGTTTCGCGGCGCCTGGTCGGCGATTTCGGCACTGTCACCCGACGTCCGGGCCAAGGGCGTGATCGCTTTCTCTTCGGGCAACCATGCTCAAGGCGTGGCGCTGGCGGCGAGGATGCATGGCATCCCGAGCGTGATCATCATGCCGTCCGATGCGCCGCGCATCAAAATCGAGAATACCCGCGCTTATGGCGCGGATGTCGTGCTCTATGACCGCCTCAACGAGGATCGCGATGTGATCGGCGCGCGGCTGTCGCAGGAGCGCGGCCTGACGCTGATCAGGCCGTTCGACGAGCCGCTGGTGATCGCCGGCCAGGGCACGACCGGGCTCGAAATCGCCGAACAGGCCAAGGAGGAAAGAATCGAGAAGGCCGATGTGCTGGTGCCGACCGGCGGCGGTGGCTTCATTTCTGGCGTTGCGCTGGCCTTGAACGCCAAGGCCCCTGGGTTTCTCGTGCATCCTTGCGAGCCGCAAGGCTTTGACGACGTGACGCGCTCGCTGGCTTCCGGAAAGATCGAGCGCAACGCGACCCAGGGCGGTTCGCTTTGCGATGCGATCGTCACGCCGCAGCCCGGCAACATCACCTTTCCGATCATGTCGAAGCTCTGCGGCGCAGGTCTCGTGGTGACCGACGACGAAACGTTGCATGCGGTGGCGCTTGCCTTCAGCCGGCTGAAGATCGTTGTCGAACCCGGCGGGGCGGTGGCATTGGCGGCCGCTCTTTTCCATGGCGAGACGCTGGGCGATACGGTGATTGCCGTCTGCTCGGGCGGCAATATCGACCCGGATATCTTCCGTCTGGCGCTGGATCGTTTTGGCGCCTGAAGGGCTCGCGAGGGGCCTGGGTATAATAAACCGTTAAACACCCGGAAGGGCCGTTAAGAAAAAAGGATTTTCTACGGAACTGGTGGCAGGTTGGAACATTATCTCTATCGGCTTGGTAGAGATAAGCTAGGATAGGTTAAACGTCCGAAAAGGGCGAAAGCAGAACCCGGGAGACATCCAATGCGTCATATAGAGCATCAGACACGGTCTTTCCCAGTCCGCAGCGCCGCGGGCAAATGGCAGTGGGCGGCGCATACCGCCCTGGTCACGGCAGCGTTCATCTTTGTCGGCGCTGTCACGCTCGGCCTTTTCCCCTGAGCCTTTCAGGTTTCGCCTTTTCAAATCGGGCTTGGTTCTCCCAAGACCGAAACACCTCCCGCGCTTGCCGCTCGGGAGGTGTTTTCGTTTCGGGCTTATCTCGTCGGAAGATAGGCTTCGGCAAGCTCTACCCAGAAGCTGGTTCCGATCGGCAGCGCGTCGTCGTTGAAGTCGAAACGGGGGTGGTGCAGCGGCGGGTCGCTGTCGGTGCGCCTGGTGCCGAGCAGGAAATAGGTGCCCGGCCGCTCCGCCAGCATATAGGCGAAGTCCTCGGCACCCATGGACGGGCGGGGCAGATCGATGACCTTGTCCTCGCCGACGACGCGGCGGGCGAGGTCGCGGACGAAATCCGTTTCCGCCTTGTGATTGATGGTCGCCTCGTAACCCCGCTTGTAATCGAGCGTGACGCTCATGCCGTAACTGGCGGCCTGGCCTTCGGCGACCATCCGGATGCGCCTTTCCAGCTCGTTGCGGACGTCCGGATCGAAGGAGCGGATGGTGAGCAGCATTTCCGCCCGCTCCGGAATGACGTTGCTCGCCATGCCGGCATGGAAAGCGCCGACGGTGATCACCATCTGGTCGAGCGGGTGGATGTTGCGCGAGGCGATCGTCTGCAGCGCCATGATGATGCTCGCGCCGCAGACGATCGGATCCGATGTATCCTGCGGCTCGGCGCCATGGCCGCCGCGGCCATTGACCGTGATGCGGCATTCGTCGACCGCCGCCATCATCGGGCCTTCCTTTACGCCGATCTGGCCGAAGGGCAGGCTGGGGTCGTTGTGCAGCCCGAACACGGCATCGCAGGGGAAACGCTCGAAGAGGCCGTCCTCGATCATCAACCGGGCGCCGCCGAAATTTTCCTCCGCCGGCTGGAAGATCAGGTGGATCGTGCCATCGAAATTCCTCCTCTCGGCAAGGATCCTGGCCGCGCCCAGCAACATCGCGGTGTGGCCGTCATGGCCGCAGGCGTGCATCAGGCCTTTGTTCCTGCTGGCATATTCCGCACCGGTTTCTT
Organism: Neorhizobium sp. P1_A6; assembly: GCF_056406795.1. NCBI lineage: Bacteria > Pseudomonadati > Pseudomonadota > Alphaproteobacteria > Hyphomicrobiales > Rhizobiaceae > Neorhizobium > Neorhizobium sp. P1_A6. Next base: position 70,031 of record NZ_JBFTZM010000020.1, on the reverse strand, counting down.
CCTCGATCGGCAGCGCATCCATATCGGCTCGGATGCCGATCGACCGGCCGCTGGTGCCGTTCTTCAAGGTGGCGACAACGCCCGTCTTGCCGAGGCCGCGGGTGACTTCATATCCGAGACCGATGAGCTGAGCGGCGACGAAATCGGATGTGTTGAACTCCGACAGGCCGAGTTCCGGATGTTGATGAAGGTAACGGCGAGTGGCCACCACTTCGGCCATATAGTTGGAAAACTGGATCGTCATCGTTCAAAACACCGAAGGTTCGATTGGACCGGTCGCGGGCACGACGAGATCGCCCTTGCGTCCACGATGAATATCAGCCGGGCCTCCGGAAGGTAAACCCTTGCCGATTAAATTTCGCCGTTCCCGCTACCGCAAGGCGCTCGGACAGGCCCGCCGCGCCGGCTCGAAATTCATCGCGTTATCAATGGGGTGCTTCCGTTCAGGTTCCATTCAGGCGAGCCTCGATAGAGCCGGAACATGTGTCAATCCGCAGGAAGTGAGCAATAGATTTCAGTCAGTCGTTTGCAATATCCGGACTGCTCTCTATTTCCCATCCTCGCGGGTTTGCATCCGGCTGGTCACCATAATCCAAATGATGACTGGCGCTTCCGATGCAGGCCGAGTAAGGCGAGGCCGACAAACCCTTAAAGTTTTCAGCAGAAGCCCGTATCCATGTCATTTCACACTCCGCCGTCAGCTTCCTCGCGCGAAACCGAAGCCAAGCAGATCGATCATAACGACTCGATCCGCTCGACCTATTTCAACATCGATGCATTGCGGGAATGCGGCGAGAAACTCGGCAAGGAGGGCACCTCCAGCCTGCCGGGCTTGATGGCGTTCGAGTTCTTCAAGCGGCATGAGGAGAACGAGAAGGAAATCCTTCGGGTCTATCGGGCGACGGCTACCGATGTCGATGCCGGCGCGTCGATCACGCCCGCCGCAGAATGGCTGCTCGACAACTATTACATCGTCGAAGAGGCGATCCAGGAAGTCCGCCGCGACTTCCCGAAGAAATTCTTCCGCCAGTTGCCGACGATGACGGTCGGCGGCCAGGAATTGCCGCGCGTCCTGGCGCTCGCCTGGCTCTACGTCGCCCATACCCACAGCAGCATTTCCCGCGAAGCGCTGGCCTCCATGGTCCAGGGTTTCCAGGTCAAGGAACCGCTCGAGATCGGTGAACTCTGGGCGCTGCCCTCGTTCATCCGTTTCGTGCTGATCGAGAACCTGCGCCGCATCGCCACCCGTGTCGATCGCTCGCGCAACATGCGCCGCCGCGCCAACGAGACGGCCGACGAGATCATCCGCCTCAATAACGAGGAGGCGAGCGCCGATGTCCTGAAGGGCATCGAGAACCTGACGAACGACAACACGTTCACGGCGCAATTCCTCTATCGCCTTCGCAATGCCTCGCAGACCTCGGGTTTTGCCGTCGCCTGGCTGGAGCAGCGTCTCGAACAGGCAGACACCGGCGTCGAAGAGGTGATGCTCGCCGAACAGAACCGTCTGTCGTCCGGCAACGTGACGATGGGCAACATCATCAAGAGCCTGCGCGAGATCGACGACACGGAGTGGAGCGTCTGGTTCGAAGACGTCTCGCAGATCGACAAGATCTTCCGCGAGCGCACCGACTATCAGGCGCTCGATTTCGGTTCGCGCAACGCCTATCGCAACCGTATCGAACAGATCGCCCGCCGCTCCCGCAAGAGCGAGGCCGAGGTGGCGGAAGCCGCCATCCAGCTCGCCGAAAAGGCGTCTGCGGAAGAAAATGCCGATCCGCGCGAGACCAATGTCGGCGCTTTCGTCGTCGGCCGCCGCCGCCGGGAGCTGGAAGCGGCAGTCGGCTACGATCTGCTGTTCGTCCAGAAATTTGTCCGCCTCGTCCGCCGCCTCAACTGGTTTGCGATCGCCGGCCCGGTCATCCTGATCACCGTTCTCGCCATGGCGATTGCCGGCTGGTTCCTGGTGCAGGCGGATATTCCGCTGCCGGTCGTCTTCTGCTTCCTGCTGATGTTTGCACTGCCGGCTTCCGAAGGCGCGACCGGCCTGTTCAATACGCTGGTGACCTATGTGGTGAGGCCAGCCCGGCTGGTCGGCTACGAGTTCAAGGAGGGCATTCCGGAAGCGGCAAGAACGCTGGTTGCCGTACCCTGCCTGATCACCGATCGCGATACCGTGGACGAACTCGTCCGCAACCTCGAGGTCCATTATCTCGCCAATCACCACGGTGAAATCTACTTCTCTCTGCTCAGCGACTGGCGCGACAGCAAGTTCGAAGAGACCGATACCGACCTCGAAATCCTCGACTATGCGAAGCGCGAGATCGCAGCGCTCAACGCCAAGTATGGGGAGGATGACAAGGCGCGCTTCTATCTGCTGCATCGCCGCCGCCTGTTCAATCCCGCCGAAGGCGCATGGATGGGCTGGGAGCGCAAGCGCGGCAAGCTGCATGAGCTCAACATGTTGCTGCGCGGTGATCGCGACACCAGCTATCTTCCGGGTGCCAATATCGTTCCGCCGGACGTCCAATACGTCATGACGCTCGATGCCGATACGCGCCTGATGCGCGATGCGGTGACCAAGCTCGTCGGCAAGATGCACCACCCGATCAACCAGCCGGTGCTCGATCCGAAAACCAATCGCGTCATCCACGGCTATGGTCTGATGCAGCCGCGCGTGACGCCGTCGCTGACGACTGGCAAGGAAGCCTCGGTCTTCCAGCGCGTCTTCTCCGTCGGCCGCGGTCTCGACCCGTACGTCTTCACCGTCTCCGACGTCTACCAGGACCTGACCGGCGAAGGCAGCTTCACCGGCAAGGGCCTCTATCACGTCGATGCCTTTGAGGCCTCGCTCAAGGGCCGGATCGATGAGAATTCGGTTCTCTCGCATGACCTTCTCGAAGGTTCGTTCGCACGCTGCGCTCTCGTGACCGACGTGGAACTGGTCGAAGACTTTCCGGTCCGCTACGAGGTCGAGGTTTCGCGTCAGCATCGCTGGGCTCGTGGCGACTGGCAGCTCCTGCCCTACATCCTTGATCCGAAGCGGGGCGTGACTGCGCTTGGCCGCTGGAAGATGATCGACAACCTGCGCCGGTCGCTGACCCCGATCGCCTGGTTCTTCGCTTCCGTGCTCGGCTGGTACTTCATGGATCCGCTCGGCGCGCTGATCTGGCAGATCCTGCTGATCTTCTCGCTGTTCGTCGCTCCGACTCTCAGCCTGGTCACCGGCCTGCTGCCGAGTTCCACCGATATCGTTCCCGGCGCGCATTTCTATTCCGTCTGGTCGGACATGCGTTCCGCCAATGCGCAGGTCGCGCTCCGCGTCGTCTTCATCGCGGATTCCGCCTGCATCATGACCGACGCGATCGCCCGGTCTCTCTACCGCCTGTTCTTCAGCCGCAAGCTGATGCTGGAATGGCGCACCGCCGCCTCGATCCAGTCGAGCGCGCAAGGAAGCCCGCAGGATTATTACAAGACGATGTGGCATGCGCCGGCAATCGCCGTGCTCAGCATCATCCTGTCGGCCATGCCGGGCGACAATGCATTCCTGGTCGGTATTCCGTTCGCCGTGTTGTGGATCTTCTCACCGCTCGTCGCCTGGTACGTTAGCCAGTCGGCTGAGACCGAAGATCGGTTGTTCGTGCCGGAACCGGTGTCGGTCGAACTGCGCAAGATCGCCCGCCGCACCTGGCGGTATTTCGAGACTTTCGTGACCGCGGAGCAGAACTACCTGCCGCCGGACAATTTCCAGGAGAGGCCGAACCCGGTCATCGCCAAGCGCACGTCGCCGACCAATATCGGCGTCTACCTGCTGTCGACGATCTCGGCGCGGCATTTCGGCTGGATCAGCTTCACCGACACGATCGAGCGCATCGAGCAGACGATCTCTGCGGTTGAAAGAGCCGACAAGTTCCGCGGCCACATGTACAACTGGTATCATACCGACACCCTGCAGCCGCTGATGCCGCGCTACGTCTCGTCGGTCGACAGCGGCAACTTCGCCGGCCATCTGATTGCCATCTCGTCGGCGTTGCGCATCTGGGCCGAGGCCCCTTCCGCGCACCTTCAGGGCAATCTCGACGGCATCGGCGACGTCTGCGGCATTCTGGCCGAAACGCTGAAGGCCCTGCCGGACGACCGCAAGACCGTGCGCCCGCTGCGTCGCCGTCTGGAGGAGCGTATCGCCGGCTTCGGCAATGCGCTTGCCGCGGTCAAGCGCGAGCATGAATTCGCCTCGATCCGGATCATCAACCTCGCCGTGCTGGCCCGCGACATCCAGAAGCTCGCAGTCAACCTCGATCAGGAAGTCCGCTCGACCCAGAGCGACGAAGTTACCCGCTGGTCGGCGTCTCTCGTCGCCGCCTGCGAGGCGCATATCGCCGATAGCGTCTTCGACAATGCCAATATCGAATCGCTGCGGGAGCGGCTCGGCGTGCTGCGCGACCGAACCCGCAGCCTCGCTTTCGCGATGGATTTCAGCTTCCTGTTCCGCAAGGAGCGCCGCCTTCTGTCGATCGGCTATCGGGTCGAGACCAACGAGATCGACGAGGCCTGCTATGACCTTCTCGCATCCGAAGCGCGTCTGACCAGCCTTTTCGGGATCGCCAAGGGCGACCTGCCGACCGAGCACTGGTACAAGCTCGGCCGCCAGGTGGTGCCGATCGGCGCGCGAGGCGCGCTGGTCTCCTGGTCCGGCTCAATGTTCGAATACCTCATGCCGCCGCTCGTCATGCAGGAGCGTCAGGGGGGCATTCTCAACCAGACCAACAATCTGATCGTCAAGGAACAGATGAACCACGGCCGCCGCCTCGGCACGCCATGGGGCATCTCGGAAGCGGCATTCAATGCTCTCGACCATCAGATGTATTATCAATATTCGAACTTCGGCGTGCCGACGCTCGGCCTCAAGCGCGGTCTCGGGCAGAACGCCGTCATCGCCCCCTATGCGTCGATCCTGGCCAGCCAGTACGACCCGATCGCGGCCTCTGAAAACCTCACCGAACTGCGCTCGCTCGGAGCGCTCGGGGTGTTCGGTTTCTACGATGCGGTGGATTTCACGCCGACCCGCGTGCCGGAAGGCAAGCGCTACGCGGTAGTGTTCAACTATTATGCCCACCACCACGGCATGTCGATCGCCGCGATCGCCAACGTCGTGATGAACGGCCTGCTGCGCGAGCTCTTCCATTCCGACCCGACCATCGAGGCTGCCGAACTGCTGCTGCAGGAAAAGGCGCCGCGCGACATTCCGGTGATGAGCGCCAAGCACGAAGAAACCCCCGGCAAGGGCCAGGGCGAACTGTTGCGTTCGGAAATCCGCACCATCACCAACCCGGCCACCAAAGACCGCGAGCTGGCGCTGCTTTCCAACGGTCACTACTCGGTCATGCTCACCGCGACCGGCTCGGGATATTCCCGCTGGAACGGACTGTCGGTCGCCCGCTGGAAACCCGACCCGACCGAAGATCGCTGGGGCCAGTTCCTGTTCCTGCGCGATACAACGAACGGCGAATGGTGGTCCGCCACCGCCGAACCGCGTCGTATCGAAGGCGAAAAGACCAGGGCGATCTTTTCCGACGAACGGGCTGAATTCCACAAGACGGTCGGCGACCTCACGAGCACGGTCGAATGCATCGTTGCCAGCGAACACGATGCCGAAGGCCGCCGCCTGACGCTGCTCAACATGGGTACCGAGGACCGCTTCATCGAAGTGACGTCCTATATGGAACCCGTGCTGACCAGCGAGGACGACGACAACGCCCACCCGGTCTTCCAGCGGATGTTCGTCCGCACCGAAATCGGCCGCCGCGGCGACGTCATCCGCGCTTGGCGCAACAAGCGGGCGCCGAACGAACCGGACATGATCATCGCCCATCTCGCGGCTGACAATGCCGGTTCGGCCCGGCCGACCGAATTCGAGACCGACCGCCGCAAGTTCCTCGGCCGCGGCCGCACGCTTTCGGAAGCTGCAGCCTTCGATCCCGGCGCGACCCTGTCGGGCACCGACGGCTTCACCCTCGATCCCATCCTGTCGCTGCGCCGCGTCGTGCGCGTGCCGGCCGGCAAGAAGGTGAGCGTGATCTTCTGGACGATCGCGGCACCCGGGCGCGAAGAACTCGACCAGGCGATCGAACGTTATCGCCATCCGGACGCCTTCCAGACCGAGCTCACGCAGGCCTGGACGCGCACCCAGGTGCAGATGCGCCACCTCGGCGTCTCTTCGCAGGATGCGGCGGCGTTCCAGCACCTGGCGCGCTACCTCATCTATCCGGACATGCAGCTTCGCGCCGACCAGGCGACCATACACGCGGGCATGCAGCCGCAGTCGTCGCTCTGGCCGTCGTCGGTTTCCGGCGACTTCCCGATCTTCACGCTGCGTATCAACGATGACAACGACATGCCGGTCGCCAAGGAGGCGATGAGCGCCCAGGAATATCTGCGCTCGCGCGGCGTCGTCACTGACCTCGTGATCTTCAACGAGCGGGCGGCTTCCTATGCGCAGGAAATGCAGCAGGCGCTGGAACATCTCTCGGAGAACTCCCGCCGCCTCAGTCAGCAGGAGGGCCAGCGCCAGCACGTCTTCTCGCTGCGCCGTGACATCATGGACGACGAGGGTTCGGAAGGCCTGATCGCCGCATCCCGCGTGGTTCTGCACGCCCGCAACGGCAAGATCAGCGACCAGCTCAACCGCACGGCAACGATCTTCGCGCCGCCGAAGGACCAGCAGATCGAGATCGACCGCCGTCCGCTGCTCAACGGCGAGATCTTCCAGCCCGCCGCTCCGATCGAGGCACCGGCGGATCTCGACTTCTGGAACGGTTTCGGCGGTTTCACCAAGGACGGCAGCGAATATGTGGTGCGCCTGCACGGCGGCCAGTCGACGCCGCAGCCGTGGATCAACATCATCTCGAACGATAAGTTCGGCTTCCACATTTCGGCGGAAGGTTCGGGCTTCACCTGGGCCAAGAACTCCCGCGACTATCAGCTGACGGCCTGGACCAACGATATGGTCATCAACCGTCCCGGCGAGGCGTTCTACGTCGCCGACCGGGATAGCGGCGCGGTCATGACGCCTTTCGCGGTTCTGTCGCGCAAGCCGGAGGTCAAGTTCGAAACCCGCCACGGCCTTGGCTACTCCGTCTTCTCGAGCGAAGAAGAAGGCCTGAAGATCAGGCTGACCCAGACGGTCGACAGGACACGGGCCGCAAAGCTCTCGTCCATCCTCCTCCATAACGGCGGCTCCGAAACCCGCAGGCTGCGTATCTACGGTTACGTGGAATGGCTGCTGGGCGCCAATCCGGCCCGGTCCATCCCGTTCATCCTCTCCAGCCGCGACGAGGAGACGGGGACGCTTTTCGCCACCAATTCCTACAGCATCGACTACCGCCGTTTTGCCTTCATGGGCATGAAGGAGACGCCGGTCGGCTTCACGGCGAGCCGCCGCGAATTCATCGGCCGTTTCGGCTCGGTCCAGATGCCGGCGGCGGTGATGTCCGCTTCGGCGCTGAGCAACGCCCTCGATCTCGACGGCGACCCTTGCGCGGCGCTCGCCTATGACATCGAGCTTGCCCCGGGCGAAGAGAAGACGGTCACCTTCTATCTCGGCGATGCCGATACCAAGGAAGAGGCTCAGGCGCTGGTCGCCCAGCTGCGCGGCGAGGAGTTCACTCCGATCCTCAAGGCGAACCGCGACTTCTGGACCGGCTTCACCGGCCGTCTGAAGATCTCGACGCCGGACAAGTCGCTCGACAACATGGTCAACCACTGGCTGCCCTACCAGGCGCTCGGCTGCCGCATCATGGCCCGCACAGCCTTCTACCAGGCATCCGGCGCGTTCGGGTTCCGCGACCAGCTGCAGGATACCTTGGCCTTCCTGGTGCACGAGCCGTCGCTCGCCCGTCGTCAGATCGTCAATGCGGCCTCGCGGCAATTCAAGGAAGGCGACGTGCTGCATTGGTGGCTGCCCGGCTCCGGCGCCGGTGTCCGGACGATGATCTCCGACGACGTCGTCTGGCTCGCCTACGGTATCCACCAGTATGTCTCGGTCACCGGCGATGCATCGCTGCTCGACGAGGAACTGGCGTTCATCGACGGTCCGGTGCTCGAAAAGAACAAGCACGACTCCTTCTTCCAGCCGACGGTGTCGACCGAGACCGCAACCGTCTACGAACATGCGGCAAGGGCGCTGGACCTGGCGATCACGCGCACTGGCGACAAGGGCCTGCCGCTCATCCTCGGCGGCGACTGGAACGACGGCATGAACCGCGTCGGCATCGGCGGCCGCGGCATGAGCGTCTGGCTCGGCTGGTTCCTGGCCGCGGCACTGCGCAACTTCCTGCCCTATGCGGAGGCCCGTAAGGACAAGAAGCGCATCCAGCGCTGGACCGACCATATCGAAACGCTGAAGCAGGCGCTCGAAAAGGCAGGCTGGGACGGCACCTACTACCGGCGCGGTTATTTCGACGACGGTTCTGCGCTCGGCTCGAGCACCAGCGACGAATGCCGGATCGACTCGCTCGCCCAGTCCTGGAGTGTGCTCTCGGGCGAAGGCGATCCGGAGCGTGCCGCCCAGGCGATGGATGCGGTGCTCGAAAAGCTGGTCGACAGCCAGGCCGGCATCATCCGCCTGTTCACGCCGCCGTTCCAGGATACCCGCAAGGACCCGGGCTATATCAAGGCCTATCCGCCGGGTGTTCGTGAAAACGGCGGCCAATATACCCATGCAGCGATCTGGGTCGTGCTGGCGCTGGCAGCGCTGAAACGGGGCGACGACGCCTGGAAGTGCTTCCAGATGCTGAACCCGATCAACCACGCGCTCGATCACGATGCGGCCGAGACCTATCGCGTCGAACCCTATGTGGTCGCGGCCGATGTCTATGGTCACGGTTCCCATACCGGCCGCGGCGGCTGGACCTGGTATACGGGTTCTGCGGGCTGGCTCTATCGTGCGGCCACCGAGGGCATCCTCGGCATCCGCCGTCAGGGCGACCGGTTGTTCGTCAATCCGGCGCTGCCGACCGATTGGAATGGCTTTACCGCCGAACTGACCATCGACGACACGGTGCACAAGATCACCGTCGAAGGCGACAAGGTCACGATCGACGGTCAGGCGGTCAATGAGACGGAAGGTTTCCTTCTCGACGGAGCCGCTGCGAAGCGGCTGCCGGAACCGGCCGATAGCTGAGATCCCCGATCATCGGAAACAGACAAAAAAAACCCGCCGCCATGCGAATGGCGGCGGGTTTTTTCGTTGGGCTTCGGGATCGACCGACTTCGGGATCGACTGGTCAGGCGGGCTGGGCCTCCGATGTCGTGTGATCCTTCGCTTCGTCGTCGGTCAGGATGCCGCTTGCCTTCAGCAGCGAGGCAAAACGTCCTCCGCTCTCGCTGAGTTCGTCATAGCTGCCCATCTCGGCGACGCGGCCGTTCTCGAGGAAGATCACCTTGTTCGCATCGCGAACGGTCGAAAGCCGGTGGGCGATGATGAAGGTGGTGCGGTTCTCGCGAAGGCGGTCGATGGCCGTCTTGACGCGAGCCTCGGTCTCGACGTCCAGCGCACTGGTCGCCTCGTCGAGGACAAGGATCGGCGCATTCTTGAGGATGGCGCGGGCAATGGCGATGCGCTGGCGCTCGCCGCCGGATAAGCGGTTGCCGCGCTCGCCGACAGGCGTCTCATAGCCGTTCAACCGGGTTTCGATGAACTCGGCGGCTGCGGCGGCTTCCGCCGCCTTGGCGATTTCCTCTTCACTCGCCCCTTCGCGGCCGAGGCGGATGTTTTCGCTGATCGACCGGTTCAGGAGACCCGCGTCCTGGAAGACGGTGGCGATGGAATGGCGCAGTGATTTCCGCGTCACCTTGCCGATATCGACGCCATCGATGAGGATCTTGCCTTCCTGGGGATCGTAGACACGCTGCAGGAGGTTGATAAGCGTCGTCTTGCCGGCACCGGTCGGGCCGACGATGGCAACCGTCTCCCCGGCCTTTGCGGTGAAGGAGACGTTGTGGACGCCCTGGCTCGTACTGGCGAAACCGAAGGAGACGTCGCGGAATTCCACCTCGCCGCGAACCTCGCCGAGGTCGGCGGCATCGGCCGGCTCGGCACGCTCTTCGACGGAATCCTCAAGGGTGAAGAAGTCTTCGAGCTTGGCGCGCGCTTCGAAAATCTGGGTCGCGAACTGGCGCAGCAGATCGAGACGGCCGATCAGCAGGTTGGCGAAGCCGATGAAGGCCACGACATCGCCGACCCGGATTTCGCCCCGCTGGACCAGAAGCGTACCGATGACGAGGATGACGCCCATGGAAACCGTCGAGGCAGTACGGTTGAGCGCGCCCGCCAAGGCCCACCAGTCGAGCACCGGATATTGGGCTGCGAGCAAATCTTTAGTATAGTCCTTGAGCGCCAGGGTCTCGGCTTCGATGCGGTTATAGCTGTGCAGCACCGACACGTTGCTGATCGCGTCGCTCACATGCGAGAAGACAGTGTGGTAGTGGTTCTCGACCGAGGCCTGGCCCTCCTTGGTGCGGTTCATCACCGTAACGCCGATGATCCAGTAGAGGATGCTCAGCACCAAAAGGACGAGGCTCAGTCGCCAATCCATGGAGATTGCGGTCGGGATCAGCAGAACAAGCGCCACTGCGGTGGCGAGGTGAGTGCGCATGAATTCGAGCCACAGGCCGAACAGGCTCTCTGCGGCACGCAGCAGGGTATGCAGCGCATTGGAGGTGCCGCGGGTGTGGTGCCAGGCAAGCGGCATGGAGATGATGCGTCCGAAAGCCTCGGTCAGCAGCGACGCGCGTCGACCATGGGCGAGCCTGTCGGCCTCGCGGGAGACAAGCACGTAGGCGACGGTATTGAAGACGCCGAAACCGGCCCATAAAATCAAGACCGGAGTAACAGTGCCGCCGGATGAAATGGCGTCGATGATGCGTCCGAACAGGATCGGTTCGGCAATGGTGATGACGGCCAGCACGATATTGGCGACGACGACGGCACCGACGCGCCATTTGTTCTTGGCCAGATATCTGAGGGCTCGTGCGTAAACCTGGAACAGYGTCAACTGGCGCAACCTTTTTCATGTGGAGCCGCCATGGCAGCGGCATCGGTAATCTAATGATCGTAAACGGCAATTCCGCGACGGATGCCGGAGATAATACCCTTCTGCCAGAAATGTTTCATGGAGAGCAAGACTTCCCGTATTCGGTGTCTCGAACCAGTTCACAGCTTCTCACAGAAAGCCGTCAAGGGCTAGATTTCGCGGTATACCTTCAACGAATGATAACTATGCTAATCGATTGTGAATAAGGGAAGTCACTGAAATTTAATACAAAGAAAAGAAGCGCCCGGAAAGAGCGCGGCGGGAGCAAGTCGTGAACATTCAGCTGGTCGTGCAACTCTTGGTACTCGTCGGGGAAGTCAAGACCGAGGCGGAGCTGACGGCTCAGCTCGAATCTCTGCTGAAAGCCTATGGCTTCGAATATTACGGACTGGTTATCCGGCCACGCTCTCACCAGGGGCCGGCAGGCTTGTCCCTCGCCGAACGCTGGCCGGAAGGTTGGCAGGAAATCTACGAGAGCCGCAAATACGTGCTGGTCGACCCGACCATCCGGATGCTCAGCATCGGGCAAAGACACTTCCGCTGGCGGGACGCAGTCCTCAGGCTCCGCAACGATCCGCACCGGCAGCGCATGCAGCGGATGATGCAGGAGGGGATACGTTACGGTCTTCAGGACGGCTATATGTTTCCGATCCATGGCCGCAACGGCTTGCTCGGCAACATGACCATCGGCGGGCGCCCCGTCGATCTTTCGCCCGCTGAAACGGCGCTGTTCGATGCCGCCGCCAAGAGGACGTTCTGGCGCTTTCTGGAGCTGCGCGGGCAGGCAGAAGAACTGGAAGCTGTCGCAAAAGTCGATACCCAGCTTACCCGCCGCGAGATGGAAGTCATCGTGCTGCTGGCCGAGGGCCTGACCTCCAACGAGATTGCAAAGTCGCTCGATATCTCCAGCCACACGGTCGACTGGTACATCAACGGGCTTCAGGAGAAGCTGCGCGCCAAGAACCGCCAGCATGTCGTCGCTTCGACGTTCCGCCTCGGTCTCGTCACCTAGAAACCAGCCCCCATTCGTCCGACATAAATTTGTCATCCGGCCTTCCGATAAATTGCGCTTGCTTGATTAAGACGATACTGATTTCTTTGCAGTGCAGCATTTTTCTCGATGGCGCGTGGGGAGATCCGTCTTGTCGATTTCGAAGATACTGGTTGCCAATCGTTCGGAGATCGCCATTCGCGTCTTCCGTGCCGCCAACGAGCTTGGCATCAAAACCGTTGCGATCTGGGCGGAGGAGGACAAGCTCTCGCTGCATCGGTTCAAGGCCGACGAGAGTTATCAGGTCGGTCGCGGCCCGCATCTTTCCAAGGATATGGGGCCGATCGAGAGCTATCTGTCCATTCCGGAAGTCATCCGCGTCGCCAAGCTTTCCGGCGCCGATGCCATCCATCCGGGATACGGCCTTTTGTCGGAAAGCCCGGAATTCGTCGAGGCGTGCAACGAGGCAGGCATCATCTTCATCGGCCCGCGGCCGGATACAATGCGCCAGCTCGGCAACAAGGTTGCGGCCCGCAATCTCGCCATCTCGGTCGGCGTGCCGGTGGTGCCGGCAACGGAGCCGCTGCCGGACGATATGGCGGTCGTTGCGAAGATGGCCGAGGAGATCGGTTATCCGGTGATGCTGAAGGCGTCCTGGGGCGGCGGCGGGCGCGGCATGCGCGCCATCCGCGATCCGAAGGATCTCGCCAAGGAAGTCGTGGAAGCCAAGCGCGAGGCGATGGCCGCCTTCGGCAAGGACGAAGTCTATCTCGAAAAGCTGGTCGAGCGTGCCCGCCACGTGGAGAGCCAGGTGCTCGGCGATACGCACGGCAACGTCGTGCACCTCTTCGAGCGCGATTGTTCGATCCAGCGCCGCAACCAGAAGGTCGTCGAACGCGCCCCGGCACCCTATCTTTCGGAAGAGCAGCGGGCGGAGCTTGCCGCCTATTCGCTGAAGATCGCGGCGGCGACCAATTATGTCGGTGCCGGCACGGTCGAGTACCTGATGGATGCCGATACCGGCAAATTCTACTTCATCGAGGTGAACCCGCGCATTCAGGTCGAACACACGGTGACCGAAGTCGTCACCGGCATCGACATCGTCAAGGCGCAGATCCATATCCTCGAAGGTTTTGCGATCGGCACGCCCGAATCCGGTGTGCCGGCTCAAGCTGACATCCGTCTCCACGGCCACGCGCTGCAATGCCGGATCACCACCGAGGATCCGGAACATAATTTCATCCCGGATTACGGCCGCATCACCGCCTACCGTTCGGCGGCCGGTTTCGGCATCCGCCTCGACGGCGGCACGGCCTATTCGGGCGCGGTGATCACCCGCTATTACGATCCGCTGCTGGTCAAGGTGACGGCCGCCGGCTCGACGCCGCAGGAAGCGATCAGCCGGATGGATCGTGCTCTGCGCGAATTCCGCATCCGCGGCGTGGCGACCAATCTCACCTTCCTCGAAGCAATCATCGGCCACCCGAAATTCCGCGACAACACCTATACGACGCGGTTCATCGATACGACGCCGGAACTGTTCGAGCAGGTGAAGCGGCAGGACCGCGCCACCAAGCTCTTGACCTACCTCGCCGACGTCACCGTCAACGGCCATCCGGAAACCAAAGGCCGGCCGGTGCCATCCGAACATAGCGCCAAACCGGTGCTGCCCTATATCAACGGCCCGGTCCCGGACGGGACCAAGCAGCTTCTCGACACGCTCGGGCCGAAAAAGTTCGGCGAATGGATGCGCAACGAAAAGCGCGTGCTGATGACCGACACCACGATGCGCGACGGTCATCAGTCGCTGCTGGCCACCCGCATGCGCACCTATGACATCGCGCGGGTCGCCGGCGTCTATGCGCGGGCGCTGCCGAACCTGTTCTCGCTCGAATGCTGGGGCGGCGCGACCTTCGACGTTTCCATGCGCTTCCTCACCGAAGACCCGTGGGAACGCCTGGCAATGATCCGCGAGGATGCGCCGAACCTGCTGCTGCAGATGCTTTTGCGCGGCGCCAACGGGGTTGGCTACAAGAACTATCCCGACAACGTCGTCAAATTTTTCGTCGCCCAGGCCGCCAGGGGCGGCATCGACCTCTTCCGTGTCTTCGACTGCCTCAACTGGGTTGAGAACATGCGCGTCTCGATGGATGCGATCAACGAAGAGAATAGGCTCTGCGAGGCGGCGATCTGCTATACGGGCGACCTCCTGAACTCCGCGCGCCCCAAATACGACCTCAAATATTACGTCTCGCTGGCCGAAGAGCTGGAGAAGGCGGGCGCCCATATCATCGCGCTGAAGGACATGGCCGGCCTCTTGAAGCCGGCTGCCGCGCGGGTGCTGTTCAAGGCGCTGCGCGAGGCGACCTCGTTGCCGATCCATTTCCACACCCACGACACGTCCGGCATCTCGGCCGCGACCGTGCTTGCTGCGGTGGACGCGGGCGTCGACGCGGTCGATGCGGCAATGGATGCGGTGTCCGGCAATACCTCGCAGCCCTGCCTCGGCTCGATCGTCGAGGCCCTGTCCGGTTCCGAGCGCGACCCGGGCCTTGATCCGGAATGGATCCGCCGCATCTCCTTCTATTGGGAAGCGGTGCGCGGCCAATATGCGGCCTTCGAAAGCGACCTCAAGGGGCCGGCCTCGGAAGTCTATCTGCACGAGATGCCGGGCGGCCAGTTCACCAACCTCAAGGAACAGGCCCGCTCGCTCGGGCTTGAAACCCGCTGGCACAAGGTCGCCCAGACCTATGCGGACGTGAACCAGATGTTCGGCGACATCGTCAAGGTGACGCCGTCCTCCAAGGTGGTCGGCGACATGGCGCTGATGATGGTCTCCCAGGACCTCACCGTCGCCGACGTCGAAAACCCGGCGAAGGATATTGCTTTCCCGGATTCGGTCGTATCGATGCTGAAGGGCGATCTCGGCCAGCCTCCCGGCGGCTGGCCGCAGGCGCTGCAGAAAAAGGCGCTGAAGGGCGAGGCGCCCTACACGGCGGTGCCCGGTTCGCTTCTGCCGCCTGCTGATCTTGCTGCGGAGCGCAAGGTCATCGAGGACAAGCTGGAACGCAAGATCGACGACTTCGAGTTTGCCTCCTACCTGATGTATCCGAAGGTGTTCACCGACTTCGCGCTGGCTTCGGACACTTACGGCCCGGTCTCGGTACTGCCGACGCATGCCTATTTCTACGGGCTGAAGGACGGCGAGGAACTGTTCGCCGACATCGAGCGAGGCAAGACGCTTGTTGTCGTCAACCAGGCGATGAGCGGCACGGATGCGCAGGGCATGGTCACAGTGTTYTTCGAACTCAACGGCCAGCCGCGCCGCATCAAGGTGCCGGACAGGGCGCATGGGGCTTCCGGCAGTGCGGTGCGCCGCAAGGCCGACATCGGCAATGCCGCTCATCTCGGCGCGCCGATGCCCGGTGTCATCTCTCGCGTCTTCGCGACGACCGGCCAAGCCGTGAAAGCCGGCGACGTGCTGCTCTCCATCGAGGCGATGAAGATGGAAACCGCGCTGCATGCGGAAAAAGACGGCACCGTGGCCGAAGTCCTCGTCAAGGCCGGCGACCAGATCGACGCCAAGGATCTGCTGATCGTTTATGGCGGCTGAACTCAGCCGCCTTACCCCAGGGCCCGGACTTTCCGGCCGAGCCCTTCGTCCAAAATGATCGCGAGGCCGACGCAATCGTTCAGGATTGCGCCGATGTCTCGCGCTGGCTCGCGACGACAGGGCACGGCCGCGGACATTTTTTCCGCGTTGCAGGTTTCGCCTCGATACAATTTGTGAGAGGGAGGGTTTCTTCGCGGCGTTGCAAATTCAATCGATTTAAATATGTTCGCGACGATCGAAAGGAACCTATCCATGGACAGTCGCGCACCCTCAAACGCTTCCTCCAGCTCCCGAGCTTTCTTTACCCGCGAAAGGGCGGGCGTGTCGCTGCTCTTCCTGATGAACGGCTTCATGATCGGCGCCTGGGCACCGAAAATCCCGGAATTTGCGAGCCGCCTGGGCTTGAGCGAAAGCTCGCTAGGGCTGATGATCCTGACGTTCGGTCTCGGATCGCTGCTGATGATGCCGCTTGCCGGCAGCCAGATCGCCCGCTTCGGATCGAGCCAGGTCTCCAAATACACCTCGGTGCTTTTGACGCCGACATTGCTCCTTCTTACCTGGGTTGGCAGCATCTGGTCAGGGGCCGTGGCAATCTTCCTGTTCGGCGGCTTGATCGGGGCCATGGACGTGGCGATGAATGCCAATGCCGTATCGGTCGAGAAAAGCATGCGCCGGGCGATCATGTCGTCCTGCCACGCCTTCTGGAGCCTCGGCGGTTTGATCGGCTCGTCGACGGGCGGTTTCCTGATCGAACATATCGGCGTTTCCGCGCATGCCATCCTGGTCACGGTGCTGGCCGCGGTGATGATCATTGCTGCCTGGCCGACCGTTTTGCATGATGCGCCGCATCCGGACGAAGCCAAGCACGGCGGAAGCCGCCTGCCGCTTTCGCCGCTGCCATGGCTGATCGGCATCATGGCGCTGTTCTGCATGATCCCCGAAGGCGCGATCCTCGATTGGGGCGCGCTTTACCTCCGTAACGAGTTGGCGGCTTCGGTCACGCTCTCCGGCTTCGCGTTCGCCGCGTTCTCGCTCACCATGGCTGCGATGCGTTTTGCCGGCGACCTGATCCGCGACCGTTTTGGCGCTGTGAAGACGCTGCGGGTCTGCGCCGTCATCTCGATCTTCGGCCTGCTGCTGATCGGCTTTGCCCAGAATGCGCCGATGGCGATCGCCGGTTTTGCGCTGACGGGCATCGGCATTTCCAATATCGTGCCGATCGCGTTTTCGGCAGCCGGCAACCTGCCGGGAATGGCGGCCGGCGTCGGCCTCTCGGTGGTCACGACCATGGGCTATTCCGGCATCCTGGTCGCTCCATCGGCGATCGGCTTCATCGCCGAACACACGGGGCTGGCGGCGATCTTTGCCGGGCTTTCGGCGCTCATCATCGTGGTGCTGGTCCTCTCGCCCTTGGCCAGACATGCCGACACGGCGCATCATTAGGTCCGTCAGCCTGCCGGGCTGGAACGGGAAAGGCCGGTGCGATAAAGTGAGTGTCGCAGCGGTTGACAAGCCGCAAGCCATACGCCACCTGAAAGACGCTTCATTCCCAAGGCGACGAGACTTCCGATGACCGCACCCATCGATTACGATCCGAAACCGCGCCGCGCCACGGTCGCCGTCGATGTCGGCGGCGTCATCGTCGGCGGAGGTGCGCCTGTCGTCGTGCAGTCGATGACCAATACCGATACCGCCGATATCGACGCAACGGTCGCCCAGGTCGCGGCGCTCCACAAGGCAGGCTCCGAGCTGGTGCGCATCACCGTCGACCGCGACGAGAGTGCCGCCGCGGTGCCAAAAATCCGCGAGCGGCTGCTGCGTCTCGGCATGGACGTGCCGCTGATCGGCGACTTCCATTATATCGGCCATAAGCTGCTCGCCGACCATCCGGCCTGCGCCGAGGCGCTGGCGAAATATCGCATCAATCCCGGCAATGTCGGTTTCAAGGACAAGAAGGACAAGCAGTTCGCCGACATCATCGAGATGGCGATCCGCTACGACAAGCCTGTCCGTATCGGCGTCAACTGGGGTTCGCTCGACCAGGACCTGCTGACCACGCTGATGGACCGCAACGCGGCAGACGGTTCGCCGCTGTCAGCCCGCCAGGTCATGCATGAGGCGATCGTCCAGTCTGCGTTGATTTCCGCCGAGCTTGCCGAGCAGATCGGCCTGCCGCGCAACCGCATCATCCTGTCGGCCAAGGTCAGCCAGGTGCAGGACCTGATCGCCGTCTATTCCATGCTCACAGAGCGCTCCAACCACGCGCTGCATCTCGGCCTCACCGAAGCCGGCATGGGCTCCAAGGGCATCGTCGCCTCGTCGGCGGCCATGGGTTACGTGCTGCAGCACGGGATCGGCGACACGATCCGCGTTTCGCTGACGCCGGAGCCGAACGGCGACCGTACCCGCGAAGTGCAGGTGGCGCAGGAACTGCTGCAGGTCATGGGTTTTCGCCAGTTCGTTCCCGTCGTCGCCGCCTGTCCGGGCTGCGGGCGGACGACCTCGACGGTGTTCCAGGAGCTTGCCCAGAACATCCAGAACGACCTGCGCAAGAACATGCCGGTCTGGCGCGAGAAATATCCGGGCGTCGAAGCGCTCAACGTCGCGGTCATGGGCTGCATCGTCAACGGTCCGGGCGAGAGCAAACATGCCGATATCGGCATTTCGTTGCCGGGGACCGGGGAAACGCCGGCTGCGCCTGTGTTCATCGACGGCAAGAAGGCGCTGACCCTGCGCGGCGTGAACATCGCCGCCGATTTCGAGAAGCTCGTCATCGACTATATCGAGCAGCGTTTTGGCCAGCGCACGGCTGTCGAATAAACCATGAGCCGATACTGGTCGCCGATCGTCAGCCGGCTTTCGCCCTATGTCGCGGGCGAGCAGCCGCGCATCCAGAACCTCGTAAAGCTGAATACCAACGAGAACCCCTACGGGCCCTCTCCGAAGGCCATCGCCGCAGTCCAGGCGGCGGCGGATGATGCCCTGCGGCTTTATCCCGATCCGTCGGCGACGGCATTGCGCGAAGCGATCGCTGCACGTTTCGGCGTGCAGGCGGATCAGGTCTTTATCGGCAACGGTTCGGACGAGGTGCTGGCGCACACGTTCCAGGCGCTCTTGAAGCATGACAAGCCGCTGCTCTATCCGGACATCACTTACAGCTTCTATCCGACCTATAGCCGGCTCTACGATATCGACGTCGTCGAGATCCCGCTCGATGAGGGCTTCCGGGTCCTGCTTGCCGACTACGACCGGCCCTGTGGCGCGATCATCATTCCGAACCCGAATGCACCGACCGGAATCGGCCTGGCTCTCTCGGAGATCGAGGCGCTGGTTGCCGCGCATCTCGACTTGCCGGTCGTGGTGGACGAGGCCTATATCGATTTCGGGGGCGAGACGGCTGCCGGCCTGATTGCCCGCTATCCAAATCTCCTCGTCATCCAGACGCTGTCGAAATCCCGCTCATTGGCGGGGATGCGCGTCGGTTTTGCGCTCGGCCAGCGGCATCTGATCGATGCCCTGGAACGGGTGAAGGACAGCTTCAATTCCTACCCGCTCGACCGCCTGGCGCAGGTTGCCGCGACGGCTGCGATCGAGGATGCCGAATGGTTCGAGACCTGCCGGCAGAAGATCATCGCGACGCGCGACCGCGTCAGCGGCGAATTGCAGGCGATGGGTTTCGATGTACTGCCGTCGCAGGCGAACTTCATCTTCGCCAGGCATCCGGCTCTATCGGGCGCCGCAGTCTATTCGGCCTTGCGGGCGCAGGGCGTGCTGGTGCGCCACTGGAACAAGCCGCGCATAAACGACTATCTGCGCATCTCGATCGGCACGGATGCCGAATGTGACCGGCTGCTGGACGTCTTGAAGACCCTGCCCGCCGCCGGCTGATCGCGGCTCTTCTTTCGCTGCATCGGATCTCTTTGCGGAGTGTCTTGATCGGCCCGGTTCCGGCCGTCCTTGTGGTCAATGACGAAGATATGCCGGCCTCCTCGCTATTGCCGCAATTCATGGTAAATGAGGTTGCACCACTGACGACGGGGACATCGATTTACATGCTCAAGAAAATTGCAATCGTCGCACTTTGCGCGACCTATCTTTCCGCCTGCACCACGACCGACCCCTATACTGGGGAACAGAAGATTTCCAACACCACTGGCGGCGCCGCCATAGGTGCCGGCCTTGGCGCACTTGCCGGCGGCTTGACCGGCGGACGCCATGCGGGCCGCAATGCGCTGATCGGTGCCGGTATCGGCGCGCTCGCCGGTGGCGGCATCGGCGCCTACATGGACAATCAGGAAGCGGAACTGCGCGCCCAGCTGCAGGGCACCGGTGTTTCCGTGACTCGCGTCGGCGACCGCATCATCCTCAACATGCCGTCGAACATCACATTTGCCACGGATCAGGACCAGGTCATCCCGCCGTTCTACCGGACGCTGGATTCCGTCGCGATCGTGCTGAACAAGTTCAACCGCACTCTGATCGACGTCAACGGCCATACGGACTCGACCGGCAGCCTGCAGCATAACCAGGCGCTTTCGGAACGCCGTGCCGCTTCCGTCGCGAACTATCTCGGCAGCCGTGGTGTGGACCAGCGTCGCATGTCGACGATGGGCTTCGGGCCGTCGCAGCCGGTTGCCACCAACGCGACCTCGGACGGCCGCGCCCAGAACCGCCGCGTCGAAGTGGCAATCGCGCCGATCACCCAGGGCTGATCATAAAAGTCTGATGAAAGGCGAGCCGCTCAGATGCGGCTCGTCAGCAGCTTCAGGCCGGCGACGCTATAGAAAACCGCCATCGTGCCTTCGACCCAGCGTCGTGCGGCCTTGTAGCCGCGCAGCGCATGGGATGTCGAAAACACCATCGCATAGGTCGTGAAGATCAGCAGGCTCGAGCTCATGCAGACGCCGATGATCAAAAGGATCGCCGAGGTCGGCGCATTTTCCGGCAGGCCGAGCGAAATGATCGCCAGCCATGCAAAGATAGCCTTCGGATTGGTGACGTGGACCGCGTAGCCGCGCAGCCAGAGCTGGCGGGCGGTGTAGTTGGTTTTCGCATTGCCGAGAGCGACCTTGGAATCCGGCAGGCGCGCGGATTTGTAGGCCTTCCAGGCCAGATAGATCAGGTAGATGCCGCCAAGGACCTTCATGATCTCCAGCGCGATCGCATAGTTGCGCAGCAAGGCCGCGAGACCGAGAGCTGCCGCCGTCGCCCAGGTGAGCGAACCGCTGGCGATGCCGAGCGCGGTGATCAGGCCGGCGCGGCGGCCTTGGGAGATCGAGGTGCCGATGATCGCGAAATTGGCCGGGCCGGGGCTCGCGACGTTGATGACATAGGCGACGTAGGCCGGCCACATGTAGGGCAGATAGCTGAGGGCGTCCGGCATTCTCGTTTCCTATCCCTGTTTAGTTTTCCCGGCTGGCGATGAAGCGCGCCGTCTCCTGCAGAACGGACGCCTTTTCGCCGTAGGGCGCAAGCAGTTCCACGGCTTCGGCCGTCAAAGCATCCAGCCGGTCCTCCGCCCAGCCGATGCCATGCAGGGCGACGAGGGTGCCCTTGCCGCGGCCGGCGTCCTTTCCGGTCGCCTTGCCCATGGTTTCGGCATCCGAAGTCAGGTCGAGCAGATCGTCGGCGAGTTGGAAGGCAAGGCCGATCTTCTGGCCGAACAGCCGCAGCCGCTGGCGATGTTCCGGCTCAGAGCCGGCGACGATCGCGCCCGCCTCGCAGGCAAACCGCAGCAGCGCACCTGTTTTCATCGCCTGCAATGTGGTGATCCCGGCCTCGTCGGGCGGCGATTTTTCCGCGGCGAGATCGAGCGCCTGGCCACCCGCCATGCCGCCGGGACCTGCGGCGCGGGCAAGCGACAGCACGAGTTCCGTTTTCAGCCGGTCGGCCAGCGGGGTTTCCGGCGCGGCGATGATGTCGAAGGCATAGGTCAGCAGGCTGTCGCCGGCAAGGATGGCGGTCGCTTCGTCAAAAGCCTTGTGGACGGTCGGCTGGCCACGGCGCAGGTCGTCGTCGTCCATGGCAGGCAGGTCGTCGTGGATCAACGAATAACAATGCAGGCATTCGAGCGCAACGCCGACCCGAAGTGCCGCATCGGCGGGGCCGCCAAGCAGGGCCGCGCTCTCGCGGACGAGAAAGGGCCTCAGCCGCTTCCCGCCGTTCAGCGATCCATGCCGCATGGCGGCCATCAGATGCGCCGGGCGGGTCGTCTCGTCGGAAAGAGGGGTATCGGACAGGAGAGACGAAAGCAGCGCTCCCGTCTCGGCGGCGCTCTGCCGCAGGCGTGTTTCGAATGCCGTTTTCGCGTCCGTCATGGCCGCTGTTTGGCATGCCGATGGTTGGCTGGCAACGGCGATTCACCCAGACATGCGAAGTTTTCGGCGCCGGACTCGCCTTGGCCACGTTGAGCGGTTATGAAACTCAAAACGAGGGACGAGTGGGATATTGGACTTCACACCCGAACAGCAGGTGCAGGAGGAGGAGCCCGTGAGGGCCGGCTGGAGACGGCGCCCGGTTTCGGGCAATCTGATCCGCCGGATCGTGCTGATCGCGATCGCGCTGGTGCTCACGCCCTATCTACTGATCTTCGTTTACATGCTTCCGTTCACCCGCCCCGTTTCGACGCTAATGCTGTCGGAACTGGCGCTGTTTCGTGGATACGACCGGCGCTGGGTGAGCCTCGACCAGATCTCGCCCAATCTCGTCCGTTCGGTGATGATGTCGGAAGACGGCCAGTTCTGTTTTCATGGTGGCGTCGACTGGAACCAGATGCGCGGCGTGGTCGAGGATGCCCTCGACGGTGAGGCGACGCGGGGCGCCAGCACCATTCCGATGCAGACCGCCAAGAACCTGTTCCTCTGGAACGGCCGCTCGTTCATCCGAAAGGGGCTGGAGCTGCCGCTGGCGCTCGGCGCAGACCTCGTCTGGTCGAAACGTCGGATGATGGAGATTTATCTCAATATCGCCGAATGGGGGCCGGGTATCTATGGCGCGGAGGCAGCGGCGCAATATCATTTCAAGGTGCCGGCCTCGAAACTGAGCGCCCGGCAGGCGGCACTTCTGGCCGTAGCACTTCCCAATCCGATCACGCGGGTCGCCAGCAAACCGAGCCGCGGCGTTCAGCAACTGGCCGTGCTCGTCGAGCGCCGGGCGCGGGGATCCGGCGATTACATCAAATGCATTTATGATTGAGGTCTATCGATTTCATTGGTCGTCTTCCGGCAAGGCCATTATGAGGCTCATAAACCAACCGGAGAGTGACCCGTGGAAAAGCTTATCCTTTATATCGGCAACAAGAATTATTCCTCCTGGTCCTTCCGCCCCTGGATCGCGCTGACGGCAGCCGGTATTCCCTTCGAGGAAGTGCTGATCCCCTTCGATTTCCCGGCCGGCAATCCGAAATTCAAGCCGATCTCACCGACCGGCAAGGTGCCGGTGCTGCATCAAGGCGATATTTGCGTTTGGGAATCGCTTTCGATCATCGAATACGCCGCCGAGCTTTTCCCGGACAAGGGCATCTGGCCGAAGGCTGCCGCCGACCGCGCGGTGGCGCGTTCCGTCTCGACGGAGATGATTTCCGGCTTCGGCGCGCTGCGCAACGCCTGTCCGATGAACATGCGCCGTCCGAAGGCGAGGCTCGCTGTCGCCGACGGCGTGATGGACGATGTCGCTCGCATCGAGACGATCTGGCGCGAGCTCCGGGCAAAATCCGGCGGCCCCTTCCTGTTCGGCGAATTCTCCGGAGCGGATGCGATGTTCGCGCCTGTCGTCAGCCGTTTTGACGTCTACGATCTCACGACGGATCCGGAAACGCTCGCCTATATCGCGGCAATGAAATCGCATCCGGCTTGGCTCAAGTGGCAGGACGCAGCCCTTGCCGAAACCTGGATCGTGCCGGAAGACGAAGTTTGAGCGGGAATTCCGAAAAAATAGGCTTGGGGACTGGTCAAAGCCCTGGGGGGCATGTATAAGCCGCCCAAATTTCCGAGATCGAGACATGTCCAATCGGCCTCAGTTCCGGCCGGGGATTATGTTTTGCACGCAAGTGGAGTAATCAAAATGGCTGTACCGAAGAGAAAAACGAGCCCGTCGAAGCGCGGTATGCGCCGCTCCGCAGACGCACTCAAGGCTCCGACCTATATCGAAGACAAGAACTCCGGCGAACTGCGCCGTCCGCACCATGTCGATCTGAAGACCGGCATGTATCGCGGTCGCCAGGTTCTGACGCCGAAGGAAAGCGCATAAGCGTTCCTAGGTTCTATTGCATCGAAGGCCGGCTCTGCCGGCCTTTTTTGTTGCGCGAAGACTTGTTTTGTTGCGCGAAGACTTGCGAAAGCAGGGCAAGCACGTACAGTCCGGCCACGTCGACTGGAGTCCGAGACCATGCTTGCCGCATTGCCGCTGATGATCATCCCGTTCATTCTCTACAATCTCGCCATGCTTGGCATTCTGGGTGGCGGCGGGGTCGCGTCGCTCGGCAACGTCATCAGCTCGCTTCAGATGCTCTCAGGTGCCGTCTGGACCATGACGCTCGGCGACGTGATCATCGTCATCTCGCTGGTCTTCCTGTTCGTGGAAATCCTCAAAGCAAGCCGCAACGGCCGCGGTTCTTTGATCAACCACATGCTGTCGATGCTGGTCTTCATCGCCTATCTGGTGGAATTCCTGCTGGTGCGGGATGCCGCGACGCAGATCTTCTTCATCCTGATGACGATCACTTTCGTCGACGTCATCGGCGGCTTTGCGGTAGCAATCCGCTCGGCCGGCCGCGACGTGTCGATCGGGCTCTAGGCGCCCTTCAGGTCAGAGATTATCGAGGCGGCTCTGCAGGTTGCGGAGCTGTTCCTTCAACTCGTCGATATCCTTGGCGTCGGTCTTCTTGGCGGCAGGCGCCTGGGGCTGCCCCGCAAACGGCGAGAACATCTGCATGGCCTGGCGGAACATGTCCGTGTTGCGGCGCACCTGTTCTTCCATCATCTGGATCGGCATCTGCAGGTTCTTGCTGAGCGGCGTATCGCCGAAAGCACGCGTCATCTGTTCGCGCATCTGAACCTGCTGGTCCGTAAAAGCCTTCATCGAGTGTTCGAGGAAGGTCGGAACCACCATCTGCATCTGGTCGCCGTAATAGGAAATCAGCTGCCGCAGGAAGGAAATCGGCAGCAGCGTGTTGCCGGTCTTGGACTCCTGCTCGAAGATGATCTGCGTCAGAACCGAATGGGTAATATCGTCGCCGCTCTTGGCGTCCTGAACGGTGAATTCCTCGCCCTTCTTCACCATCTTCGCCAGGTCTTCCAGCGTCACGTAAGTGCTGGTGCCTGTGTTGTAGAGGCGCCTGTTGGCATATTTCTTGATTATGATTTCGCCTTCGGTCTTCGCCATGATTGCCTCCTGCTCCCGTCAATATGGTTTGGTCATTATCGATTGGCATGCTTCTCCCAACAGGAATGTAAGCCTAAATGACGAGGACTTACAAACGATTTGTGCGGCGCGGTGATTGCTTTGTTGCGCAGCAAACCCGTGAAATCTAACGGGCATTTTCGAAACGCCCGACGGGTTGGCAGCGGCGTTCGGCTGCCGTTTGACTCTCGGCTCAAGCTTTGCCAGTCTCGCAGACAAATAATGGATAAGAGGAAACGTCCATGACCAATCCATCTATCGTGATCGCAGCCGCAGGCCGTACCGCGGTTGGCTCCTTCAACGGCGGCTTTGCCAATGTGCCGGCCCATGAACTGGGTGCGGCGGCGATCAAGGGTGCGCTCGCGCGCGCCGGCATCGAGGCGGCGGAAGTGGACGAGGTCATCCTCGGCCAGGTCCTGCCGGCGGGCGAGGGCCAGAACCCGGCCCGACAGGCGGCGATGAAGGCCGGCGTGCCGAAGGAAGCCACCGCCTGGGGCGTCAACCAACTCTGCGGCTCGGGCCTGCGCGCCGTCGCACTCGGCATGCAGCAGATCGCGCTTGGCGACGCCAAGATCATTGTTGCCGGCGGCCAGGAATCGATGTCCATGGCGCCGCATTGCGCGCATCTTCGCGGCGGCGTGAAGATGGGCGACTTCAAGATGATCGACACGATGGTCAAGGACGGCCTGACCGACGCGTTCTACGGCTACCACATGGGCATTACCGCGGAAAACATCGCCCGCCAGTGGCAGCTCTCCCGCGAAGAGCAGGACCAGTTCGCCGTCTCCTCCCAGAACAAGGCGGAAGCCGCGCAGAATGCCGGCCGCTTCAAGGACGAGATCATCCCCTACATCATCCAGACACGGAAGGGTGACGTGACCGTCGAGAACGACGAATACATCCGTGCCGGCGCGACGCTCGATTCGATGGCCAAGCTGCGTCCCGCCTTCGATAAGGAAGGCACCGTCACCGCCGGCAATGCCTCCGGTCTCAACGACGGCGCGGCGGCTGCCGTGCTGATGACGGAAGCCGAAGCCGCCCGCCGCGGCATCACGCCGATGGTTCGCATCGTTTCGTGGGCGACCGCCGGCGTCGATCCGCAGATCATGGGCACGGGCCCGATCCCGGCTTCCCGCAAGGCGCTCGAAAAGGCGGGCTGGAAGGTCGGCGATCTCGATCTCATCGAGGCCAACGAAGCCTTTGCGGCTCAATCCTGCGCCGTCGTCAAGGATCTCGGTTTCGATTCGTCGATCGTCAATGTCAATGGCGGCGCAATCGCGATCGGCCATCCGATCGGTGCGTCGGGTGCCCGCATCCTCAACACGCTCCTCTTCGAGATGAAGCGCCGCGGCGCCAAGAAGGGTCTTGCTACTCTGTGCATCGGCGGCGGCATGGGTGTCGCCATGTGCCTTGAGGCCATGTGATATTTTAGAAGATTGTGGATAATCCCGCCGGCGTTGCAAAACTTCGTGGCGGGACTATCTCCCCGATGAAAGCATGTCAAAATAGGTAAGTATCCGGTCACACAGAAGGATCGGATCACAACGCAAAAGGGGACGGCCGCATGAGCAGGGTTGCATTGGTTTCGGGAGGAACGCGTGGGATCGGGGCAGCCATCTCCGTCGCGTTGAAGGCGGCAGGTTATCGTGTCGCTGCAAATTTTGCTGGCAATGAGGAAAAGGCGAAAGCCTTCCACGACGAGACCGGCATTCCGGTGTTCAAATGGGATGTCTCCAGCTATCAGGCCTGCGTCGATGGCATCGCAAAAGTGGAGACCGAACTCGGTCCGATCGAGGTGCTCGTCAACAATGCCGGCATTACGCGTGACGGCATGTTCCACAAGATGACGCCTGAACAGTGGAACGAGGTGATCGGGACGAACCTGACCGGTCTCTTCAACATGACCCATCCCATCTGGAACGGGATGCGCGACCGTGGGTTCGGCCGGGTCGTCAACATTTCGTCCATCAACGGCCAGAAGGGCCAGATGGGCCAGGTGAACTATTCGGCGGCCAAGGCCGGCGATCTCGGCTTTACCAAGGCACTGGCGCAGGAAGGTGCTGCAAAGAACATCACCGTCAATGCCATCTGCCCTGGCTATATCGCCACCGAAATGGTGCGGGCGGTGCCGGAAAAGGTGCTGAACGAGCGGATCATTCCGCTGATCCCGGTCGGGCGCCTCGGCGAACCGGAAGAGATTGCCCGCTGCGTCGTCTTCCTTGCCTCCGACGATGCCGGTTTCATCACCGGCTCGACGCTGACGGCGAATGGCGGCCAGTTCTTCGCCAGCTGACCTGCGGCATTAACTTTTGAGCGGGTTTCGGTGCCTATTGCTGCGCCGAAACAGCTTATCCATATGGTTAACGAGTTGTTTTTCCACGAGATGTTGCGGTGAACAAAGCGGGAAACAGGCGATGTCGCCGATTCGTCAGCGATTCGTTCCGCCTTTGGCCAAAGGTTAACGCCGACAGTCTCCTGGAGGCAAAACAAAACCGGCGCCGATTGCTCGGGCGCCGGTCCTGAGGGACTGGATTGTTGTCCGCGACTAGCGGCAACGGGCCTCGTAGCGGCGGCCGTAACGGTCGCGATAGATGCAGTATCCGCGGCGCTCCGAGGAGTGACCGATTGCAGCGCCGACAAGGCCGCCGGCGACTGCGCCGACTGCTGCGCCACCCCAGCTGTTCGACACTGCGCCACCGATGACGGCGCCGGTGCCGGCACCGATCGCCGTGCCGCGTTCAGTCGCGGTGCAGGAGGCGAGCGTGCCGATCATGCAGCCCGCAATCAGAATCTTCTTCATCATGTTAGTTTTCCCTTCCCTTGGTACACACGGCTACGCCGCTCTTAAATCCTGCCCATCAGCAGCAGGATAATGATGATAAGGACTACAAGGCCCAATCCGCCCGACGGACCATAGCCCCAGCCCCGGCTATATCCCCAATTCGGCAAGGCGCCAATGAGCAGCAGAATGAGGATAACGAGCAATACGGTTCCGAGCATGATCTTCTACTCCGCTAGACAATCCGAGATGGATTTGGCGAGGAAACGTAGCGCCGCGATTTTTGTTCCATGGCTTGCAAACGTGTGCTCTCACATGTGGTTAAAGTGCGTTAGCCAATGTTAATGGCACCTGAACGATTCGCTTTTGAGGTTTCTACCACGACGATTTTCTTGCGGGTCTCTCGCGGTGACACCTACCATATCTTGTGAGAACAAATGGCGAAGACATGGATGTCTGTGATTCGTCGGTGATTCGTTCCACCTTTGGCCTGACTCTTAATTCCGTGCTCGAAGGAGCGTGGAACAGCCTGAATCGATTGATAAAATGTTAACCATATCAATGGATTGACTCTTGCGATTCTTCGTGAAAGCGCAGCTTCGGGATGAATCCTTCGGTTGCATGCACCCAATCCTGATGCAGATTCAGGATGTCGTGGGGAAGGAGAGAGTCGCATCAACATATAGCGGTGAACAAAAGCTGAATCTTCTTGAGTCTGCGATTCGTCTCCGATTCGTTCGCGTCTGTTCCTTTGCATTTAAAATTCGAATCGCCGAGCCTCGATTTGCCGCCTTCAGCGACCGTTCTTCGGCCGTAAAAGCCATTCTTGAGGCTTGCGTTTGCCCGCCGAGATCGCCATGTGTTGCGTGGCTTTGAGTTTTGGGTGAAGACGCCAAACTCCGAGCCTTATGTGATGCGCGGAACCAGGCTTTGAATTTCCAGCCCATGATCCTCAGCGGGCGCGGCGTCACCGCCGTCCTCGGACCCACCAATACCGGCAAGACCCATTATGCCATTGAGCGAATGGTGGCGCATGGTACCGGCGTGATCGGCTTGCCGCTCCGGCTGCTGGCGCGCGAGGTCTACACGCGTCTTGTCGAGAAGGTTGGCGTCTCCCAGGTGGCGCTGGTCACCGGCGAGGAAAAGATCACTCCGCCGAATGCACGCTTCTCCGTCTGCACCGTCGAGGCCATGCCGCGCGAGACGAAAGCCTCTTTCGTGGCGATCGACGAAGTGCAGCTCGCCGGCGATCTCGAGCGCGGCCATATCTTCACCGACCGAATCCTGCACCTGCGCGGGCGCGATGAAACGCTGCTCCTAGGGGCTGCGACCATGCGGCCGATCCTCGAGAGGCTTCTGCCTGGAATAACCATCGTCGAGCGGCCGCGCCTCTCGCAGCTCTTTTATGCGGGCCAGAAAAAGATCACCCGCCTGCCGCAGCGTTCTGCGATCGTGGCGTTTTCGGCCGACGAGGTTTATGCGATCGCCGAGCTCATTCGCCGTCAGCGCGGCGGCGCGGCGGTGGTGCTCGGGG
Source organism: Neorhizobium sp. P1_A6 (assembly GCF_056406795.1). Lineage (NCBI taxonomy): Bacteria > Pseudomonadati > Pseudomonadota > Alphaproteobacteria > Hyphomicrobiales > Rhizobiaceae > Neorhizobium > Neorhizobium sp. P1_A6. The sequence continues at coordinate 40,622 of NZ_JBFTZM010000020.1, read as the reverse complement.
CACTCAGCCCCCGCACCCGCAATGCGCAGGTCGGCCTCTACCAGTCCGGCGACGTCGAATATCTCGTCGCGACGGATGCGATCGGCATGGGTCTCAACCTCGATGTCGATCACGTGGCGTTCGCCCAGGATCGCAAATTCGACGGTTACCAGTTCCGCAGCCTCAATCCGGCAGAGCTCGCGCAGATCGCCGGACGCGCCGGGCGGCATGTGCGGGATGGGACATTCGGCGTGACCGGCCAGGTCGCGCCTTTCGAAGACGAGTTGGTCGAGCGAATCGAAAGCCACCACTTCGATCCGGTCAAAGTGCTGCAGTGGCGGTCGAAAAACCTCGATTTTTCGTCGCTCAAGGCCCTGCGGGAAAGCCTGGATGCTGCGCCGACCCTTCTGGGCTTGACGCGGGCGCTTCCTGCGACCGACAGCCAAGCCTTTGATTATCTTTCGCGTTATCCCGAAATCAAGGACATAGCGACCACCCCGCAGCGGGTCGAAAAACTCTGGGAGGCCTGTGCCCTGCCAGACTACCGACGAATTGCGCCGGCGCAGCACGCCGACCTTATTTCGACTCTTTTTTCCGATCTTGTGCGCTTCGGGACGGTGAACGAAGAATTCATGGCGGAACAGGTCCGCCGCGCCGACCGCACCGATGGTGAAATCGACACATTGTCGGCCCGCATAGCGCAGATCCGGACCTGGACCTACGTCTCTAATCGCCCTGGTTGGCTTGCCGATCCGACACACTGGCAAGAAAAGACACGGGAAATAGAGGATAGGTTATCGGACGCGCTACATGAAAGGTTGACGAAACGCTTTGTTGATCGCAGGACATCTGTGCTCATGAAGCGCCTGAGAGAGAATGCGATGCTGGAAGCTGAAATCAGTGTGAATGGCGATGTCTTTGTAGAGGGACATCACGTCGGGCAATTGGCCGGTTTCCGGTTCACGCCCGTTTCGGGAACCGAGGGCCCCGACGCCAAGGCGGTGCAAGGTGCCGCCCAGAAAGCGCTGGCGCTCGAATTCGAGGCGCGGGCGGCAAGGCTTTATGCGTCGGGCAATAACGACCTGGCGGTCGGATCCGATGGTTTCGTGCGCTGGCTCGGCGAGCCTATCGCCCGTCTTGCGGCGAGCGACCATGTCATGCGTCCGCGCGTCATCCTGCTTGCCGACGAGCAGCTGACCGGTCATGCCCGCGAACATGTGCTCGCCCGTCTCGAGCGCTTCGTCAATCATCACATCGCGACGGTTTTGAAGCCGCTCGACGATCTGTCGCGTGCCGAAGACCTTCAGGGCCTCGCCAAGGGGCTCGCCTTCCAGCTCGTCGAAAACCTCGGCGTGCTGTTCAGGCGCGACGTGGCCGACGACGTGAAGTCGCTCGATCAGGATGCGCGCGCTTCGATGCGTCGCTACGGCATCCGTTTCGGCGCCTATCACGTGTTCATGCCCCTGCTTCTGAAGCCGGCACCGGCCGAGCTCATCACGCTGCTCTGGGCGCTGGGGAACGACGGTCTCGACAAGCCCGGCTATGGCGATCTCATTCCGGCTCTGGCCGCGGGGCGCACGTCGGTCGTCGCCGATCCGACATTCGAGCGGATGTTCTACAAACTCGCGGGTTTCCGTTTCCTTGGCAAGCGCGCCGTGCGTATCGACATTCTGGAGCGCCTTGCCGATCTCATCCGTCCGCTCCTGCAGTGGAAACCTGGCTCGACGCCGCGTCCGGAAGGCGCGTATGACGGGCGCCGCTTCACGGCCACGACCGCCATGCTCTCCATTCTCGGCGCTACGCCGGACGATATGGAAGAAATCCTAAAAGGTCTCGGGTATCGGGCCGACGCCGTGAAGGCGGAAGAGGCGCAGGCATTCCTCGCAGGCCACGATGCAAGTTCCGTGAACGCCGCGGCTGCTCCGGCTTCGGCAGGAGATGCACCGGAAGTCTCCGAAACAGATGACGCCGATGCGAGTGACGCTCCGGTCGAGACTGCAACGGAAGCCGCTGCGGCCGAAAATGCGACGGAAACAGCTCCCATCGAGGCCGTGGCCGAGGCTGCGCCGGCTGAGACGGCTACCGCAGAACCGGTTGCTTCGGAAGAAGCTCCCGCGGAGCAGGCTCCGGCTGGCGACGTGACCGACGAGACAAAGTCTGCCGAGGCTGGAGAGCCGAAGCCGGTCCTGTTGTGGCGCCCGGGCGGCGGCCGTGAAAACAACCAGCGTGGCGGACGTCCGCAACACGGCGATCGTCGTGGTCACGGCGGCCAACGCAATAACGCCCCTGGCGAGGCGGGTCAGCCGGCCCAGGGTCGTCGTGATGACCGTCGCGACAACGGCGGCGAGCGGCGTGAGGCACGTCCGAACGGCGAACGCAGCGGGGGTGACCGCAGGGACGGCAGCAAGCCGAACCGCGACAACAATCGCCGGCCGGACAACAATAACAACAGCAGCAATAACAATAACCGCGGGGGCGATCGCCCGAACCGTGGGGAACGCCACGAAGGTGGTCCTCGCCCGGACCGCAACGACCGCGGCAAAGGGCCGCAGCCGGCTCGCTTCGAGGCAAAGCCGCCACGCAAGGAAAAGCCGCTCGATCCGGACTCGCCCTTTGCAAAGCTCGCAGCTCTCAAGGAGCAGATGAAGAAGTAAGGCCCATGACGGAAAAACAGCCACAATCCGGTTCGCGCCAGCGCATCGACAAGTGGCTGTTTTTTGCCCGCATGGCGAAGTCCCGGTCGATCGCCCAGGATCTTATCCGCTCCAACCACGTGCGGGTGAACGGCGATCTGGTCTCCCAGCCGAGCTCCCAGGTGAAGCCGGGTGACCGCATCGATCTCAAGCTTGAACGTCGCGATCTCGTGCTGGTGGTGAAGACCGGCGGGGAGAGGCGAGGGCCTTTCGAGGAGGCTCGGCTGCTCTATGAAGATCTCAGTCCTCCTCCCGAAGAGACCAAAAGGCTGACGCTGTTCGAACAGGCGCAGCGCGCGCAGGGAAGCGGGCGACCGACCAAGAAGGAGCGCCGGGAGACCGATCGGCTGTTTCCGGGGATCGACGCGGACCTAGATTAGAAAAAACGACCCGCTACGTTTGGGTTTTCAGCACGGATATCCTTGCTAAGCAAAGCCAAAGGCTTTACCTGACTGTCGAAAAGCCGGATCGCCTACCTCCTGTCATTTTCGCAGTTGGGTTTTCGCCTCTCCCGGCTTTCCGGTGTGCCGGCGCTCCTCATCCGTCGACGTGCCGCTGATCCGCGATGGTTCCTGGAGTGCCGCATGACGTATGTCGTGACCGACAATTGTATCCGCTGCAAATATACCGACTGCGTCGAGGTCTGCCCGGTCGACTGTTTTTATGAAGGTGAAAACTTCCTCGTCATCCATCCCGACGAGTGCATCGACTGCGGCGTCTGCGAACCGGAATGTCCTGCCGAGGCGATCAAGCCGGATACGGAACCGGGTCTCGACAAATGGCTCAAGATCAATACCGAATTCGCTCAGATGTGGCCCAACATCACGGTCAAGCGCGACGCGCTGCCCGAGGCCAAAGAGATGGATGGGGTCGCCAACAAATACGAGCAGTATTTCTCAGCCGAACCCGGCAAGGGCGATTGAGATTTGCCGTGACGGCATGGCTCGGAGCCGTTTCGAATCGCTTTGCCTTTTTGTTGGGCACAGCGTGGATAAAGCGCTCTGTGCACGTGCAAAAGCAAATTATTGATTTCCGCACTTTTTTGTGGTAGACAACAAGAACTGTTCCACAAGGCGGCACGTGTGTGCCCAAAAAACATCACGAAAGCAACAGACCACCCAAAGCGCGGTTTCCGTGACATTGCAACGCTTGAATGTTGTCGGTCGCAGTTCGCGAAGGGGTGTTTTTTCGCTCGCGTTGGTCGGACCAGTATGGAGTGACCCGACGGTTTCCCCCGTCTCATCCGGGCCTGACAGACCCGGTTCCCCCGACCCGACAACGGGTGAGTAACAGGGAGTTTGTGAAACGAATGACGACTCAGCAGAAAAAGACTTCTCCCGCACGCCAGGGCTTCAAGACTGGTGAATCGATTGTATACCCCGCTCATGGCGTAGGCACTATCTCTGCGATTGAAGAGCAGGAAGTTGCCGGCATGAAGCTCGAGCTTTTCGTAATCGATTTCGAAAAGGACAAGATGCGCCTCAAGGTGCCGGTCGCGAAGGCCGTCAGCATCGGCATGCGCAAGCTGTCCGAAACGGATTTTGTCGAACGCGCTCTCAAGGTTGTTCAAGGCAAGGCCCGCGTGAAGCGCACCATGTGGTCGCGCCGCGCCCAGGAATATGATGCCAAGATCAATTCCGGCGATCTGATCTCGATCGCGGAAGTGGTCCGCGACCTCTATCGCGCCGAGAACCAGCCGGAGCAATCCTATTCCGAGCGCCAGCTTTACGAAGCTGCCCTCGACCGCATGGCTCGTGAAATCGCTGCCGTGAACAAGATGTCCGAAACTGAAGCCGTCCGCCTTATCGAGGTCAATCTCGCCAAGGGCCCCAAGCGCGGCAAGAACGTCGAGGAAGATGAGGCGCAGGAAGAAGCGGCCTGATCATCCCACCGATAATTCTCTCAAAAACCCGGCCTTCGAGCCGGGTTTTTTATTGGAACTTTTCGCCTGCCTCCGCGTTAACCCGCCGGAACGGCGAACTGATGTGCGTCGGTTTGCGTTCGGACAGCTAAGTGCGGGGCGGAAGATCGGTCTATCGAGCCGATGTGAATCCCCGACAGAACTCAAGACGAGGGGAGCAAAGGCGGCAGGAATCTCACCCATCATCGTTCGGGCTTGTCGCGTGCACGGTGTTTTCGGTTTGTGCCTCGCTGTCTTTGTCGGATCAGACCGTTCACGGAGAACACCATGACAGCCATGTCCGCAGACCGCACGATGATCAAGATAGCAATGTCCGCTCCATATCTCGCCCGGGAGGAGGAGCGCGATCTGGCGGTCCGCTGGAAGGACGATCAGGACCAGGATGCCCGAAACCAGATTGCCCTTGCGCATATGCGTCTGGTTATCGCCATGGCTTCGAAGTTTCGTGGCTTCGGTTTGCCGATGAGCGACCTCGTACAGGAAGGCTATGTAGGGCTGCTCGAAGCGGCGGCAAGGTTTGAACCGGCTCGCGATGTGCGTTTTTCCACTTATGCCAGCTGGTGGATCCGCGCTTCGATGCAGGATTATATTCTTCGGAACTGGTCGATCGTGCGGGGCGGCACCAGTTCGGCGCAGAAAGCGCTGTTCTTCAATCTCCGCCGGCTGCGCGCCAAGCTCGCCCGCGGCGATTCCAATCTCACTGCCCGTGCCATTCACGAAGAGATCGCAGTGGCGCTCGGCGTCAGCGTCGCCGATGTCCAGACCATGGATGCCCGGCTTTCCGGCAATGATTCTTCGCTGCAGGCGCCGTCGATCGCCGGCGATGCGGATAGTGGCGAACGGCTCGACATGCTTGCCAGCGCCGAGCCGCTGCCGGACGAACAGGTCTCCGGGATGATCGACGGCGAGCGCCGTCTGAAATGGCTGCAGGGCGCGCTCACCAAGCTCAACGACAGAGAGAAGAAGATTATCCGCGCCCGGCGTCTGACCGACGATGGCGCGACGCTCGAAGCGTTAGGGGCGGAGCTCGGTATCTCCAAGGAGCGCGTGCGGCAGATCGAAAGCCGGGCGATCGAAAAACTCAAGTCGGCACTGGTTTCAGCCAATCCGCAGATGGCTGCGGCCGCCTGCTAAGGCGACCTCTCACCCTCATTCCGCGATGATCTTGAACTTCTGGCCGGGCGAGATCGTCGCGCCGACCGGCAATGCATTGATCAGCTTGAAAAGATCGAGCTTGCGATCCGTACCCATCATGCGGGCCGAAAGCGAAGCGACGGTATCGTCCTTGGTCGCTGTGACGATCCGTATCCTCAGCGGCTTCAATGCTGCTATTTCCTGAGGTGTCATTTTGCGGAAGGTCGAGCGCAACGTTTCGGCGGCCGTCGCGAGTGCCGGGCTTCCTTTCGGTACTGCCGTCAGGAAACGGAAAATCTGAGTGTCGACGCGGATGACGGTCACGTCGAAATCCCAGCGTTCGGCGGAAGCCCGCGCGGTCGCCGCGGGCATGCCATTCACCTGGATCTCGCGCACCGTTTCCGGCTGCAGGCCGGCGACCCAGCCGCTCGTCAGATAATTCGACAGGTTATCGTTATCGCCGGCGGCGACGCCGTCGAAACGGATCGCCGTCTCGCCAGGGCCGGTCGCGAGCACTGCTTCCACCTTATTGTCGATACGGAAGTCCGGCGGGACGTCGAAACGGATGCCAAGGTTACCGTGCATAAAAGTCTGGCCGCGGACATAACCTTCCTGCGGGCTGTCGCCGTAGAGCAGGCCATCGATGCCGGCGATGTAATAATCCCGGCCCTTGTCGCCGACTGTGCCTTCCTGGCCGAAATTACGGGCATGGCGGCGGGCAAGATCAACGCGCTGGGCGGAGTTCGGATGGCTCGACAGGAAATCGAGGCTCTGGTCGTTGTCCGGGTCGACAGCAGAATAGCGGGCATAGGCCGCCATCGAATCGAGGAAGCGTGCCGCGGCATAGGGGTCGTAGCCGGCTTCGCCGAGCATCCGCACGCCGATCACGTCGGCCTGCAGTTCCTGCTGGCGCGAGAAGGCTGCGAGCCTGAGCTTGCCGCGGGCAAGCGCCTGTTTCCCGGCAAGATCGCTGGAGAGGACTTCGGCGACGACGCGGCTCGCAATCACTTCCGCCTCTTCGCGGCGCTGGCGTTCGATGCCGTGGTTTGCAGTGACGTGGCCCATCTCGTGGGAAAGCACGGCTGCGACTTCCGATGCATCATTGGCAAGCGCCAGAAGCCCGCGCGTCACGTAAAGATAACCGCCCGGCAGCGCGAAAGCGTTAATCGCCGGCGAATTCAGGATGGTGATGCGGAAGGACTGGTTGGGGTTTTCCGAAACTGCCGTCAGCGCGCCGGCAATGCGGGCGACCAGCCGCTCGGTCTTGGCGTCGCGATATTCGCCGCCGTAGCTTGCGACGATACGCGGATGCTCGCGCGCCCCCATCTGAGCCCGCGGATCGTTCTTCTGTACCTCGTCGACGATCTGCGGTGAGTCGGAGGGAGAGACATTCGGGGTATAGGCCTGATCGAAGAGCGACTGGCAACCGGAAAGGACCGCACCGCTGAACAGCAGGGCACCCACGGTCCGCCAACCGGGCAGCGCACGAACAATCGTCCAGACAGCCGGGATCGCCGTGTCGCGCCTCATCGTCCTCGTCTTCCGCACCATCATTCCCAAGGTCCGCCATCCAGCTTGGCTGAGGTCCTCTCGATCCAAGCTGGCTCCTTCTCTATGTCGCTTAGCGATTTTCGCGTTGAATGCACAGATGCTCTTATTGAAATATGCCTTGATGGTGCGTTTGCAATGAAAATCCCCGCTGCCTTTCCGCGATGCCATCGTGGCACGTCCAAATTGTGGCGAGTTCTATAACGGTCCGGCAGCGCTCGTCGCCAAACGTGATCACGAAAATAGTAACTTGCAAATTGCAAGTTACATATGCCACAAGGCTGCGTCTCGCCGGGGAAGAAACCCATGAAACGAACAGGTCCTATCGATACCGGATGCCCGGTGTTGCGCAGTCTCAAACATGTCGGCGAGGTCTGGAGCTTCCTGATCCTGCGCGATGCACTGGCAGGTGCAACACGTTTCGACGAATTCCAGCGCAACCTCGATATTGCCCCGAACATCCTGACCAGCCGGCTGAAGTCGCTCGTCGAATCCGGGCTGATGGAACGGCGGCGCTATTCCGAACGGCCGCCGCGGGACGAATACCACCTCACGCAGCGCGGCCGCGACTTCAAGCCTGTGGTGCAGGCGCTGCTTGTCTTCGGAAACCAGCATTTCGCGCCGGAGGGCGAAAGCGTGGTGATCGTCAACAGGGAGACCGGCGAGCAGGCCGAACCGGTGATGATCGACCGCCGCAGCGGCCGGCCGCTGAGCGATCCGGTCTTCACCAGCGCGGCCGGTCCGGCTGCGAGCGAACGCATCCGCCGCCGTTATCCATCCGTGAACCAGTTATTGCCACATAGAGAGGCTGATCGATGAGTGCCGTGACCACCGAAGCCGTCGAGGCGGCGCCTACCTTTGACGACGCCACCGCGGCGCCGATCAATCCGCGGACCCGGCAGCTGCTGCAGGATCCGATCCTGCCGATGCTGATCCGGCTCGCATGGCCGAATATCCTGATCATGCTCGCCCAGGCCTCGACCGGCCTCATCGAAACCTGGTGGGTTTCGCATATGGGCACCGCGGCGCTGGCGGGCATGGCCCTCGTCTTTCCGGCCGTGATGCTGATGCAGATGATGTCTGCCGGCGGTTTCGGCGGGGCGATCTCGTCTGCCATCGCCCGTGCGCTCGGCAGCGGCCGGCGCGGGGATGCCGACCTGCTTGCCTGGCATGCCGTCGTCGTCAATGTCCTGCTCGGACTGCTGTTTTCGGCGATCATGCTCGCCTATGGCCGGCCGATCTATCGGGCGCTCGGCGGCGAGGGGCCGGAACTCGAGGCGGCCCTCATCTATTCCAACGTGGTATTCGGCGGCATGATCTTCGTCTGGCTGATGAACGGCCTGGCGAGCGTGGTGCGCGGCACGGGCAATATGCTGTTCCCGGCGCTGGTTACCTGTGTCGGTGCCGCACTCCTCGTGCCCGTATCGCCGCTTCTCATTTTCGGCTTCGGTCCGTTCCAGGGGCTCGGCATCGCCGGCGGCGGTCTGGCCCTGGTGCTCTACAGTTTCGGCAGCACCGCGGTGCTTGCTTGGTACATCCTCTCCGGCCGCAATCTCGTGCGCTTCGGCGTCGGCCCGCTTCGCTGGACGATGTTCCGGGATATTGTCCGCCTCGGCGCTGCCGCGGCGATCAATTCCATTCTCACCAATGTGACCATCGGCATCGCCACCGCTCTGGTCGCGACCAAGGCGGGTGTCTCTGCCGTGGCCGGTTTCGGTACCGGCGCGAGGCTCGAATATCTGCTGATCCCGGTAATCTTCGGCATCGGTGCGCCGATGGTGGCGCTGGTCGGCACCAACATGGGCGCCGGCCAGAAAGACCGGGCGATGCGCATCGCGTTCACCGGCGCTGCGATTGCCTTCGCTATCACCGAAGTGATCGGCCTGATCGCGGCGATCTTCCCGGTCGCGTGGATTTCGCTGTTCAGCGAGGAGCATGGAGCGATCGATGCGGGCGTTGCCTATTTGCAGATCGTCGGGCCGGTTTATGGTTTCTTCGGCGGCGGGCTGGCGCTCTATTTCGCCTCTCAAGGCGCGGGCCAGCTACTCTGGCCACTTGCCTGCGGTTTTCTGAGACTCGCCATTGCAGGTCTCGGGGGCTGGCTGGCGCTGGAATTTACCGGATCGCTCAACGGTTTGTTCTTCGCGCTGGCAGTTGGTCTGGTCGCCTATGGCGGGATCCTGTTCCTCGCCATCCGCTCCGGTGTCTGGTTCCGCGGAAAGGCTGCCTGATCAGCCGGAAAGAAATTCGGCGAGTGCGGGAATATCGCGCCGGGCGAGGAATTCCTCGACCGGCGCCTGCAGCAGGATCTGGCCGTGGTCGATGAAGATCGCATGGTCGGCCAACCGGCCAACCTCATCCGGATCGTGGGTCACGACCAGCACCGTATTGCCCGTCTCGCGATGCAGGTCGATGAGCAGGCTGGCCATCGAAAGCCTGAGCCCGGGATCGAGGGCCGCGAACGGCTCATCCATCAGCAGAACCGGCTTTTTGCGCACCAGAGCCCGAGCGAACGCGGCACGCTGCCTTTCGCCGCCGGAAAGCGTCCCCGGCGTCCGTTTTTCAAAGCCGCTCAAGCCCACGCGTTCCAGCGCCTGCGATATCGCGGCCCGGTCACTGCCGGAAAGCTTCAGCGACGGGTTGATGCCGAGGCCGATATTGGTGGCGAGGTTCAGATGGGCGAAGAGGTTATTATCCTGAAAGACCAGCGATACGGGACGCTCGGAGGGATGTTTCTCCGTTACGTCCTCGCCGGCGATCAGGATACGGCCGCGATCGGGCGTCTCGAAGCCGGCAACGAGGTTGAGGAAGGTCGATTTGCCGGAGCCGGATGGGCCGGTAATCGCCGTCACGGCGCCGGCTGGCAAAGCACAGTCGAAGTGGAGTTCCTTGGTGCCGAGCTTCAACTCAACCTTGTCCAGCGTGATGCCATCAGTCATGGCTCGTTTCCTTGCGGCCAGCCGTGCCGATCACCGTCAGCGCCAGGCAGATGATGCCGAGGATGAGCGCCAACCCGTCCGCGTCATTGGTTCGATAGCTGGATAGCCGGCTATAGACAAGCCAGGGGAGGGTGGTGAGCTCGCTGGAGCCGAACAGCGCCACCGCGCCGAGATCGCCCAGCGACAGCGCCATGGCGAAGGACAGCGCCGTCAGCAGCGGCCTTGCCAGAACCGGCAGGTCGATCCTCCATGCCCGTGAAAAGCCGGAGACGCCGAGGCTTGCCGACAGCCTGCCTGTCCGCTTGCGGTGGGTTTCGACGGCCGGGGCCAAAACGCGCATCACGAAGGGAAGCGCCATCAGCATGTTGATGATCGTCACCAGCGCCGGGGCGAAGCGCGCCACATCGCCGAACGGGCGCAGCATCAGGAACCAGCCGGTACCGAGCACGACCGGCGGAACGAGCAGCACCAGCGAGGACATCCCACCCAAGGACAGGGAAAACGCCCTGGCCGTTCCGGCGGGCCTCTTCATGTCGGCTATTGCCCCGCGTCCGGCAATGATAGCCAGGGAGGTCAGGACGGCAAGCAGGCCTGCGGAAAGCGCGATCGTGAAACTGGTCCAGGCGGCGCGCAGGAAGGCGGGGCTGGTGGCGAGGCTCCAGAGATTGGCCTGGGCGCCGGCACCGACGATCGAGGCAAGCGGCAGGATCAGGAATATCGTTGCAAGCAGGATAGACAGCACATCCCAAAGCCGTGCGGGCAAGGTCCGGCCATCGAACCGGCGTGTCGCCCGGCCGGCCGCGATGCCAGCGTCGTCAGGGGCTGGAAACAGCGAAATCGCAATCAGGATCAGCGCCGTAATGCCGATCTGCAGCAGCGACAGCGCTATGGCGCGGGGCGGATCGAAATCGAAACGCAGCGACTGGTAGATCGCCACTTCGAGCGTGGTCGCAGCCGGCCCGCCGCCGAGCACCAGGACGAGCGTGAAGCTCGTGGCGCAGAGCATGAAGATCAGGCCGGCAATGCCGGGGATGACGCGCCACGCCGCCGGCCACTCGATGAAACGGAAAACGGAGAAGGGTTTCATCCCGAGGCTGGAGGAGAGCAGCCAATATTCCGCCGGCAGGCGCTCCAGCGCCGCTAGCAGCAGTCTCGCGGCGAGCGGAAGGTTGAAGAACACATGTGCCAGCAATATGCCGGAAAGCCCGTAAATGCTGACCGGCTGCTCGAGGCCAAGCTTCAATAGCAGGCTGTTCATCACCCCCTGCCGCCCCCAGATGCCGATCAGGCCGAGCGCGCCGATCAGCACCGGCAGGCCCATCGGCAATGCCATCAGCCGGATGACCCATACACGGCCCGGAAAGCGCGGGCGGCGGGCAAGCGCGAGTGCGACGGGAAGGGCGAAGACGACCGACAGCAGTGTCGAAAGAACCGCCTGCAGCAGGGTGAAACGCAGGATCCGCCAGGTATAGGCGGTGAACAGCCGGCTTTGGGTGTTGCCGGCGTCCCAGGAGAGAAGGGCGGCGACCGCGATGCCGACGAAGAGGGCGATGCCGGCGATGCTCAGCAGCCCCCAGCCTATCCCGCGTCTTCGCTCGGCCCTCGTCAGCATGGGATCAGTTCAGGCTCATGGCGGTCAGCCATTCGTCGATCCAGGCCTGCCGGTTTTTGGCCACCTCGTCCGACCCCATCAGGAAAGTTTTCGTTGGCTGCACCAGTTTGTTGAACGCATCCGGTAGCGGCTGGGAGGTCTTGACGGCCGGCATCATCCAGTTGGTGGTCGGGATGACGTCCTGGAAGGCCGGCGAGACCATGAACTTCAGGAACTGTTTCGCCAGGTCCTTTTCATTCGCCCCCTTCAGCATGCCGGCGACCTCGATCTGGATATAGTGGCCTTCGGAGAAGGAGGCGGCCTGATAGCGGTCCGTCTTCTCCTCGACCATGTGATAGGCGGGCGAGGTCGTGTAGGAAAATACCATCGGCACTTCGCCCTTGGTGAACAGGCCATAGGCCTCCGACCAGCCGGGCGTGACGGTGAGCACGCGTTTCCTGAGCTTCGCCCAGGCCTCCGGCGCCTTGTCGCCATAGACTGATTTCACCCACAGCAGCAGGCCGAGGCCGGGTGTCGAGGTGCGCGGGTCCTCGATGGCGATCTTCTGCGCCGGATCGCTGTCCACCAGTTCCTTGAGGCTTTTCGGCGGGTTCTTCATCGCCTGCGTATCGTAGACAACGGCGAAATGGCCGTAATCGTAGGGGATGAACGTGTCGTCGCTGTAATTGCCGGGGACCTTGGCCGCCGAAGCGTCGAGCCCGTGCGGCTCGAACAGGCCGGTCGCCTTCGCCTCGGAGATCAGGTTGGTATCGAGGCCGAGCGCGATATCGGCCTCGGTGCCTTTGCCTTCCAGCTTCAGCCGCGTGAGAAGTGCCACGCCATCGGCGACGCCAACGAAATTGAGCTTGCAGGCGCAGGTCTTCTCGAAAGTTTCCTTGACCTTGGGCCCCGGACCCCAATCGGAGATGAAGCTCTCGTAGGTGTAGACGGTCAGCGTCTTTTCCTGCGCTACGGCCGGCACGGAAAGGGAAAGGGCGGCAGCGGCCGCGAATATCGAAAGAATGGTGCTGCGCATCAGCGTCTCCTCGTTTTGGTGACAAAGGGGAATAGGCGCTGATGAAGAGCCGTCTAATCCCTCCGCCGGTGTTAACCGGATCAGGTTCCGCGGGTTGGCCAAAGGCCTCTCAGCCGCACGAAAACGCGCGGCACCCCGTTAGAGCAGGATCAGATTTAGCGGCGAGGCGAATGGCTGGCAAGAGGCGGTCTGCGGCCGGCTCAAGGCGCATTCGGCAGGAGCAACATGGCTCAGTGGTTCATTGCTCAGTGGTTTTGCGGAAACACTTTCAGTTCACGCGGAACGATCGCCATGCCGCCGAGCCGATTGGCAACGGCGTAGTCGATCGTCTTCTCAACTACGTCAGGCATAACCGGTTTGGTGAGGACGCCGAGCGAGCCTTTGACACCGTCCTCCACATCCTCCGGATTACCGGTCATGAAGACGACGGTGATGCCATATTGCTCGGCAAGCTCCCGGCCGATCTCCGGGCCAGTCCGGCCGTCCGAAAGATTGACATCGACCAGGGCGATATCGGCATAGGCGGCGAGCGCCAGGGCGTGTTTGCGGGCATTGGCAAAACCAGCGACTTTCAGGCCCATGGCTTCGATCGTCTCGGCAACATCGAGCGCGATCAGAAACTCGTCTTCGACAATCATAACTCTTTGATTCATCGCCTCAGTGGCCAGCCGACGACGCGTAACATTTGTCAGCATTGGATGTCCCCATTCGGTTGATCGGTTCCTGGCAGGCCGATCCGTCCCCGGGACATTTCGACCACTATTCACACCCAGAACGTCTCGGGACATCATATGTTCCGGTCCGCGACAAATATTTTTTTAGCTAACTATCTGTTAAGCTTAATAAATCGCAAATCAGCCTTCAATTTCCTCACGCAGCATTTCGAGTTCCAGCCATTCTTCTTCCATTTTGCTGATGCTTTGGCGCAACTTTTCCATCTCCGCAGCCAACTTGTTGAAGGCGGCGGGATCCTTGGTGAAGAGGTTGGGATCGGCCATTTTCTTCTCGCGGGCGGCGATCTCGGCCTCGGCCTTCGCCATTTCCTTAGGCAGGTTCTCGAGCGCGAATTTCTGCTTGAAGGAAAGTTTGCCTTTGCCCTTGGACGTGCCGGAAACCGAAGCCGCGGTATCGGTTTTTGCCCTGTCAGCTTTTTCCGTGCGGCGCCTTTCCTCCAACGCACCCTTCCGCTGCGCCAGCATATCCGTGTAGCCGCCGGCATATTCGATCCAGCGGCCGTCCGGTGCGTCCGGATTTGCGGGGGCGATGGTCGAGGTTACGGTGCGGTCGAGGAAGTCGCGGTCGTGGCTCACGAGGATGACGGTGCCGGTATAGCCGGCGACGATTTCCTGCAGCAGGTCCAGCGTCTCGATGTCGAGGTCGTTGGTCGGTTCGTCCAAGATCAACAGGTTCGATGGCCGGGCCATGATGCGGGCCAGCATCAGCCGGGCGCGCTCGCCACCGGAGAGGTTCTTGATCGGTGTCCTGATCTGCTCCGGCTGGAACAGGAAGTCCTTCATATAGCCTGCGACATGCCGCTGCTCGCCGTTGACCAACAGCGTCTCGCCGCGTCCATCCGTCAGATAATGGGACAGCGTGTCCTCGGGGTCCAGGTCCTCGCGCTTCTGGTCGAGCGTGGCGATTTCCAGGTTGGTGCCGAGCTTGACGGTGCCGGTGTCGGGCGCCAGCTGGCCGGTCAGCATCTTCAGCAGCGTCGTCTTGCCGGCGCCGTTCGGGCCGACGAGACCGATGCAGTCGCCGCGATGCACGCGGATCGAGAACGGCGCGACGATCGGCCGGTCGTAGCTTTTGGTGATGTTTTCGGCCTCGATGACCAGCTTGCCGGATTCGCGGCCCTCGCTGACGCTCGCCTGCACCGTGCCCTGCGGTCCTTTATGGCCACGGTAATTGCCGCGCATCGTCTGCAACTCGCCGAGGCGGCGCATGTTGCGCTTGCGGCGGGCGGTGACGCCGTAGCGCAGCCAGTGTTCCTCGCGCTCGATCGCCTTGCCGAGCTTGTGCTGCTCCAGCTCTTCCGCCTCCAATACCTCGTCGCGCCAGGCTTCGAATTCGCCGAAACCGCGGTTGAGACGTTGTGATGTACCGCGGTCGAGCCAGACCGTGGCGTTCGAGACCTTTTCGAGGAAACGACGGTCATGCGAGATCACCACGAGCGCGCTTCTCGTCTTGCGCAACTCCTCTTCCAGCCATTCGATAGTCGGCAGGTCAAGGTGGTTGGTGGGCTCGTCGAGCATCAGGATGTCCGGCTCGGGCGCCATGACCCGGGCAAGCGCTGCGCGTCGGGATTCTCCGCCGGAGAGCGTGTTCGGGTGTTCCTGGCCGGTGAGGCCCAGATGTTCGAGCAGGTAGGTGACGCGATAGGGATCGTCGCCCGGGCCGAGGCCCGCTTCGGCATAGGCCTGCACCGTCGAATAATCGGCGAAATCCGGCGCCTGTTCGAGATAACGGATGGTCGAGGAGGGATGGCGGAACACCTCGCCCGACTGGGGCTCGACCATGCCGGCGGCGATCTTCATCAGCGTCGACTTGCCGGAACCGTTGCGGCCGACGAGGCAGATGCGGTCGCCCGGCTCCACCTGCATGCCGGCGCCGGCGAGAAGCGGCGCGCCGCCGAAGCTCAGGAAAATATCGTCAAGTTTCAGAATTGGGGGCGCCAACAGTCAGGCTCCTGTAAAGTCGTGGGGGCGGGCAAGGATCATCGCCCTGCCTTTCCTCAAATGGAATTCCACCCGGCCTTCTGCAACGTTCGAGACGGTGCGCGAGGAGCCGAAGGGGAGTGAGAAGTTGTCGAGCGGATAACGTGCGCCGATGATATCGAGCCCTTCAAGGTCGGAAAAACCGATGACCGAAAACAGCGAACCCTTCGGCAGATCCAGTGTCCTTGTGCCCGGCAGCAGCGGCACGGCCTCCTCGTCACCCGACGTCAGCAGGATGTCGAGGTCGCGTTCGGCCAGGCTCATGGCGTGAAAGAGATGCTGAAGCGCGTGGTCGCTGCGCTCGCCGCCGAGCGCGCCGGCCAAGATCAGCCTTGTCGCGCCGCGTTCGATGGCTTCGGCCGTCGCGATCTCGCCGTCCGTCTCGTTCTTGGCCGGCGGAAAGGCCTGCCGCGCGACCTGCGGGAACTGCGCGATCAGCGCGGCATCCGAGGAATCGAAATCGCCGACCCAGAGTTCAGGCTTCACGCCGAGTGCTGACGCATGGCGCATGCCGCTATCGGCCGCAATGAAGCGGCTGCCGGCGATCGTCTCCCGCAGGCGATCGGTGACGCGCAAGTTGCCGCCGAGCAGAATGGTGAAGGTCGAATGGGTCATGCGCATTGCCCATAGCGCAAAGCCGGTGGAAAGGGAAAGCTGTTGCACCGCCTCGGGCGAGCTTTTAGTTTGCGGCGCGTTCACCGATCAGGATCACGAGATGCAGTTTCAGGGTACAGCGGACTATATTGCCGACAAGGATCTGATGGTGGCGGTCAACGCCGCGATCCGGCTCGAACGTCCGCTGCTGGTGAAAGGCGAGCCCGGCACCGGCAAGACAGAGCTTGCGCGGCAGGTGGCCGCGGCCCTCGGGCTCGATCTGATCGAGTGGAACATCAAGTCCACCACCAAGGCCCAGCAGGGGCTCTACGAATACGACGCTGTCTCGCGGCTGCGCGACAGCCAGCTCGGCGACGAACGCGTCCACGACGTGGCCAACTACATCCGCCGCGGCAAGCTATGGCAGGCCTTTGCCGCCGACAGGAAGCTCGTCCTATTGATCGACGAGATCGACAAGGCCGACATCGAGTTCCCGAACGACCTGCTGCAGGAACTCGACCGCATGGAATTCCATGTCTACGAGACCGGTGAAATGGTGCGCGCCAAGGTCCGGCCGATCGTCATCATCACCTCCAACAACGAAAAGGAACTGCCGGACGCCTTCCTGCGCCGCTGTTTCTTCCACTATATCCGCTTCCCGGACGTGGATACGCTCGCCCGCATCGTCGAGGTCCATTATCCCGGCATTAAGCAGACGCTGGTGCGCAATGCGCTCACCCAATTCTACGAAATCCGCGAGATGCCGGGGCTGAAGAAGAAGCCCTCGACCTCCGAAGCGCTCGACTGGATCAGGTTGCTGGTCTCCGACGATGTCGATCCGTCGGACCTGCGCGGCGACGTCAAGAACGCGCTGCCGAAGCTGCATGGCGCTCTCCTCAAGAACGAGCGGGACGTGCATCTCTTCGAGCGGCTGGCCTTCATGGCGCGGCGGGAGCGCTGAGCGGAAGATTATGCTCCCATTGACGCCGGTCGTAGCAAGGCGTATTTGAACTCCCGAGAATTCGTGGTGATTTGGCCGGCCGGCTTGCAGCCACGTTAAAAAAGTCGCTAAAGGGCCGCGAGAAGATGTCTTCCCACGGACCGGTCGCGATTTATCTTGCCGCCGGTTTTATTTTTGCTGGGTTGAGACATGCCGATCAAGATTCCCGATACGCTGCCCGCATATAGCACCCTCGTTTCCGAGGGCGTCCGGGTGATGACCGAAACCATGGCGGTGCGGCAGGACATTCGTCCGCTGCAGATCGGGCTGCTCAACCTCATGCCGAACAAGATCAAGACCGAGCTGCAGATGGCGCGCCTCGTCGGCGCCTCGCCGCTGCAAGTCGAATTCTCGCTGATCCGCGTCGGCGGCCACAAGGCCAAGAACACGTCGGAAGATCACCTCCTGTCCTTCTACGAGACCTGGGAAGAGGTGAAGCACCGCAAGTTCGACGGTTTCATCATCACCGGCGCGCCGATCGAGACGCTTCCTTTCGAGGACGTCACCTATTGGGACGAGATGAGGCAAATCCTCGACTGGACCGCGACCAACGTGCATTCGACCATGAATGTCTGCTGGGGCGCGATGGCGGCGATCTATCATTTCCATGGCGTGCCGAAATACGAGCTCAAGGAAAAGGCGTTCGGCGTCTATCGCCACCGCAATCTCGTGCCGTCCTCGATCTATCTCAACGGATTTTCAGACGATTTCCAAGTGCCGGTGTCGCGCTGGACGGAAGTCCGCCGCGCCGACATCGAGAAGACCCCCAACCTCGAAATCCTGATGGAATCCGAGGAAATGGGTATCTGCCTGGTGCACGAGAAGGCCGGCAAGCGGCTCTATATGTTCAACCATGTGGAATACGACTCCACCTCGCTGGCGGACGAATATTTCCGGGACGTCAATGCCGGCGTACCGATCAAGATGCCGCATAACTACTTCCCGCATAACGACGACACGCTGACGCCCTTGAACCGTTGGCGCAGCCATGCACATCTTCTGTTCGGCAACTGGATCAACGAGATCTACCAGACCACCCCCTATGATCCGGAGAAGATCGGTACCGAATAGGTTTTCGACGCGATGTTCATTCCCTTCTTCCTTCACCTCAAAGAAGCGAAGATCCCGGTGACACTCCGGGAGTTCCTTGACCTTTTGGAAGGCATGGAGGAAGGGATCGCGGATTTCGATGTGGAGGCCTTCTATTTCCTCGCCCGCACGGCGCTGGTGAAGGACGAGCGGCATATCGACAAGTTCGACCGGGTCTTTTCGTCCTATTTTCGCGGGCTGGAAATGGTCTCCGGGGAGCCTGGCCTGGATGTCGCCAGCATTCCCGAAGAATGGCTGCGCAAACTCACCGAAAAGCATCTGACCGACGAAGAGAAGAAGCTCGTCGAGTCGCTCGGCGGGTTCGAGAAGCTGATGGACACCCTGCGCCAGCGGCTTGAGGAGCAGAAGGGTCGGCATCAGGGCGGCTCGAAATGGATCGGCWCCGGCGGCACGTCACCTTTCGGCGCTTATGGCTATAATCCGGAAGGCGTGCGGATCGGCCAGGACCAGTCCCGCCACCGCCGGGCGGTAAAAGTGTGGGACAAGCGGGAGTTTGCCGATTTCGACGACAAGGTGGAACTCGGCACCCGCAACATCAAGCTAGCTCTGAAACGGCTGCGCCGCTGGGTGCGGGAAGGGGCGGTCGAGGAATTCGACCTGCCGGGCACGATCCGCTCTACTGCCGAGCATGGCTATCTTGACGTCCAGACCCGGCCGGAACGGCGCAACGCGGTGAAGCTGCTGATGTTCTTCGATGTCGGAGGCTCGATGGACGACCATATCCGGGTGGTCGAAGAACTGTTCTCGGCGGCCCGCACCGAGTTCAAGCATATGGAGCATTTCTACTTCCACAACTGCCTCTATGAAGGCGTGTGGAAGGAGAACGGCCGCCGGTCGGAGCGAACGCCGACGCTCGACCTGATCCGCAGCTACGGCGCCGACTACAAGGTGATCTTCGTCGGCGATGCTTCGATGAGCCCTTACGAGATTACCCACACGGGCGGTTCCGTGGAGCACTGGAACCAGGAGCCGGGAGAGGCCTGGATAAGGCGCGTCACCGAGCATTTCCGCCGCTGCGTCTGGCTCAATCCGGTGCCGCAGGATCATTGGAGCCATACGACCTCGATCGGCGTCATGCGGCAGCTGATGACCGAGCGCATGTTCTCGCTGACGCTTGGCGGATTGGAACAGGCGACGCGCGCGCTCACGCGTTAGAGCCTTTTTTCTTCTCCGCGGCGTTGCGGGCCGCCGCCAAATCGCGCAGGTTGCCGCAAACATATCGGTGGAGGAGCAATCTCATGGCGGACCAGAATTTCGAAGTTTTCGGCACCACGGAAAAGGGCGAAACCGTCTATCGTGTCCGGATCTCCGGCGGCGGGCTCACTGCTAACGTCATCACCTGGGGTGCGGTGATCCAGGACCTCAGGCTCGACGGCCATCAGCCGCCGCTTGTGCTCGGTTTCGAGCGGTTTGAGGATTACCTGAACCATTCCCCATATTTCGGCGCGACGCCCGGCCGTTCGTCCAACCGTATCGGCGGTGGCCGTTTCACGCTGGATGGGAAGCAATATCAGCTGGAACTGAACGAACGGGGCGTCACCCACCTCCATGGCGGCTCGGACGGCATCGGCCGCAGCAACTGGACGATCGTCGAGCATACTGCCGACAAGGTGGTGCTGCGGATCACCGATCCCGACGGCCGTGCCGGTTATCCGGGAAACTGCACCATCACCGCGACCTACCAACTCAAAAGTGACGGCGTTCTTTCCGTCGTCTACCAATCCACTACGGATCAGCCGACGCTCGCCAATATCTGCCAGCATACCTATTTCAACCTTGACGGCCACGAGGACGCGCTCGGCCATGACATCATGATCGCAGCCGACCATGTGCTCGTCTTTGACGACAATCAGGTGCCGACCGGCGAATTGATGCCCGTCGCGGGCACGCCTTTCGACCTGCGCGATATGGGGCCGATGAAGCGGTTCGACGGCGAGGCTCAGGTCCTGTTCGATCATAACTTCTGCCTGTCGCCGGAGCGAACCGCCAAGCGTGCGGTGGCTTTGGCGCGCAGCATCCATTCCGGCGTGTCGCTGGAGGTTCGCACCACCGAGCCGGGCGTGCAGCTTTATGCCGCCTTCAAGCTATCGCAGATCCCGGTGCCGGGCCTCGACGGCCGCCGATATGGGGCTTTTGCCGGGTTCTGCCTGGAAACCCAGGTCTGGCCGGATGCCATCAACCACGCCAACTTCCCGAATGCGGTGCTGCGGCCGGGCGAGGTGTTGCTGCAGGAAACGGACTATGTCTTTTCAAAGCAATGACAACAGTGGGCGGCGCTTGAGCCCAGCTCGCGCCCCCATGTCCAAATAATTCCCGGCATTCAGCCGGACTTGCTTCGGTGTCCTTGTAAAATCGACAAGTTCAGTTGTAACTCTACCGCGGCGCACGCCGAAGCAAAGTTACCGCTTCGCGTTTTACATTGTGGAACGCAATGGGATTTTGACATTAGTTAAATTTCAACCGATTTCGACATAGTTTTCTTCAGGATTGGCATTGCCGCCCGCCGGGCGGCTGCCCTCTGCTTTTGCAGAGCACAATTCGAGGGACATATGAACGAGATCAGCATCAGGAAGCCATTGTCGACACGGCTTACCTTCTTCGGTTTTGCAGCGGTGCTTTTCGCGAGCGTGGTAATCGGCGGGCTCGCATGGGAACGCCAGTCGAGCATGACCGAGCAGGCGCTGCAGACGGAGCTTGATAACGATCTCGCGGCCATCCAGGACGACATGGCCGCCCAGGGGCGTGCGGCCTCCGCGCTGGCGCTGACGATCGCCTCCCTGCCGGAAACCTCCCCGCTCATTCTCGCCAACGATCGGCAGGGCCTGCTCTCCCGCTTCGCCAGCCTGAAGAGCGTCAAGGACGCGAGTGGGCTTGAAATGATCACCTTCAGCTCCGCAGCGGCCGATGCGGTTGCCCGCGTGCACGATCCGGACGTTTTTGGCGACAATATCAAGGCGCGCCGCAAGATGGTGGCGACCTCGCTCAGCGACAAGAAACTGGTGGTCGGCATCGAGACCGGCCGCACCGCCGTCAGCCTGTTTGCGACCGCTCCGGTCGTCACGGACGGCAAGGTCGTCGGTGTGGTGGATGTCGGGCTGAAGCTCGTCGATGCCTATTTCTCCCGTCTGACCAAGAAGGCGAACGCTTATGTCACGCTCTACACCAAGGGCGCCGACAAATTTGACAAGCAGGCGTCCACCTATGGCGGCAATCCGATCCTGAGCGGCGCTGAGCTTCAGGAGGCCTATGACAAGGGCTCGGTGCGGCGTTATGCCGATATCGGCGGCAAGCATTATGCCGTCGAGGCGGTGCCGCTCCTCGACTTCTCAGGCACCAAGGTTGGCGTTCTCGAAATCGCCTCCGATATCACGCCGCTGGTCACGGCCAGCGAGACGGCGCTGTGGATGACCGCACTTGGCACCGTCGTCGTTTCGATCCTGTCGCTGATCGGCTTCCTGATCTTTGCCCGCTCGCTCGGGGGCACCGTCCGTCGCCTGACCGTGACAATGACGAAGCTTGCCGGCGGCAATCTCGGTGCCAAGGTGGAAGGCCAGGAGCGCCAGGACGAGATCGGCGCCATGGCGCGTGCCGTCCAGGTCTTCAAGGCATCCGCCGAGGAGAATGTCCGGCTGGAGCAACAGGCATCGGAGGCCCGCGAGGCGCAGGAACATCAGCGCCAGCGCCAGTCGGCGATCGACAGTGCCAAGGGCGAGGATCTGCGCACCTTCGTCCATGCGATCGAGGAAGGCTTCAACCGGCTTGCCGGCGGCGATCTGACGGTCCGCATGGACGGTGCCGTCGCAGTGGAATTCGAGCCGATCCGCGCCAAATTCAACAGCTCGGTCGGCAATCTCGAAGAGGCTATCGGCTCGGTCGTCGGCGCCGTCGGCACGATCCGCGCTGGTCTGCAAGAAATCTCGATCGCCTCCAACGATCTCGCCAAGCGCACGGAACAGCAGGCTGCAAGCCTTGAAGAGACGGTTGCTGCTCTCGGCCAGGTGACCTCGGCCGTCAACGACAGCGCCAGCGGCGCAAGCCGCGCCCAGGGTGTCGCAT
Organism: Neorhizobium sp. P1_A6; assembly: GCF_056406795.1. Taxonomy (NCBI): domain Bacteria; kingdom Pseudomonadati; phylum Pseudomonadota; class Alphaproteobacteria; order Hyphomicrobiales; family Rhizobiaceae; genus Neorhizobium; species Neorhizobium sp. P1_A6. The sequence continues at coordinate 18,307 of NZ_JBFTZM010000020.1, read as the reverse complement.
CGCTTGCGCAGCAGAAGGCCCAGCGCGGCGGCGAGATCGTCGCCAGTGCGGTCGCCGCCATGGCTGCCATCGAAGGCTCGGCCGAGCAGATCAGCCGGATCATCGGCGTGATTGACGACATCGCCTTCCAGACCAACCTTCTCGCCCTCAACGCAGGGGTCGAAGCCGCCCGCGCCGGCGAGGCCGGTCGCGGGTTCGCAGTCGTCGCCCAGGAAGTCCGCGGGCTCGCCCAGCGTTCGGCCGATGCCGCCAAGGAGATCAAGACGCTGATCTCGACATCGTCCGCGCAGGTCAAGCAGGGCGTCGAGCTCGTCACCGCTTCCGGCAAATCGCTTGACGACATCGTCGGCGAAGTCGCGCAGATGAGCACCTTCGTCAACACGATCAGCTCGAGCACCAGCGAACAGGCGATGAGCCTGCGCGAAGTGGCGGCCTCCGCCGACCAGATGGACAAGGTGACCCAGCAGAACGCCGCGATGGTGGAAGAAACCACCGCCGCTGCCCAGAGCCTGACGCAGGAAACCGACAGCCTCGCCGACATGATGGCGCGCTTCAAGACGAATGGCGGTGCATCCTCCCAGACTTATGCTTCCGGCGGTTATCGCTCGCGTGCGGCCTGATCGGGCTTTTCCGAATTGACGCCGCCGCTGGCCCAAAAGCCGGCGGCGTTTTCCGGTCACATCGGTTGACGGATGCGGCGCAGTTCACCTTCCAGCAGCGTCATGTTCACTGGTTTTCGGATGGTCGTCCGGTTTTTGAAGCCGTGGTGATCGTCAAGCTGCTCGTATCCGGTGCAGAACAGGAAGGGCACGCCATGGGTCTGCAGCCATTCCGCGAACGGATAGACGGGGTTTCCCCCGAGATTGACATCGAGGACGGCGACGTCGGGAAGTTGCGAGGCGCCGACCAGGCGCATGGCTTCATCGGTAGTTGCCGCTGGTCCGACGACTTCCCAGCCGCGCGATTCAAGCTCGCTGCAGAGCTCCATGGCGATAAGCGTCTCGTCCTCGACGACAAGTATCCGCCCCGCCGAACCGGCCTCCGACGACTTGGGCGCAACCTCCTCGCCGGGAACCGAGCCGGCCGAAATGTCGGGCCGATAGACGGATCGGGGCAGCGTCGCGACCAGGCACATACCGGTTGGCGGCCAGCTGATGTCAAGTTCGCCCGCCAATTGACGGGTGGCGACTTCCATCACCAAGGTTGAGCCGAAGCCCCTGGATTCCGGCTTCTGCACCGCCGGTCCGCCGGTCTCGGTCCAGCGGAGCTCCAGTTCGAAAGACGGCAGGATGCGCCAGGAGACATCGACCCGGCCTTCTGCGACCGACAATGCCCCGTATTTGACGGCATTTGTGGCAAGCTCGTGAATGAGGAGGCTGACCGGCTGCACGGTATTGGGGGTGAGTGTGACTGAAGGCCCGCCGATCATCAACTGGCTGACGCTTTGATAGGCCCGGGTTTCCTCGGTGAGGACCGCTGCGAGATCTCCGCCCTCCCACCGGTTCTGGGCGAGTAACGAATGGGCGCGGCTCAGCGCGGAAACGCGGCCCCGGACTGCAACGATGAAAGCCTCCTTGGTTTCGGCACGGGTCAGGGAGACCAGGGCCTGCACCACAGCCAGGGCGTTCTTGGCCCGGTGATCGACCTCGCGGGCCAATAGCTGGCGGGAATCCTCGTTGGCCTTGCGTTCGGTAATGTCGCGCAAGATGACCGTTGCCAGCTTTCCATCGCCAATCTGGACCTGCGAAATCGACGCCTCGACGGGGAATTCCTCGCCATTGGCGCGCAGGCCGCTGATCGCCCCCAATGCGCCCATCCGGCGGTTGGTAACGCCGGTCTCCTTGAAGAGGCGGATATGTTCGCCATGTCCATGCCGAAACCGTTCGGGGATGAAACGTTCGATCGGCGAGCCGATCGCATCTTTGCCGGCGACGCCGAACATGCGCTCGGCGGCCGGGTTGAACAGCACGATCCGCTGACCCCCGTCGACGGTGATCAGCGCGTCCATCGCCGATTCCACAATCCCTTCCATGCGTCGCCGGCTTTCCAGCAGGGCATCCTCCGCGGCCTTTCGCTCGGTGATGTCGCGCAGGATGACGGTGGCCAGGCGCTCGCCGCCGATCTCGACCTGCGAGATCGACGCCTCGATCGGAAATTCCTGGCCGTCCGCGCGCAAGCCGCTGATCGCACCGAGTGATCCCATCTGGCGGGTGGTCACGCCGGTTTCGGTGAAACGATGAATGTGCGCCGCATGGGTCGGGCGATGGCGTTCCGGCATGAAACGGGAGATGTGCTGACCAAGTGCCTCGTTGGCCGGCAGGCCGAACATGCGCTCTGCGGCCGGATTGAACAGGATGACCCGTTGCTCGTCATCGATGGTGATGATCCCGTCCATGGCAGAGGCGACGATGCCCTCAAGCCGTTGCATGGTTTCAACGGCGGTTTTCTGGCTCAGTTTCTGGTGGTGTGGGCGAGATTCCATGACGGCACATCTCCAGTTCAACCACCGAATCACTGGTGCGATCGCATGGGCGGTTGCAACCAATATGCCATCTCGCGCATTCGGTGAACATGCGGGAATCATTAAATTCATGGGGAAAGGGTAATGGAGGGGAAGCGCCCGCTTTGCGTCTGCAATCGGGGCGTCGCTGTCGAGCGTCTTGGCCCTGTGGCCGGGCTGATAGAGTATAGTCTCAAAAAAGGGGAATTTGGAGCGGGCGAAGGGATTCGAACCCTCGACCCCAACCTTGGCAAGGTTGTGCTCTACCACTGAGCTACACCCGCTCATCAATCCATCGGTCCGTGGTAGTAAAGCTTGACCGTGGCGTCGTGGCTCGTTGCCGGCGACGGGCGCTATATGGCCCAGTCCTTTTTCAAATGCAACAGGGAAATGACGATTGGCGCCAAGAAAAATTGCGATCCCGTCAAAGCCCTTGCAAACCGCCGGTTCCGGCCGGAACCGGCGGCCGCTTCATTCTCAAGACGCCGGGCAGGCCGCTCCGGACTTCACCCAGGCGCTGATCAGCTCGCCGAACTGGGCCTGGGTGCCCGGCACCGGTTCGCGTCCGGCACCCGGCTTCCAGCCCCAGCCGACCAGTTCGTCATGCGCCATGTGCTCGACGATCTGGTCCATGGTCTTGCCGCCGTTGCGGGCCGGGTCCTTGATCTGCTGGCAGATCTGGGCGAGCGACTTGCCGACCCAGGCCATCTCGATCGGCGCCAGATGCCAGGCGGGATTGCCCGGTATGCTCTTGATCGTATCGGCCTGGCCGACAACCGGGGTGTTTTCCGCGCTGTGGCAGGTGGTGCACTGCATGCCGGGCAGGCCCATCCCGCCGTCGCCACGGAAGACCGGCGGCTGGTGCGGGTGCATGTTGACGCCCTGCAGCGGCCGGTCGGTCGCCGGGTGACAGTTGACGCAGCGCGGGTGCTGGATGACCTTGCCCGCCTCCTGGAAGAGCGCCACGGAGCGTTCCCGCTCGTTGGCGATCGACTGGAAGGAAGCGGCGGGCTTCAGCGTCTTGGCGTCGATCTTGGCGTCCTGGGCGACAGAGGCGGGCGACAGAAGCGTGCCGGCGCCCACGAAAAGACAGAGTGTCGCGACGCCGGTGATAGCGAGTTTCCAATTCATCGGGGTTTGATCCTCAGGCCGAAACGATGTTGACGATAGGCAGCTGCCGGACCGGCGCGCCGGTCAGGCGCCTCCAGGCGTTGGCAACCGCCGGGCCGACGGGCGGCACGCCGGGTTCGCCGACGCCGCTCGGCTTTTCACTCGACTTGATGATCTCGACGGCCACGTCCGGCATCTCGTTGATGCGGATCGACCGGTAGTCGTGGAAGTTCGACTGCACGATCTTGCCGCCCTTGGCGAGCGTCACCGCATCGAAGAGGACTGCGCCGAGGCCGTAGCCGATGCCGCCTTCCATCTGCGCCTTAATGACGTTCGGATTGACGGCGACGCCGCAATCGACCGCACACCAGACCTTGTGGACACGCGGTGCGCCTTCCGGGCCGACCGAAACTTCGACGATCTGGCCGACGAAGGTGTTGAAGCTTTCGACCACCGCAACGCCGCGGGCGCGGCCTTCCGGCAGAGGCGAGCCCCAGTTCGCCATTTCGGCAGCCTTCTTCAGCACGCCCGCATGGCGTGGCTTTTCGCCAAGCAGCGCAAGTCGCCCCTCGACCGGATCCTTGCCGATCTTCTGGAACAGCTCGTCCACGAAGGTCTCGACCGCAAAGCCCGTATGGGTGTGGCCGACCGACCGCCACCAGAGCGGCGGGATGGCGAGCTGGACGTTGTGGGCGCTGACCTTCAGGTTCGGGATCGTGTAGGGCAGGTTGGAGGCGCCTTCGACCGAGGTCTCGTCGAGATCGGCCTTGCCCATGATCGACTGGCCGACGATCACCTGTTCCCAGGCGGTGATCTGGCCCTGCGCATTGATGGCGCCGCGCATTTTGTGGGCATACATCGGGCGGTAATAACCGCCACGGATGTCGTCCTCGCGGGTCCACATGTGCTTCAAGGGACGGCTGCGATCGGTTGCGGCATAGACGGCTGCCGCTTCCTGTATGTAGGGCGAGCCGAACTGCGCCTTGCGGCCGAAGCTGCCGCCGGCGAGCTGGGTGTTCACCCTGACCTTCGTTTCGTCGAGCCCGAGGATCTTGGCGGCGACCGACTGATCCATGCCCGGGAACTGCGCGCCGTTATAGATATCGACCGATCCGTCATCCGCCTTGATGAAGACGGCGTCGAGCGGCTCCATCGGCGCATGGGCCAGGAAGGGGAAGACGATCTCGGCTTCCACCGTCTGCAGGCCGGAGCCCTTGAAAGCGTCGTCGACATTGCCATTGTTGGCCGCCTCCAGACCCTTTTCGCCGAAGAGTTTCCGGTAATCGGCGGAAAGGTCTTCCGAGGAGCGGGTCTCGGCCTTTGAGAGATCCCATTCGATGCTCAGCGCATCGCGGCCCTTGAGCGCCGCGAACGTGTTGTCCGCATAAACGGCGATGCCCGACGGCACCTGCTTCACGTCGATCACACCCTGCACCTGGCGGGCTTCGGCATCGTTGAAGCTCTTCACCGTCGCACCGAAATGTTCCGGGTGGGCAACGACGGCGATCAGCAGGTTGTCAGGCGTGATGTCGAGCGTGAAGATCGCGGTGCCGTTGGTCTTGCCATGGGTGTCGAGTTTCGGCAGTTCGGTGCCGATCAGCACGAAATCCTTGGGGTCCTTGAGTTTCGGCTCTGCGGGCGGTGTCAGGCGGGCCGCCTTTTCGGCGAAAGCGCCGAAACCGCTTTCCTTGCCGGAGGCGGCGTGTTTGATGCGGCCCTTCTGGACGGTGATTTCGGAGGCCGGGACCTTCCAGTCTTCGGCTGCTGCCGCGACCAGCATCGCCCGCGCCGTGGCGCCTGCTTTGCGCATCTGCTCATAGGAATTGGCGATGGAGCTCGAACCGCCGGTTCCCTGCAGGCCGAACATCAGGTTGGCATAGACCTTGTTGTCGGTCGGCGAGTGGACGGCGCGCATCTGGCTCCAGTCGGCATCGAGTTCTTCGGCGACCAGCGTCGCGAGACCGGTGAACGGGCCCTGGCCGAATTCGATGTGCTTGGCGAGTACCGTCACCGTGTCGTCGGTGCCGATCTTGACGAAGGCATTCATCGGGGCCAGCGCCGGGTCGCCGCCGGCATGCACGCCGGTCGGCGCGGCGGAGAGCATCTTTGGCGCGATGGCGACGCCGATGACGAGACCCGAGCCGGCGAGAAAACCGCGGCGAGTGGTGTTGACGTCCTGGATGGTCATGGCTCAGCCCTCCATCGAATTGGCGGCATTGTGGATCGCCGCGCGGATGCGATGGTAGGTGGCGCATCGACAGATATTTCCGGCCATAGCGCCGTCGATATCGGCATCCGTCGGCTTCGGCACCATTTGCAGCAGGGCCACGGCCGACATGATCTGTCCGGACTGACAGTAGCCGCATTGCGGCACGTCGAGGCCGGTCCAGGCGGTCTTGACCGCATCGGCTTCCGTGCCGGAAACGCCTTCGATCGTGACAACCTCCGAGCCCTCGATCGTCGAGATCGGGGTTACGCAGGAGCGTCGCGGCGTGCCATCGAGATGCACCGTGCAGGCGCCGCACTGGGCGACGCCGCAGCCGTATTTGGTGCCGGTGAGCTTTTCGAAATCGCGGATGACCCAGAGAAGCGGAGTGTCGGGGTCGCCGTCGAACGTTCTTTCCTGTCCGTTGAGCGTGAAGGTGACCATCAGGCAGACCTTTCCGTTAAGAAGCCGGGCGCTGCGCCGGCACTGGAGATTGAGCGGCAGTTATTGGCCGGGGCCGGTATCGAGAGGCGCGAAAAGCCGCGCGGAATAAACTTGAGTTAACTGGAGTAGTTATTATTTATCAATTGGCTACAGGCCGCCGACCGAATAGTCGGAGGCCGGTTCTCCATGTCTGTTTAAATGGTCGCCCATCATTCTGGGTCAAGCGCTTCACGAGATCGTGTGCGCTTCCCTTGGCCGAGGGCAACATTGTGGTTATGGTTGCGTCTCAACCGCCCGCCAACAGAGCCAATCCATCCGCATGACCGAGACAGAGCCGAAAACCGCCGAGGATCTTTTCCGTTTCCTCGACAGCCTGAACATTGCGCATTCGACCAAGACGCACCCGCCGGTCTTCACGGTTGCCGAGTCTGAAAGCCTGCGTGACGAGATCCCCGGCGGCCACACCAAGAACCTGTTCGTGAAGGACAAGAAGGACCAGTATTTCGTCCTGACGGTCGAGGAACGCGCGACGGTCGACCTGAAGACCGTGCACAAGGTGATCGGAGCGTCGGGCCGCGTCTCCTTCGGCAGGCCCGAAATGCTTCAGGAATATCTCGGCGTGGTTCCCGGTTCGGTGACGGTGTTCGGTGCCTTCAACGATACGGGACGCAATGTCACCTTCGTGCTCGACGAAGACCTGATGAAGCACGACATCATCAACGGCCATCCGCTGTCGAACGATGCCACCACGTCGATCGGGCGCGACGATCTCATCCGTTTTCTGGAAGCGACCGGCCATCCGCCGCTTGTCTTGAAAGTGACAGACTGACATACGATCTTTGCAGCCTATATGGCAAAGATGCGAAAGCGTTCCCGGGAGAACATTCATGAGCGGCAGCAATAACCCCTATGGCGGTTCTTACGGCGGACAGATGACCGCCTCGGCGAGTTTTGGCGCGGCACCCGCCACGTCGGCGCCTGCAGGGAGTTACGTGTCCGATACGAGCACGGCCGGGTTCACCAAGGATGTTCTGGAAGAATCGCGCCGCCAGCCGGTTCTCGTCGATTTCTGGGCGCCGTGGTGCGGTCCCTGCAAGCAGCTGACGCCGGTACTCGAAAAGGTCGTCAACGAAGGCCAGGGTCGGGTCAAGCTCGTCAAGATGAATATCGACGATCATCCGTCGATCCCCGGTCAGCTCGGTATCCAGTCGATCCCGGCGGTCATCGCCTTTGTCGATGGTCGTCCGGTCGACGGTTTCATGGGCGCGGTGCCGGAAAGCCAGGTGCGCCAGTTCATCGACAAGCTTGCCGGACCTCCCGGCGCAGAAGATGCGGCCGAGATCGAAGGGGCGCTCGCCGAAGCGGAGGCCTTCCTGGTCGCCGGCGATATCCAAGACGCGGCCCAGCTTTACGGCGCCGTCCTGCAGGCCGATCCGGAAAATGCCAAGGCCGCCGCCGGAATGATGCAGTGCCTGATCGCCATGGGCGAGACGGCTCGCGCCAGCCAGATGCTCGCCTCCCTTCCGGAAGAGCTTGCCAAGGATCCGGCGATCCAGGCGGTCGCCAAGAAGCTCGAGCAGATCGATGAAGCCCGCAAGCTTGGCGATCCCGTGGCTCTCGAGCGCCAACTCGATGCCAATCCGGACGACCACGACGCCCGCCTGAAGCTTGCCAAGATCCTCAACGTTCAGGGCGAACGGGACAAGGCCGCCGAGCACCTGCTGACGATCATGCGCAAGGATCGCACGTTCGACGACGACGGTGCCCGCCGCCAGCTCCTGGCGTTCTTTGATGTCTGGGGACCGAAGGATCCGGCGACGATCGCCGCCCGCCGCCGCCTCTCCTCCATTCTGTTTTCGTAGATAGGGCCCGTTTTCGTGAACACGGGCCTGTGTTCGCAAGCAAGGCCGATCCTCAAGGATTGGCCTTGCGTTCTCCGGTGGGTGCCCCACATTACTTCAATCAGCGAATCTTTGGTCTGAGCCGGTGGTCGTCTGGGAGGTGTCGGACCCATGCATGTGGGAAATGCGAGATATCTGAAGCGCGAGGATCTGCCGGAGACGGTTCCTGTCTTTCCTCTTACCGGCGCATTGCTTCTGCCGGGCGGACAGCTGCCGCTCAACATCTTCGAGCCGCGTTATCTTGCCATGTTCGATGCGGCGCTTGCAGGTAACCGGCTGATCGGTATCGTACAGCCGTCGCTGCTCGAATCCGGCGAGGCCGCCGAAGGCCCGCGCGCGCCGCTCTCGACGGTCGGCTGCATCGGCCGCATCACATCGTTTGCCGAAACCGGCGATGGCCGGTACATCACCTCGATCAGCGGCATCTGCCGGTTCCGGCTCATCGAAGAGGTGGGCCACGGCCATCCCTATCGCACCTTCAAGATCGCCCCGATGATGACGGACCTCTCCACCGAGGACGATGAGAGCACGGTCGACCGCGCCGAACTGTTGCGCGTCTTCCGCGCCTATCTCGACGCCAACAAGCTGGAGGCGGATTGGGAAAGCGTCGAGCGCGCCGGCAACCGCACGCTCGTCAACTCCCTGTCGATGATGTCGCCCTTCGGACCTGCGGAGAAACAGGCTCTCCTCGAAGCGCCGGACCTGCGGACCCGCGCCGAAACGCTGATCGCGATCACGGAAATCCTGCTGGCGCGGGATTTTGGCGATTCCGACACCATGCTCCAGTAAGGCCCAAGTCCATGGACGAGAAACTCAGCAAGGTCGATCCCAAACTGCTCGACCTGCTCGTCTGCCCGCTCTCCAAGAGCCGGCTGTCCTTCAACCGAGAGACCAACGAGCTCATCTCCCAGAAGGCGCAGCTCGCCTACCCGATCCGTGACGGTATTCCGATCATGCTGATCTCCGAAGCCCGCAAGATCGAGGACTAACAGGCTGGCTGTTGCCCCTCATCCGCCTGCCGGCACCTTCTCCCCGCTTGCGGGGCGAAGGAGGAACGCGGCGAACTTCCCGCTCTGTTTCCGACGTCGCCACAAGCCGCTTAAGATCGTTCCTTGAGGAGGCCGGCGCGGCATAACCCCTTCGCCCCGCTTGCGGGGAGAACGTCGCGGCAGCGGGATGAGGGGCTGTGGGCGCGTGCTTAGATCGCCTCGCCCGCCAGCAGTTTCGGGCCGTCCCCGCCGCTCTTGCCCGCCGCCTGGTCGATGAAGAAGCTTTTCAGCTTCGGCAGTCGTTCGACAATGCCCAACCCGAAGTCGCGGGCGATGCGGATCGGGGTGATGTCGTTGGAGAACAGCCGGTTCAGCACGTCGGTCGTCACACCCATGCGGAACGTGTCGAAACGCCGCCAGGACTGGTAACGCTCCAGCACGTTGAGTGCGCCGATATCGAGGCCGAGGCGATCGGCTTCAACCACCGTTTCGGCGAGCGCCGCGACGTCCTTGAAGCCGAGATTGAGGCCCTGGCCGGAAATCGGGTGAATACCGTGCGCCGCATCGCCGGCAAGGGCGATGCGCGGCGCCACGAAGGCGCGGGCGAGGGTCAGGCCGAGCGGGAAGGCGCGTTTGTCGCCGACCACCGTCAGTTCGCCGAGCTTGTGGCCGAAGCGGCGCTGCAGTTCCTCCTCGAACACCAGGTCGTCGGAGGCAACCAGTCGATTGGCCTCAGTCGTGCGCTCCGTCCAGACGAGCGAGGAGCGGTTGTTGGTGAGCGGCAGGATGGCAAACGGGCCGGACGGCAGGAAATGTTCTTCCGCCACACCTTCATGCGGCCGCTCGTGAGCAACCGTCGCGACGATACCCGACTGGCCGTAATCCCAGGTGACGGTCTTGATGCCGGCCATGTCGCGCAGTTTCGAGCGCACGCCGTCGCAGGCAACCAGGAGACGGGTCTCGACGACCGAACCGTCGGAGAGCGAGACCGTGCAACGGGTGCTGCCGGACTGGAAGCCGGTGGCGGAAAGTCCGTGGCGGATGGCAATCCCGAGGCGTTCGGCGGCGCCGCGCAGTGCCCGCACCATGGCGACGTTCGGCACCATATGGGCGAACGGCCTGCCTTCCTCGATTTCGCCGTCGAAGGTGAGGAAGACCGGGCGCACCGGATCGGACGTGCGGCTGTCGGTGACAACCATCCGGTTGATCGGCTGAGCGTCCACGGCAATCTCGTTCCAGACGCCGATGACGTCCAGCATGCGGGTTGCGGCGGCGATGATGGCGGAGGCGCGCTCGTCCTTTTCCCAGACGCCGGAAGGAGCCGCCTCAATCACCTCGACCTGCAGATGCGGCGCTGCCTGCTTGACCGCGACAGCGGCGGCGAGACCCACATAACCGCCTCCTACAACCAGCATGTCCAGCATTTGCCTAAACTCCCGTGAGACTTGAGAATATCATGTGGTGGATATAGATCATCCGACAGCCGCTTCCTATCGCCGGAGTTCGTCATAATGTCGCGCCAGACCGAATCCCCCTCCGCCATGGAACAGCTGATCGCGACTCTCGACCTCGAAAAGCTCGAGGAGAACATCTATCGCGGCACCAGTCCCGATGTCGGGTGGCAGCGGGTGTTCGGCGGACAAGTGATCGCCCAGGCCCTGATGGCCACCCAGCGGACCGTCGCGGCCGATCGTTTCGTGCATTCGCTGCATGCCTATTTCATGCGCCCCGGCGATCCTTCCGTTCCGATCCTCTATCAAGTGGAGCGTATCCGCGACGGGTCAAGCTTCACCACCCGCCGGGCGGTGGCAGTGCAGCACGGCAAGGCGATCTTTGCCATGTCCGCCTCCTTCCAGGTGGAGGAGGGCGGTTATGATCACCAGATCGACATGCCTTCGGTGACGCAGCCGGAAGATCTGATGGGGGAGAAGGAGTTCAAGGAACTCTTCCTCAAAAAGGCGCCGGAGAATGTGCGTCGCTACTGGAGCCGGGAGCGGCCGATCGAAGTGCGCCCGACCTCGCTCGTGCACTATCTCACCAGGGACAAGCTCGAACCGCGGCAGGACATCTGGGTTCGCACCGTCGGGCAGGTGCCGTCCGACCGTCACTATCAGGCCGCCGTGCTTGCCTATCTCTCCGACATGACGCTGCTCGACGCATCGCTCTATCCGCACGGCACGTCGATCTTCGATCCGACGCTTCAGGCGGCGAGCCTCGACCATGCGATGTGGTTTCATCGGCCCGTCACATTTGACGACTGGCTCCTCTACACGCAGGACAGTCCCAGCGCCTCCGGCGCCCGCGGAATGACCCGCGGCAGCATTTACACCCGTTCTGGCACACTGATCGCCTCGGTCGCTCAGGAAGGATTGATTCGGAAAAAGGCAAATGATTAATACTTGTGCAATTTTTCAAATTTGCACAAGTTTTGGACGTGATTGCGCCATCCAAATGCCCGTTTTTTGAGACCGGCTGTTTAGTTCTTTACATTTCAATAACTTATACGGTGTCTCGAAACTGGCACGCCCCTTGAATGTATCTGGCCAGTCGCTGTCATGATCTGACGTCGATGAGGAGAGTCGGCCTTGGCCGAGGACAAACAAAGGATGGGAAAGCCAGATGAAAATCGTGATGGCCATTATCAAGCCGTTCAAGCTGGATGAGGTGCGCGAAGCCCTCACGGCTGTCGGTATCCAGGGCCTGACCGTAACCGAAGTCAAAGGTTACGGACGCCAAAAGGGACATACCGAAATCTATCGCGGTACCGAATATGCCGTAAGTTTTCTGCCAAAACTGAAGATCGAAATCGCAGTCCCCTCCGACCTCGTCGAAAAGGCCGTGGATGCGATCGCTTCGGCCGCCAAGACCGGCCAGATCGGCGATGGCAAGATCTTCGTCTATTCGATCGAGCAGGCCGTGCGCATCCGTACCGGCGAAACCAACACAGAAGCGCTTTGAAGCACGGTTGACAGGGGAGTTTTTTAGCTATGCAATTTAACAGGATTTCCACTCTGGGACGCGTGAGTGCCGCCGCCGCGGCGCTTCTTGCGCCCGCCGTCGCTTTTGCGCAGACGGCCGCCGCACCGGCTGCTGCTGCCGCCGCTGCTCCGGCCATGACGATGGACAAGGGTGACAACACCTGGATGCTCATCTCGACCATTCTCGTCCTGCTGATGACCATTCCGGGCCTCGCGCTCTTCTACGGTGGTCTCGTCCGCGCCAAGAACATGCTGTCCGTGCTGATGCAGGTCTTCATGATCACGGCCGTCGTGATGATCATCTGGGTCACCTACGGCTATTCGCTCGCCTTCACCAACGGCGGTTCGCTGAACAGCTTCGTCGGCGGCTTCTCCAAGATGTTCCTTGCCGGCGTCACCACGTCGTCGCTTGCCGAAACCTTCACCAAGGGCGTCGCCATTCCGGAACTGACCTTCGTCTGCTTCCAGATGACGTTTGCCTGCATCACGCCGGCCCTGATCGTCGGCGCCTTTGCCGAGCGCATCAAGTTCTCGGCCGTCATGCTCTTCGTCATCCTGTGGGTCACGTTCATCTATTTCCCGATGGCGCACATGGTCTGGTTCTGGGGCGGCCCGAGCGCCTATGCGGATCCGTCCGGCCTGATCTTCTCCTATGGAGCGATCGATTTCGCCGGCGGCACCGTCGTGCACATCAATGCCGGTATCGCGGGCCTCGTCGGCGCGATCATGCTCGGCAAGCGCACCGGCTACAAGAAGGACATCATGGCTCCGCACTCCATGACCCTTACCATGGTCGGCGCTTCGCTCCTCTGGGTCGGCTGGTTCGGCTTTAACGCCGGCTCCAACCTCGAAGCCAACGCCTACGCATCGCTCGCGATGATCAACACCTTCGTCGCGACGGCTGCCGCCGCCGTCTCGTGGTGCCTGGTCGAAACCTTCTCCCGCGGCAAGGCCTCCATGCTGGGTGCTGCCTCGGGCGCTGTTGCCGGTCTCGTCGCCGTCACCCCGGCTGCCGGTTTTGCCGGCCCGATGGGCTCGATCGTTCTCGGTCTCATCGTTTCGCCGGTCTGCTACTTCTTCGTCGACGTGGTGAAGAACAAGTTCAACTACGACGACTCGCTCGATGTCTTCGGCGTCCATTGCGTCGGCGGCATCCTCGGCGCCATCGGCACCGGTATCCTCGTCAACCCGGCACTCGGCGGTGCAGGCATCGTCGACTATTCGACGGCCGACTTCGCTGCCTCCTATTCCGGCACCGCGACCCAGGTCTGGGCACAGTTCAAGGGCGTCCTGACCACCCTCCTGTGGTCGGGCATCGGTTCGGCGATCCTCTACAAGGTCGTCGACCTGATCGTCGGCCTGCGCGTCACCGTCGAAGCCGAACGCGAAGGTCTCGACCTCGCGACCCACGGCGAAGCGGCGTATCACGCGTCCTGATCTACGGCTCGTGGCGGCGGGTGACCGCTGCCGCAGCACGTTGCATCGTGGTTTTTGTTAAAACTGCATTGGCCCGGGTTTCGACCCGGGCTTTTTATTCATGTTTTCAGCCTTCGCCAGGCCCGTTGTGGTTAAAGGGGCATTAACCACCATCGCGCTATTATCCGCTGGAATTGCGTGAATCAGCTCTCAGGTTGCCGATTCGCGCTTGTAGTTGCGTTCAAGGACGGCGGGCAGACACGATGGGCAGAAGCAGTTCAGCGGCTATGGCAAACCGGTCCACCCGCCTGGTGCTCACCGCGTTCGTGTGGCGCCAGGCGCTGGCGCTCGCCGGTTTCGGGATATTCTTCGCGCTGGCGCTGGCGGTTGCGGCACTGGCAACCTGGAACGTCGCCGACCCGAGCTTCTCCTATGCGACCGACAATGCGCCGACCAATCTCCTGGGCTTCCCGGGGGCTGCCTTCGCTGACCTGATGATGCAGTTCCTTGGACTTGCAAGCCTCGTCGCCCTGCTGCCGGTGCTCGCCTTCGCCCTGGCTTTGATCGCCGGGCGTAAATACGACCGCGTTCCGGCGCGCCTTGCGGCCTGGGGCGGCGGCACGCTGCTGGCCTCTGCGACATTGGGCTGCTTTCCCGCACCGCTCACCTGGCCGATCCCGAACGGCATCGGCGGCGTCATCGGCGATATGATCCTGCGGTTCCCGGCATTGTTCGTCGGCGCCTATCCGACCGGTACCGTGGYGGTCGTCCTCGGCTGCATCTTCACCGTCCCCTGCGCCTGGCTGATGCTGTTTGCGTCGGGCCTGGTCGGCGAAGCCTTCGAGGACGACGCCGAGGATGACGATCAGCCTGTTGCCRCCGCCAAGACCCGCTCCAAGCGCGAGGAGATCGAGGAAGAGGACGACGAGGACCGGTTTGCCGGTTTCCTGGCGTTCGGCGCTCTTGCTCACTACTGGTATATCGCCCAGGCGCGGTTACGCCGTCTGGCCGGCATCAAGCCGCGCCGCCGGATGGAATTTGACCAGCCCTACGATTTCAACGAGGACGAATTCGGGACGCTGAACGAGCCGGTCCGTGCGAGATCGGCATCCGTGGTCCCGGGCCGTCGCATGGAGCCCTCGCTCGATGGTCCCGCCGAGCGGCTCACCTCGCCTCGGCGGGTGGTGGCCGCTCCGCCGATTTCCAGCCATGACGAAGACGACGATTACGACCCGCCGTTCGACCGGGACGACATGCCGCCGCGCCCCGCGGGCATCCTGGCCGACGACGACGAGGACGATGATGCGCCGTTCGTCGCCTCGCGCGCACCGCAGACCGTCAATGGCGTCCGCGTCCAACAGCGCGTCGCGCCCTCGGCCACGCCGCCGAGACCGAGCGCTCGTGTCGCCCGCGAGGCCCAAGGCTCGTTCATCGCGCCTGACGGGTTCCAGCTTCCATCCGTGCACCTCCTTAGCGAACCGAAGGCCGTTGCCCGCGACGCCTCGCTGTCCGCCGACGCGTTGGAACAGAATGCCCGATTGCTCGAAGGCGTTCTCGAAGATTTCGGCGTCAAGGGCGAGATCATCCATGTCCGCCCCGGCCCGGTCGTCACGCTTTACGAACTCGAGCCTGCACCGGGCATCAAGTCGTCGCGCGTCATCGGCCTTGCGGACGATATTGCCCGTTCGATGAGCGCGATCGCTGCCCGCGTCGCTGTCGTTCCCGGCCGTAATGCGATCGGTATCGAACTGCCGAACCGCACCCGCGAGACGGTCTACCTGCGCGAAATGATCGGCAGCAAGGATTTCGAAAACAGCAAGGCGAAGCTCGCCATGGCGCTCGGCAAGACGATCGGCGGCGAGCCCGTCGTCGCCGACCTCGCCAAGATGCCGCATCTGCTCGTCGCCGGCACCACCGGTTCGGGTAAATCGGTCGCCATCAACACCATGATCCTGTCGCTTCTCTACCGCTATACGCCAGAGAAGTGCCGCCTGATCATGATCGACCCGAAAATGCTCGAACTCTCCGTCTATGACGGCATCCCGCATCTCCTCTCGCCTGTCGTGACCGATCCGAAGAAGGCCGTCGTCGCGCTCAAGTGGACCGTCCGCGAGATGGAAGAGCGCTACAAGAAGATGTCGAAGATCGGTGTGCGCAACATCGACGGCTTCAACAGCCGCGTTGAGCAGGCGATGGAGAAGGGCGAGGTGCTGACCCGCACCGTGCAGACCGGTTTCGACCGCCATACCGGTGAAGCCATGTACGAGACGGAAGAATTCGATCTCCAGCCAATCCCCTATATCGTCGTGATCATCGACGAAATGGCCGACCTGATGATGGTCGCCGGCAAGGATATCGAAGGCGCCGTGCAGCGCCTGGCGCAGATGGCGCGTGCCGCCGGCATCCATGTGATCATGGCGACGCAGCGCCCTTCGGTCGACGTCATTACCGGCACGATCAAGGCGAACTTCCCGACCCGCATTTCCTTCCAGGTCACCTCGAAGATCGACAGCCGCACCATTTTGGGCGAGCAGGGCGCCGAACAGCTGCTCGGCATGGGCGACATGCTCTACATGGCCGGTGGCGGCCGCATCCAGCGCGTCCACGGGCCCTTCGTCTCCGATACGGAGGTCGAAGACATCGTCGCCTACTTGAAAACTCAAGGGCACCCCCAATATCTCGATGCGATCACGGCCGATGACGACGAAGACGGCGACGGTTCCGGCCCGGCCGGCATGTCCAACCTCGCGGAGTCGGACGATCCCTATGATCAGGCGGTGGCGATCGTGCTGCGGGACGGCAAGGCGTCGACGTCCTATGTCCAGCGCCGTCTCGGCATCGGCTACAACCGTGCCGCTTCGCTCATTGAGCGGATGGAGCAGGAAGGGCTGATCGGGCCGGCCAACCACGCCGGCAAACGCGAAATCCTGGTGCCGACCGAGGGCGACATCCTCGAACGGTAAGGCTTTCGTGATCGCCACGGGCGCGGCCATCAAGCCGCCGCCTTTGGTGCGGAGGAATAAAGAAAGGAGACCAGAATGAAGAACGAAAAGACCATCCTTTCAAACATCAATTCCAGCGCGCTCGGCCGCCGGCAGTTTTCGCTGGGGCTTGCGGGCCTGGCAGCGGCTGCCTTTGCTCCGAACCTCGGCTTCGCCCAGAGCGCCGGCAGTGCTGCGGCCCAGAAGATCGCCGACCACTTCTCGTCGGTCAAAACCATGATGGGCGAATTCGTGCAGTTCGGCCCGCGCGGCGAGCAGACCGGCGGCAAATTTTTTATCGAGCGACCCGGCAAGCTGCGCTTCAACTTCGAGGATCCGTCGCCGATCCGTGTCATTGCTGACGGCAAGAACGTCGTCATCGGCAATATGAAGCTCAAGACCTGGGATATCTATCCGCTTTCCAAGACGCCGCTCAGCCTGCTTTTGGCGAGCCGTATCGACCTTGGCAACCAGATGGTCCGCGACGTCAAGGAAGAGTCCGATCTGACCACCATCGTACTCGGCAACAAGACCGTCTTCGGCGATTCGACCATTACCATGATGTTCGATTCCAAGACCTACGACCTGCGCCAATGGACGATCACCGACGCCCAGAACAAGGATACGTCGGTGATGATCTACAACGTCCAGAACGGCGTGAACCTGGACGAAAAGGTCTTCACCATCCCCTATGAGGACGTCCGCAAGGGCTGACATCGGCAGGCCTGAACTGAATAAGGGGCTGCGCTTCATTGCGCGGCCCTTTTCGCTTCTCAGGGATCGCAAAATTTCCTAAAGCTCGCGGGCGAAGCCCGAGGGATATCATGACATTTTCGATCACGACCTGGAATATCAACTCCGTGCGGCTGCGCATGCCGATCGTCCAGCAGTTCCTCGTCCGCCACAAGCCGGACATTCTCTGCCTGCAGGAAATCAAGTGCCAGGAGCCGGAATTCCCGCTGCAGCCGCTGAAGGACCTCGGTTACCAGCACATCATCATCCACGGCCAGAAAGGCTATCATGGCGTTGCCATAGCCTCAAAGGTGCCGCTCCTCGAAGACCATCGTCAGAACTACTGCAATGTCGGCGATGCCCGGCACATTTCGGCGATCTTCGAGCGCGGCTCGCGGCGCATCCGCCTGCATAATTTCTACGTGCCGGCCGGCGGCGACGAGCCGGATCGGGCGATCAACCCGAAATTCGGCCACAAGCTCGATTTCATCGAGGAGATGAAGGCGCTGAAGGCGGACGCCATGCCCGGCATCTCGTCGATCCTCGTCGGCGATCTCAACATCGCGCCGCTGGAGCACGACGTCTGGTCACACAAGCAACTCCTGAAGATCGTCAGCCACACGCCTGTCGAGACCGAGGGCATGAAGGAGATCATCGCGAAGGGCGGCTGGCTCGACCTGATGCGCCAGCACACGCCGGAGCCGGAGAAGATCTATACGTGGTGGAGCTACCGTGCCAAGGACTGGGAGGCGGCAAACAAGGGCCGCCGGCTCGACCATATCTGGTCCTCGCCCGACCTCGGGCCGTTCCTCGACCGCATCGACGTGCTGAAGGAAGCCCGCGGCTGGAACCAGCCTTCGGACCACGTCCCGGTGACGGCGGTGTTCAAGTTCTGAGATAGGTAGATTATCCGTCGCGATATGCTGCGGGACTGTGGCCCCCTCATCCGCCTACCGGCACCTTCTCCCCGCTGGGGAGAAGGTGCCGCGCCGCGGCTGTTCTTCCTCTCCCCTCGGGGAGAGGGTGGCCGAGCAAAGCGGAGGCCGGGTG
>NZ_JBFTZM010000019.1:0-88405 GCF_056406795.1 Neorhizobium sp. P1_A6 | reverse complement strand
GCCGAAATCAGCGCGCTTTCGGGCGAGACGGTACAGGTCGCCACGGAAGCCGGCGAGTTGCTCAATAAGCTGGTGCCGGTCATCCACAAGACCGCGGAACTCGTGTCGGTAATCTCCGCCGCCTGCCGTGAACTGGACATCGGTGCTTCGCAGAGCAACGAAGCGATCCAGCAGCTCTACACGGTGACCCAGCAGAACGCGGGCGCGTCCGAACAGATGTCGGCGCCGTCAGAAGAACTCGCCGCTCAGGCGGAAGAACTGCAGGCCTCGATCGCCTTCTTCAAGGTCGAACGGGCCGGGTCCAAGCAGCGAAACCAGCCGGCCCCGACCGCCAAGCCCGCACCGGCGAAGGCCAAGACCCAGCCGCCGGCCAAGGCTTATTCGGCCGGCCACTCGGTGACCGCACAACAGGCCCGCGTGAAAGGGTTTGCCCTCGACCTGTCGATGGGCGGCCCGGATGCGGACGATGACGATTTCAGGGAGAGCGCGTAATGGCAGTCATATCCTCCGAATCCCAATTCGTGACCTTCAGCCTCGGCGACGAGATTTTTGCGGTCCCCGTCGAGGTGGTCCGCGAGATTCTCGACCACGAGGAACCCTTCAAGATCCCACACGGCCCGGAATACCTGCTCGGCCTGCGCGATGTGCGCGGACAGGGCGTGCCTGTGATCGACCTTCGTCTTCGCCTTGGCATGACGAGGACGGTTAAGACGCCACATACGCGCATCCTGGTGCTCGACGTGCCGGTCGCCGATCGCGTCCTGGTGCTCGGCCTCGTCGCAGACCGGGTCTTCGAGGTCGTGCCGTTTCGCAAGGAACAGATCGAGACGGCACCGGATATCGGCGTGCGCTGGCGCTCCGATTATATCGCCGGCGTGGTGCGGCGGGAGAGCGGTTTCGTCGTCGTCGTCGATCTTGCACGGCTATTTTCGGATTCCGGATCGGCTCTCGCCGATGTGGGGCCGCAGTCTCAGGTCGCATGACGGAATTGGCATAACCGAATAGGTTCTTGTACGGGGGCATGTGCGTGAATGCAGCAATGAGAAGCCAGCCGCTCGATGATCGGCTGAGCAAGCGCAACTTCGATCTGCTTTCGAAGTACATCTACGACTATAGCGGCATCAAGATGCCGCACAGCAAGATGACGATGCTGGAGGGGCGGCTTCGCCGGCGCCTGCGGGTCACGGCCATGCCGACCTTCGACAGTTATTGCGACTATCTGTTCAAGCACGGCGGCATTGAAGCGGAGTCGATCTTCCTCATCGATGCCGTGACCACCAACAAGACCGATTTCTTCCGCGAGCCGAAGCATTTCGACTACATGGTACAGACGGCGCTGCCGGACATCCTGAAGACCTATGCCGAACGGCGCATCCGCACCTGGAGTTCCGCCTGCTCGACGGGCGCCGAACCCTATACGATGGCCATGGTGCTTTCTGAATTTCTGAGTTCGTCGACGCCGGAACGCGACTATTTCGTGCTTGCTACCGATCTTTCGACCGACGTGCTGCAGAAGGCCCAGCGCGGCATCTACCAGAGCGATCTCCTGGCACCCGTTCCGGCAGACATGATGAACAAATATGTCATGCGGCCATCCGACAAGCGGCGGCAGGAGATGCGAATTTCGCCGAAACTGCGCTCCCGCGTCGGTTTCGCCCGGCTGAACCTGATGGACGAGGCCTATCCCATCGGCGATCCGATGCACATGATCTTCTGCCGCAATGTGCTGATCTATTTCGACAAACCGACTCAGCAGCACGTGCTGTCGCGCCTTTGCGAAGCCCTGCTTCCGGGAGGCTATCTGTTCATCGGTCACTCGGAAACCGTGACCGGCTTCGATCTGCCGATCCGGCAGGTGGCAAATACTGTGTTCAAGCGGGTATGAACCATGACCGGCAAAATTCGAGTTCTGATCATCGATGACTCAGCCAGCGTCCGCCAGACCCTGACGGCCGTCCTGTCGGCGGATCCGGATATCGAAGTCATCGGCGCAGCCAGCGATCCCTTCATGGCGGCGCGCAAGCTGCGCGAGGAAATTCCCGACGTCATCACGCTCGATGTGGAAATGCCGCAGATGGACGGCATCACTTTTCTCCGCAAGCTGATGGCGCAGCATCCCATCCCGGTGGTGATGTGTTCGTCGCTGACCGAAAGCGGCTCGGAAACGCTGATGCAGGCGCTTGAAGCGGGCGCCGTCGACGTTATCCTGAAACCGAAGATCGGCGCGGCCGACCACCTCGCCGAGTCCGGCGAAAGGATCCGCACCGCGGTCAAGGGAGCCGCACGCGCCCGCGTCGGCCGGCTGCGTCCGTCACGCATTTCCGAAGGCGGCACGACCGCCAAGCTTACGGCCGATGCGATGCTTCCGCCTCCCAAGCTCGGAGCCATGGCGAAGACCACCGAAATGGTCGTCTGCGTCGGCGCCTCGACTGGCGGAACCGAAGCTCTGCGCGAGCTTCTCGAAGCCCTGCCGGCCAATTCTCCGGGCTTGGTCATCGTCCAGCATATGCCGGAAAAGTTCACCGCCGCCTTCGCCAAGCGTCTCAACAGCCTTTGCGAAGTCGAGGTCAAGGAAGCAGCCGAAGGCGATCCGGTACTGCGCGGCCATGTGCTCATCGCCCCCGGCGACAAACATATGCTGCTAGAACGGCGCGGCGCGCGTTATGAAGTCTCGGTCCGCTCGGGTCCGCTCGTCAGCCGCCATCGCCCTTCCGTCGACGTGCTGTTCCGGTCCGCCGCCCGCTCGGCTGGCGCGAACGCGATGGGCGTGATCATGACCGGCATGGGCGACGACGGCGCCCGCGGCATGAACGAGATGCATCAGGCGGGAGCCTATACGGTGGCCCAGGACGAGGCGTCGTCGGTGGTCTTCGGCATGCCCAAGGAAGCCATCGCCCATGGCGGCGTCGACAAGGTCGTGTCGCTCGAACAGATCGCCCGGGAAATTCTCGCCGCCGATCGTCGCCGGTAAGATCTGGCAACGGATTTTCACGTCTCGTTAACCATGTTTGGCAAGAATGGGGCAACGCATCATGAGGGTGCGGTGAGAGAGCAATCTTACGCTCGTAGCCGGACAGGGACCCAAGATGCCAGTCATTACCTTTGCCAACACCAAGGGCGGAGCAGGCAAAACCACCGCTGTACTCCTTCTTGCAACAGAACTCGTTGAGCAGGGCTACCGCGTTACGATCCTGGATGCCGATCCGCAATACTGGATCACCCGCTGGCACATGCTCTCGCCGCATAACGACAAGCTCAACGTCATTTCCTACGTGACGCAGGCCTCGATCGACCGGCATATTTCTGAAAACCGCCACAAGACCGATTATTTCGTGCTCGACCTTCCCGGCGCGCAGAGCCCGCTGCTCGCCAAGGCGATCGGCCTCTCCGACCACGTGCTGATCCCGATCCAGGGCTGCGCCATGGATGCCCAGGGCGGTGCAAACGTGCTCGAACTGCTGCGCTATCTCGAAGAAAAAGCCAATCTTCACGTGCCGCACTCGGTCGTTCTGACCCGCGTCAACTCGATGGTCACCACCCGTGCTCTGCTGGCGGTGAAGATGCTGCTTGCCGAGCGCAAGGTCGAAGTGCTGGACACGCCGATCATCGAACGCGCCGCTTTCCGCGACATCTTCGATCTCGGCGGCACGCTCTACACGATGGACGAAAACCGCATCAGCAATCTCGACAAGGCCCGGCAGAACGCCCGCCTGTTCGCGCTCGAAATGCTCCGCCGCGTGCCGCTTCACAAGCCGGCATCGCTTTCGAAGCGCTTTACCCGCGCCGCCTGATCAGGCCTTGCTGTTCAGCACGATCTGCAGCTTGACGTCCGATGGATGTCCGGCGGCGGCTCGCTCGAAGGCCTTGATCGAATCCTTGAAATCGAAGACGCCGGTGATCAGCGGCTTCAGGTCCACCTTGCCCGAGGCGATCAGTTCCAGCGCCCGGTCGAAGATGTTGGCGTAACGGAACACGGTCTCAAAGCGAACCTCCTTGGAGATGGCGCTCGATACGTCCAACGGCACCGGCTCGACCGGCAGGCCGACCAGCACGAAGGCGCCACCGGGCCGTACCAGGTCCAACATACCGGAATAGGCCCTCGGGCTGCCGCTCGCCTCGAACACCACATCCGCGCCCCAGCCGCCGGTCTGCTCGGCGATGACTTCCGCGAACGGCCGTTCGGTAATGTTGACGGGGATGATGCCCGGATACTGGCCGGCGATCTTCAGCTTGTCGGGGCTCAGATCCGAAATGAACACGCGGGCGCAACCGCCCGCGAGTGCCGCCAGCGCCACCATGATGCCGATCGGGCCGGCACCGATCACCGCACCGACATCGCCGGGTTGGATGCGGGCGCGGCTGGCGGCCTGCATGCCGATCGCAAACGGCTCCACCATGGCGCCTTCGGCAAAGGAGACATTGTCCGGCAGCTTGTAGGTGAAGGCTGCCGGGTGGATGACTTCCGGCGTCAGCACCCCGTGGATCGGCGGCGTCGCCCAGAAACGGACATCTGGATCGACGTTGTAGAGACCGAGCTTGGAAGCGCGGGACGAAAGGTTCGGCACGCCGGGCTCCATGCAGACGCGGTCACCAACCTTCAAGGTTTTCACCTCGCTGCCGACCTCGACGACGATGCCGGCCGCCTCATGGCCGAGCACCATCGGCTCGCGCAGAACAAAGGGCCCGATCGCGCCGTGGGTGTAATAATGAACGTCGCTGCCGCAGACGCCGACCGTATCGATGGCGATCTTCACGTCGCCCGGCCCGACCTCGATCGGAAGATCGATTTCCCTCAACGAGAGGACGCCTTTTTTCTCGAGCACCAGTGCCTGCTGCATGGAATGTTTCCTTCCGATTATTTTCTGACGCTGGTCGAGCTTCCGGGCAAGATCAAGGCGGCCGGCGGCCGATCTCAGCCGCGGCCGGCGTAGGGCATGCCGTTTGCCATCACCGTCATGAACAGGACATTGGCCTCCAAAGGCAATCCGTCCATATAGAGCACCGCATCGGCCACGTGTTTCGGGTCCATGACCGGCTCCACGGCAGTCGTCAGATCGGCCTGCAGCGCCCCTTCCTTCATCCGCACCGTCATCGGCGTGTCGGCATTGCCGATATCCACCTGGCCGCAGACGATGTTCAGCGGCCGCCCATCGAGCGCGATCTGACGCGTCAGGCCGGTAATGGCGTGTTTGGTGGCGGTGTAGGCGGCCTGGAAAGGACGCGGCACATGCGCCGAGATCGAACCGTTATTGATGATCCGCCCGCCGCCGGGGTTTTGCCGCCGCATCATCCCAAAGGCCGCCCGGGCGCAATAGAAGGCGCCATTGAGGTTGAGGTCGATGACGGCCCGCCAGGTTTCCAGCGGCAATTCGTCGATCGGAACGGCCGGCGTGCCGCGGCCGGCATTGTTGAACAGAAGATCGAGACGACCATAGGCTTCTTGCGTCGCCGCAAACAAGGCGTCGACGGCTGCCGGATCGGTGACGTCGGTCGGCACCACCAGCGACTCACCGCCAGCCAGTTCCGCCGTACCCCGCAACTCGCTCTCGCGCCGGCCGGCAAGCACGGTCCTATAACCTGCGTTCAGAAGCCCGATGGCGACGGCCCTGCCAACGCCCGAGCCGGCGCCGGTTACGATCGCTACTTTCGACATGTCCACTCCTCCTTGTCCGTTTCGCCGCATCTTATAGTCGGCGATGGGTATGGCCGTCGAGTGGGCAGGCCTGCGAGAGCGAACATCGCTTTCAGGATTTCTTGGTTACGGTCACCGTGCCGGCATCGGCATCGACCACTACCCAGTCGCCGGTCTCGATCACCGAAAGCGGGTCCTGGTCGAGCTCGGTGATCGCCGGAACGCGGGTGACGACGGCGCCGAGGGCGATTTTGGTGGTCATCCGCGTAAAGATCATCGCCGCTGGCTGCACGCCGTTCAATCGGGTCATATGGAAATAGGCCGACCAACCGGACGAGCCCTTGGCACCGGGGAAAACCAGAATCTTGCCGGCGAAGGAGACGCCGCGCATTTCATGCCGGCGCTCGATGACCGTGCCGGTGCGCTCGTTGATGCCGCCCCAGCCAGAGATCGTCTCGGTTGTAACAAGCGCCTCGCCTTCGGCGCGGCCGGCCACCACCTTGCGGCCGTTGAGTTCGATGATTTCCGGTTTGGTTTCCGTCGAGATATCCATCAGACCCTCCCGTTCCACTCGCCCGTCAAGGCGGCATCGACGCAATCGCTGACCGAGCCGAACCAGCCCTGCACGCCGGTGATCGCCGGCAGGTAGTGCGCCTGCTTGGCCGAATCGGTGGCGATGACCTTGGTCCCCGCCGGCAATCGGCGGGAAATGGCGGGACAGGTATCGCTCATGACGACCCCGCCGGCTTCGCGGATAACGTCGATATAGCCGTTGCGCTCGGCGACCTGCTTGATCGCACGCGGTGTGTGCACCCAGAGCTGCACGTCCGAATGGATCTTCTTATTCTCCAGCATGTGGGCGATCAGCGCCATCTGGTCGATGGAATTGTGCGGACAGCCGAGCATGATGAAATCCACCTTTTTTTCGGTCGAGCTCTGCAGCTTCTCATAGGTCTCGCGGCGTTCCTTGGCACCGTAGCGGAACGTGCCCTTGACCTTGCGGCCGCCAAAGGCTTCCTCGATCGAATCCGCTTCCGGCGTGATGCCCGGAATATGGTACATCTCGACCCCACCGGACGACGCGGCGGCTGCGCCGAAATGCTTGAGCTTGATGAGGTCGGGTTGGCGGCCGGTGCGCTTCAGGACCGGGATTTCCTCGCCGATCACTTCGCCGATGTAATAACCGAGCAGGCCCCAATCCATCATGTCGTCGACCTCGATATCGAGCTCGACCAGATGGGTGCCGCGACGGTTTTCGGTGATGTGGAAACCCCAATAGGGAATGCGGCCGGTGAGCGCTGCAGCCCCGGTACTTTCCTTGCCCTCGACATTGGTGCGGGCGCCGAGAACCGAGTTGCAGTAGATGACGGCGGACGATTCCATCCAGGCGCAGTGTTCGCCCTTCACCGGCACGTTGCCCACCTGATAGGGCGTGCAGGTGGCGAACATGTTGACGCCGCGCCGCCCCAGATACTTCTCATTGGCGCGCTGCATGTCCACCAGCGCCTTGTCGACGCCCTGCAGTTCCCAATTGTCGTTGTCGATGCCGGTGATCAACTGACAGGTATGCGCCACCATATGCGGCACCTCGACGACTTCGTCGCTATCGAGGTTGAGCTCGGAATAGACGTGCTCCATGCCCTTTTCGGCAATCGCCTGCACCGAGGGGGTCGAGGCGTTGAAGGCGCCGGCGACATTGTTGGTCTCGACCAGCCGTTCGGCACCTAGCGCTTCGCCGTAACGAACCAGCAGGTCCATGGCGCGCGCCTTGGCGCGGCCGTGCTCGCCGTCATACATGGCCTTTTCGTGATCCGTCAGGTTCATCGCATCCTCCTCACGATGCGGCGCGCATTTTCGCGTCGGTCCACCGATAATGCTTCTTTTCGACGTTGTCGGAAACCCGCTCGCGCAATGCATCGCGATCGATCTGGTGTACGCTGCCGGTTCCGGCAAGGTCGAGCGCGTTGGCCGCCGCCATGCCCATGGCGATGCAGGGTCCCATGACGCGGATGCTCGAAAGGGCAGCCGAATCCGCATCGACACAGCGCCCGGCGGCAGCGATATTGTCGCACTCGCCCGGCGTCAGGCTGCCGAGCGGGATGTAATGCGCGTGCTCCTCGTCGAAGGTGATCCAGTGATGGCCGTCGCCATGGTCATGCAGTTCGATCGGCCAAGCGGTGCGGGCAACCGCGTCATCGAATTTGGTGCCGGCCTTGATCTCGTCGACGGTCAGGTGATGGCTGCCGGCGATCCAGCGGGTCTGGCGGATGCCCGGCAGGCCGAAGGAGCGGATGCGGGCATTGCCGAAACATTCCGGGAATTCCGCCTTCAGGAACTCCACTGCGCGGGCCGCCTGGTCCTTGCCTTCCAGCGCCTTCCTGGAAGCCTCGACCGGATCGAGCGGGGTTTCCACATGGGTCATGTTCATGGCGGCAATGCCGCGGCCGGGAATGGTGAAGCCGAGGCCTTCGCGGCGCAGCAGGCCGTAGTTTGCGGCCTTTTCCTTCATCCGGTCGCCGATCTCGTAGCGGGTCGGTTGCCTGGCTTCGTCGATGTTTTCCAGCACCACCATCTGGGTGCCGAAGACGCCGCCCTTTTCCGGCTGGCGGCAGGCAAAACCGGCCTGCCAGACGAGCGCCGCGTCGCCGCTCGCCTCCACCCAACCGGTGGCCTCGATCGAGACGCCGCCATAACGGGTCATGAAATCGGTCTGGACGACGCGCCGGCCTTCGACATGCGCGTCGAGGATCTGCGCACCGAGCACGACCTCGATGCCGGCGTCCAGAATGCTACTCTCCATCCAGCGGCCGAGGACCACTTCGTCGTAATAGACGACCGTGGTGTTCGGCCCGTGGCGGTAATAGATCGACCGGTCCTGGCTTTCAAGATGGGCGAGCAGCCTGTCGGCGACCCCATAGGTAAACTGGTAGCCATGCGTGCCGTTCGAAAACAGGCCGCAGAACGTGGCGATGATCGAATTGACCGCTTGTCCGCCGAGCGCCGCCTGGCCATCGACGATGACTACCTTGCGGCCCAGTCTCGCGGCTTCGAGTGCTGCGGAAATGCCGGCGATCCCCGCGCCAACGACGCAGATATCCGCCTTGAGCTTGCGGAACGGCGCCGACTTCTCGCGCCGGACAATCCGCGTTTCCCTGCTCAGCGTCTCCGCCATCGAACCCTCCCGTACAGCCTGCGCCCTCCTGGCGCTTTGGAGATGATCGTAACCCAAGCCGCCTCGCCTTGAACCCGGCAAGTGATGCGATCAGCTTTCTTGTTTCGAGAAAGGTCCCGCCGGATTTCAGCGGTTTTGGCGTCAGCGAAACGGCGAGCTTGAGGCAGGTCCGGATTTCTTCTCAGAACATCGGAATGACCTGATCCGGCACCCCTTCCGAAAACCGCTTCTGCACGTAGGATATGAACTCCGACACCACGACCTTGTTCATCTTGATTCTGGGCACCGACGCCTTGACCCAAAGCGGCTCGACCGGAAATTCCGGCATCACCTCTTCGAGCGCGCCGCTATCGAGATCCGATCGAGCGAGGAACCTCGGCAGGATCGCCAGTCCCAGCCCCTGACGGGCAGCGGCAAGCAGGACCCGGCTGTCATTGGCCGTGAAATTCGAGGTGATCTCCACGTTGATCGTGCTCGTCTCCATCTGGAAGGTCCAGGTCGTGCCGATCGTGTGGAAGGTGATGCATTCGTGGCCGACGAGTTCGGTGGGCGTCTTCGGCCGCTTGCGGCTGGCGAGATAGTCCCGCGATGCGCAGAGGACACGCGGATAGGGACAAAGCGGATGATCGATCACATAGGCGTAGGATTGCGGCAGGGCGCCGATCGCCACGTCGAAGCCTTCCTCCAGCGGATTGACCGAACGGTCGATCAGCACGATCTCCATCTTCACCCGCGGATTGGCGGCCTGGAACGCGGCGCAGATATCGCCGAAGAACATCGAGGTCAGCGTCGTCGGCGCCTTGATGCGCAGCGAACCGGTCAGTCCCAGTTCGTGGGTATTCGGCGTCGCCAGCGTCTCCTCGATCTCGCCCACCAGGAGCTGCAGACGGGGTCTCAGCCGCTCGCCGTCGAGCGTCAGGGCCAGCCGTCTTGTGGTGCGCACGAAAAGCTGGGTGTTCAGATGGTCTTCGAGCCGCTTCACTCGCTTGGTGATGACCGAGGTCGCGACGCCCAAGTCACGGCCGGCGGCGGAAAAACTGCCGGCGCGGGCGGTTGCCAGGAATGCGCCGATATCGAGAAGTATGTTCACTGTCTTTCTCGTTTCGAGAAAAAATCCGAGCCGGTATCACGCGCATATTTTCCGGGGTTCCGCAACTCCGGCCGCGTTCCATATCAGCCGCAACGTGCGCTATGGAAATCGAACTCCGCCGCGAGTTTCCCGACCGCACCGGTTTCCGAGATGCGCAATGCCATCCATATGGACACCGCCGACCAGGCGGCCCGCATATAGCTGTCGGCGCGGTAGAGGGCGGCATCCGGATCGCTCTGAAGCGCCATCATGCGCGCGCTCAAGCGCTCGAACCCATCGAGGGCCGCGAGAGCCTGTTCCGATTCCGTCGGATGTTCGGCGATGTAGGCGTCAATTTCGTCGCGTGCCTTCTCGAGGAAAAGCGCGAGCCCCCGCCCCTCGTCCCGCCAGAGGCGGCGGGTCAGGAAATCCAGCGCCTGCATGCCCGTCGTGCCCTCATAAATGGTCATGATGCGGGCATCGCGAAGATATTGTTCGAGCGGCCAATCCCAGGTGTAGCCGACGCCGCCGAGCACCTGGATCGCCGCATTCGCCGTCTCGAACCCCGCCGCAGCGCCAAAGTTCTTGATCAGCGGCAACATCCAGCCGGTAAAATCCTCCAAGCCGGATTCGGGCTCCAGCCGGGCGATATCCATGGTCGTGGCAAGTTCGAGAATGGCGGCGCGCAGGATTTCCGTGGAGCTGCGGATCTCATGCAGCTGGCGCTGCACATCGGGATGGCTCGATATCGGCACCGGCGGCTGGTCCGGCCGTCCACCCTGGCGGCGCTCCTTCGCATAGTTTTCGGCAATGTCGGCTGCGGCGGACGCGATGCCCAGCCCCTGGCAGCCGGTGAGCAGCCGCATCAGCTCGATCATGGTGAAAAGCTGCGGCAGGCCGCGACCTTCGCGGCCGAGTATGATGCCCCGGGCATGGTCGAAGCGCATGGCGCAGGTGGGAGAGCCGTGCAGGCCCATCTTCTCCTCGATCCGATCGACCGAAACGCCGTTCGGCTGGCCGTCGATGAGGTTCGGCACGAGAAAGAGGCTGATGCCGCGCGTGCCGGGCTGGTCGTTGGTACGGGCGAGCAGGCAATGACCGATACGGTCCGCCATGTCGTGGTCGCCGAAGGAGATCCAGATCTTCTGGCCGGTGATCCGCCATTGGCCATCGCTGAGTTCGGCCTTCGTGCGCAGCCGGCCGACGTCGGAACCCGCGTCCGGTTCGGAAATGCAGATCGTCGCCGCCCATTCGCCGGTGCTAAGTTTTGGCACCCATTCGTTTGCGGTCGCTTCGTCGGCGGCTTCCGCCAGAAGATGGGCCGCCGCACGGGTCGAACCGGCCGCCATCATCAGCGCCACGCAGCCGCGCTCGAACAGCGGCGCGCAGGCGGCATGCAAGGTCAGGGGAACGGCCTGGCCGCCGAATTTCTCGGCCACGTCCATGCCCAGCCAGCCGGCCTCGGCATATTGCCGGAAGGCGTCGGAAAAGCCATCCGGCGTCCTCACCCGGCCGTCGACCATCCTCGCACCGATCCGGTCGCCCACCGCATTCAGCGGCGCCAGCACGCCCTCGGCGAAACTCGCCGCCTCCCCGATAATCGCGGCAACCGTCTCGTCGTCGCAATCTTCACGGAGTTCCTTGAGCCGGTGCCAGCCCGGCGTCAGGGCCAGGATGTCCAGCGTTCGGTCGGCCTGATCCGCAAACGACATCGCCGGTCACCGCGGCTGCATGCGCAGTGCGCCGTCGAGCCGGATCACTTCGCCGTTGACATACTGGTTCTCGATCACGAACCGCACCGCGTCGGCAAACTCGCCGGGATCGCCTAGCCGGGACGGATAGGGGATCGCGCTGGCAAGGCTGTCCTGGGCTTCCTGTGGCAATTCGTAGAGCAGCGGCGTCAGGAAGATGCCGGGTGCTACAGTGTTGACCCGCACGCCGAAACGGGAGAATTCGCGCGCCGCCGGCAGCGCCAGCGAAACGATGCCGCCCTTGGAGGCCGCATAGGCCGCCTGACCGATCTGTCCCTCGAAAGCGGCGACCGACGCCGTGTTGACGATCACGCCGCGCGCCTTGTCGTCGCGCTCGGGCAGGCCCGACATGCGCTCGGCGGCAAGCCGCATCATGTTGAACGTACCGATCAGGTTGACGCGGATGACCCGCTCGAAATCGGCAAGCGGCATCGGGCCATTTTTGCCGACGATGCGCCCCGCCGTGCCGATGCCGGCGCAGTTGACGAGGATGCGCAAGCCGTCACCGGCCTTCGCCGCAACGTCGAGCGCCCTGGCCGCATCGTCCTCGCTGGTCACGTCGCCCGAAAGCGCCACGCCGCCGATCTCGGTCGCGACCTTTTCGGCTGCAGCCTGGTTGCGGTCGAAGACATGCACCACGGCCCCGAGTTTCGCGAGCAACCGTGCCGTCGCCTCGCCGAGCCCTGATCCGCCGCCGGTGACGACGGCGCTTGTTCCTTCGATCCTCATGCCGCAAGCTCCTTGCCGACCCGGATGACGCCCGGCGCATCCGCGTACAATTCCTCGACGAGATCGCCGCGGTGGGCGAGCACGGCGCRCTGATTGATCGAGCCCTTGTCGGTCACCTCGCCCTTTTCGAAACGCAACGGCTGGGTCATCAGCATCATGCGCATGACGCGCGTCGCCGAACCGCTGGACTGGCGCTGATGTTCCTTCAGCCGCTCGATGATCGCCGCCCTTACCTTCGGATGGGCAACGACCGCCTCGTCGGGAAGGGCAGCGTCGCCGCCGATCAGTTTGCGCAGTGCCGGCATGAAGGGCACCGCCAGCGCGCCGAGCTCGGCCCGGTTCTCGCCGGTGATGACTGCATCGCGGATCAGCCCGCCAAACTGATTGACGAGCTGTGCCCGCAACACGCCGACCGCCACCCAGGTGCCGGTCTGCAGCTTGAAGTTTTCGGCCGTGCGGCCGTCGAAATAGAACCCCTGGCGCGGATCGCCGGGCACGGCGAATTTTACCGCATCGCCGATCCGGTAAAAACCTTCCTCGTCGAAGGCCTCTTTGGTCAGCTTCTCGTTGCGCCAGTAGCCGGGGGTGACGTTCGGACCCTTGAGGCGCAGTTCGTATTTGTCGTCGATCGGCACCAGTTTCATGGTGACCCCCTGGCCGGGGACGCCGATATTGCCGGGCTTTTCCTGCGGCTCGGTGCAGAAAATCGCGAACGGCGCGGTCTCGGTGGAACCGATGCCGGTGCCGAGCGGCACCTGTTCGCCGATCGTCATTTCGGAAAGCTCGATCAGCGCATCCCAGGTATGCTGCGCCATGCCGGCGCCGGCATACATCAAGAGCTTCAGGTCCTTGAAGAAGGTCTTGCGAAGCCCCTCGTCCTCGCGCATCGCCTGGATCAGCATCTCGTAGCCGGCGGGAACGTTGAAATACCAGGTTGGCGAGATTTCCTTCAGGTTGGCGATCGTCTGGGCCATCAGCGCCGGGCTCGGCTTGCCGCGGTCGATGTAATAGGTGCCGCCGCTATAGATGGCGATGTTGAACACCTTGTTGCCGCTGGCGGTGTGGTTCCAGGGCGCCCAGTCGACCAGGACCGGCGGCTCGTCGCGGAAATAGGAATAGCAGTCGGTCACCATCTCCTGGTTGGAGCAAAGCATGCGCTGCGTCTGGATGACCGCCTTGGGCGAACCGGTGGTGCCCGAGGTGAACAGGAATTTCGCGACCGTATCAGGCCCGACTGCGTCAAAAGCCTTGTCCACGGCCACTGTCGGCTCGGTCTTGAGGATGTCGTCGAGGAGATAAGTGCAGGACCGGCCCTCGGGCAGGTTACGCATCCCGGCAAACGGAATATCCGCTCCGAAAGCCGTATCGACCGCGTTGCGGAAAGCAGCCGCGTCGTCGGCGAAGATCAGGCCGGGGGTGATCTGCCTGGCGATGTCGTGCAGCTTTGAAAAGTCCGAGGAGATGGTCGCGTAGGCGGGCGCAATCGCTGCCGACGGGATGCCTACATGCTGGGCGCCGAGCGCCATCAGCGCATGTTCGATCGAATTTTCCGAAAGGATGACGAGCGGGTTTTCGGCCGAGAGCTTCATGTCCAGCAGGAACTGACCGATGCGCCGCACGTGATCCAGCGCCTCGGCAAAACTCACCCTGCGCCACTCGGCCGTCCCTTCACGATCGGCCATCCAGGTGCGATCGGGCACGGTTTTCGCCCAGTGGACCAGCCGCTCGTTGAGCTTGTCGGGATAAGGGCCGAGCGGATCCTCACGCCAGACCACGAACTCGCCATTCGGCCGCTCTTCCCAGCCGACCACAGGCGACCACAGCTTCACGTCACGCACAGGTTTTTCGCTCATGACTTCTCCTCCCAGACGTCAGTGCTCCCTATCGGGCTCCCAAAATTTGTTTACAAAGAAACAATCTCCCTGTAAACGATCAAAAACTGATGACGGGCTGGGGAGCGTCCGTTGCTGGAGGAGAATGCATAAAATGGCCGATCATACGGCAACCAGCTTCGTGACCTATGAGCTCAAGGGCAATGTTGCCCATATAGGTCTCAATCGTCCGGAAAAGCGCAATGCGATCAGCGACCGTTTCGTCGAAACGATCGCCGAGACCGTGGCACGCGCCGAAAGCGAGGCGAAAGCCGTCGTGCTGTTCGGTCATGGCGATCACTTCTGCGCCGGGCTCGACCTTGCCGAACACGTCAAAAAGACGCCGATCGAAGGCGTGCGCGGTTCGCGCCGCTGGCATGCGGTGTTTGCCGGCATCGAACATGGCACGATCCCGTGGATTTCAGCCCTGCATGGGGCGGTGGTCGGCGGTGGCCTCGAACTGGCGTCCGCCACGCATATCCGGGTTGCGGACAAGTCCGCCTTTTTCGCCCTGCCGGAAGGCCAGCGTGGCATCTTCGTCGGCGGCGGCGGCTCGGTGCGGGCCGCACGGCTGATGGGCGTCGCCCGCATGACCGATATGATGCTGACCGGCCGCGTCGCTTCGGCGGAAGAGGCGGAGCGCTGGAACCTGGCGCAATACGTCGTCGAAAAGGGCATGGCCCGGCAGAAGGCGCACGAGCTTGCGGAAGCAGCCGCCAGCAACGCCGAAATTTCCAACTATGCGGTGCTCAACGCATTGCCGCGGATCCAGGACATGGCCAAGGAAGACGGGCTTTTCGTCGAATCCTTCATCGCCTCCTTCACCGCCACCAGCCCGGAGGCCGAAGAGCGTCTGCGCGCCTTCCTGGAAAAACGCGCCGCGCGGCTGAAGGCGCCGGGCTCGGCATAAGGGGAAACGCCCATGGACATGCCGATCCGCACCGCTGACGAGGTCGAACTCGACCGGCTCAATTCGGCGCTCGGTTTCCTGATGCGGCTGGCGCAGCTCAAGATCTACGAGCGGTTTTTCGAAGAGGTCGGCGAACATAATCTGAAGCCGGGGGAATTCTCCGTACTTTGGGTCATTCTCCACAATCCCGGTATCCGCCAAAGCGTGCTCGGCCAACGGCTAATGATCAAGCGGGCTCATATGACCAAGCTGATCCGGGCGCTGGAGGACCAGAACCTCGTTTCGCGGAAGGTGCCGGATGGCGATCGCCGCGCCGTGGAGATCACGCTGACCCCGGAAGCGGTGACCAGGGTGAAGCAGGCGAGCCAATGGTTCTTCACCTACGAAGAGTCGGTCGGCGCCAACCTTACCGGTGACGAGCGCCAACAACTGACGGCCCTGCTGCGGAAATTCGTAGGCTTGGGCTGAATTTAAGGATCGGGAGGAACGAACCTTGAACATCGACGAGCTGATCGCCATCGACGTCCACACCCATGCGGAAGAGCCCTGCTGCGGCCCGCGCGACGACGGCTACGACCAATTCCAGGCCGGCATGGCCAAATATTTCAAGAACCCGGCCGGCCACAAGGGCATGCTACCGACGGTGAACGAGACCGCCGTCTATTATCGCGAACGCAAGATCGGCTGCGTGATCTTTCCGGTCGATGCCGAGCGCGAGACCGGTTTCCGGCGTTACAACAACGAAGAAGTGGCGATGATCGCCGCCGAAAACAGCGACATCATGATCCCGTTCGCGTCGATCGACCCCGCCAAGGGTAAGATGGGCGCCCGCGAGGCGCGCCGGCTGGTGCGGGAATTCGGCGTCAAGGGTTTCAAGTTCCACCCGACCATGCAGGCCTTCTATCCGAACGATCGGATGGCCTATCCGCTCTACGAGGCGATTGCCGAAGAGGGTGCGATCACGCTGTTCCATACAGGCCAGACCGGCGTCGGCGCCGGCATGCGCGGCGGCATGAACATGCGGCTCAAATATTCCAACCCGATCTATCTGGACGACGTGGCGGCGGATTTTCCCGACATGCCGATTATTCTCGCGCACCCCTCCTTCCCCTGGCAGGAAGAGGCGCTTTCGGTCGCGACCCACAAGCCGAACGTCTATATCGACATGTCCGGCTGGTCGCCGAAATACTTTCCGGCCATCCTGGTGCAATACGCCAACTCGATCCTGAAGCACAAAATGCTGTTCGGCTCGGACTGGCCGGCGATCACCCCGGACCGCTGGATGGCGGATTTTGCCGCAATCTCGATCAAGGACGAGGTGCGGCCGCTGATCCTCAAGGAAAACGCCCGCAAGCTGCTGAAGCTTTAAACCGGGACGAAACTTTTCCGCATGACCAGTTCGGGGATGACCCGCTCGTAACCCGGCGAAGCGTCCGGGTTTTCGAGGCGCCGTTCCAGAAGCTCGACGGCCCGAAGCGCCATGGTGATGGGGTCCTGGCGGAAGGTGGTGAGGCCATAGCTCAACCACGCCGCTTCCGGCACGTCGTCGAAGCCGATCACCGCGACATCCTCCGGGATGCGCAACTTCTTCTCGATGCGGATGAAATCCATAAGGCCGAAGGCGATCTGGTCGTTGGCGCAGAACACCGCATCCGGGCATTCGCCACCGGCGAACAGCTCGCGGGCGGCGGCAATGCCGCTGTCATAGTCGGAATCCGGCCCGCCGGCGGACCGGATCTCGGCGCCGAGCGCCAGCGCCGCCGACGTGAAGGCATTTTCGCGTTCGACGATGCTCGGCGTCCCCGATTGCGAACCGACAACGGCGAGGCGCCGACGGCCGGTATCGAAAAAGGCATTGGCGGCCTT
Organism: Neorhizobium sp. P1_A6; assembly: GCF_056406795.1. Classification (NCBI taxonomy): domain Bacteria; kingdom Pseudomonadati; phylum Pseudomonadota; class Alphaproteobacteria; order Hyphomicrobiales; family Rhizobiaceae; genus Neorhizobium; species Neorhizobium sp. P1_A6. Next base: position 71,405 of record NZ_JBFTZM010000019.1, on the reverse strand, counting down.
GCGGGAAGCCTCGGAATTGCCGGCGCGGACATGATCGGCATCCGGTTCCGAACGGCCGATCACCACCAGCGGCTGGCCGTTGCGCTGGGCGAGTTCGAAAAAGCTCGCGGGCGGCGAGCCGGAAAGGATGATCGTCGCCTCGGCGCGGTGGCCGATCAGCATTTTCTGGGCGGCCAGCAATTCCTCTTCCGCCTGTCCGGTATTGATGAGGATCGGGATGCTGCCGCGCTGGATCAGCGCCTTGGCCAAAGCCGCGGTCAGGTGGGCGCGAAAGCCGAGTTCAGGTTTGGTGGCGACGATGCCGACAAGCCGGCTCTGGTTGGCAAGCACGCCGCGGGCGAGGTCGTTGACATGATAGCCGAGCTCTTCCGCCGCCCGCAGCACCTTTTCGCGCGTCGCCGGCGCAACGCTGGCGCCGGGCGTAAACGTGCGGGAGACCGCCGAGCGGGAGACGCCGGCAAGTTGCGCCACCTGTTCGGCGCTGACGAAGCGCATCCGTTTTTCGTCCTTCATGCTTTCCTCAATGCCCCACGCGCGAAAGGACGTCCGCCTTCAGGAATCGCTCGACGATCAACATGAACACCAGAGAGGGAACGAGCAGCAAGAGGGCCGTGATCGATGCTATCTGATAATTTCCGCCGGCGGCGGTCGTATAGAGCAATAGCGGCAGCATGTTCACGTCGGGCGCGCCGACGAAATAGCTGCCGGTGAACTCGTCAAGCGATTCCAGGAACACGAAGATGGCGCTCGCCATCAGGCCGGGTGCTGCGAGCGGCAGGGTCACGTCGAGGAAAGCCCGGAAGGCTCCGGCGCCGATATTGCGCGCCGCCTGTTCGAGCTCCGCGTCGATCGCCGAAAAGGCGGCCGTCGCGATCCACACCGCATAAACGAGGCCGTGCGAGACATGCACCAGCACGACGCCGGGAATCGTGCCGTTGAGCCTGATCTCGTAGAAGATGCGGGCGACGTTGACGTAGACCGTTAGGTTCGGAAAGGCCTGCGGAATGAGGAAGGCGAGCAGGATGAGGCCGCGGAACGGCAATTTCAACCGGGCCAGCGCGTAGCCGGCAGGGATCGCCAGCAAGAGCGAGACGACGACGGTGAGCAGCGCCACCATCAGCGAATTGGTGAGCGATTCCATCGCCCCGCCGCGCGGTGCAAACACCCGCGCCCAGGAACTGAAGCCGTATTCCAGCGGTAGGCTGTGGGGGAAATACCACTTCTCAGCCACCGTCCAGATCACCAGGTTGAAGAGCGGCCCGAAGATGAAGAAGGCCATCAGCCCGAAGATGATGCTGCGCGGCACCCACCAGAGGGCGGCGAGACGATTGCGGGCGGCGGGATTATGGGCGGCTGTCATGCGCGCTCCTTGAGGCTGGCGCGCAGGTAGATCCACGCGACGGAGGCGGCGAGCACGAGCGAGATCAGGCCAAGTGCATTGGCGACGCCGTAATCCCCGTAGGAATTGACCCGGAAGGCGATATCGGCGGTCAGCATGGTCGGCGACTGGGCGTTGATCATCAGCGGCACCGAGAGAACCGACATCATGGTGACGAAGGAGAGGATGAGGCCGACCGTCAACGTCATCGCTACCTGCGGCACGACGATCTCCAAGAGCAGGCGCAGCCGCGAGGCGCCGAGATTGCGGGCCGCCTCGATCGTATCGCGGTTGATGGAGGCCATGGCGCCGGCGAGGAGCAGCGCCACGAACGGCGTCTGTTTCCAGACGAAGGCGATGACGATGCCGCGCCAGTCGAGGAAACTCATGGCGTCGAGCGGCGTCAGAAGTCCAAGGTTGATGAAAGTGTTGTTCATCATGCCGTTCTTGGACAGGAACGTGCGTAGAATCTGGCCGACGACGATGAAGGGAATGAACATCGGCCAGCGATAGAGCCAGCGCAGGATCGCCACCGCGACCTGATGTTCGCCGAGCGTCAGATACCCGCCGATCGCGATCGAGGCGATGCCGATCAGCACCGTCGACAGGCTGACGATCACGACTGTGAAAATGATGTCCTTGGTATAGAGGTCGAAGGTCTTGGTGAAATTACCCCAGCCGAATGCCCCCTCCACCTGAAAGGCGCCGACCGCCGACATGATCAGCGGCAGGATGAAGAGAAAGGCGATCACCGCGAGTGCCGGCAGCACGAGGAGGAGACCGAGAAGGCGTTTTGGCATGGTTCAGGCTCGATGGGCGGGCGGGATGATCTTTTCTTCTCCCCTTGGGGAGAAGGTGGCCCGGAGGGCCGGATGAGGGGGCCTTGCCGCAGGTTCTGCCTTTCGCTTTTCGCTCAAGGCGTCGCTACGCTCCTCCCCCTCATCTGTCCTGTCGGACATCTTCTCCCCGAGGGGAGAAGATGGGATGGTCTTACTTCACGGACTTCTCATAGGCTTCGAGGATCGCGGTGTTGTAGGGCGCGATCGGGAAGGGCTTGCCCTTGGCAGCAAGGTCGGCCGGCGAGATATCGACGAATAGCTTGTTCCAGGTGGCGTCGTCGAGTTCGACCTTCACCTTGTCTGCGTCGATGCCCGGATACCAGTTGAAACGCTTGACGATGCCTTCGGCCTGGACCTTGGGGCTGGTGGCAAGCGCAATGAACTTCTCCGCCAGCGCCTTGTGAGCCGCCTTTTCCGGCAGGACGTAGTGCATCGGCTGGCCCGGCATGCCGGGGGCCGGCAGAACCAGCTTCATGGTCGGCGGCAGCTGGCCGTTGGCCTGCCAGGAGTAGAACATGTCGACCCAGACCGGGCCCATGGCGATTTCGCCGCGCGACAGGAGGTCGAGCGTGCCGGCATTGCCGGGCGTCAACGTTGCGTTGGTGGTGAAGTCGGCGAGGCTCTTGAAGGCCGCATCCCACTTCTTGGTTTCTTCTTCCTTGAACGGGCCGTTCATCAGGGTGTTGGCATCGCCGCCACCGAAGGCATAAATCCAGCCCATAACGAACGAAACGCCGGAAGCGCCGCCCTTGATGCCGTTATAACCGAACTGCTTCGGATGGGCTTTGGCCCAGTCTGCGAGTTCTGCATAGGACTTCGGCGGGTTCGGAACGAGCGCAGGGTTGTAGGCGATCGCGGTCTGGCTGTTGAACATCGGCATGACATAACCGTCGACATTGGTGCCGAGCGCCATCTTGGCGTTGTCGCGCGAAACGAGCTTGCCGGTGTCGATATCGCCGCGATACTTGTCGAGATAGCTCTTGGTCACCATCGGGCCGACGAATTTTTCGTGGACGACGGCAACGTCGACATCCCACTTATCGGACTTGGCGGCAGACTGGGCGTCGAAACGCTCGAGGATCTTCTGCGAACCTGCGTCGCCAGGACCGGTGCCGACGGCGCGAACCGTGTTGCCCGGATAGGTCTTCTCGAAAAGCGGTCCGAGATACTGGTTGATGTAGTCGACCATGTTCTGGTCGCCGGCGGTCGCAACCGTCAGCTCTTCGGCATGAACCGGAAGGGCTGCGAAAGCGACGGCGAAGGCTGCGTAGGACATCTTGTTCATCAGTGCTTCTCCGTGAGTTGAAAAGGCAGAGGTATCGAAAGGTCAGGCGTGGACTTTCCCGGATGGCGCCCGGGAAATAGGGGAGGCCGAAGCAGCCTCCGGCGAACCAAACAGAAAGAGCGCCTCAGCCGGCACGAACACGGCGACGCGGGCGCCCGGCTCGAAGGCGCGTTCGGCATCGGCCATGATCTCGTGATCGCCGAGTTTGACGACATGACGCCAATGGCCGCCGGGATAACTGACGGCGGCGACCTCGCCCCCGAAGGTGATGCCGGGGCCGATCACGGCGATATCATCGGTCGAAAAAAGGCGCGCGGCCTCCGGGCGGAAGCGGGCCTCGACCGGACCGGCGGCCAGCGGACGGCCGAGCAGCGGCACGGAACAGGCCGTATTGGCCGGGCCGGCGGCGATCGCGAACTGGTCAGCCTGTGGCGCACCGTTCAGGAAAAGCACATTTTCGGCACCCATGAAGGCGGCGACGAAAGTTGAGGCCGGACGGTTATAGACTTCCTCCGGCGTGCCCTGTTGGGCGATCCTGCCGGCATTCAGGATGACGATCCGGTCGGCCATCACCATAGCCTCCTCGCGGTCGTGGGTAACATGGATCGCGGTGATCCCAAGCCGCTTCTGCAGCGCCCGCAACTCGTGGCGCACGGTCAGGCGGATGCGTGCGTCGAGGTTCGACAGCGGCTCGTCGAGCAGCAGGATTTCCGGATCGATGGCGAGCGCCCGACCGAGCGCGACGCGCTGGCGCTGGCCGCCCGACAACGCTTGCGGCTTGCGCGCTTCCAGCCCGTCGAGGCCGAGCAGCGACTGCATGGCGGCGACGCGGGTGGCGATCTCGGTTCGAGAAATGCCCTTCAGCTTCAGTCCATAACCGATGTTCTGCGCCACCGTCATATGCGGCCAAAGCGCATAGGATTGGAAAACCAGCGCCATGCCGCGTTTGTCGGGCGGAAGGTAAGTCACGTCGCGATGGCGCACCTTCACTTCGCCAGCCGACGGGCTGATGAAGCCGGCCAGCAGACGCAGAAGCGTGGTCTTGCCGCAGCCGGACGAACCGAGCAGCGCCACGAATTCGCCCTTGGCAATCGACAGATCGATATCGGTCAGAACCTGCGTGGCGCCATAACGGCTGGCGACACCGCGCAATTCCAGAAAACCGTCCCGTTCCATCGAACCCCCTTTTGCACAGCCGTGCAATCTTGCTGGGCGTTTCTTAGGGCCGGAATTTTACAGGCGGATGACACCGCAAATTTTTTATTGCCGGATGCTCGTAGGGTGGCCGCTCAGGCGTCTACGGAGAGCGGGGCTTCGAGCCGGGCGAGCGCTTCTGCAAGCTCCTCGGCTCCGGTCGCCACGAAAACGGCTCCGACCTCCGCCAGGATTTTCGCACGGCCGGGTCGCGGGTCTGCGGGATCGACAAAGCCAACCGCCGTCATGCCCGCCGCAATCGCCCCGGTGATCCCGTGGGCGCTGTCGTCGATCACCACGCAACGGGCCGGATCGGCGGCGAGCGTTTCGGCGCAGAGATGAAAGAGATCCGGCGCCGGTTTCGGCCGCGCCACCATGTCGGCGCTGAAGATCGACGGCGCAAAAGCGTTCCAGAGGGGCAAAAGACCAAGGCTTTTCGACAGCCGGTCCGTCGAGCTGTTAGAGGCGACGCATTTGCGATGCGGTAACGAGCGAACGAGGCTTTCGATACCGGGCATCGGTTCCAGCGAGCGGGCGAATTCCGGATAGATATCGAGATGCCAGGCCTCGAGGACCGTATCCAGATCGGCAATGCCAAGCTCTTCGGTGCAGATGCGGCGGATGACGCTCGCCGAATTGCCGGTGAAGCGGACCAGCACCTCTTCGGTGGTGATCGCGGCGCCGGCATCCTGCAGGGCCTTGGCAAGCGTGCGGCTGGCGATCGGCTCGCTGTTGATCAGGACGCCGTCACAATCGAAAATCAGGAGATCTATCTGCATGAAAGTCCAACTTGGGTGAAGCGTCAAAGCCGATTGACGCCGGCCGCACCGTCGGCGACGGCAAAGCTCTGGAAAACGGAGGCGGGGGAGTTCTGCTGCTTGCGGTCGGCGACACCGATGAAATCCACCTCGGCCGACCGCTCGCTCAAGCGCATGATCGCATAACCATGCTTGTCCGAGGCAAACTTGAGATGCGGGTTTTCGGCAAGTGCAGTCGCAAGGCTTGCGGCAGACGGCGCGTCCGAGGTGATCGAGCCGCAGACGAATTCGCTGGCGATTGCCCTGGCTTTCTCGTCGGCGAAGTCGCGCTTTACGTCGGCCGCATAGAAGGCGTGCAGATCGCCGCCGATGATTAGGGCGTTCTCGACCGCCGAGGTCTGCACCGCCTCCAGCAGGCGGCCGCGGGCGGCGCGATAGCCGTCCCAGCCGTCGAGATTGTATGCCGTAGCGGGCCCGGCCTTGGTGTCGCGTTCGGCAAGCAGGGTCTGCTGGGCGATGATGTTCCATTTCGCGTGGCTGGCACTAAACGTCTTGCCCAGCCATTCTTCCTGCGCCGGGCCGAGCATGGTCCGCTCCGGCCGATCGTCGCCGGCGGAACCCTCGAGTTCCGGCGAGCGATATTGCCGCGTGTCGAGAAGCGACACGCCAGCCAGATTGCCGAACCGATAATGATCGTAGATGCGGAGCGCATCGAACCCGGCAGCAAGGCTCGGATGCACAGGCATGTGCTCGAACCAGGCCTGATATGCGGCGCGGCGGCGGGTGAGAAACTCCGCCGGATTCGGCGCGTCGGGGGCGCGGTCGTTGGCGTAATTGTTGGTAACCTCGTGGTCGTCCCAGACGGCGAGCCAGGGAAAGGCGGCGTGGGCTGCCCGCAGTTGCGGGTCGGATTTGTAGAGCGCGTAGCGATCGCGGAATTCGTAAAGCATCGATGGTATGCCGGTCTGGTGCTTGCGCACGAGCTGCGCACCATAACTCCGCTCATAGATGTAATCTCCGAGATGGACGACCAGATCGAGGTCGCGGCCGGCCATGTCGGCATAGGCGCTGTAGAACCCCTGCTCGTATTGCTGGCAGGAGGCGAAGGCGAGGCGAAGCGTGTTGACGCTATCGGCCGGTGCTGTTCGGGTGCGGCCGACCGGGCTTGTCGCATTGCCAGAGCGGAAACGGTAGAAATACCAGCGACCGGGCAAAAGGCCCGTGACCTCCACATGCACCGAATGGGCAAATTCCGGAAGGGCACGGTATAGGCCGGACTGGACCGGCTTTGAAAAAGCCTCGTCCTCGGCAACCACCCACTCCACGTCGATCGGATCGGGGTTCTGCTTCGGCGCTGGTGCGAAGGGATCGGCGGAGGCGGCGGGCGATGCGTTCTCCAGGACCAGCCGCGTCCAAAGGACGACGCTGTCGGCCCTCGGCGCGCCGGAGGCGACACCGAGAGCGAAGGGATCGGTGCTGAAGCTTGCCGCACGGGCGGAGCCGAGCGGTCGCCAGATGGCAGCCGCCGCCAATCCGCCCACCAGTAAGCCTCGACGATCAATGAGCGGCATCGAACAGTCCTTCGCGAGCCTTGACCGCAAGGTCCGGGCGGTCAGTGGTAATCTGGCGGAGCGGGCGCTTCAGCCAGAAGGATAGGTCTTCCAGCTCGTTCGGAACCCAGACGCCGAGCTTTTCGGCCGGGACGAGCGCGGAGAGCAATTCCCATTCCTCCAGCAGCAACGCCTTTTCGATCGCCAGCACGTCGGAAACCCGCAGCATGGCTTCGACGGATTGGCGCAGGCCGAGAGCCTGGGCGGATTTGTGATTAAGCGAGGAAAGCCGGCGGATATGCGGCGCGACTTCGCCGATCGTCTTCAGGACGTCGCCGCTGAAGCTGGTCAGGAAGGAATTCTCCGCAACGCCGAAACGATCGAGCATCGCGGCAGCCCTGGCTTCGAGGCCTTCATAGGGCGTGCCGTCGGCGTCGGCCTTCAGTTCCACATGCAGTTCGAGGCCGGTCGGCGCGTAGATTTCGAGCACGTCTTCGAGCGTCGGAATGTGCTCATCGGTGCCCTTGAGGATCACCGAGCGGTATTCGCCGGCGGCAAGTTCGCTTACCCGGCCGGAGCGTTCGGTAGTGCGGTCGAGCGTCGCGTCATGGATGACGAGGAGTTCGCCGGTGGCGCTCAGGTGCACGTCGAATTCGACCGATTCGACTTCGAGGTCGAGAAGGTTGCGAAAGCCGGTCAGGCTGTTCTCCGCCCAGAGATTGCGGGCGCCGCGATGGCCGACGATGATGGGACTGGTCATTGGAAATACCTCATTTCTATTTGCTGGAGTCTACCAGACCTTTGGTGAACCAGCGTTGCATCAGAAGGATGACGAGCGCGGGCGGCGCCATCACAAAAAAAGAGGCGGCCATGGCGATGTTCCAGGCTGGTTGGGCGTCGGCAACCGGGATCAGGTCCTTCAATCCGATCATCGCCGTCGCCATCGACTTCTCGGTGGTGAAGAGGAGCGGCCAGAGATACTGGTTCCAACCGTAGAGGAAGAGGATGATCGACAGCGCCGCGATATTGGCGCGCGACAGTGGCAACAGCACGTCCCAGAAGAATTTCAACGGCCCGGCGCCATCGAGCTTGGCCGCCTCGCAGAGTTCGTCCGGTACGGTCAGGAAGAACTGCCGGAACAGGAAGGTCGCGGACGCCGAGGCGATCAGCGGCAGGATGAGGCCGCCGTAACTGTTGATCATGTTCCATTGCAGCGCCGCGTCGAGCTGATAGCCGGTCCTGTCGGCAATGAAGCCCGTCAGGCCGATCGCCTCGAACAGCGCCCGCAGCGGGCCGCCGGCGTCGGCCACCGCTTCGTAGGTCGGGATGATGCGGACTTCGACCGGCAGCATCAGCGAGATGAAGATCAGCCAGAAGGCGGTCATGCGGAAGGGAAAGCGGAAATAGGTGACTGCGAAACCGGCTATCAGCGAGACCGTCAGCTTGCCGACGACAATGCCGACGGTGACGATGAAGGAATTGACGTAGAGCCGGCTGAACTGGCCTTCGTTCCAGGCAAGGATCGTGTTCTCGACGAAATGCCGGCCCGGAACCAGCGGAAACGGCACCTGCTGCACCTCGCCGACCGTCAGCGAACCGGCGACGAAAGCGAAATAGAGCGGCATGCAGACGACGGCTGCGCCGATCAGCAGAACGACATGGCAGAAGATCGACAGGCCCGCGTGACGTTCGACCATGGTCACACCTGATAATTGACTTTGCGCTCGACGGCGCGGAACTGCAGGATGGTGAAGAGCACGGCAATCGCCATCAGGATCACTGACTGGGCGGCGGACGAGCCGAGGTCGAGCTGGCGGAAGCCGTCCTGATAAACCTTGTAGACCAGGGTGTTGGTGCTGCCGGCGGGTCCGCCGCGCGTCACCGTGTCGATAATGCCGAAGGTCTCGAACAGGCCGTAGACGAAGTTCATGACGATCAGGAAGAAAATGGTGGGCGCCGCCATCGGCAGCGTCACGGTCAGGAAGCGGCGGACCGGACGGGCGCCGTCGATCGCGGCCGCCTCCATCACCGAGGCGGGCACGGCCAGAAACGCGGCGACGAGGAAGATGTAGTCGTAGCAGACATGTTTCCAGACCGCCGCGACCGAGACCAGCAGCAGCGCGTCGAACGGCCGGCGGTTCGGGTCCCATGCGAAGCCCAACTGATGCAGCATCTGGGCGAGCGGGCCGACGGTCGGGTTGAACAGGAAAGCCCAGAGCACGCCGGATATGGCCGGCGCGATCGCATAAGGCAGAAGGATGACGCCCTTGTAGATCGCCCGACCGCGCATGACGTTGTCGGTGGCAAAGGCGAGCAGCCCGGCGATGACGAGCGTGGCGATGCATTGCACCACCGTAAACCACAGCGTGAGGATGGCGCTGTCGCGGTATTCGGGGCTCGAAAACAGGGTGGTGAAATTTTCCAGCCCGACGAAGATCATCGTGCCACCGAACGGATCCACCTGCACGAAGGCGAGCGACAGAGCCTTCCAGGTAGGGATAAAAAAGAAAAAGAGCAGGATCAGCAATTGCGGCGCGAGCAGGCCGGCGGCCAGCCAGGGCCGCCGGAAATGCGAGGCCTTCAGCCCCGCTTCCGACGTCCCGACCAGGGAGCTGAGGCTCCGCCGCAAGGGCAAACGGGGGCTTGTCGCCACGCCCTCGTTCTCCATCATGATGGCATCACTTGCCGGCATGGAGTTTCTCGTACTGGCGCAGGATTTCGTTGCCGCGCTTGACGGAACTGTCGAGCGCTTCCTGCGGGGTCTTCTTGCCGGTCCAGACGGCCTGGATTTCCTCGATCAGGATGGCGGTCGACTGGTTGTGGTTGCCGAAGCGGAAGCCGCGGGAATTGTCGGTCGGCTCGCCGCGCGACAGCTGCTCGATGGCAATTTCGCGGGTCGGATGATCCTTGAAATAGCCCTCGGCCTTCATCTTCTGATAGGCCGCATTGGTGACCGGAACGTAGCCGGTCGCCTTGCTCCACCATTCCTGGGTATCAGGCTGGGCAACGAAGTTGAAGAAGGCGGCGACGCCGGCCTGAACCTCTTCCGACTTGCCCTTGACCGCCCAGAGCGATGCGCCGCCGATCGTGCCGTTCCTGACATCGGCGCCCTCCTCATGCGGCATGACCGCGGCGCTCCACTTGAACTTGGCATCGGCTTCCACGCCGGAATGGCTGGCGGTGGAATTGATGATCGTCGCGCAGGTGCCGGAGGTGAAGAGGCTGATCGGGGCGACGCCCTGGCCGGCGATTTTCAGCACGCCGTCATCAACCCACTTCTTGAGACGGGCAACCTGGCCGACAACACCGGTCTTGTTGTAGACAAATTCGGTGTCGAGGCCGGCATACCCATTGGCCCTGGTGGCGAAGGGATAGTTGTTGATCGCCGAATAGTTCTCGATCAGGCTCCACTGGAAATCACCCGGCAGCGCCATCGAGCAATCGGTGATCTTCTTTTCCTTCAGTGCATAAAGCTGCTTTTCGAGGCCCTGCCAGGTGTCGGACGGCGCGTCGAAGCCGGCGGCCTTGAAGGCATCGGCATTGTACCAGAGGATCGGCGTCGACGAGTTGAAGGGAAGTGCTGCCGGCTTGCCGTTGACGATGTAGAAGCCTGCGACCGGCTTGACGAAATCGTTCCAGTCGATCTTGTAGCCTTGCTTGGCCATCAGTTGATCGACCGGGATGACGGCGCCGGAATTCAGCATGGTCATGAACCCGCGCTCGGCAGACTGGAGGATAGCCGGCTGCTGATTGACGCGGTATGCGGCGACCATGGCGGCCATGGTCTCTTCGTAATTGCCCTTGAACGTGCCGACGAGCTCGTACTTGTCCTGCGACTTGTTGAAGTCGGAGATCAGCTGCTGGACGGTATCGCCGAGCTTGCCGGAGATCGCATACCACCATTCGATCTTGACTCGGTCGGCGGCAGTCGCACCCGTCGCGCCCACCAGCAGCGCGCCGGCGGCAAGAAGGCCGGTTATCGATTTCACATATGTTGAAGCCATGTTTCGGATCCCTCCATAATCGGGTCTTTCACGTGACCCGCCCTGTTTCGGTTCTGGCCATCTCCATCAGTCTGGGTTAGCCATGACTTGGATGGGTTAGGTTACACATGTTACACACATGTGACATATGATACTTCAAAGGTGGGGACAATGGAATATCGTGAGCTGATGGTGCGGGCCGCGTGGCTCTATCACGTGGAAAGCCTTACCCAGCAGCAGATCGCCGAACGGATGAACATCACGCGGCGGCGTGTCAACGAGATCCTCTCGGAGGCGCTGGAAGCCGGCGTCGTCAGGATCAGCTTCGATTCCGTGCTGGCCGAAAGCGTCGAGCTGGAGGCGAAATTGCGCAAGCGGTTCGGCCTGCAGGATGCAGTCGTGGTGCCGACGCCGACGGATCCGGCGCTTCTGCATTCGGTGCTCGGACGCGGGGCCGCCGGCTTTCTCGGCCGGTTGATCCAGACGCAGAAACCTGCATCGATCGGCGTCGGCTGGGGCTCGACGCTGCGCGAGACGATCCAGCACATCCCCACGCTCAACGAACCGCAGATCAAGGTGCGGTCGATGATGGGCGGACTGACGCAGGGCTCCGAAATCAACACGTTCGAGATCGTGCGCGGCTTCGCGCAAGTACTGAACGCTCAGTGCCGCTATTTCGTGGCGCCGATCTATGCCGAGAGCCCGGAATCGCGCGATGCGATCATCTCCCAGGCAGTGTTCCAGCGGACGTTCAAGCAGATCTGCGAGGTGGATGTCGCTTACCTCAGCGTCGGTGACGTATCGCAGCAGTCGCTGCAGGTGCGCTATGGCCTGCCGGAAGGCATGACCGAACAGATCCTCAGACAAGCCGGGGCGGTCGGCGACCTAATGGGCCGTTATCTCGACGCCTCCGGCAAGGAGATCGATCATCCGTTGAACCGCCAGGTGCTGGCCCCCGAGATGGAGGATTTTCGCCGCATCGGCTGCCGCGTCGTCGCCTCGGGCGGGCCGCACAAGCACAAGATCCTGCAGGCGGTGGCGCAGAACGGGCTGATCAACGTGCTGATCACCGATGCCGACAGCGCCAAGGCGATGCTGGCGGCGAAATAACCGTCAGATATTGCGGCGCTTGCCCTCCAAGAGGTCGATGATCGAGTTTGCGGCATCAAGCACATTGGTGCCAGGGCCGAAGACGGCGGCAACGCCGTGCTCCATCAGGTAGTCGTAATCCTGCCGAGGAACGACGCCGCCGACCACGACGATGACGTTTTCGGCACCTTTCGCCTTCAACGCTTCGACGAGTTGGGGCGCAAGGGTCCTGTGACCGGCCGCGAGCGATGACATGCCGACCACCTGGACGTTTTGCCTGACTGCGAGGTCGGCCGCCTCCTCCGGCGTCTGGAACAGCGGGCCGGCAAGAACCTCGAAGCCGATATCGCCGAAGGCCGATGCGATCACCTTGGCGCCGCGGTCATGGCCGTCCTGGCCGAGTTTGGCGACCATGATCTTCGGCTTGGTGCCAAGCGCTTGAGCATAGCTGCCAAGCCGCGAGACGATCATCTTGTATTCCGGATCGTCCTCATAGGCGGGTCCATAGATATCGCTGACCACTTCCGGCACGGCGGAATGATCGCCGAAGGCTTGCCGCATCGCGTCGGAGATTTCGCCGACGGTGGCGCGGGCGCGGGCCGCTTCGATCGCCACCTCCAGCAGGTTTCCCTCGCCGCTTTCGGCGGCTTCCTCCAGGACGGCGAGCGCCGCCGCCACCCGCTTCGGATCCCGCTGCCGGCGAACCTCCTTCAGCCGCTTGATCTGGCCTTTGCGGACGGCGGTATTGTCGATGGCGAGAATGTCGATCTCGTCCTCGTTTTCCAGCCGGTATTTATTGACGCCGACGATGATTTCTTCGCCGCGGTCGACGGCGGCCTGGCGGCGGGTGGCGGCCTCCTCGATCAACCGTTTCGGCAGGCCGTCGGCGACCGCCTTGGTCATGCCGCCCATGGCCTCGACCTCCTCGATCAACGCCCATGCCTTTTCGGCAAGCTCGTTGGTCAGGCTCTCGACATAATAGGAGCCGGCCAGCGGATCGACGACCTTCGTCACGCCGGTTTCGTGGCTCAGGATGAGCTGGGTATTGCGGGCGATGCGGGCGGAAAAATCCGTCGGCAGCGCCATCGCCTCGTCAAGCGCATTGGTGTGCAGCGATTGGGTGCCGCCGAGCACCGCCGACAGGGCCTCATAGGCCGTGCGGATGACGTTGTTATAGGGGTCCTGTTCCTGCAGCGAAACGCCAGACGTCTGGCAATGGGTGCGCAGCATCAGCGAGGACGCCTTCTGCGGCTTGAACTCCTCCATGATCCGCGACCAGAGCAGGCGGGCGGCGCGCAGCTTAGCGGCCTCCATGAAGAAGTTCATGCCGATCGCGAAGAAAAACGACAGCCGGCCAGCGAACTCGTCGACGCTGAGACCCTTGGCAAGTGCGGCACGGACATATTCGCGGCCGTCGGCCAGCGTGAAGGCGAGTTCCTGGACCAGCGTCGCGCCCGCTTCCTGCATATGATAGCCGGATATCGAAATCGAATTGAACTTCGGCATTTCTTTTGCCGTATATTCGATGATGTCGGCGACGATCCGCATCGAGGGCTCGGGCGGATAGATATAGGTGTTGCGGACCATGAACTCCTTCAAAATGTCGTTCTGGATCGTTCCGGACAGTTCGGCCCGCGAACAGCCCTGTTCCTCGCCGGCGACGATGAAGGAGGCGAGGATCGGGATGACCGCGCCGTTCATGGTCATCGACACCGACATGTCCTTCAAGGGAATGCCGTCGAACAGGATCTTCATGTCTTCGACCGAATCGATCGCAACGCCCGCCTTGCCGACATCGCCCTCGACCCGCGGATGGTCGCTATCGTAACCGCGATGGGTGGCGAGGTCGAAGGCGATGGAGAGGCCTTTCTGGCCGCCGGCGAGATTGCGGCGGTAGAAGGCGTTCGACGCTTCGGCGGTCGAGAAACCGGCATATTGGCGGATCGTCCACGGCCGGCCGGCATACATGGTGGCGCGCGGGCCGCGTACGAAGGGCTTCATACCTGGCAGCGAATCGAGATGCTCGATGCCGTCCAGATCCTCGGCCGTATAAAGCGGCTTGATGTCGATGCCTTCGGGCGTATGCCAGACGAGCGTCTCCGGCGAAGCCTTCAGCTCCTTCTCGGCAAGCGCCTCCCAATCCTTGACGGTTTTGTCCGACATCACACTCTTCCAAAAGATACTAGAATTGACTTAGGTACTACCCAGTAGTACATTGATGGAAAAGGGAGATCGCCAATGTCTGTCAAAGCTTCCGTTTCCATCTCCAATCAACAAGATAATTTCGCCCGCAAACTTGTCGAGGAGGGTCGGTATGCAAGCCTGAGCGCTGTCGTTCAGCGCGGCCTGGAGCTTGTGCGCGAAGAGACCGAATTGAAGGATGCCGAGCTTGCGGTACTGAAGATACTGCTGGATCGCCGCGCCGAAGGCAAGTTTGTGACAATGGAGGAGAGCCATAGACGCGTTGAAGCGATGATCGCGGCGAAGAGAAAAACCTATGGCCTATAAGGTCATCCGCTCGGAAGAGGCCGACCACGATCTTGAGCTGATTTTTGACCATCTTGTCGAATCCTACCTGGCCTTCGGCGATCCTTTGCGGGATGCGTTCGACAGGGCAATCAAGCGCATTGCAGCGGTCGAGACCGACATGGAAGCCTTGTCGCTTGCGCCTTATCAAGGAACGCTGCGTGGCGAACTCAGACCGAGCTTGCGCCACGTTACGAAAAACCAGGCAGTCTTCTATTTTGAAATTGATGAGGCCGATCTCAACATCCGGATCCTCGCAGTCTTTTACGGCCGCCAAGACCACCAACGCCATATGCTGACGCGCTTGGGAATGTCTTAAGCGTGCATCAGCCATTTGCACCTACTCAAACTCCATGATCAACTCGTCGACCGCCAGGCTTTGGCCCTGGCTCGCGGCAACGTGCTTGACGATGCCCTTCCTCTCCGCCTTCAGCACGTTTTCCATCTTCATCGCCTCGACGGTGGCCAGCGTCTGGCCGGCTTCGACGGCGTCGCCGGCTTTCACCGAGACGGAGGTGATGACGCCGGGCATGGGGCAGAGCAGCATTCTCGAAGTGTCCGGCGGCAGTTTTTTCGGCATCAGGCGGGCGAGTTCGGCAACGCGGGGCGAACGGACGCGGGCGGTTACATCCATGCCCCGCCAGCGCAGCCGGATGGCCGAGCCGAGGAGATTGACCTTGACGCCCATGGTCTCGCCGCCGACCTGGAAGCGGGCGTGTTGCAGGCCCGGAAGCCAGCCGCCGGCGACGGAAAGCTGCGTTCCGTCGGCAAAGCGGACGCTGGCGCCGTCAGGCCCGGTTTCGAGCGCGACATCCTCCTCGAAGCCGGCGAGCGTCACCACCCAGTCCTTGCCGATCACCCGGCGATGATTGCCGATCGTGCCGGAAATCTGCACCGCGCGCTCCTGCAGGGCCTGATTGACCAGGACGGCGATGGCGGCGAGCTTCTTTGCCGCCACCTCGTCCGGATGCACACCGGAAAAGCCTTCCGGGAACTCTTCGGCGATGAAGGCGGTGGTGATGTTTCCGGAGCGGAATCGGCCATGCCCCATGACGGCCGACAGGAAAGGCAGGTTATGGCCGATGCCATCCACCTCGAAATCGTCGAGCGCCTTGCCCATTGCGTCGATCGCCGTCAGACGATCAGGCGCCCAGGTGCAGAGTTTTGCGATCATCGGGTCGTAATACATGGAGATCTCGCCGCCTTCGAAGACGCCGGTATCGTTGCGCACCACGGTATCGTCGTCCTGCCGGCCCTCGGCGGGCGGGCGGTAGCGGGTCAGCCGGCCGATCGAGGGCAGGAAATTGCGGTAGGGATCCTCAGCGTATAGCCGGCTTTCGATCGCCCAGCCATTCAGCTTGACGTCGTCCTGACTGAGCGACAGTTTCTCGCCTGACGCAACGCGGATCATCTGTTCGACGAGATCGATGCCGGTGACGAGTTCGGTCACCGGATGCTCGACCTGCAGGCGGGTGTTCATCTCGAGGAAATAGAAATTTCTGGCGCCGTCGACGATGAACTCCACCGTGCCGGCCGAGAAATAACCGACGGCTTTCGCGAGTGCCACCGCCTGTTCGCCCATGGCCTTGCGCGTTGCCGCGTCGAGGAAGGGCGACGGTGCCTCCTCGATGACCTTCTGGTTGCGGCGCTGTATCGAGCATTCACGCTCGCCGAGATAGAGCGTGGTGCCGTGTTGATCGCCGAGCACCTGGATTTCGATATGGCGCGGTTGGTCGACGAACTTTTCGATGAAGATGCGGTCGTCGCCGAACGAGTTCTTCGCCTCGTTGCGGGAGGACTGGAAACCCTCGCGCGCTTCAGCATCGTTCCAGGCGATGCGCATGCCCTTGCCACCGCCGCCGGCAGAAGCCTTGATCATCACAGGATAACCGATCGAGGCGGAGATTTTTACCGCCTCTTCGGCATCCTCGATCAGGCCCATATGGCCGGGAACGGTGGAGACGCCGGCTTCGGCAGCGATCTTCTTCGAGGTGATCTTGTCGCCCATCGCCTGGATGGCTTTGACCGGGGGGCCGATGAAGGCGACGCCTGCCTTTTCCAGCGCCTGCGCAAACGCAGCGTTTTCCGACAGGAACCCATAACCGGGGTGCACGGCATCGGCACCGGTCTTCCTGATTGCCTCGAGTATCCTGTCGATGGCGATATAGGATTGGCTGGACGGCGCCGGGCCTATATGCACCGCCTCGTCGGCCATCCGTACATGCAGCGCCTCGGCATCCGCGTCCGAATAGACGGCGACCGTCGCAATGCCCATCTTTTTTGCGGTCTTGATGACCCGGCAGGCGATCTCGCCACGGTTGGCGATGAGGATTTTCTTAAACGCCGCCATCAAACCTCCAGAACGTCTTCGAAAGCCTGGGGAAAGTTTTTCCGCGCCAGGCTCTCGTTGATACGCAACATCGCCTGGTAGGAGGCGGGGTCGAACGCGCGTTCGGCCGGGATCACTTCCCGCCCCAGCAAACGCGACAAGCGTTCGCCATCGAGATTGCCGCGCTCAAAGGGTTCCGCTCCGAAATAATGCCAAAGGGAATGCATGAAGGCGGTATCGGCCAGGGCGACCGTCTGATCCCGGCTGGGATGGCGCGGCCATTGTCCCAGCACCGTCACCTTGGGATTCGCCCGGCGAATGGTGAACTGCCACTGCGTTCCAGTTAAACCCGACGGAAAGCCACGATGTTTGGTCATTTCGGGGATTTTGGGCATCATGGTCTCCTGCGGTATTTCATGGCTGCGGCCGCTCTTGTAACAGCGGGCATTACAACGGGATCGTGTCGTGTTTTTTCCAATGCGTCGTTACCTGCTTGTTGCGCAGCGAGGCAAACGCCCGGGCGATGCGGCGGCGGGACGAATGGGGCATGATCACCTCGTCGATGAAGCCTCGCTCGGCCGCCACGAACGGGTTGGCGAAACGCTCCTCATATTCCTTCGTCCGTGCCGCGATCTTGTCCGCGTCGCCGAGTTCGGAGCGATAGAGGATCTCGGTTGCGCCCTTGGCGCCCATCACAGCGATTTCGGCTGTCGGCCAAGCATAGTTGAAGTCGGCGCCGATATGCTTCGAAGCCATGACATCATAGGCGCCGCCATAGGCTTTTCGGGTGATCAGCGTGACCATCGGGACGGTCGCTTCGGAATAGGCAAAGAGAAGCTTGGCACCATGCTTGATGACGCCGCCATATTCCTGGGCAACGCCGGGGAGAAAGCCCGGAACATCGACGAGCGTCAGGATCGGGATCGAGAAAGCGTCGCAGAAGCGCACGAAGCGTGCCGCCTTGCGGGAACTGTCGATGTCCAGGCACCCGGCCAGCACCATCGGCTGGTTGGCGACGACGCCGACCGTCTGACCTTCGAGGCGGATGAAGCCGGTGATGATGTTTCGCGCATAGGCTTCCTGAATCTCGAAGAAATCGCCCTCGTCGGCGATCGCATAGATCAGTTCCTTCATGTCGTAGGGTTTTGCTGCGCTATCCGGGATCAGGCTGTCGAGGCGGCTCTCGACGCGGGCAGGATCGTCGTGGAAGGGCCGGACCGGGGGCTTTTCGCGATTGTTCAGGGGCAGGAAATCGAAGAGCTGGCGGACGGCTTCGAGCGCCTCGATGTCATTCTCGAAGGCGGCATCGGCGACCGAGGATTTTTTCGTGTGGGTGCCCGCGCCGCCGAGTTCTTCGGCGGTGACGATCTCGTTGGTGACGGTCTTCACCACGTCCGGACCTGTGACGAACATGTAGGATGAATCGCGCACCATAAAAATGAAGTCGGTCATGGCCGGCGAATAGACCGCGCCGCCAGCGCAGGGGCCCATGATGACGGAAATCTGCGGCACGACGCCTGACGCCTCGGCATTACGGCGAAAAACTTCGGCATAGCCGGCAAGCGAGGAAACGCCTTCCTGAATACGGGCGCCGCCACTGTCGTTCAGGCCGATCACCGGGGCGCCGACACGCACCGCCATATCCATGATCTTGCAGATTTTTTGCGCATGGGTCTCGGAGAGCGAGCCGCCGAGAACGGTAAAGTCCTGGGAGAAGACATAGACCTGGCGGCCGTTGATCGTCCCCCAGCCGGTGACGACGCCGTCGCCCGCGACCTTTTGGCTATCCATGCCGAAATCCACCGCACGGTGGGTCACGTACATGTCGAACTCCTCGAACGAGCCCTCGTCGAGCAGGACCTCGATGCGTTCACGCGCCGTCAGCTTGCCCTTGGCATGCTGCGCCTCGATACGCTTGCTCCCACCGCCAAGCCTTGCCTCCGCACGGCGTTTTTCGACTTCACCCAGAACTGCCCGCATGTCTGCTCCCGGTATTCCATTAGGCATTACTTAGCGTCTTGCGCCCCGACGGGAAACCGCGGAACGCGCATCTATACGAATTGATAAGAGCGTGAACCGGAAAATGCAAAACGCCGGAAAACATACGACGGCAATTAGAGCGCGGTTTCGCCCGAATTCGTCTTGATGATGTTGATGAAGGCCTCGGCCGTCCAGGACAGCGGCGCGCCGGGCATGGTGATGATCCCGTAATCGGCGATCTTGTCCGGCACGAAGGGCCGCATGGCGAGCGCATCGCTGCGAAAGAATTCGGCGATCAGCGACGGCACGATGGCGATGCCGAGGCCCTGGGCTGCACAGGCGCAGGCCGTTTCGACCGAATGGACTTCGAGGCTGCAGCGGTAGGTCGGCACCATACGGCGCAGTTCGTGTTCCAGTTCGTTGCGGTTGACGCGCTGTCGACCGAGCAGGATCAGGTCGTTGCGGGCGAGATCGTTGACATCAATCGCCTGCTTGGCGGCCAGCGGATGGCCGGCCGGCATCACGCAGGTCGTGCCGCTGGCAAAGAGCGGGCGGGCGTCGAAGGAATGTTCCTCCGGCGGCAGTCGAACGAAGCCGAGATCGGCGACGCGGCCGCGCACCATCCGCTCGATCGCATCATAGGGGCCGCTCAGGATTTCCACCGTGACGCGCGGATGATCGGCCTTGAAGCGGGCGAGGATCGGCGGCAGCATGGTGGTCGCGAGGCTGTGCGGGAAGGCGACCCGGATCAGTGCCTCGCCGAAGGCGCCGGAGCGCACGTCGCCGACCTTGACGCGCAGCCGGGCGACGCTCTCGGCGACATCATCCACCTCGTCGACCAGGAGATGCGCTTCCGGCCGCGGGATCAGACGGCCCTTGTCGCGCAGGAAAAGTTCGCGCCCGATCTCCTCTTCCAGCGACGCGAGCTGGCGGCTGATCGCCGACTGCGACAGGCCGAGCTGGGCGGCGGCTGCCATCGTCGAGCCGGTATCCATGATCGTCTTGAAGATTTCGAGCTGCTTGAAATTCATGTCGCGATCCTACGGAAGGCGGCGGCGAACACAAGCAAAGACATCGAACAAGGTTTCCACGCGCAAAACGCATAGGACCATGCGTTCCGCGCATAATATTGCGCATCCTTCCCGGACCGCTATCGTCTGCGTCAACAAAGAGAAAAAGGGAACGTCTTTCATGGAAATTCTCTGTCCCTGCGGGACGAAGGATAAGCGGGAGCGCATGCTATGACGGTTTTCGTCATCCGCCGCTTCCTGCAGAGCATCGCCGTCCTCATCGTGACCGCGGTCATCGTCTTCATCGGCATCTACGCGATCGGCGACCCGGCCGAAATGCTGATCGCTCCGGATGCGAGCCCTGCGGAACGCGCCCAGGTGGTCGCCTCGCTCGGCCTCGACAAGCCGCTCTGGGAACAGTTCTTCACCTTCGCCTGGAATGCGCTGCATGGGGACCTCGGCCGTTCCTTCGTCTTCAACCGTCCGTCCATCAGCCTGATCTTCGAACGCCTGCCGGCGACGCTGGAGCTGACGCTGACCGGCCTCGTCTTCGCGCTGCTGCTCGGCATTCCGCTCGGCCTGCTGTCCGGCCTGAAGCCGAACAGCGCCACCGACGAAGTGATCATGACCGGCTCTATCTTCGGCTTCTCGTTGCCGAGCTTCTGGCAGGGCATGATGCTGATCATGATCTTCTCCGTCTGGCTCGGCTGGCTGCCCTCCACCGGACGCGGCCAGATGGGCGAATTTCTTGGGCTCCATTCAAGCCTCTTCACGCTGGACGGCCTGACGCATCTCATCCTGCCGGCAATCAACCTGTCGCTGTTCAAGCTCTCTCTGGTCATCCGCCTCACCCGCACCGGGGTGCGCGAGACCATGCCGCTCGATTTCGTCAAGTTCGCGCGCGCCAAGGGCATTTCCGAACGGCGCATCGTCTTCGTGCATGTGTTCAAGAACATCCTGATCCCGCTGATCACCGTGATCGGCCTGGAACTCGGCAGCATGCTCGCCTTTGCGGTGGTGACGGAGACGATCTTCGCCTGGCCGGGGATCGGCAAGCTTTTGATCGACAGCATCATGCGGCTCGACCGGCCTGTCGTGGTCGCCTACCTGCTGGTCATCGTCAGCCTGTTCATCTTCATCAATTTCGTCGTCGACGTGCTCTATTCGCTCGTCGATCCCCGCGTCCGGCTGGGAGGCGCTCAATGACCGTTCGAGCCCTTTTTGCTGAAGACATGCTGCTCGGCAGACTGTTTACCGGCATCGGCCGCAGCCCGAAGGCGGTCGTTGCCGCCGTCGTCTGCATCATCCTGCTGTTTGCCGCAGTCATCGGGCCCTATCTGACACCCCAGAACCCGTTCGATCTCGCGGTCCTGGACATCCTCGATTCCAAGCTGCCGCCCGGCTCGCAGAGCATGGACGGCATGAACTACTGGCTCGGCACCGACGGCCAGGGCCGCGACATGTTTTCGGCGATGATCTACGGCCTGCGCACCAGCCTCGGCGTCGGTGTGTTTTCCGGTCTCGTGGCCTTGATCGTCGGCACCGTGCTTGGCCTGATCGCCGCTTATTTCGGCGGGCGCATCGACACGTTGATCATGCGTATCGTCGATCTGATGCTCGGCTTTCCGACCATTCTCGTGGCCCTGATGCTGCTGGCGCTTCTCGGCCAGGGGCTCTGGAAGGTCATCTTCGCGCTGATCCTCGTGCAGTGGGCGACATTTGCCCGCGCCGTCAGGAGCGCCGCCCTTGTCGAAAAGAACAAGGACTATGTCGAGGCCGCGGTGACGCTCGGCATCGGCACGCCGCGTATCCTGATCGGCCATATCCTCCCCAACTGCCTGCCGCCGTTGATCGTCATCGGCATGCTGCAGGTGGCGAACGCCATCTCGGCGGAAGCGACACTTTCCTTCCTTGGTATCGGCCTGCCGATCACCGAGCCGTCGCTCGGGCTTTTGATCGCCAACGGCTATCAGCTTCTGATGTCCGGCGAATACTGGATCAGCGTCTATCCGGGCGTGCTGCTGCTCGTGCTGGTGTTCTCGATCAATATCGTTGGCGATCGGCTGCGCGAAGTCCTAAATCCCCGACTTGGTGAAAGGTGAGCGCGATGACACCCGTCCTCGAAGTCAAGAACCTTTCCACCCATTTCATGACCCGCCGCGGCGTGCTGAAGGCCGTCGACGACGTGAGCTTCACGGTCGGCCAACGCGAGATCGTCGGCCTGGTGGGGGAATCCGGTTCCGGCAAGTCGATCACCGGCTTCTCGATCCTCGGCCTCGTCGATCCGCCCGGCCGGGTGGTGAGCGGCCAGATCCTGTTCAACGGCGAAGACCTGCTGACGAAATCGCCGACAGCGATGCGGGCCATCCGTGGCAAACGCATCGCGATGATCTTCCAGGATCCGATGATGACGCTGAACCCGGTTCTCTCGGTGGCCACCCAGATGATCGAGACCGTGCAGGCGCATGACCGGGTTTCACGCGCAGAAGCCCGTGCCCGGTCTCGCGATGCGCTCGGCCTCGTCGRCATTCCCTCTCCGGAGGAGCGGCTGGATTCCTATCCGCACCAATTTTCCGGGGGCATGCGCCAGCGCGTGGCAATTGCGATTGCGCTGCTGCACCGGCCGGACCTGATCATCGCCGACGAACCGACGACGGCGCTCGACGTGACGATCCAGTCGCAGATCCTGTTCGAGATCAAACGGCTGGCCGGCGAGTTCGGCATGGCGCTGATCTGGATCAGCCACGATCTCGGCGTCGTCGCGGCGCTCGCGGACCGGATCATGGTCATGTATGCGGGCCGCATCGTCGAGGCGGGACAGGTCGATGGGGTGCTCACCGCGCCACGCCATCCCTACACGTCCGGCCTGCTCAGCGCCGTGCCTGCGGCGGTGCCGCGCGGGGAACCGCTTCGGCCGATCCCCGGTTTCGCGCCCTCGCCGCTGTCGCGCCCTTCCGGCTGCGCCTTCCGCGACCGCTGCGCCCGGGCCACCGATGTCTGCGCCACTGAGCCTATGCTGGAAATCGCCGCCGATCGCGAGTTCCGCTGTTTCCACCCCCATCTCTGGAGCGCCGCATGACAAACCCGCTCGTGGAAACCGTACCGCTCATAGAAGCCGTGGACGTCAGCCGGCGTTTTTCCCGCAAGCTCGATTATGCGGAGAAGATCGCCAACCTGTTCGGAGCGGGTCTCGAGGAAAAGACCGTACATGCGGTCGACGAGGTCAATCTCGCCGTTTATCCGGGCGAGGTGGTCGGCCTCGTCGGTGAGTCCGGTTGCGGGAAGTCGACGCTCGGGCGGGTGATGGCCGGCATCATGCCGGCGAGCGGCGGCGAGGTGCGGTGGAAGGGCCGACCGCTGACATCGCTGCAGGGCGATGACAAACGCGCCATGCGGCTTTCCGCCCAGATGATCTTCCAGGATCCGATGTCGACGCTCAATCCGCGCAAGCGGGTGATCGACCTGATCGGCGAGGCGCCGAAAGTGCACGGCATCGTCAAGGGCCGGGAGATGCGCGACTACGTCGCCACGCTCGCGGAGCGGGTCGGCCTCGATCCGTCCTATCTCGACCGTTTCCCGCACCAGTTTTCCGGCGGCCAGCGGCAGCGCATCGGCATTGCCCGGGCGCTGGCGGTAAAGCCCAAACTGCTCGTCTGCGACGAATCGGTCGCCGCGCTCGACGTGTCGATCCAGGCGCAGATCCTCAACCTGTTCATGGACCTGAAACGGGAATTCGGGCTGACCTACCTGTTCATCAGCCACGACCTCGGCGTCGTGAAACACATCTGCGATCGGGTGGTCGTCATGTATCTCGGCCGCGTGGTGGAAAGCGCCACGCCGGACGAGCTCTTCGATAATCCGAAACATCCCTATACCCAGGCACTGATCCGCGAACTGCCGTCGGTCACCGACCGCCGCCGGGTATTCACGCCGATCAAAGGCGAGATCCCCTCGCCGCTCCATCCGCCACCTGGATGTCATTTCCACCCCCGCTGTCCAATGGCTTTCGACCGCTGCCGCGTTGAACGGCCGGTCTTGAAGGAAAACGCCGCAGGCCATGTCAGCGCCTGCCACCTGAACGATCTTGCCGCCCATCAGGCAACACATGCGACGGCCGAACCGGTCATCTAAAAAGGAAGGGAACGAACATAATGAAACCGATGAAATTTTTCCTGGCCGGGGTTGCGGCCTCGGTCCTCGCGCTGAGCTCGGCTCAGGCCGCGAACCTGATACTCGGCAGCGCCACCGAGCCCTCGGCGATCGATCCGCAGTTTTCGCGCACCGGCAACAACCAGAACATTGCCATGCAGGTCTTCGACCGCCTGGTGCAGACCGACCCGGCAATCAATGTCGAGCCGGCGCTTGCCGTCTCCTGGACAAATGTCGATCCGCTGACCTGGCAGATCAAACTGCGCGACGGCGTCAAGTTCCATGACGGCAACCCGCTGACATCGGAGGACGTGATCTTTTCGCTCACCCGTGCCAAGGACATCCCGAACAGCCCGGCGCCGTTTTCCGGCAATGTCGGGGCAATCGACAGCATGAAGGCGATTGACAACCTGACTGTCGAATTCAAGACCAAGAAGCCGACGCCCGATTTCATCGAACAGGTGGGTTTCGTCTACATCGTCGAGAAGAAGGTCGCGGAAGGCGCCTCGATCGAGGACTTCAACAGCGGCAAGGCGGCGATCGGCACCGGTGCCTACAAGTTCAAGTCCTGGACGCCGGGCGACAACCTGCAGCTCATCCGCAACGATGCCTTCTGGGGCAAGAAACAGGATTTCGAAAACGTCACGATCAAATTCATCTCCAACGATGCATCGCGCGTAGCCGCGCTTCGCTCCGGCGCAGTCGACCTGATCGACGCCGTGCCGCCGGGCGATGTGAAGACCCTCCAGGGAATCTCCGGCCTCAAGGTCTTCTCGATCGCCTCGGCCCGCATGATCTACCTCGCGCTCGACAGCGCCCGCGACAAGAGCCCCTTCATCACCGACAAAGAGGGCAAGCCGCTCGACAAGAACCCGCTGAAGGACGTCAAGGTCCGCCAGGCGCTCTCGGAACTGGTCAACCGCCAGCTGATCATCGACCGCATTCTCGACGGCTCGGCCGAAGCCGCTGGCCAGTTGGTGCCAAACGGCGTCGCCGGCAACGATCCGTCGATCAAGGCCCCCGCCATGAACGCCGAGGACGCCAAGAAACTGCTGGCGGAAGCCGGCTACAAGGACGGGTTCGGCATCACCATCCACACCTCCAACGACCGTTTCCCGGGCGACTCGGAAGTGGCGCAGGCCCTCGGCCAGATGTTTGCGCGCGGCGGCCTGAAGGTGAACGGCGTCGTCGCCCAGCCCTATAACGTCTACACCAAGGGCGCCGGAGCCGGCGAATTCTCCGCCTTCATCTTCTCGCTCGGCAACTCTACTCCGACCTCGGCAACCGGTCTTCGCAACCTGCTGATGACGGCCAACAAAGATGCCGGTACCGGCTCGTTCAACCGGACGAAATATTCGAACCCGGCCTTTGACGATGCGATGCGTACCGCCACCGCCGAATTCGACGTCAAGAAGCGCGTGGAGCTGCTGCAGAAGGCAACCAAGATGGTGTTCGCCGACGTGCCGGTCATCCCGCTCTACTGGCAGAAGGTTCACTGGGCCGGCAAGGCGAATGTCTCCTATGTCGCCAACATGACGGAAGACACCAGCGCGACGCTTGCCGGCATCGCCAAGTAGGCCTGGTCTTTGCTGCGGCCCCTCTTTCCGGAGCCGCAACATCCTGGGCCGGCCTGACGTGTGGTGGGGCCGGCCCGGGTATTGATTTGCCAATTTTGAGGATATGGACATGGATACCCTGACGCCATCGCGCTTCGAGGTGATTGCTGACGACGTGATCGTCGAACGCGATGTGATGGTGACGATGCGCGACGGCATAAAGCTCGCGACCGACGTCTACCGGCCGGCCAAGGGCGGCAAGGCGATCAAAGGCCGGCTTCCGGCGATCATGGAACGCACGCCCTACGGCAAGGCGGAACGTTCGCGTTCCGAGATCGAAGTGGGCATGGCGGAGCCGATGAAGCGCCATGAGGTGGCGAGCTATTTCGTCCGGGCCGGATATGCCGTGATCTACCAGGATTGCCGCGGCCGCTACAATTCCGAGGGCGAGTTCAGCAAATACATTTCAGAAGCTGCGGACGGCTACGATACCGCCCGCTGGCTGGTGGAACAGGCCTGGTCGAACGGCCAGTTCGGCACGATGGGCCTTTCCTATGCTGCGCATACGCAGGCCGCACTCGCGTGCCTCAACCCTCCGGGGCTCGCCTGCATGGTGATGGATTCGGGCGGTTTTTCCAACGCCTATCAATGCGGCATCCGCCAGGGCGGCGCATTCGAGCTGAAGCAGGCGACCTGGGCCTACAACCAGGCGATCGGCGAGGGCAATGAGTTCGCCCGTGCAGCGATCGAGGCGGAGGATCTACACGCATGGTTCAACGTCATGCCCTGGAGCGAAGGCAATTCTCCGGTGCGCTGGATGCCGGAATACGAAAGCTACCTGCTCGACCAGTGGCGCAACGGCACGTTCGACGAAAGCTGGCGTCGTGTCGGCCTTTATATGGAGGGTTTCTACGAGACTTTTCCGGAAGTGCCTATCGTGCTGATGTCGAGCTGGTACGACGCCTATGTGAAGTCGACGCTCGACAATTATCGCGGCCTTTCCGGCAAGAACAGCCGACCGCTACAGCTGATCATGGGACCGTGGCTGCACGGCAACCGCAACACGACGCTCGCCGGCGATACATCTTTCGGGCCGACTGCGCCGCTCGGCGGGAACGTCGTGGAAAGCTGGCTATGCTTCCGCCGCAACTGGTTTGACCATTGGCTGAAGGCCAAGGACAATACGGTTGCTCAGGAACCGGTGGTGCGCGCCTTCGTAATGGGCGGCGGGTCCGGCATGCGCAATCCGGACGGGCGCCTGGATCACGGCGGACGCTGGATCGAAGCAAGCGACTGGCCGCTGCCGGGAACGGAATTCCGCAACTATTACATCCATGAGAACGGCTCGCTTTCGACCGAGAAGCCGAAAACGAGTGCCGCGCCCTTCACCTACGATTTCGACCCCAAGAACCCGGTTCCGACCATCGGCGGATCGCTGACAAGCGGCCAGCCGATTTTCGAAGGCGGCGGTTTCGACCAGCGCGAGGGAGAGAAATTCTACGGCTCGAAACATCCGGGCCTGCCACTTTCGGCGCGTGCCGACGTGCTCTCCTTCGAGACAGAGCCGCTCGCCGAAGATGTCGCCGTAGTCGGGCCGATCACGGTCGAGCTCTACGTCTCGTCCGATGCGCCGGACACGGATTTCACCGCGAAACTCGTCGATGTCTATCCGCCGAGCAAGGATTACCCGACCGGGTATGCGCTCAACATCACCGACGGGATTATCCGCTGCCGCTACCGCAATTCCTTCGAAAAGCCTGAACCGATCGTCAAGTGCGAGGTGTTCAAGGTCACGATCGAGCCGTTCGCGACCGCCAACCTGTTCGCCAAGGGCCACCGCATCAGGGTTGATATCTCATCATCCAACTTCCCGAAGTACGATATAAATCCAAATAGCTATGCGCCGGAGGGCCGGGGGCGCACAAGCCAAGTGGCCCGCAACACAGTTTTCTGCGATGGTACGCGTGCATCTGCCATCCGCCTGCCGATCGTCGGTGGAGCGGCAATGGTGGGGCTGAAGCCCATCGCGAAATGAACTAGGCCATGCTGACCGTCGCCGTTACCGGCCAAATCCTGATCCACGGCCCCCTCGACCTCTGTGGCGAGGGGCAGGCCGAGGTTCGGGATTTCCTCGAGGCGGATGTGGCCTTCGGCAATCTCGAAGCGACGGTGGAGACGGCAGGGGCATGGCCGACCAAGACGAAAACGCTGCATCTGGCCTCGGCGGATGCTCTCGTCTCGGTGCGGGAACTCGGCTTTCATGCGGTGACACATGCCAACAACCACGCCTTCGACCTCGGCCCGCCGGGCATCGTATCGACGCGCGCCGCCGTGGAAGCGGCCGGGCTGAAGCTTGCCGGCAGCGGGTCGGATATCGAGCAAGCCGCAGCGCCGGCGATCGTCCCGGGACCTCATAAATCGCTCGCTATCTTCTCCGTCGATCTCGGACCTCAGCCGGACATCAACTACGCCTCGGTCGATCGCAGCGGCATAACACCCTTGCGGATGAGGCGGACGGTAACCGCGCCGCCTGCGGAATTCGAGACGCTCAAACGGATCGTCGGGACGCTCGGTGACGACAAGCGCGGCGCGGCGCGTGCTGCGGTCGGTTATGACCTCGGCGAACGCCCGGAGCTGGACGTCTTCGGTACGCCCGTCGTTGCCGGCGATGCGATCGGCGCCCGCTGGACTGCCGACGAAAAGGACATGCAGCGGCTCGTCGACGGCGTCGATGCGGCGAAGGCGATCGGCGACCTGGTCGCGGTTGCGATCCACGGCCATCATTGGGATGCGAACTGGAAAACGACGCCCGAGTGGCTGCTCGATCTGTGCCGCGGCCTGATCGACAGCGGCGCGGACCTGGTTCTCGGCACCGGCGCACCGGTCATGCAGCCGATCACCTTTCATCGCGGGCGAGCGATCATCGCCGGTCTCGGCAACTTCGTTTTCCATACGCGGCGGCCGGCGACCTATGACGAAAAAGGTGTCGATGTCTGGCGCAGCGCCGCAATCCGGCTGACGCTTGCCGATGACGGTACGTGCGAGAGACTTGAACTGCTGCCGATTTCCGTCGGCAGGCCGGTGGACCAAGGTCTGCCTCCAGGCCCGGTTCCGCTGCAGGGTTCCGATGCGGACGAGATCAGGGAAAGAGCGCTCGCCGGGCTTCCGGCTGCAGACCGGCAACGCGTCGTCTGATCAACCAAGCTTGCCGGTGAAAATGTAACCGACGCCGCGGACGGCCTTGATCAGCTGGGGGTGCTTGGCATCCGCCTCGATCTTGCGGCGCAACCGGACGATCTGGGCGTCGATCGTGCGGTCGAAGGCGTCGAGCTGCCGTCCCCTTGTCGCATCCATCAGGAAATCGCGCGTCAGCACGCGGCCAGCGTGCTGGACGAAAGCCGCCAGCATGTCGAATTCGCCGGTTGTCAGTTCGACTTCGCCATCTCCTGCAGACAGCAGCTGGCGTCTGGAAAGATTGAGCGTCCATCCTTCGAAACGGACGATCTTCTCCTCGTTCTCCTCCAGCTTCGGCTGAGCCGGCTGGCGCCGCCTGAGGATCGATTTCAGCCGCGCATGCACTTCGCGCAGGTGAAACGGTTTTGCGATGTAATCATCAGCACCGATCTCGATGCCGATGATCCGGTCGACCACGTCGTCGCGGCCGGTCAGCATCATGATCGGAATGTCCGATTGCATCCGGATTTCCCGCGCAAGATCGAAGCCGTCCTGGCCACCGGGAAGCGAGAGGTCGAGAAGGATGATGTCGATCTCCTGCCTTTTCAGCTGAACGCGCATTTCCTGCCCGTCGGACACCGCGCTGACGGCATACCCCTCGCCCTCGAAATATCGCGTCAGCATCTGACGGATTCGAGGGTCGTCGTCGACGACGAGGATATTTGCGGAACTGGCGGGGGATGACATCAACAGGGAACCGGCGTGTTACAGATTGTTACCAATTAGAACCGTCTTTCACACGACTAGCATTCGCGCGTTACCGGGATTCGGTCAACTGCCTCAACCAAACGGATAGGGGCAGTTTCATGTTTGTCACGGATAATGCGAAGACCTTCAACTCGGCAGCAGCAAGACCGCTAGACGAGCCGGACTGCCTGCATTCGCTGTTTGCAAAGCAGCCTGTCGAATATCTCGCGGCCGGCCAGCCCCTCTTTTTCGAAGGTGACGAGGCCAGGCATATTTTCGAAGTCATCGAAGGGAATTTGCGGGTTTTCCGGATCATTTCGGAAGGACGGCGGGTGATTACCGGATTTCTGCACGCCGGCGATATGATCGGCGTTTCGCTCCGGGACAATTATATCTACACCGCAGAGGCCATCACGACGGCGAAAGTCCGTCGGCTGTCGCGCCGACAGTTCGAAGCGGCGATCATCAATTCCGAGAGCCTGAGACCCAAAGTCTTTGCTCGGGTCTGCGACGAAATGGCCGCAGCCCAGGACCAGATGGTGCTCTTGTCGAGCAAGAGCGCGGAGGAACGGATCTGCACGTTCCTGCTGAAATACCTGAAACGTGCGCTGGCCGAAGGCAATGCGCAACCGATCGTCGAACTCTCCATGAGCCGACAGGACATGGCCGACTATCTCGGCCTGACGATCGAGACCGTTTCGCGTACGATCACCAGGCTCATCGGCAAGGGCGTGCTGAATGTTCTGGACCCGGCCGCCCGTCATTCCATAAGAATCGAACGGCCGGGAATGCTTGCGCAACTTGCCGGAGACGACGATGACTGTGGAGACATGCGGCGCGACCTGATCGCTCTCGGCGAGCGACGGCGCCATTAGACGGAATAGACATGATCGGCAATACAGGATCCGAAGCCACGACGGAAAGCCAGCTCGATGCCGTCACTCTTCTTCTCGACGATGCCAATCTCATCGTCCATGGCGTGGACGGCATCATCAGCCGCTGGACGAACGGTTGCGAGCAGCTTTACGGCTGGCGCCGGGAGGAAGCTCTCGGAAAGGTCGTCCACGATCTTCTGGCGACGCAGTTTCCAGAGCCGCTCGACGAGATCCGTCGTCATGTCCAGACCTATCATGCCTGGCAAGGGGAAGTCGTTCATCGGCATCGGAATGGTCACACGGTCGTCGTGGCGAGCCGCTGGGTGGCCGTCAATCCGTCGAGCGACGGGCCTTCGATCATCATTCAAACGAACAACGATATCACCGAGATGAAAAGGGTGCAGAACGATCTTGCCGGACGCGAAGCGCATCTGCGCTCCATTCTGGACACCGTGCCGGAATCGATGATCGTCATCGACGAAGTCGGCTGCATTTCCTCCTTCAGCACCGCAGCCGAGCAGCTGTTCGGCTACTCTTCCGACGAAGTCTGCGGGCAGAATGTCAAGATGCTGATGCCATCCCCCGACCGCGAAGCCCATGACGGGTATATCTCGCGCTACCTCCACACCGGCGAACGCCGGATCATCGGTTACGGCCGCGTCGTGACCGGGCAGCGCAAGGACAAAAGCACATTTCCGATGGAGCTTTCGGTCGGCGAGGCCGTCACCAATGGAAAACGCATTTTTACCGGCTTCGTCCGCGACCTCACCAGCCGCCACAAGATTGAAGAAGAGCTGCGCCAGGCCCAGAAGATGGAAGCGATCGGCCAGCTGACCGGCGGCCTGGCGCACGATTTCAACAATCTTCTCACCGTCATCAGCGGCAATCTCGAAATGATGGAGAACAAGCTCGCGGATGCGGGACTGCTCGAACTGCTGCATGAGGCCCAGGGGGCCGCGGAAGACGGTGCCAAATTGACGGGCCAGCTTCTCGCCTTCGGACGGCGCCAGCCACTCAACCCAAAGCTTGCGGATGTCGGCAACCTCGTGTCCGGCTTCTCGGAACTTCTCAGGCGAACGCTCGGCGAAACGATCGAGCTTCGCACCACTGTGACCGGCGTTTCCAACGAAGCGCTGGTCGATGCATCGCAGCTCCAGAACGCGCTTCTCAACCTGACGCTCAATGCCCGAGACGCGATGCCGCGTGGCGGCAAGCTGTCGATCGAGATCTCCCGCGTCAGGCTGGATGTCGACTATGCGCAGATGTATCCCGATGTCCGCACCGGCGATTTCGTGCTGATTTCCGTTACCGACACGGGCATCGGCATGCCTCCCGACGTCAAGGACAAGGCTTTCGAGCCATTCTTCACCACAAAAGGCCTGGGCGCCGGAACAGGCCTCGGCCTCAGCATGGTTTATGGCTTCGCCAAGCAATCCGGCGGGCACATCCAGCTCTACAGCGAGCCGGGACAGGGCACGAGCGTCAGAATTTTCCTGCCGGTGGCGCACAAGGCGGAGGCGGCGGGTGCGCTTGCCGTCGAGGCTGGCTCGAAGCAAGCCTCCATTCCCGGCGGCACCGAAAAGATCCTCGTCGTCGAGGACGACCCGCGGGTCCGGCGCATCGCCGTGTCCCGGCTGACGCAGCTCGGTTACGGCGTCATCGAGGCCTCGAACGGCCAGGAAGCGCTGGACCAACTCGGCCTGCACGACGGCATCCACCTTCTTTTCACCGATATCGTGATGCCAGGCGGCATGACAGGCGACGAGCTGGCGGCTGAAGTGCGCGCAAGACGGCCCGGCATGAAAGTGCTGTTCACCTCCGGCTACGCCGAGCCGGCGATCGCCGGGCGCGAGCTCGCCCAATCCGGTAGCTGGCTAAGGAAGCCGTATACCGCCAGGGAGCTCGCGGTGCGGCTTCGGGAACTGCTGGACTGAGTAGACTTCAAAAGGCTGCGTCTGCAGCCTTTTACAATCGCTCGAGAAATGCCTGAGTGGCTGACGGCACCCACGTCGAAGCCTGCGTTTGTCCAATACTCCTGATTCATTCCGGCGGATCGTCCTGCAGCACACGCCAGGAGGCGCCTTCGAGGTCGTCATATTGGCCGCTCTTCAGCGACCAGAGAAAGGCGAAGAGGCCAAGACCGCCGAGGAAAAGCGCAATCGGGATGAGATAGATCAGCATGTTCATGCGACGCGGGCCTTACCGGGAGGAATTTTTGCTTCATTGTTGCTCTCCGCCGCATCGGCCTCGGCGGCGCTTCGCGATCCACTGAGCCGCAGGGCATTGGCGACGACGATGATCGAGGATGTGGACATGGCAACGGCGGCAATCAGAGGCGTCGCATAACCGGCCAGCGCGATCGGCACGGCGATGGCATTGTAGCCGATGGCGAGCGCGAAATTCTCGCGGATCAGCCGACCGGCGCGCCGCGAAATATCGATCGCCAGAGGCACTGCTTCGAGGCTGTCGTGCATGAATACGAAGTCGGCGGCCTGACGGCCGACGTCCGCCGCCGTCGCCGGTGCGATCGAGACGTGGGCTGCGGCAAGCGCCGGCGCGTCGTTGATGCCGTCGCCGACCATCAGCACCTTGCGGCCGCTCGCCGCGAGCGAGGTGCAGAACTCCGCCTTCTGTTTCGGCGAAAGCTCCGCCTGCCAATGTTCGAGGCCGAGGCGGATGGCGAGATCGGCAACCACTCGGCGCCGGTCGCCCGACAGAATGCCCGTTTCGAAACCGCTGGCCGCAAGGGATGCCGTAGCGGCCAGGGCGCCGGGACGGAGCGAATCGTCAAAACGGAAGGTGGCGATCTCCCTGGCGTCGAGCGAGAGAACCGTTTCGGTCACGCTATTGCCTGGGCTTCCGTCATCCGGCACCGACAGGGCGAAGCGGCGGTTGCCGAGGCGGTAGACGCCTGCCGGCGTCGCCGCTTCCAGGCCCCGGCCGGGAATTTCGGTGACCGTTTCGAAAACCTCAACCGGGCCGGATACCGCCATCGCGAGCGTCTGGGAGAGAGGGTGACGCGAATGGGCGGCGAGGCCGGCTGCCAATGCCAGCTGCTTCCTGTCGAACCGCTCGACATCCAGCAACCGCGGCCGGCCGAGGGTCAGCGTGCCGGTCTTGTCGAAGAGCACCGTGTCGATTTCGGCAAGCCGTTCCATGGCCGAACCGTCCTTGACCATGATGCCGTTCCGGAACAGCCGGCCAGCCGCAACCACCTGCACCACCGGCACCGCAAGGCCGAGCGCGCAGGGACAGGTGATGATCAGCACGGCGATGGCGACCAGCATGGCGTGCTTCCAGTCGCCGCCGATGAAGCCCCAGGCGAGAAAGGCGGTGAGCGCCAGAAGATGGACGGCCGGAGAGTAATATTGCGCCGCCCGATCTGCGATCCGACGGTAGCGCGCCCGTCCACCCTCGGCCGCCTCCATCAGCGAAATGACTTCGGACAGGAAGGAATCCTTCGCGGCAGCCGTCGCCTTCAGCACCAGCGAGCCGGTGAGGCTGAGCGTTCCTGCCTGTATCATATCTCCGACACGGACCGGCCTTGGAGCGCTTTCGCCGTTAACGATCGAGACGTCGATGTCGCTTGCGCCACTCTCCACGAACCCATCCACCGGCACCCGCTCACCGGCAGCAATCGCCACCCGGTCGCCCGGCCGGATTTCGTCCACGGGGCGATACTCACGCCAGCCGTCCAGACCGATGATCGTGGCGCCGCGAGGCGACAGGCGCGCAAGACCGCTGATCGCGGCGCGGGCACGGTCGCGCATGACATGGTCGAGCGTGCGGCCGATCAGCAGGAAGAACAAGAGTGAGACGGTGGCATCGAACCAGGCCTGTTCGCCGTGATGCATGGTTTCCCAGAGCGACACCGCATAAGAGAGCGTGATGGCGAGCGCGATCGGCACGTCCATATTGGTGCGGCCGCGCCGCAGCGCATTCCAGGCCGACTGATAGAAGAAACGGCCGCCATAGATCAGCGCCGGCGCGGCAATAAACGCCGATATCCAATGGAACATGTCGCGGGTCGAGGCATCGGCGCCCGACCATACGGAGACCGAGAGCAGCATGATGTTCGCTGCCGCGAAGCCGCAAAGGGCGACGGCGCGAATCAGATCGCGCTGCAGTTTTTCGCCGACCTCCTCGGCATTCGAGAAAAGATGTGCATCATAGCCGGTGGCATCGACGATGGCCCTGACCAGTTCAACCGGATCCGTGGCGTCGTCTCCGGCCTTCTCCCGCCAGACGATCGAAACGCGCTTGGTGGAAAGATTGACCCGTGCCCGCTCCACCGACGGCAAGGCATTGAGCGCCTTTTCGATGGTCGCGATGCAGGTGCCGCAATGGACCTGTGGAACGCTGAGATCGGTCTGGCGCAGGCCGGGGCCGATCATCCGGCTGGACAGCGTCAATTCCTCGGAGGACGGAAGCGAATGACCCGAATATCCTTCGGCTCCGGGCGCGCAGCAGCTCATTCCGCTCTCCTCAAAACCGCGATCCGCTCGGCCTGATGCAGGATGCGCTTGCCGTTCCTGATGGCGCTCGCATCGACGATCCAATGGCCGGGCAGGATTTCGTGTGTGGCCGTGAAAACCCCTTGGGCGACGGGAACGAGGTCGAGTTCAAAATCCTGGTGTTCGCCGACCGGCCGCTTGAACTTGAGCGTCAGCGTATCGGCCGCGACTGGCCCGTTCTTCGGGTGGAAGACCTCGTAACGGACGTCGGAGCCGTCGATGGTGATGCGGCCGGTGACGCCGGTCGCCGTCAGCGTCCGCGCCTCGGCTGCCTTGCCATTGAACTGCTGGCTGGCGACATAGGTATTTTCCGCCACCAGCCCGCTCCAGCTCGTAACCGCGTTGTAGGCCATGTAGAAATTGACCGAGATGATGGTGCCGAAAAAGAGCACCAGCACACCGAGCATATGCCAGCCGGTGAAGACGAAAGGTTTTGCTGGGATCGTATCCATTTTCGTCGTGCTCATTTTCTGGCTCCCGGCGTGTTGAAGACCGCTGAATAGCTGTCCTTTTCGTGGCTCGACCGATCTTCGGCGATGAAGTGGAAATCGGCGGCCTCGGCGGAAACTGCACCCTTGGGCAGGGTCACGAAGACTTTCAGGGCGAGCGTCTTGTCGGGCTCCACCTGCACCGCGAAGAGACGGCCCGGAACATCCGTGATGCCGGAAATTTTCATCGTCGCTTCGGGCAAGCCTTCCATCGAAACCAGGATCGTGCGCGGCTCCGGGATCATGTTGAGCAGCCGGATCGTGTAGCCGTTGCGGATGGAACCGTCCGATTCCAGCACGAATTGCGGGTTGCGATCATGCAGCACGTTGACCTCCAGCCGGTCGCGCGACAGCAGCGCGAAAACGAGGCCGAGACCGACGGCCGACCAGACGCCGAAATAGATCAGCGTGCGGAGCCTGAAGATCACCCTCCAGTCGAAGTGGCGGATCTTGTCGATGAAGGAACCGTCCGGATTGCGCACCCGTACCGGGTCGATCGCCGTCGTGCTGCCGTTTGTCGCAAGCGCCATGTTGGCGTCGTATTCGTCGAGTGTCGCATATGCGATCAGGCCGCGCGGCTTGCCGATCTTGTCCATCACGCCGTCGCAAGCATCGATGCAGAGCGCGCAGGTGATGCAGGCCAGCTGCTGCCCCTCGCGGATGTCGATACCCATGGGACAGACCGCCACGCAGGCATTGCAATCGACGCAATCGCCGACCGGCTGCGCGGCTGCCGCCGCCTTCTTGGTATGCCGGCTGCGCGGCTCGCCGCGCCAGTCGTTATAGGTGACGACCAGCGAGCTCTCGTCCAGCATGGCGGCCTGGATACGCGGCCAGGGGCACATGTAGATGCAGACCTGTTCGCGCAACAGCCCGCCGAGCACGTAGGTCGTGGCCGTGAGGGTGGCCACGGTCGAATAGGCGACCAGCGCCGCCTGACCAGTGACGAAATCGAAGGCGAGCGAGGGCGCATCGGCAAAATAGAAAATCCAGGCGCCGCCGGTCGCCACTGCGATCGCCAGCCATGTGGCGTGTTTGGCGACGCGCTTCCAGAGCTTGTCGAGGCTCCACGGCGCGGCGTCGAGCTTGATGCGGGCATTGCGGTCGCCCTCGAAGAACCGCTCGACGACCAGGAAAAGGTCGACCCAGACCGTCTGCGGACAGGTATAACCGCACCAGGCGCGACCGACAGCCGACGTCACCAGGAAAAGGCCGAAACCGGCCATGACCAGAAGTCCCGCGACGAAGAAGAATTCCTGCGGCCAAATCTCGATGAAGAAGAAATAGAAACGGCGGCTCGCAAGATCGACGAGTACCGCCTGATCGGGTGCGAAGGGACCGCGGTCCCAGCGGATCCAGGGAGTGAGGTAATAAATGCCGAGGGTTATCAGCATCACCAGCCATTTGAAGCGGCGGAAGCGCCCTTCGGCGCGTTTTGGAAATATCTTCTTGCGCTTCTCGTAAAGCGGGTTGTTCGATGCGCCCGGCGAATGCACGGGCTGGACATCGATGCGCTCAACGGAGGCGTCGCTGGGGCCAAGCGCGGGAGACGTATAGAGATTCATGGGACCAGTTCCTTTGGTCCATGTTTTCTCATCTCGGCGACGCCCACTCCTTGACGCAAGTCAACCGCGCCGATGTGACAAAACGGCCGCCCGCTGATGACAGACAGGCGGCCGTTCGTCAGATCGAATGGAGCAACGGTTATTCTTATTCCCCGCCGCCGAGCGAGTGAATGTAGACCGTGAGCTGCTTGACGGCCACGTCGCCGAGGCGGCCTTGCCAGGCTGGCATGACGCCGTGTTTCGGGGCCTGGATCTGTCTGGCAATCTCCGCTTCGCCGCGAACCTTCAGCCAGATGGCGTCGGCAAGGCTTGGCGCGCCGAGGTCCCGTTTGCCCTCGGCCTTTTCGCCGTGGCACGCGACACAATTGTCGGCAAAGAGCTGTTTTCCGGGCTCGACCATCGATGGATCGCGCGGGGTTCCGGTAAGGCTCACCACGTAGGCGGCGACCTGGCGCACCTCGTCCTGCTTCAGCATGTCGGTAAAGGCCGGCATTTCGGAGATGCGGGTCTCCCCGTCGGCAGGATCACGGATGCCATGGGCGATCGTCTGGTAAAGGGCGTTGATATCACCGCCCCAAAGCCAGTCGTCATCGTTGAGGTTGGGATAACCCCGTCCGCCGGTCGCACCCGTGCCGTGACACGGGGTGCAGTTGACGCGGAAAGCCGCGGCGCCGCCGGCCGTTGCGAACTGGTTGAGCTGCGGATCGGCGACGATGTCTTCCAGCGAAGAGGTCGAGATCTTCTCCAGGATGCCGCCCTGGGCGATCTTCGCACCATCGAGATCGGCGGCAAACTCGGCGCGGCTCGAATATCCGAGCAGGCCTTTTGTCGCATTGGTGAGGAGAGGAATGGACGGATAGGCGATCGCATAACCGATCGCCCACAGGATACAGGCGTAGAAGGTCCAGAGCCACCAACGCGGCAGCGGGTTGTTGAGCTCGCGGATGCCGTCCCACTCGTGGCCGGTGGTCTCGATGCCGCTCAATTCGTCGATATGTTTTTCCGCCGTATGTCTTTCTGGCATATTCAATCCTCCTTCAGAGGGATCCGCGCGGCCTCGTCTGCAGAGGCTTTTCCGCCGGGGCGCAAGGTGAAGACGAGAACGCCGAGGAAGAACAGGGTCATGGCGAGCAGGCCCCAGCTATCGGCGAAATGGCGCATGGCCGTGTAGAATTCCATCATCCTGTCCCTTCAGCGGTAGCCGGCGGCATCGTCATAGGTCGAGAAATCGACCAGCGTGCCGAGCATCTGCAGATAGGCGACCAGCGCGTCCATTTCGGTGAGGCTCTGGGCGTTGCCGTCGAAATCGCCGACCTTGGCCTTGGGATAGCGGGCAAGCAGACCGGACGTGTCGGCATTCGGATCCGCCTGGGCGGACAGATCCGCCTTGGCGCTCGCGATCATCTCATCCGAATAGGGGACGCCGACGGCGCGGTTCGCCTTCAGATCCATGGAAACGTCGACGATCTTGAGCGGCGTCGTCTTGAGGAAGGAATAGCTCGGCATCACCGATTCTGGAACGACGTCGCGCGGTTCGGTCAGATGCTGCACGTGCCATTCGTTCGAATAACGGTCGCCGACGCGGGCAAGGTCAGGCCCTGTGCGTTTCGATCCCCACTGGAACGGGTGGTCGTACATGGATTCGGCCGCCAGACTGTAGTGACCGTAACGCTCCACCTCGTCGCGGAAGGGGCGGATCATCTGGCTGTGGCAGACATAACAGCCTTCGCGGATGTAGATGTCGCGCCCGGCCAGCTCGAGCGGCGAATAGGGCCGCATGCCTTCCACCTTCTCGATGGTGTTTTCGAGATAGAAGAGCGGTGCGATTTCCACGATGCCGCCGATCGAAACGACGAGCAGCGAGCCGACCAGGAGCAGGGTCGCATTGCGTTCGATGAAGTGATGTTTGTCGAGAATGGACATGGGTATCCCTCCTTATTCGGCCGGCTGGAGAGCGGCGGGGGAGACGCCGCCCCGAACCCGCTCCTGCCGCTGGTAACCGAGGATGGTCATGGTGACGTTGAAGGCCATGATGAGCCCGCCAGCGAGATACATGGCGCCGCCGACCGCACGCAGCAGGTAGTAGGGGAACATCGCCGCAACGGTTTCCGCGAAGGAATAGACGAGGAAACCCTGGCTGTCGTATTCGCGCCACATCAGGCCCTGCTGCACGCCCGCGACCCACATGACGGCGGCGTAGACGACGATGCCGAGGGTGGCGAGCCAGAAGTGCCAGTTGACGAGGTCGAGGCTATAGAGACGCTCGCGGTTCCAGAGCTTGGGCGTCATATAATAAACGGCGCCGAAGGTGATCATGCCGACCCAGCCGAGTGCGCCGGAATGCACGTGGCCAATCGTCCAGTCCGTATAATGGCTGAGCGAATTGACGGCCTTGATCGACATCATCGGACCCTCGAAGGTCGACATGCCATAGAAGGCGATGGCGATGATCATCATGCGGACGATCGGGTCGGTGCGGATCTTGTCCCAGGCGCCCGAGAGCGTCATCAGGCCGTTGATCATGCCGCCCCAGGAGGGCATCCAGAGCATGATCGAGAAGACCATGCCAAGCGTCTGCGCCCAGTCGGGCAGCGCGGTGTAATGCAGGTGATGCGGGCCGGCCCAGATATAGAGGAAGATCAGCGCCCAGAAGTGGATGATCGACAGCCGGTAGGAATAGACCGGGCGATTGACCTGCTTCGGCACGAAATAATACATCATGCCGAGGAAACCTGCGGTCAGGAAGAACCCGACAGCGTTATGCCCGTACCACCACTGGGTCAGCGCATCCTGCACGCCCGAAAAGGCCGAATAGCTCTTCACGCCGAGGAAGGAGACCGGCACGGCGAGATTATTCACCACATGCAGCATGGCGATCGTCACGATGAAGGCGAGATAGAACCAGTTGGCCACATAGATATGCGGCTCCTTGCGCTTCAGGATCGTGCCGAGGAAAACGACGAGATAAGCGACCCAGACGACGGTCAGGAAGAGGTCCACATACCATTCCGGTTCGGCATACTCTCGACCCTGCGTGATGCCGAGCAGATAACCGGTCGCCGCCATGACGATGAAGAGCTGGTAACCCCAGAATACGTACCAGGCGAGATTGCCGCCGAAAAGGCGGGCCCGACAGGTGCGCTGGACCACGAAGAGGGACGTGGCGATCAGCGCATTGCCGCCGAAGGCGAAGACGACACCGGATGTGTGCAGCGGCCGCAGGCGGCCGAAATTGAACCAGGGTTCGATGTTCAGGTCCGGAAAGGCAAGCTGGAGGGCGATGACGACGCCGACCAGAAAACCAACGACACCCCAGAAAACCGTGGCGATGGTGCCGTATTTCACCACCTCGTCGAAATATTCGGATTTTGACGGCAGGCTTATCGCAGACGCCCGCGGCGCGAAGGAAATCCTGCGCGTCAAAACGACCGTGCTGATCAACAGCACGAAGAACAGGACCCACATATGGGCTGCAAACAGGCTGTCATGGGTATAAGCGGCGGCGAGCAACGCCAGGAAGGTGCCGATTGCCAGCCAGAGTGTTTCTGAGACGTAATTCATGGTCTTTGGCCTCACAGCGCAAATGCGCTGCCGGTTGAAGGATTGTGACCATGATGTGCTGACATACGGACGGCGCCGGAGGTTTGACCTGCGTCAACGCCCCCGCCCAAACGGCTCCATGCTTATGTTATTAACGGCTCAGTCTTCTGGATCGAGAATGCAGCACTGTTCCGGCAGCGGCGCGAGGACCGCCCTTGCGCCGGCATCCAACGGGTCGGAAAGCGGCCCATTGGCGGTGATTTCGCCGGCAGCGGTTTCGCATTTGTATTGATAGGCACGACCGAGATAGGTGCGCGTCC
Source organism: Neorhizobium sp. P1_A6 (assembly GCF_056406795.1). Lineage (NCBI taxonomy): Bacteria > Pseudomonadati > Pseudomonadota > Alphaproteobacteria > Hyphomicrobiales > Rhizobiaceae > Neorhizobium > Neorhizobium sp. P1_A6. Next base: position 30,556 of record NZ_JBFTZM010000019.1, on the reverse strand, counting down.
CGAGCACCGCCGGAATGCCTTCGCCCTCGCGGCGGACAGCAAGCCCATCGGCGCGGCAGGCCAGGATGAAATCGTCCTTGATCGGGCCGAACAGGTCCTGGGAAAGATGAAGCCGCGTACCGCCGGCGGCTTCCGCCGTGACAGTCGCCGCTTGGCGATCGACGACCTTCATGCGGATCAGGTTCTCGAAGCCCACGAAGCGGGCGACGAAGGCGCTGGCCGGCTTCTGGTAGAGCACTTCTGGCGTATCGAGCTGCAGGATACGGCCGGCATTCATGATCGCGACGCGGTCGGAGATCGAAAACGCTTCTTCCTGGTCGTGGGTGACGTAGAGCGAGGTGGTGCCGTTGGCGCGCTGGAGCTGGCGGATCTCGACGCGCATGTCGATCCTGAGCTTGGCATCGAGGTTGGAGAGCGGCTCGTCGAACATCAAAAGCGGCGGCTCGATGACGAGAGCCCGGGCGAGCGCGACGCGCTGTTTCTGGCCGCCGGACAGCGCTGCAGGCAGGCGGTCCGCGAGCGGCGCGAGACCGACGCGCTCCAGCATCGCCATCGCCCGCTTGGCCCGGTCCGGTTTGGAAAGGCCACGCTGCTTCAGGCCGAAGGCGACGTTGTCGAGCACGGTCAGGTGCGGGAAAAGCGCATAGTTCTGGAACACGAGGCCAATATCGCGGGCATGGGCCGGCAACGTCGTCAGATCGCGGTCGCCGAGCCTGATCCGGCCGCTGGTCGGCTGCAGGAAACCCGCTACCAGACGCAGCGTCGTCGTCTTGCCGCAGCCGCTGGAGCCGAGCAGCGACACCAGTTCACCGGCGGCAACGGAAATCGACAGGTCTTTCAGAACCTGGGTGGTTCCGTAGTGGGCGGAGAGGTTTTCGATGGTCAGAGATACGGTCACGGGAACCTACTTGGTGAGGAATGTGAGGCCGAGCGTCGCTTCGACGATCGCCATGACGCCGACGGTCACCAGCATCAGAAGCACGGAAACGGAAGCGATCGTCGGGTCGAAGAACTGCTCCATATGCGCGAGAATCTGGATCGGCAGCGTCGAAATGCCGGGTCCGGTCAGGAAGACCGAGACCGAGACGTCGTTGATGGAGGTGATGAAGGCCAGGATGAAGGCGGCGATGACGCCGGCGCGGATGTTCGGCAGCACCACGGTCATGAAGGTTTTGAGCGGCGGGCAGCCGAGGCTTCTCGCGGCCTCCTCGATCGAGAAATCGAAGGAGGCGAGGCTGGCGCCGACGACCCGCACCGAATAGGGCAGGATCAGCAACGCATGGCCGACGACGAGGCTGACGAACACCGGCAGGCCGAGACCTATCGTGATCGACTTCAGGAGCGCGAAGCCGAAGACGATTTCCGGCACCAGGATCGGCAGCACGAACAGCGTCGAAAGCCAGCGCGGCAGCTCGACCCTATAACGGTTCAGCGCATAGGCCGCCGGAATGCCGATCAGCAGCGATAGGCCGGTGCCGAGGATGGCGACTTGCAGGCTGGTAATCGCCGTGCGCCGAAAAGCCTCGATCTGGAAGATGTTGGCGAACCAGCGCAACGTCAGTCCCTGTGGCGGGAAAGTGAGGAATGTCGTGTCGCTGAGGGCCGCGCCGACGATGATCACCAGCGGCGCGAGCAGGAAGAAAAAGACGAGAATGGCGAAAGCGCCGAGCAGGGGATGAATACGCATCGCCATCAGACCGCCATCGGGTTGAGCCGGCGCGCCATGCGGCTCATCATGAGCACGACGCCGATAGTTATGACCACCATGATGGCGGCGATCGTCGAGGCGCCGACCCAGTCGAAGGTCACCATGGCGCGCTGGTAGAGGAATGTGCCCATCATCATCTGCTTTTCGCCGCCGAGAAGCTGCGGTGTCGCATAGGAGGTGAAGCTGCCGGTAAAGACCAGCACCGCGCCGACGATGAGGCCGGGGGCTGCGAGCGGCAGGATGACCTGGAGGAAGGTCGGGATCGGTCGGGCGCCGAGCGAGGTGGCCGCCTCGATGAGGTCGCGCGGAATTCCCTCGAGCACACCGACCAGTGTCAGGATCATCAGCGGCACGAACAGATAGACCATCGCGACGATGACCGAGCCTTGCGTGTAGAGCATCGACAGGGGCTCGCTGATCAGTCCGACCGACATCAGGACATTGTTGATGATGCCGTTCTTGCCGAGGATGATCAGCCAGGCGAAAGAGCGGACGACGACGCCGGTCAGCAGCGGAAAGACTGCGGCGACGATCATGATGCTCTTCAGGCGTCCCGGCATCTGGGCGATGACGTAAGCTGTGATGAAACCGACCACGAGCGCGATCGCCGTGGTGATCAGGGCGATCTGAAGGGTGCGGTAAAGGACCGCCATGCGGAAACCGCTCTTGAAGAAGGCCGCATAGGTGGAGAACGGCCCGCCCGCCTCGCCGAACGTGGTGGCGATCGTCAGCACGACGGGGATGACCAGAAGCAGGACGACGGCGATCGTCGCCGGCAACGTCAAACTCCATCTGGCAAACTTGTTCATCGACAGTCTCTTTCAAAGGCAGGAGCGCCGCGTTGGTAGCGGCGCTCCGTTTGCATTTCAACCATGTGGCCGGTCAGGCGACATCCGGGATTACTTGCCGAAAACCTCGTTCCAGCGGTCGATCCAATCGGTCTTGGCGGCGTTCATCTTGGCGTAGTCGACACGGCTCAGGCTGGAAACCTGATCGGCACCGTAGGTCCAGATCTTCGCCTGGTCCGGGGTGAGCTCGACCTTGGTGGAGATCGGCGCATCGACGCCCTGTTCGGCTTCCTTCTGCTGGACGTCCTTCGAGAGGATGAAGTTGATGAACTGGTGGGCCAGTTCGACATTTGTCGAACCCTTCGGGATGTTGACGGTGTTCAGCGTGGCGATATCGCCCTCCTTGAGCTTCGCCCAGGTCATGGTCTTCACCGCCGCCTGCATGGAGGCGAGCGTGAAGTCCTGGCCGATTGCGACGCGCACTTCGCCGGTCGAGATCAAATTCACCAGTTCGGAACCGGTATTGTAGTTCTTGACGACGTTCGGCTTCAGGGCCTCGACGGCTTCGAACGCCTTGTCGGTGCTGGCATAAGGATCGACACTGGCATGTTTGCCGGCCTGCACTACGACCATCGGGCCGGCCGTGGTGGTGATGCCCGGAAGCGAGACCGAGCTCTTCAGGTCCGGGCGCCACAGATCGTTCCAGGAGGTGACCGGAGGGTTCACCTTGGCCGAGTCGTAGACGAGGCCGATGCGGCCGATCGTATAGGCCGGGCCGTATTTGCCCTGCGGCGCGCGGCCGAGTTCGTAGATTTCGGAGAGGTTCGGGATCTTTGCCGGATCGACCGGCTGGAACAGGCCCTGCTCGATGCCGAGCTGCGAAAAGCTGTCGGTCAGGTAGATGACATCGACGCCCTTGCCGTCACGCAGCTTCAGCTTGTTGAGGCGGTCGGCATTGTTGCCGGTTTCGAAAACGATGTCGCAGCCGCAGATCTTCTTGAACGGGTCGATGATGTTGGCGGTCATCTTCTCGCCGTTGTAGCCCCACCAGGAAATGGTGAGAGTCTTCGACTGGGCGCTTGCCGTTGCTGTGCCGCCGAGCGTCGCCAGGAGAGCAAGGGTTGCCAATTGGGTGAAACGAGTGGCCTTCATGAGGCGGGGTCCTTTTGCGAAAGCGGCGTTGATGCTCCCCTGGGACACCCCCGGGAATTGGGGGGGATACTATTTTTTGAACGGCCCGGCCGCAAGCCCAATTATTAGGCATAGGCCGTCAAGAACCAAATTTCTTTAGGCTTGAACCATCTCATACTGGAGGTTGATTTCGGGCCTCAATTGGTCGCCGATGCACGGTTTGCGATGGTTTACACATCCGGGCATCGTCTTTAGGGTCCGGCGACCAGAACCGACAGGCATTCCTCCGATGACAGTTTCCGCTCCCCTCCCCGACGACCTGCTGATCACCGCGGCCGACGAGGTCCGCATCCGCCAGGACCTGGTGCTGACCGCGCTCGGCAAACGGCCGGCCGACCGGCTGCTGAGGGTTGGCAGATTGCTCGATGTCCACAGCAGGACCTGGCTCGAGGACCAGGAGATCGTCATCAAGGGACGGCGGATCGCCTATGTGGGACCGGCGGGCAGTTTTGCGGGCGAGGTGGTGGAACATAGCCACGAGCCTGATCTCTCTGCTGTTCCCGGTTTCGGCGAGGCGCACAAGCATATCGAGAGCTCGCATCTGACGCCGGAATGGGAAGCGGCGCTCGTCATGCCGCACGGGGTCACCTGGACGTGCGAGGCGAGCCACGAATTCTCGAACGTCAACGGTGCCCGCAACCTGGAATTCTGGCTGGAAGCCCGCCGCCGCGGCTCGCCGATGAAGATCTTTCCGCTGCCGGGCTCGGCCGTGCCGCCGACGGCCTATGAGTGGGGCGGCGGGTATTTCGGCTACGACGAGCAGAAACAGTTCATGAGCGAAAGCCTGATGGTCGCCGGCCTCGACGAGGTCATGGACTGGCCGTCGATCTCCGATCCCTCAAACCCCTCCTACGACCGGCTCTGGGGCATGATCGGCGCTACCTTCGAGCAACGCGGCGTGGTCGAGGGCCATGGCGCGGGTCTGCGCGACCTGGCCTCGATCAACGCGTTTGCCGCCGCGGGCCTTGCCTCCGATCACGAAGGATGGTTCCTGGACGAAATCTGGCAGAAGCTGCAGCATGGGCTGTTCATCGAGCTTCGGCCGCATTCGCTGCCGGAGGTGATCATGGGCCTCATCGAGAAGAACCTCGCCGACTGGTCGCAGGTGGCTTTCGTTACCGACGACCGCAGCGCCTCCGATACGCTGAAGATGGGCGCGACGGACTACAATGTCCGCCTTGCAATCGAGAACGGCCTTTCGCCGGAAATCGCCATCCAGTGCGTGACGCTCAACCCGGCGCGGCATATGCGGCTGACGCCCTGGGTCGGGTCGATCGCGCCCGGCCGTTTCGCGGATATCGTGCTGCTGGACGATGTGCAGAAGCTGTCGATCGCCAAGGTCTGGGCGGATGGCACGCCGGTTTCGGGAGGCATGATATTTACCGGCGCGCGGCCGAAGATCGATTGGCCGGAATGGGCGACCAAGACGGTGAAAATCGACCGACAGGTGGCCGCTGCCGATTTCCGCATCGAGGCGCCGGCCGGTCGCGCCACGGCGAATGCCGCCCTGCTGCGGCCCTTCCACTGGTCGGACGAATTCATCACCATGGAACTGCCGGTCAAGAATGGCGCAGTCCAGCGCGACCACGACCGCAACGTCACGAAATTCTCGATCGTCGACCGGTTCTCCGGCGAGGCGAAAGTGTCAAAAATGTTCTGGCTCGGCACCGGGCCACGCACGCCGGATACGGCGCTCGGTTCGACGCTCGGGCATGACAAGCACAATATCTGGGTGGTCGGCTCCTCCGACGAGGCGATGGCGATGGTCGCCAATGCGCTCGCCGAACAGCAGGGCGGCTGGGTGCTGGTGTCCGGCGGCAAGGTGATCGCCCGTGTGCATTACGAAGTCGGCGGGCTGATGACGGCGCGCTCGGCGGAGGAACTGGATGCGGAAATGCAGGCTCTCTACAAAGCCGGCGAGACGATCGACTGGATGTACGAGCCGACCTTCTCGCCGCGCTGGTGGCCGGGCTTTCCGGAGAGGCTGTCGTTTGCGACGCTGACCTGCTCGCCATGGCGCTGGGTGCTGGTGGCGCCATCGGAACGGGCGCCGGAGGGGTTCGTCAACGTGCTCACCGGCGAAACCCATCCAGTTGTCTGGTAGTAGGCCGCTCTCGTCAGCGTGACTTGATGAGGTTCGGTTGATTTGCCAAAACGCCGGGATTGATTTTTCGGCGCCACCGATCCTCCCGCCCGGCGTCGCTTGCGCAAGGAACCTAATCATGGCCCAGCCTGCTCTCTTCACTCCGATCCGCGTCCGCAATCTCGAACTCTCGAACCGCATCGTCATCGCGCCCATGTGCCAATATTCGGCCGAGGACGGCTGCATGACCGACTGGCACCTTATCCATCTCGGCCAGCTCGCGCTCTCCGGCGCAGCACTTCTGACGATCGAGGCGACCGGGGTCACGCCGGAAGGCCGCATCACCTATGCGGATGTCGGGCTCTATGACGACGCGACCGAGAAGGCGATGGGCCACACGATCGACAGCATCCGCAAATGGTCGGACATGCCGATCTCGGTGCAGCTGGCGCATGCCGGCCGCAAGGCCTCGACCGACAAGCCCTGGTTCGGCGGCAGCCAGATCGCGCCTGACCACCCGAACGGCTGGCAGACCGAGTCGGCCTCGGCGATCCCGTTCAATCCGAAATACGTGCCCCCCGTCGCACTCGACAAGGATGGGCTGAAGCGCGTGCGCGATGCGTTTGCGGCTTCCGCCGTGCGGGCTGCGAGGATCGGGCTCGATGCGATCCAGATCCATGCGGCGCATGGCTATCTGCTGCACCAGTTCCTGTCGCCGCTCTCCAACCAGCGCACCGACGAATACGGCGGCTCGCTGGAGAACCGGGCGCGTTTTCCGCTCGAAGTTTTCGATGCCGTTCGCCAGGCCTTCCCGTCCGACAAGGCGGTGACGGTGCGCGTTTCGGCGACCGACTGGGTCGAGGGCGGCCTCGACGTCGACCAGACCATCGCGTTTGCCCAGATGCTCGACGAGAAGGGCTGCGACGCGATCCACGTGTCGAGCGGCGGGCTGCATATCGAACAGAAAATCCCGCTCGGCCCGAACTATCAGGTGCCCTTGGCGCGCGCCGTCAAGGCTGCCGTGAAGATGCCGGTTGTGGCGGTCGGGCTGATCACCGAACCGACCCAGGCGGAAGCGATCGTTTCGACCGGCGACGCGGATATCGTCGCGATCGCCCGTGCGGTGCTCTACGATCCGCGCTGGCCCTGGCATGCCGCGGCGGAACTCGGCGCCCAGGTGAAGCCCGCACCGCAATATCTCCGCTGCCAACCGTCGCAACTCAGGAACCTGTTTACCTCCTGAAGGGGTTCAGGCCTCTTCGGCGGTTCAAGCCAGTCGATCGGCGCATTCATGCTCGCAATGCGCCGGACAGGACGTTATGGAACATTGGTGCTGACCGATTCATCAAAGGATTTTCATGCCCACCATCTATCTCGCCGGCCCCGAAGTATTTTTGCCCGATGCCCAGACCGTGATGGGCGAAAAACGCCGGCTTGCCCGCAGCTTCGGTTTTGAGCCAACCGGTCCTGGCAGCGATGAGAACCAGGCGCCGGTAGGCCAGCTGACGGCAGCCGCGATCTACCAGCGCAACGACGGCGCGATGCGGCGCGCGGATGTCTGCCTTGCCAATATCACGCCGTTTCGCGGCATCAGTGCCGACCCCGGCACCGTCTATGAAATCGGCTTCATGATCGCGCTCGGCAAACGGGTCTGGGCCTATACCAACCATCCCGACGACTATGGCACGCGGGTGCGGTCGATCTGGTATTCCGGGCTCGATATCGACGAGAGCAGCGGTCGTCCTCGCGGCCCGGACGGGCTGTCGATCGAGAACCATGGCAAGGCTGACAATCTGATGATCGATGTCGGCATCGAGGAAGGTGGCGGCCGGGTCATTCGCGCCGCCGCACTGCCGGCCGACCCGGAACGGGATCTGGCCGCCTATACCGAGGCCTTGCGACACTTGCGCGGTTAGGCGAGCGACAGGGCGTCCTTAAGGCCGAGGCCCTGCTTCAGCTGAAGATCGAGATCGGCTTCGATATGGTCGATGTGGTGGATCATGAGCTTGGCGGCGCGTTCACCGTCGCCCTTTTCCAGGGCGTCGAGAACGGCGCTATGCTCGGCATGTCCACAGCTCGACACGCCGGAACGGCCGTAAAGTGCGATCACCAGCGACGAACGCGCAACCAGCTCATCCATGAAACGCTGCAGGATGACATTGCCGGCAACGGAAGCCAGCATCAGGTGGAAATCGCCGGAGGCCTTGATCTCGGCGCGCCGCGCAGCCGGACCACGTTCGTTCAGATACCGCTCTTCCTCGTCGAGCTGACGGCGGAACTCCGCGATATCCTCGGGCGTGATGCGCTCGACCGCGGCTGCGACGATGCCGGGTTCGATCAACCGGCGGGAGGCAAAAATCTGACGCGCTTCTTCCGGAGACGGATTGGAAACAAAGGCGCCGCGATTACGCTCGGTCTTCACCAGGCCTTCGAACGCAAGCATCTGCAGCGCGGCGCGGGCAACCGTGCGGCTGACGTCGAAAAGAGAGCCGACTTCGCTTTCCGACAGCTTGGTGCCGGGCGCAAGACGCCGATCGATAATAGCGTTGCGTAAAGTCTCCCGGATCGCCATGGAGCGATCTTCCGGGGAGCGATCCTCGGGCGTCGTACCGGTAAGATTGATCTTTTCGCTGATATTCATTGCTGCGGTCCAATGTATGGCCTTTGTAACCCGAGTGTCTACAGGATGCCAAGCGACTTGTTTTTGATCCAATGCCAAGATTGCATACGATTTGCCCAAGGGATCGAAAACGATCGCCTGATTTTTGCGCACCGGCAAAACCCCGCCGCTGACCCTTTCAGGTAAACGCAAGTCTTTCTAGAGGTTTAATCCAGTTGGCATGGCTGATGCATAACAATATCAGACGCAAGGGAGCGCCTGATGAGCAAAGCCGCCGAAATCGACATCGCTTCAGTCTCTAAGATCTACGGAACAACCACTGCCGTTCATGCGATCAGCCTGAAGATTCCCGCCGGAACCTATTGCTGCCTGCTCGGCCCTTCCGGCTGCGGCAAGACCTCGACGCTCCGGATGATCGCCGGGCACGAGAGCATCTCCTCAGGCGACGTCCGCCTCGGCAATACCGTCGTCACCGACCTGCCGCCGGCGAAACGCGGCACGGCGATGATGTTCCAGTCCTACGCCCTCTTTCCGCATCTCGACCTCGTCGACAATGTCGCCTTCAGCCTCAAAATGAAGGGCATCGACAAGGACGAGCGGCGCGCCAAGGCGATGGACATGTTGCGGCTGATGCAGCTCGAAGCCTATGCGACCCGCCGCCCGGCCCAGCTTTCCGGCGGCCAGCAGCAGCGCGTGGCGCTTGCCCGCGCGCTGATCACCGATCCGGAAGCGCTGCTTCTCGACGAGCCGCTTTCGGCGCTCGACCCGTTCCTGAAGATCCGCATGCGCGCGGAACTGAAGAAGCTGCAAACCTCGCTGGGCATCACTTTCGTGCATGTGACTCACAGCCAGGAAGAGGCGATGGCGCTCGCCGACCTGATCGTCGTGATGAACGACGGCCGCATCGAACAGGCCGCCCATCCGCGCGTGGTGTTCGAAAAACCGGCAACCGCATTCGTCGCCAAGTTCATGGGCGACCACAACGTCATCTCGGGCCGGGTGACGCAGAGCTCCGGCGACAAGCTGATGCTGTCGGTGTCTGCAGGCGGCGATTTCCTTGCCACCGACGATGGAGCCGCCGGTCTGACCGACGTGGCCGACATCGCCATCCGCACCGACCATGTCCGCATCGGCCAGCCTTCTGAAAAAGGTCTCGGCTTCATCGGCTCGGTCTCCAACGTCGAATACCGCGGTTCTTCGGTCAAGCTCTCGGTCAACGGCGCAGGGATCGAGGATTTCACCGCGATCCTGACCGACGCCGAATTTTTCGCCAATCCGGTCAAGGTCGGAGAAGCGATCCCGCTTTCCTGGGGCCGCGAGGACGCCATCGTCCTCGGCCGCCTCAAGAACTGATGCCACCAAAAAACTCAACCAGAGGAGAACAAGGCAATGACTGAGACCAAGAAACCAACCAAGGGCATTTCGCGCCGCACGCTTCTGAAGACGGCGTCCGCTGCGGCCGGTCTTGCCGCCGGCTCCGGCGCCATCACCGGCTTCCCGACCATCTGGGCCCAGAACCCGATCACGCTGCGCCAGTTCGGCACCGGCGTTTCGAACCTCAATGCGATCGCCGAGAAGTGCAAGGCCGACCTCGGCATCACGCTCGAAATGACCGCGACGGACTCTGACGCGGCCGCCCAGCGCGCCGTCACCCAGCCGAACTCCTACGACATCGCCGATATCGAGTACTGGATCTTGAAGAAGGTCTATCCGGCCGGCGTCATCCAGCCGATGGATACGACCAAGCTCAAATATTACGACAAGATCGTGCCGCTGTTCAAAAACGGCAAACTGAAGCCGGACAGCGTGATCGCGCAAGGGACCGCGCCGCACACGGTGGGTTACGTCGCAAAGCCCGGCGACAAGACCTTTGCCAAGGAAGAAACCAAGTGGTTCACGATGGTTCCGACCATCTACAACGCCGACACGCTCGGCATCCGCCCGGACCTGGTCGGCCGCGAGATCTCGACCTGGGCCGACATCATGGACCCGAAGTTCAAGGGCAAGGCATCGATCCTCAACATCCCGTCGATCGGCATCATGGATGCCGCGATGATCATGGAAGCCATGGGCAACATCAAGTATGTCGACAAGGGCAACATGACCAAGGCGGAAATCGACAAGACGATCGATTTCCTGATCAAGGCCAAGCAGGCCGGCCAGTTCCGCGCCTTCTGGAAGTCGTTCGACGAGAGCGTCAACCTGATGGCGTCTGGCGAAGTCGTCATCCAGTCCATGTGGTCGCCGGCTGTCGCCGCCGTCCGTTCCAAGGGCATCGCCTGCAAATATCAGCCGCTCAAGGAAGGTTACCGCTCGTGGGGCGGCGGTCTGGGCCTTGCCGCCCATCTCTCGGGCGCCAAGCTCGACGCTGCCTATGAATATATCAACTGGTACACCTCCGGCTGGGTCGGCGCCTATCTCAACCGTCAGGGCTACTACTCGGCCGCGATGGAAACCGCCAAGGCACACATGTCCGCTGACGAATGGGGCTACTGGATCGAAGGCAAGCCGGCCAAGGGCGATATCGTCGCTCCGGACGGCAAGATCATGGAAAAGGCCGGCGCCGTGCGCGATGGCGGCTCCTTCGAAGAACGCATGGGCCACGTGGCCTGCTGGAACTCGGTGATGGACGAGGACCGCTACATGGTCCGCCGCTGGAACGAATTCATCGCGGCGTAAACAAAGTTGCCCCTCACCCTAGCCCTCTCCCCGCTCGCGGGGAGAGGGGACGTGCCCCGAGCAGGCACTAAAGAGGACCGAGCGGCTTACCACTAGTCTCCTTCTCCCCGTCCCGACGGGGAGAAGGTGCCCGGCAGGGCGGATGAGGGGCAAACCCAGGGAGACATCAAGACATGGCGACGATTGCATCATCCGAGCCGGAAACGGCCAAGGCCGAGGACACAAAGCCCCGGAGCTTTCGTCTGTCGCCGGCGCTGATCTCCTATCTCCAGGCGACGCCGTTGGCGCTGATCCTCGGCGCCTTCCTGCTGCTGCCGATCCTGATGATTACAGTCGTCAGCTTCTGGGACTACGATTTCGCCCAGATGTATCCGGATTTCCTGTCGATGAACTATGCCGAGACGCTCGGCTCTTGGGTGACCTGGAAGACCTATCTGAACACGCTGAAATTTGCCTTGCTGGTCTGGGCGATCACGCTGTTCGTCGGTTTCTGGGTCGCCTATTTCCTAGCTTTCCACATCCGCACCACCGCCATGCAGATGGTGCTCTTCCTCGTCTGCACCGTGCCGTTCCTGACGTCGAACATCATCCGCATGATCTCGTGGATCCCGGTGCTCGGGCGCAACGGCCTCGTCAACACGACGCTGATCAATGCGGGCATCGTCCCAGAGCCGGTCGAATGGCTGCTCTATTCGGATTTTGCGGTGGTGCTCGCCATGGTGCATCTCTACACGCTGTTCATGGTGACGCCGATCTTCAACACGCTGATGCGCATTGACAAATCACTGGTCGAAGCCGCACGCGATGCCGGTGCCACGAGCACGCAGATCCTTACCAACGTCATCATTCCGCTTGCCAAGCCCGGCATGGCGATCGGCACCATCTTCGTCGTGACGCTTGTCATGGCTGATTTTTCGACAGTGCAGGTGATGTCCGGCGGCCAGAGCGCTTCGGTGGCGCTGATGATGAAAAACCAGATGTCGCTGCTTCAATACCCGGCAGCAGCCGCCAACGCGGTCGTACTGCTTGTCCTCGTTCTCCTGATGGTCGCGGGCATTCTCCGCATCGTCGACATACGCAAAGAACTTTAGGGAAAAGGGGAGCTCCGAGATGCACAGCGACAAGCGCGGCCGCGAATTCTACATCCTCGCCATCTTCTTCGCCATTTTCGTGCTGTTCCTCTACGGCCCGCTTTCGGCGATCCTGATCCTCTCCTTCCAGGGGCCGAACGGCGGCCTCACCTTCCCGCTGAACGGCGTTTCGCTGCGCTGGTTCGCCAACCTGTTCGAGACGCAGGCGGTCGGCGATTTCGGCGGATCGTTCCGGCGCTCTGCCATGCTCGGCATCATGGTGATGATCGTCACCGTCGTCGTCTCGCTGCTGGCGGGCCTGGCCTTCCGACGCCGCTTCATCGGCTCCACCGCGCTGTTCTATCTCGCGGTCGCCAGCCTCGTCGTGCCGTCGATCATCATCTCGCTCGGCATCGGCGTGGTCTTCCAGCAGCTCGGTTTCCAGCCCTCCTGGTATACCTCGGCTTTCGGCGCCCATCTCACCTGGACGCTGCCCTTCGGCGTCCTGATCATGTTTGCCGTCTTCAACCGCTTTTCGCCGGCCTACGAGGAAGCCGCGCGCGATCTCGGCGCTTCGCCCTGGCAGACCTTCCGCCATGTCGTGCTGCCGATGATCGCGCCGAGCCTCATCGGCGTCGGCCTGTTCGGCTTCACGCTGTCCTACGACGAATTCGCCCGCACGCTGATGACGGCAGGCTCGTTCAACACGCTGCCGCTCGAAATCTACGGCATGACGACCAATGTCACGACGCCGGTGCTCTACGCGCTTGGCACCGTCACGACGGTGTTCTCCTTCCTCGTCATCGCCGGCACGCTCGGCCTGATCATCCACCTCAATCGCCGCCGCCTGCAGTCGTGAACAGAATGCGCATCCTTGTCGTAAACCCGAATACCACCGCCAGCATGACGGCGACGATCGCCGATTCCGCGACCCGCGTCGCCAATGCCGGCACTGAAATCCTTGCCGTCACCTCTTCGATGGGCCCGGTCTCGATCGAGGGCTATTATGACGAGGTCTTCGCGGTGCCCGGCCTGCTGATCGAGATCGCCAAGGCTGAGAAAGCCGGTGCAGATGCGGCGATCATCGCCTGTTTCGACGATACCGGCCTCGACGCCGCGCGGGCACTGGCCAATATTCCTGTTGTCGGCATCTGCGAAGCGGCTCTTGCTACGACCGCCTTCATCGCCCAGCGTTTTACAATCGTCACCACCATGGAACGCTCGCGCCTGCCGCTCGAACATCTTGTTCATCGCTACGGCATGTCCGGCCGATGCAAGGTGAGGGCCGCCGATATTCCCGTCCTCTCGCTGGAGGACCCGAATTCCAACGCCCGCGACCGGCTGCGCAGCGAGATCGCGACGGCGCTGCGCGACGACAAGGCGGAGGCGATCGTGCTCGGCTGTGCCGGCATGGCCGATCTCACGGCCGAACTGCGCCGCGAATTCGGCGTGCCTGTGGTCGACGGCGTCGCGGCAGCGGTGAAACAGGCCGAGGCGCTGGTGACATTGGGCTTGTCGACGGCCAAGCGAGGCGCTTATGCTTCGCCGGTCCGCAAACCCTATAAAGGCCTGCTCGAAGATTTCGAGCCCGGGAAACTCGCCGCCAAATGAAAACGCACTCGACCATTCGCGTACTCACCTTCTCCGAGGCCGAACAGCTCGTCGACTGGGCGCGGATCGAAGGCTGGAATCCTGGCCTCCGCGATGCGCCGGCTCTTCATGCCGCCGATCCTCAAGGTTTCATCGGTTGCTTTGTGAATGGGGAAATGGTGGCCGGCATATCCGCGGTCCGCTACGGTTCCGATTTCGGCTTCATCGGCCTCTATATCGCCCACCCGAATTTTCGCGGCAGGGGTCTGGGCAGAAAGGTCTGGGATGCCGGCATGGCGCATCTCGACGGTCGGACGATCGGCCTCGACGGCGTGCCGGAACAGCAGGCAAACTATCGCAGCATGGGCTTCGAGCCGGCCTACGAGACGTTTCGCTGGAGCGGCAGCCTCGCCGGGAGCCGCAATGCCGATGTGGCCGCGATCACCGATGATCTTGTGCCTGCCATTCTTGGCTATGACCAAGCTTTCTTCCCTGCACAGCGCGATGCTTTCCTGACCGCCTGGCTGAAGCCGCCGCGGGCTGCCAAGGTCATCATCCGTGACGGCAATATCTCCGGCTATGCAGTCTGCCGCAAATGCCATGACGGTTATAAGATCGGCCCATTGTTTGCGCAGACCGCTGACGACGCGCAAACGCTGCTGAACGCCTGCGCCGCGGAGATCGGCGACGAAATGCTGCACGTCGACGTACCCGCCTCGCAGACGGAATTTTCCACCTATCTGGAGGCGCATCGTTTCGTGAAAGGCTTCACGACCGCGCGGATGTATCGCGGTACGGCGCCGGCGGTGCGTATGCCGGGCGTGTTCGGAATTACCACTCTCGAACTCGGCTGAGGCGGCGTCCCAACGCCCGGACGCCGCTCGCGTTCACGAAAACCAGCGACTACCAGAGCTGGGTGTGCCGGTTGACATCCTTGTAGAGCAGATAACGGAAACGTCCCGGACCACCCGCATAACAGGCCTGCGGGCAGAAGGCGCGCAGCCACATGTAGTCGCCGGCCTCCACTTCGACCCAATCCTGATTGAGCCGATAGACCGCCTTGCCTTCGAGCACGTAGAGGCCGTGCTCCATGACATGGGTCTCCATGAAGGGGATGGTCGCGCCCGGCTCCAACGTGACGATGTTGAGATRCATGTCGTAACGGACGTCGGACGTATCGAGGAAACGGGTGGTTCCCCAGCGGTCGCCCGTGTCCGGCATCCAGGAAATCGGATGCTCGTCTTCATGGGTGAAGACCGCCGGCGGAGCATCCAGCCCCTCGACCGCCTGGAAGGCCTTGCGGACCCAATGGAACTTGACGGGCGCCGTGGCCCGATTGCGCAGCTTCCATGGCGATCCGGCCGGGATATATGCAAAGGAACCGGCCCTCAGCGCATGATCGCTTCCGGCGAACTCGATCGACATCTCGCCCTCGACGACGAAGATCGCCGCCTCGGCGCGGGTATCGGGTTCCGGCCGGTCGCTTCCGCCTCCGGGCTGAACCTCCACGATGTATTGCGAGAACGTCTCCGAAAACCCCGTCATCGGGCGGGAGATGATCCATGCCCGGGTTCCCTGCCAATGGGGAAGCAGGCTGGCCACGATATCGGACATGACGCTTCGGGGGATAACGGCGTAGGATGTCGTGAAAACAGCCTTGCTGGAAAGCAGTTCGGTCTGCGGCGGCAGGCCACCGAGTTTCGAATAATAATCTCTGTTGGTCATGGGTCTGTTTTGCGGTCCAATTTCGCGGCGTCTGATACGCATATGCTTTAAGCGCCGCGCATCTCTAAGCAACTAAAAACTCGACCTCGGATGCCACGGCTCCGATATTTCCGCTCATGTCGCGAGCGTCCACGCCATGCCAGCGAGTGCGCAGGCGAGCAGCGTGGTAATCACCGAGACTCTGAACCGAAAGATCGCAACTGCGGCCGCGGTCGAAAGGACAGCGGCCGGAAGGACGATCGAACCGAGGACCGGTATGTCGAGCCAAAACGCTCCCAGACGGACCACGTGGACTTCTTCGAACAGCGTATGCAACGAAAACCAGATGGCGAGGTTGAGGATCACCCCGACCACCGCCGCGGTGATCGCCGACATCGCTCCGGCAAGCGCGATGTTGCCACGCAGCTTTTCGATGAACGGCGCGCCGAGGAATATCCAGAGGAAGCATGGAACGAAGGTGACCCATGTGGTCAGGATGGCGCCGAGGGTCGCCGCGATCATCGGGTTGAGCGCTCCGGGATCGCGAAAGGCGCCCATGAAGCCGACAAACTGCACCACCATGATCAGCGGTCCGGGTGTCGTCTCTGCCATGCCAAGGCCATCGAGCATCTCCCCAGGCTTCAGCCAGCCATAGTGCTGGACGGCCTCTTGCGCCACATAAGCGAGAACCGCATAGGCCCCGCCAAAGGTGACGACTGCCATCTGGCTGAAGAAAAACCCGATTTGGGTGAAGACGTCATTCGAACCCAGGGCCCACCACAATAAGCCGATGGGTATGATCCAGAGTGCGAGAAGGATCGCCGAGATGCGAAGCGACCATGAGAGGTTGGAGCGCGCGTGAGCCGGCGTCCCCTCTCCGAGGAGTGAGTCGGCGTCTGAAAGTGTGGGGCCACCGGCCGTCTTGTGGCCGCCCCCGACCTTGAAGGACGCAAGACCGAACCTGCTGCCGCAATAACCGACGATGCCCGCAGTCAGAACGATCAACGGAAACGGGACATGCAGGAAGAAGATCGAGACGAAGGCGGCAGCAGCGATCGCCACCATGGCATTGTTCTTGAGGGCCCGGCTGCCGATCCGGAAGACGGCTTGGACAACGACCGCGAGAACGGCCGCCTTCAGACCAAAGAACAGTCCGGCGACAACGCCTACGCTTCCGAAGGCCGCGTAGATGTAGCTCAGGCCAAGGATGGCCAGAAATCCGGGGAGCACAAACAGGATGCCTGCAACCAGTCCGCCCGCGGTCCGATGCATCAGCCAGCCGATATAGATCGCGAGCTGCTGGGCTTCCGGTCCGGGCAGAAGCATGCAGTAGTTGAGGGCATGAAGGAAGCGGCTTTCGCCGATCCACCGCTTCTCGTCGACAATGATCCGATGCATGACGGCGATTTGTCCAGCCGGTCCACCGAAACTGAGAGCGGCGATACGGACCCAAACCTTGAAGGCCTCGCCGAAGGAGACTCCATGGATATATTCGCTTTTCTCGCGATCCGCGGACGCATCTCTGATGACCTCGGTCATTTTAAGCTCCCTTCTTCACCGAAGGCCAGTTATGGGTCTCCTCGGTAGCATCGCGGCACCAGCGATAGAAGGCGTCGTAGAGAAGCATGCCAGCCTCAAGCTGCTCAAGGTCATCGTTATACATCCGCGACAGACCGAGCGACGCCGCCAGCAACCCTGGCGCCTCTGGGGCAAGATCGGGTCGCGCGGTGTCGGCCGCCCTGACGATGGTTGCAAGACGCAGCAATGCGTCACAGGTTAGCCCGAACTCCTCGACCATGACGTCGAACGTGCAGAGCTCGCCCCGGTGGCTCCAGAATACATCCTCGATATCGAAGGGCGTCGCCCCGAAGCGGCTGCCCACCATCGAAACGTCGGATGCCGGCACATAAAGAAACACTGCGTCCGGATCGATGAAACGCCGGATCAACCAAGGACAGGCGATACGGTCGATCTTCGGCCGGGCGCGCGTCACCCAGACGGTTCGACCGTGGTCGTCGCGGGGAGGCAGCTTGTCCTCCGGAACCGCCATCCCTCCGGCGGCCCAGGCCTCGAAGCCGCCTTCCAGGCTTTCGGCCACCACCCCTTCGTGCCTGAGATAGGCGGCGACGCCGTGGCTAAGCTTGCCACCCCTCTGGCAGACGACAACGACAGATTCAGCGTCGACGGCTCCGCTCCATTCTGTGACATTCTCGTGCTTGCGGCGGACGGATCCCGGTACCAGCCGCGGATCGAGCGCGAAGTCTTCGTCCGTGCGGACATCGATGATGAGCGGTGCGCCGGGCGTACCGACAAGGCGGTTGAGTTTTTCAGGAGAAATTTCGAGAAATGACGGCATAACGCGTCCTCCCTGGTTTTGGGTTGAATGGACGCGATTCTTCGGCTGACGCCTCGTGGGGTGATCGCAACCCCATTATGAGATGGTGACCGCGTGCGCGACGACTGTCAAGCGACTACCACGTCTGGCCGCGATATTGACACGGTCATTCTTGCTTACGTCCGCTCTCGAATTTCTCTCGCCAGCCTCGGCGAGGCGGCGTCACGAGCGATTCCCAGCCGCAACGGTGTACGGGCGAATGCTTCCAAAAATGCCGCCAGACCCGCAACCGTCGCTTCGAGGATCAAGGCGCCGTTTTCCATGGTAGCCTTTGCCGGATCGCCGAAATAACCGCAGTCGTCCGCCTGGAAGATCGGCGGCCAGCCTGCCCCGAACGCGGTGATCGGATCGTCCGCGTGGCCCGGCGCGATCCAGGGCTGCACCAGGCGCGCCGGAAGCCCCTTGATTGCCGATCGGACCCGTTCGCTCGCTTCCGGAGAGGTCAATGCCATCGTCAACGCCGCCTCCTGTTCGCAGGCATGGCCGGTGCGCGGCAGTGCGCCTTTCAGAAGCGGCAACCAGTCCCTCTCGCCCGGTGCGAAATAATCGACCATGCCAACCGCATATCCGTCGGTGACCATCTGGGCGCAGAGCGAGCGCAACGGCGCCGAGTTGCCCCCGTGACCGTTGACGAAGACGACGCGCGGAAATCCAGAATCCAGGATCGATCGCGCGGTATCGGAAAGAACCGCCAGATAGGTTTCCAGCCGTAGGCTGATCGTGCCCGGATGGCTGAGGTGATGCGGCGAGAAGCCAACGGAAACAGCGGGCGCCACGACAATTTCCACCCTGGTTACGCGGCTTGCCGCGAGTTCGGCAACCGCGGCCGAAAGCAGCGTATCGGTCTCCACGGGAAGGAAGTCGCCGTGCTGCTCGATCGCACCCGTCGGCACGACGACCAAAGCACCGGCATCCCGCTTCGCCGCCAGCTCCGCACGCGTCAATTCGGCCCATATGAATGAAGACGGCGCAAAATGCCTGGGTGCAATGCCTGTCATGTCCGGAACCCTCGCGGCTGGAGTAGCGGGCGGCTGTTTATCCCCGCCCGCACGGAAATTACATGTCGCCCGCTTCTTTCGAAGGGTTGGCGCAGACGGCGATCACGAGGCCGGCCTCGCCGATGATGTGGCGGTAGCGGTAATTGACGGGCAGGTACATCGCATCGCCAGGCTTGAAGATGTGCTCCTCGCCGGTCTCCTCAACGATCTGCTTGGACCAGCCATGCAGGCAATAGAGGATCACCTCATGCACGCCATCACCCTCGACCATGGTGTCGAAGTGCGGCATGTAAGTGGTGATGTGGAAGGAAATCGACGAGCCGTGCAGCTTCTTTGTGACCAGCCGGTGGCTGAACTCCTGGCCCGGATGCACCCAGGTCAGCGCGACCTGTTCCTGGCGCGACCACTTGATCTTGCCGCCAACCGCTTCTTCGCTCATGTCATGACTCCTTGGTTCGCAGAAAATTGAATTTCCAGACGTGTGGCGGCTCTATCGGAACCGCGCTTCGAAAGCATCCCGGACCTCCCAGACCGGCAGGATGAGATGCGGTCCTAGTCCGGATATGCGGCTGAAGGGAATCGGTCGCGGCGCGGTCAGCGGCAAGGTCAGGTCCGCGTCCGCCGTCCGGCCGGCAAGCCAGGGACCAATTTCTCGTCCGAGAGCCGTCGTCAGCGCTACGCCGCGGCCGTTGCAGCCGATCACCGCATCGATGCCCGGCTTGATGCGCATCATCCGCGGCAGGAAATCCGGTGTACCGGCAATCATCCCGGTCCATGAATGTTCCACTCTGATTTCCGGGAGATCCGGAACCATGCGGCGAAGACGATTTGCAAAAAGCCTACGGGCCAATGCCATTCGTCCGGGCAGCGGTGGCACCATGCCCCCGGTCACCAGTCGGCCGTCCGGAGACCAGCGCAATGCGAACGTATGACGGCGTGTATCGGCAACCGGGGCCATGTCAGGCAACAGTGTCTCGCGAAGAGGCCGCGGCAGCGGCTGGGTAGCGATCTGGAACACACGAGCGGGAATGATCGACGCACGCAACTCCGGCAACAAGTTGCCGATCAGCGCGTTGGTGGCCATGAGCACGCGGCGGGCGCGAACCTCGCCAGCCGCAGTCCGCACGCGCCAACCCTGCCCATCGGGTTCGATGCTCTTTACGGGACTATCGCCGAACAGTCGCACTCCCGCTGATATGGCGGCACGCGCGAGCCCGTACGCATAGGCCAGCGGCGTGATCTGCCCACCGGAAGCCACGCGGATTCCGCCATGCAGCGACGGCAGCCCGGTCCGCTTCAGCATGGCTTCGCGATCGAGCCATTCGGCGTCGACGCCGGCGTCCAGCAGCCGCGGCATACGGCCATGAAGCACCCCTTCCGCCGCACGCGAATGCGCCGGCTGCAGCCAGCCGTTCTGCACGGCGTCGCAGTCGATCTCGTGGCGCTCGATCAGGTCGAACACCGCCTTGCCAGATTCGGCGACGAGTTTCAGCAGGCGTCCCGCATGATCGGCGCCGAGTGCCGCCACGACCTCGGCAGGCCCCAGCGATGTTTTGAGGCTCGGAACCACGAAACCGGTATTGCGCCCGGATGCACCGAAGCCAGGTTGATGGCTCTCGAGCAGAACCACCTCGAGCCCCGCCTCGGCGGCATGCAGGGCGGATGAAAGGCCGAGGAAGCCCGCACCCACCACCACCACATCAGCGGTGATCGCGTCCGCCAGCTTTGCGCATCTGGGTGCGGCTGGCGTGATCGCCTCCCACAATGACCCGATTTCCATCATCATTCCTGTTCATGCGGGACCTTGGCCCAGCGCTAGAGGTTAATCAGATCGTATCCCCGCCCTGTCGCAAGCGCCTGGAACAGTCCCTGGCGGGTCTGCTCGTTGTGACGGATCATGATTTCCCGTGCAGCCGCCTGGTCACGACGGGCCAGGGTTTCGACGATCTGGTGGTGCGAGACGCTGGTCTCGTTGTTCACGTCTCGCAGCTGGGCGCCGAGATAGAAGAAACGTTCAAGCGCATCGATCTGATGGGTCAGCAGCTGGACGAGCCTTCCATTGCCGGTCGCTTCCGCAATCGCCAGATGGAATTCACGGTTGGACCTTATGAACGTAGCGAGGCTGAGCTGCTCGCCTTGATTATAGGTGGCATCTGCAAGGGAGTTCAGACGATCTATCTGCTCCCCCGTCAGCCGGGTGCAGGCGAGTTCGGCAGCGCCTGCTTCCAGAATGGTTCGCACGTCGAACAGTTCGTCCATGTCGGCAAACGTGATCGGCGTGACCTGGTAGCCGCGGCGCGGAAAAGATCTGACCAGTCCCTCCTGCCGCAAGGCGGCCAATGCTTCGCGGGCCGGCGTCTTGGATATATTGAAGCGCTCCGCGATTTCAGCTTCGTTCAGTTCCTGACCCGGACGGATTGCGCATGTCAGAATCTGGGTTCGCAGCGCATCGTGAACCTGTTCCATCAGCGATGCCGGCTTTGCCGGCTGCACCACCCGACGCTTCTTCCTGATTGCTGTTACCTCAGCCATGGGCTCTCCTATCTGTAAGTCGGCCTTTCAGCCCGCAATCCGACGATCGCTCAGGCAGATATGCATGTACAAAACACAATCGAAAGGCGGCGTTTTTACCCGATGGCCAATTCCACATGGCTTATCCCTGATTATCCTTCACGAGACAGAAAAGCGCGGAAGTAATCCGGCGCATCATCGCCAAAAGCCTGATCGCGCGGCAAATCCATCAACAGGCGGCCGCGCTCCATATAGGCGATGCGGTCGGCGATTCGCCGGGCAAATCCAATCTCGTGTGTCACGATCACCATCGTCAAACCTTGTCCGGCCAAATCCGCCATCACGCCCAGGACGCCCCCGACGGATTCCGGGTCCAGAGCGGATGTCGGTTCATCGAAGAGCACGGCATCGGGCTTCATCGACAACGCCCGCGCAATGGCAACGCGCTGGCGCTGTCCACCAGACAGTTCCACGGGATAGGAGTGCAGCTTGTCCTTGAGCCCGACCTTGTCGAGCAGTCTGTCCGCGGCAGCAAGCGCCTCCGTCTTCGGAATGCCGAGCAGCCTGCGAGGGCCTAAAACCACGTTCTGCCGAGCCGTCATTGTGGGAAACAGCGCAAAACTCTGGAACACCATGCCGAGGCGACGGCGACGCTTGTCCAGCATATGCTCCGGGCGGGCGATACGACGGGCCGCATCGGCCCAGGGCAGGCTTTCGCCCGCAAGCAGGACATCGCCGCTATCCGCAGGCTCGATCCAGTTCAGCGCGCGCAGCAACGTACTTTTGCCCGACCCCGATGGACCGAGGACCACCACGACTTCGCCCCTGCCGACGGAAAGCGAGACATCGTCCAGTCCCTTGATCGGCCCGAAGCTGCGGGTGAGGTTGCGCGCCTCGAGCACCGGGTCGCAACGAGAAGGCGCATCCGGTCCCAGCTCGCCTCGCACTACGGTGCGCTCAACGATCGGCGGCGGTGCGGATACGTGACTGGAGGTCTTCAGCGCGACGGCCTTTTCGATCCGGTGCTGTATGAGCGTCCAGATCGTCAGGATGACGAGATACCAGAGCGCGACGGCCAGATAGACTTCCAGCGCGCGGGTGGTCGATTGGGCGAGTTGCTGGGAGACGCGCAGGAGCTCGGCGAAAGAGATGGCAGCAAGCAGCGACGTGGCCTTGATCATGTAACTGAAATTGTTGCCGAGCGGTGGTATGATTGCCCGTATCGCCTGCGGGAACACCACCTTAAGGAAAATCTGCCAATGATGAAGCCCCAGCGCCAGGCCTGCCTCGCGCTGATCGCGCGAGACGGACATCAGGCCGCCGCGCACGATATCGGCCATGCGAGCCCCTTCGTTCAGGCCCAGTGACAGCAGGCCGGTGGCGATCAGGCTCAAGGGAACGCCCATCTGCGGCAGCGCGGAATAAAAGAACAGGATCTGCGCGAGCAGCGGTGTGCCCTTGAACAGCCAAAGGAAGCCGAGTGCCGGCCAGCGCAGCAGCCTGGGCGCCGCCAGCATGCCTGCCAGAACGAAGCCAAGGCCCGTGCCAATCGTCTGAGCGACGACGGCAACCCAGATCGTCACCCAGGCCGCCTTCAGCAACAGAGGCGACTGAAGGATATCCAGGAATATGCCGGCGTCGAAACCCACGAAATCAGACCCTTCTCACAACCGGCAGGTAACCGGGCCTGGTCTGGCGCGACGGATCCACCGCGTAGCGCGAAACGCCGCGCACGGTGCCGCCCGTAGGCAGATCCAGCGGAGACACCAAACCCGGTTCGGCATCGGCCAGCGGCACGATCGTGTTGGCCATGATGTTGGCCGCGCCGAATAGCGACTGCATGGCAGGCTTGATCGACATTTTGACAGGCATAGCGCCATCGATCTCGATCCGGTCTTCCTCGACGAGGTTGAACTTTTCCGGCTGGTAGTACATGGCAAGCGAGGTGCTGAGCACCTCCCTGCCCTGATGTAGCGCCCGGGCACGCTGGGTGATGCCGATGACGCGGCCGGGCGGCAGGATGCCGAGTGTCGGATCGCCGCTGTCGACCTCGAAATCAGCCGTTTCCAGATCCCATGCCTCGGTGATCTCGTCGATCTCCAGATTGAGGGCATCTGCGATGCGGATCAGCGATTCCGGCGCACCCATGTGACCCTCGACGCGGCCATTGGCGATGCGGCGGTTGAACTCCTCGGGCGTCAGGCCGTATCCGACATGCTCGATATCCCCCGGCCCCGTGCCGGTGACGTCGATGCAGCGATGGATGGTCAGGCGCTTCACAGCGCTGGTGCCGCGCGCCAGAACCAGCGGAAGCACATCGTAGGAAAACCCGGGATTGATGCCGGTGCCGGTGATCGACACGCCGTTGGCCCGCGCCGCGCTGTCCAGCGCTTCAGCAAACTCGCCATAGCGAAGGCCGGGATAGAACATGGATTCGGCAGCCGACACCACATTGAGGCCTGCATTCAGGGCGTCAAGCAGTTGCTCCTTGATAAGGTGAGGCTTGGACTCCGTCATATGCACCAGCACGTCCGGCTTCCCTGAAATTCCGGCGAGCGCCGAAGCGAGATCGCCGACAATCTTTACGCTGCCGAAACGCTGGTAGCCCGTGACGTCGGCCAGCGTGCGGCCGATCTTCGCGGCATCGGTATCCACGGCCGCGACGATGTCGACGGAAGGGTAGTCGGCTTCGAGTACGCGCAGCAGTCGCCCGCCCATGGCGCCGACGCCGAACAGAACAGCGGTCTTCATTCAGTTTCTCCGGAATACGAGTGTCTCAACCTTTCGCCACCGGGGTCGCGACGTTGGTCATGTTTCGTTTGACGCTGCCTGCTGCGGCGTAGCGTTCGAGCTGGCTCTGCACGATGATCCAGGCGGAATACATCAGCAGGTACCAGAAGGCCGCGACCGCATAGAGTTCGATGACAGCGTAGGTTTCGTTGATGGCGGTTCGCGTAACGCGCAGAAGCTCGCTGAAGGAAATGACCGAAAGAAGCGATGTGGTGCGCATCATCGAGGAAAATTCGTTGCCGAACGGCGGCAGGATCAACCGCACCGATTGCGGCAGGATCACGTGCAGCATGGCGCCGAGCCAGCTCATGCCCATTGCCCGGGCGGCCTGCATCTGGTCGGGCGGCACGCTCTGCAATGCGCCGCGTATGATCTCGGACATGTAGGCGCCGGAGTAGCAGCCGAGGCCGATCAGCCCCGCCTCCAGCACCCCGAGCCGAATGCCGAGCTGGGGTAAGCCGAAATAGAGAAGGAAAAGCTGGACCAGCGGCGGCGTGCCGCGCCAAAGCCAGACCCAGGTCCCGGAGAGTATCCGCAAGGCCCTGTGCCGCGACAGGGCGCACAACGCCAGGATCAACCCGATGACGGTTCCGATCGCCTGCGCTGCGATCGCGACCAGCAGGGTGACGCCAGCCACGGTGGCGAACCGTGGCTGGGCCAGATAATGCAGGAATGTCTCGACCGAGAACTGCATCGTCAACCTCTATCAGATCACTGCGGGTTGAGGACGAAGGCATCGACCGGAGCCACGCCCCACTTCTCGACGATCTTGTTATAGGTGCCGTCCGCGCGCATCGCTTCGAGCGCCTTGACGATCATGTTCGCCAGATCGGTATTGTCCTTCAGCGTCGTGATCGCAAGGCGGTTGGCCGCGTTGCCGGTGAACGCCATTTCGAACGGCGCCTTGCTGGTGGAGATGTAATAGGCTGCCTGCGGGTCGTTCAGGTAGGCCGCATCGACCTGCTTGGTCACGGCCGCCTGAATGGCTTCCGAGTTGGAATCGAAGGCGCGGATGTCGATCGCCTTCTTTCCGGCGGCGACCATGCGGTCGCTCTGCGCCTGCAGGTTCTTGTTGGTCGTACCGCCGGCTGCGACCGAGACGACCTTGCCGGCCAGGCCATCAAAGCAGGCATTGTAGCTGGCCGGCATGCCGATCTTGCCTTCGCACGAAATACCGCCCGGATTACCCTTCGGCACCATCATGCCTTCACCCCACTGGACGTAGGCAATCATGTTCATGATCTTCAGGCGGTCCGGGTTGATGAAGATCGCGGTGCAGAGGCTGTCAAAGCGCTTTGCCTGGAGGCCGGGGACCAGGCCGGGAAACGCAAGGTTGGTCCATTCGACTTCCTGCCCGAGGCGTTTTCCGATCTCACCGCACATATCCACGTTGAGGCCGTCCTTCTGGCCATCGGTACGGATGAACTGGTTCGGAGCCGCGGCGAAATCTGCGGCAAACGAGATCTTTCCCTTGGTGAGGGTCGGTTCCGCCAGCGCGGAGGTCGCCGTCATGGCAAGGAAAGCAAGGCACAGTGTTTTTTTCATCATGTCATTCCCCTTTTTGTTGGTTCGATTTTACTTACTGATTTATTTCCACGTATTACGCGCCGCACCAAAGCCGCAGCTTGCACCAGGAACCGGCGGCTTGCGTCCGGTAAATCCGTAATCCATCAGGCCAGCTCTGCGAGGCGTTTCTCCTGGCGGCGAAGCAGCCGCTCCACTTCGGCCTGCGCCAGCGCATCCAGCTGCGCGCCGGGCTGGCGTTGCGCGGCCGAGGCTATGGCGCCACGCTTGGCCAGCACGTATTTGCGAACCGCAAGCCCGACGCCGGGCTGCTGCTCGTAACGGACGAGCGGCAGGTAGGCATCGAAGAGATCCTGGGCACGATCCATCTCGCCGCGGCCCGCCAGATCAGTAACCTGCACCAGCATTTCCGGGAAACCGAAGCCGGTCATGGCGCCATCGGCGCCGCGCGCGACCTCTTCGGGGAGGAAAACGCCACCATTGCCGCAAAGCACGGAAATGCGCCGACGACCCTTCTTTTCTGCATCGCGAAGCTTGGAGATTTTCGACAGGCCCGGCCAGTCCTCGTGCTTGAGCATGACGATCTGCGGAAGGTCGTCGATCAGGCGCCCGAGCAGTTCGTCGCTGATCTGCACTGTCGTCGCCAGCGGGAAGTCCTGAAGCACGACCGGCACGTCCCTGCCCAGGAAGCCACAGGCCTGGCGGTAGTAATTCAGGATCTGCGCGTCCGTGCGCAGGCTCATCGGGGGCGCGATCATCACGCCGGCAGCACCTTGTGCCATCGCCTCGTGGCTGACTTCGGCGAGAGCCGCAAGACCGGGCGACGAGACGCCGACCACGACCGGCTTGCCCTGCGCCCGTGCGATGACGCGCTGGATGACTTGTCGGGACTCGATGCCCGTCAGCTTTGGCGCCTCGCCCATCATCCCGAGAACGGTCAGACCATCGGCACCTGCCTCCAGATAGAAGTCCGTCACGCGGTCGAGGCTATCCAGATCGAGCGATCCGTCATCCTGGAACGGCGTGACCGAGATCACGAAGACGCCGCGCACCTTTTCGTCAAGACGTGCCATCGTCAGTCCTTTTCGGTCGCATACCAGCCGGCGGTGGCGCGCGGTACGAATTGTCCGCTGCCGGGGCTGTTGAGAATGCCCTTGCCGTCCCAGACGAGCTGCCCGCGCAGCCAGCTTGCCGCCACGCGGACCGTGAAGGTGTCGCCGTGGAAGGGGCTCCAGTTCAGGCCGTCATGAGAGGCCGTCTCGTCCCAGACGAACGAACCCTGTTCGAGTGCGACCAGGTCGGCATCGCGGCCGACGACGATCGCGCCCTTGCGGTCGTCGATGCCGAAGAAGCGGGCGGGACGCTCAGCCAGATATTCGGCACTGAGGCGCGCAGCGTCGAAGCCACGCGCTTCGGCAGCCGTGAAGAACGCCGGGAAGAGCGTCTCGAGGCCAGGAACGCCTGCACCTGCATCGAAGATCGAGCCGGTCAGCTTGTTGTCGATCGGCCAGCTCGAATGATCGGAGGAAACGAATGCCACGAGGTCGTCGGAAATCGACTGCCACAGGCCATCGATCGCAGCCGAACGGATGGGCGGGTTCACCTTCATCCGCGCTCCGAGCCGATCGCCGTCGCGCGCGGCATCCAGCCAGAGATAATGGACGCAAAGCTCGCCTGTCGCCGCCGCACCAAGTCCGGCGACCGCTCCGGTCAGGCGAAAGCCCGCTTCCGTCGTCAGATGGACCGGATGGACATGCGCGCCGCTTGCAAGGCCGAGAGCCAGGAACTGGCCGGTCGCCGCCAGCTCGGCCGCCTCCGGCCGTGCTTGCGCATGCGCGACGATCCCGTTGCGGCCAGCCGCCTTCGCCTGTGCGATGCGGGCCATGACAATCTCCTGATCCTCATTGTGCAGCCCGAGCGGAATGTGCGTCGAAGCCAGCGACTCCATCAGGTCGAGCGTGAGGTCCTCGGCGATCCGCGGGAACCGCACGGGATTGCTCTCGAACGACGAGATTTTGAAGGCGACCACGCCGCCTTCTATCAGCGCCGCCAGGTTGGCCGTGCCCGTCTCACGGGTCGCCGTTCCATAAAGCGCCATGTCGGCATGAGAATGCGCTGCGATCGCTGCGACCTTGGCATCCAGACGCTCCGGCCGATCAAGCGGCTCCGGGTTGTCATAAGGCATGTCGACCAGCGTGGTGACCCCTCCTGCGATCGCCGACCGCGTCGTGTCGGCGATGCCGGGGAGGCCCTTGTAGCTTGTCGCATGGGTTTGGCCATCCACCGCACCGGGGAGGATGAGCGCATTCCCACGGTCGTCGACGCGCGCGGCTGCAGGCGCTTCGCCCGTGCCGACAGCGGCTATGCGACCGCCGGAGATTGCTACCCAACCGTTTTCCAGGGTGCCATCCGGCACCACAACGCGACCCTTGACGACAAGCTCCATCGGATCAACCCTTAGCAAAATATTGGAGATCGAGCGCGTTGATCGCGGCCGCAACGGCCGCCTGAACGGGATCGACGACCGGCACGCCCAACTCCTGCTGCAGCACGGGACGATGACCGCCCATGCCGGCACAGCCGAGGATCACGACACCGGCGCCGTCCGTTTCCGCCATGACCTTGGCGGTGCGCGCGACCGATGTGCCGGCCAGGTTCAGGTCGTTCGCTTCCGCCACGGACATGTTGACAGCCCTGTCCGCTGCGAGACGGGCCGTCAGGCCCAGCCGTTCGATATGGGCCGCATGGCGAGCAACCGAAGAAGCCCCGAGCGAGACGACACCGAAGCGCGGCGCAAGCTGCAGCGCGGCATAATATGCAGCCTCTGCGATGCCAACCACCGGTCGGTTCGTCGCCGATCGCGACGCAGCAACACCGGGATCGGAAAAGCAGGCTACGACGAAGGCATCCGCATCGCTTGCAGCGATCGCGTCGACGACCATAGGCGCGACAAGCGCCACATCCTCATCGGTCTCGATGCCGATCGGCGCATCGGGTAGGCGATCGCATACGATCGTGTGCTTCGTCACCGCCTGCAACGGCGCGATGCTCGCCGCGATTGCCTCGGTCACCTTCGCCGAACTATTCGGATTGAGGACAAGAATTTTCATCAGAACCCTATCTCGATAATCACAACGAGCCTCCGGTATCTTCTGTAATATGTCAACTGATATTTTTATAGGGAGTTTTTCGAAAGATGCACGCTTTTTCATGCGCTTAGGTGGTTGCTGATTGAGCAAGTGCCTTAAAATCATGCTTATGTGAATTAACCAGGCGTAGGATTTTTCAAGTTTCCCGTGCCTGCGGTTCTCGGCCACGCTATGCGCCGCCGGTGTCGCACCCTGCAGATAGTGTGCCGGATCCATTCGAATCCTGGGATGCCAGAATAGATTCATACCCAATATCGATATCGGAAGGGGCGGCGGGAAGAGGTCGAGGGTGACCTTGCCCCGTTGAAATAATCCATTTTGAAGTAAACTCTGGCCCATTGAGAGGACCAGGGAATGAAGCGCAACCGTTTCACAGACGAACAGATCATCGGCATTCTGAAGGAGCACGAGACTGGCACGTCGGTCTCGGAGCTTTGCCGCAAGCACGGCGTCAACGATGCCAGCATCTATAAATGGAAGGCCAAATTCGGCGGCATGGACGTATCCGAAGCCAAGCGTCTGAAGGCGCTGGAAGACGAGAACACGAAGCTGAAACGGCTCCTGGCAGATGCGATGCTCGACAATGCCGCCTTGAAAGACCTTTTGGGAAAGAAGTGGTGACGCCCGCAGCAAGGCGGAAAGCTGTCGCTCATCTGATGGATCGCCACCAGATGAGCGAACGGCGGGCGTGTAAAGCCATCGGCTTTTGCCGGATGACGATCCGTTACGAAGCCAGGCGCAGCGATGACCACGATCTTCGCGAGCGGATGAAGGCGTTGGCGCATGAACGCCGCCGCTTCGGCTATCGACGCATTCATGTTCTGCTCAGGCGCGAGGGTCACGTTGTGAACCACAAGTGGCTCTTCCGGCTCTATCGGGAAGAGAAGCTGACGGTGCGCAAGCGCGGCGGTCGCAAGCGAGCGATAGGCACACGAGCACCGATGCTGATCCCGCTTAACACCAATGATCGCTGGTCACTGGACTTCGTGTCGGATCAACTCACCGATGGTCGCAGGTTCCGGGTGCTGAGGGTCGTTGATGATTGCACCAGGGAATGCCTGGGCCTCGTCTCCGATACGTCCCTTTCCGGGCTGCGGGTTGCCCGTGAGCTGGATCGGATCATCGAAGAACGCGGCAAGCCGAAGATGATCGTCAGCGACAATGGCAGCGAGTTCACCAGCAACGCGATCCTGCAATGGACGGATCGGACCACATCGCACCGGGCAAACCGATTCAGAATGCCTTCATCGAAAGCTTCAATGGGCGGCTGCGAGATGAGTTCCTGAATGAAACTCTCTTCTCGTCACTGACCCATGCTCGATCAGCGCTTTCAAACTGGCGCAGCGATTACAACGATCATCGACCACACTCTGGACTCGGCTGGATGACACCTGCCGAGTTCGCTCAGACAATTAGCCCGCGACGTGATGCGGTGCTGCGCAGCCGGAATGGCTCTGCACCGCAACCCGCCGCTACCGCCCCGAATACAGCAACCAAAAACCGCTGGAGCGAACTCAAAACTGGATAAAACTTGGGGGCAAGGTCACTCGTGGAGGACGAGGGCTGGTTGGGAACGGTACAATATCCCTCGACAACAAAAAAACTCCCGGAGCGATTGCTTCGGGAGTTTGGGGAATTTGGTTGCGGGGGCAGGATTTGAACCTGCGGCCTTCAGGTTATGAGCCTGACGAGCTACCGGGCTGCTCCACCCCGCGTTAAGCGCAAAACCCTTTGGGTTTTGTCGCGGTGCGTAAAC
>NZ_JBFTZM010000018.1:0-89946 GCF_056406795.1 Neorhizobium sp. P1_A6 | reverse complement strand
CCTATCCCCACCACGCGAGGAATCGGCCGTTTTCTTCAACAATATTGGGAGGGTACATAGCGGTTCCGAGGCTCCAAGGGAACCCGCCCCAGCATGAATCGCACGTTGTTCACGAATCTGCGCCGACACCTCCAGACCCGGCAAAAGCGGAAATTTCGTGGCAAGCGCGCGACATTTTTGTCAACTAAAAAATTTTATCGAAGTGTAGCAAAAATACAAAAAAGCGGATGACAAAGCACATCCTTTGAGCTAGGTTCAGCTCACAAAAGAGGCAAGGAGTTCAAATTCTTGTCATTTCGCGGTCAAGTCTTGGGAGGATCAGATCTTAGGCGCGCTTGTCGCAGCCCCGGTAACGGTTAAGGATCACGCGAAACTTGAAAACAAGGCTTAACCGCCTTGTTTTTTTTTGCTTTCTCGTCACCCGGAACGAATAAAGCGCGAATGCCTTCGTCGCCGCTTCCTATGCCTGCAAATCATGACAGGGAAATGACGGGCTCCCGACGATCCGCCTTATTTTGCCGCCTACTCGTCCACCTATTCGAAGGTCGGGACGATCACCGGAATGTCGCTGATGCCGACGCCGAAATAAGCGGATGCGACGTAGTAGCCCACATAGAGCAGTGTCGAGATCACCGTCGTCAGCAGCACGACGCGGCCGCCGCGAAACCGGGCGGGAGCGCTTTCCACAGTCCCTATGGTCACCTCACCGTCTTCCTGCTGGGTGCGATAACCAAGCGGAAGGACGATGAAGAGCACGGTCCACCAGATGATGAAATAGATGGCCGCGACCGTCAAAAGAGGCATGATTTCGACTCGATTCCGGTTCGAAGAATTGGCGCCCTTATAGGCTGAAAGGCAGGCAAGCTCAAACCGAGAGACCCCGGCGTGATGTCACAGCTGTGGGAATCATACCTGTTCGAGCTCGATCAAGGTGCCGTTGAAGTCCTTCGGATGCAGGAAAAGCACAGGTTTTCCATGGGCTCCGGTCTTCGGATTGCCGTCTCCGAGCACCCGCGCGCCGGCCGCCTTCAACGTGTCACGCGCAGCGACGATGTCGTCCACCTCGTAGCAGATATGGTGCATGCCGCCGGAGGGATTTTTCTCCAGGAAAGCCGCAATCGGCGAATCGGGCCCGAGCGGTTCGAGCAGTTCCACCTTGGTGTTGGGGAACTCGACGAAGACCACGGTGACGCCATGCTCCGGCAAGGCCTGGGCCTGGGAGACGCGGGCGCCGAGCGTATCGCGATACATCGTGGTCGCGATGCCAAGATCCGGCACGGCGATGGCGATGTGATTGACGCGTCCGAGCATGTCTTGTCCTCCCGAGTGTGGGCGATATGTCCGCATTGGCTGGGCGATCGCTGGTAAGAATGCCCCTCATCCGGCTGCCGCCACCTTCTCCCCGTTCTGACGGGGAGAAGGGATATGCGGCGACCTCTCCGTCCCCTCAGAGACGCGTAACGAACACCGTCACGATCGGTTTCTTGCCCCAGGCCTCGTTGGCGGTGGAGCGGACGGCGCGGCGGATGGCCTCGCGGACCATGTCGAGATCCTTGCGGCGGGCGCGCGGAATGCTTTCGACGGCGCCGAGCACGGCGTCATAAAGCGTATCCTCCATGTCCTCACCCTCGTCGTCGAATTCCGGCAGGCCGAAGGCGATGAGATCGGGATCGGTCACGAAGTCATAACGGGTGTCGAGCAGGACGTTGACGGAGACATGGCCGACGAAGGAGAGCTTGCGGCGGTCGCCGATGCCCATTTCTTCGAAATCGCCGATCAGCTTGCCGTCCTTGAAGATGCGGCCATGCGGTGCATCGCCGATGACCTCGGCCGGGCCGGGCGCAAGGCGCAGGATATTGCCGTTGCGGACCCGCGGAATGGTCTTGATGCCGGCGGATGCGCCGAGCTCGGCCTGGGCCGTCAGATGCGCGGCCTCGCCGTGAACGGGCACGAGGATCTGCGGACGGGTCCATTGGTACATCTGCACCAGTTCGCTGCGGCGCGGGTGGCCGGAGACGTGGACGAGCGCGTCGCTGTCGGTGACGATCTTGATCCCCTGCTCGATCAGGCCGTTCTTGATTTCGATGATCGCCTTCTCGTTGCCGGGAATGGTGCGCGAGGAAAAGACCACCGTATCGCCTGACGTCAGCGCCACATGGCGCATCTCGTCGCGGGCGATCTTGGCAAGGGCCGCGCGCGGTTCGCCCTGGCTGCCGGTCAGGATCACCACGATCTTGTCACGCGGGATATAACCGTATTCGTCCTCGGCGATGAAGGGCTTCAGGCCTTCCATGATGCCGATATCGCGGGCGACGCCGACGACGCGTTTCAGCGAGGAGCCGAGCAAAAGGACTTCGCGGCCGGCTGCGTCTGCGGCCTGGGCGATCGAGCGGATGCGGCCGACATTCGACGAGAAGGTGGTGATCGCTACCCTGCCCTCGGCCGCCTCGATGATCTGGCGCAGGCCTTCGGAGACTTCCTCTTCCGATGGCGAAACGCCCTCACGCATGGAGTTGGTACTGTCGCACATCAGCGCCAGCACGCCTTCGTCACCGATCTTGCGGAAGCGCGCCTCGTCGGTGAACGGTCCGAGCGACGGCGCGTGATCGATCTTCCAGTCGCCGGTATGAACGACATTGCCGAGCGGGGTGCGGATCACCAGCGACATCGGCTCGGGGATCGAATGGTTGACGCCAATGGCCTCGATCTCGAACGGGCCGATATTGATGCGGTCGCCGGCCTTGAAGATCGTCACGGGGATTTCAGCGCGCGAACCTTCGTAGTTGCGTTTCGCCTCCAGCATGCCGGCGGTAAACGGCGAGGCATAGACGGGCACGTTGAGGCCCGGCCACAGATCGTTCATGGCGCCGTAGTGGTCCTCATGCGCATGAGTGATGATCATCGCCTTGAGATGGCTGCGCTGGCTGGCGAGGAAGCGGATATCCGGCAGCACGAGATCGACGCCCGGCAGATCCGGTCCCGGAAATGTCACGCCGCAATCGACCATGATCCACTGGCGCTTCTCCGGCGTTCCATAGCCGTAGAGGGCGAGGTTCATGCCGATCTCGCCGACGCCGCCTAGCGGCAGAAACACCAGTTCTTCTTGGTTTGCCATTTTCTTTGTCTATTCCATTCCTTGAAAAAATACATCACCGGCGGCGATCGACGTCAGCGCGCCCAATCCGGTATCGAGCAGCAAAAAACCTTTGTCATCGATACCTGCGAATGTGCCAACAAGCGAGCGATCCGGCAGGTTCACGGTGATTTTTTCGCCGATGCCGCAGGCGACCTCGCGCCAGCGCCGGCTGATTTCGGGCGTGCCCCGGCCCTCATCCCAAACACCCAGAACCTGCGCCATCTCCCTGAAGAGATGGGCGAAAAGCTCTTCAGGCGAAATGTTGGCGCCGTGATCGGCAAGCCGTGTCACCGCGTAGGCCGCACTGTCGGGCATATGGCGGATGTTGATACCGATGCCGATGACGAGCGCGCGGCGGCCATCCGGCAACCCCTCGCCTTCCAGCAGAATACCACAGGTCTTCTTGCGGTCGATCAGGATATCGTTCGGCCATTTGACATCGAGCGGCTCGCCACCCGGCGGCAGAACCGATCTGACCGCAGCATGGACCGCGACTGCAACCGCGAGCGGCAAAGAGCCGATCCTCTCCGGCGGCGCGGGATCGATCAGTAGCAGCGAGGCATAGAGATTGCCGGGTTCCGACGTCCAGGCCCGGCCACGGCGACCACGGCCGGCGAGCTGGCGCGTCGCCGTCAGCCACAACAAACCGGAATCGCCCGCGCGAGCGCGGGCGAGACATTCGCTATTGGTGGATCCGACTTCGTCGAGCGCCTCGTGGCGGAACGCATCGAGCGAGAAACGGTCCCTTGCTCCCGGCATTCTCAGAAGAAGGACTTCGCGGCGGCACTCGCCGCCGTGCCGATCGGTCCGCCGATCAGCACATAAGCCACGACGAAGAGGCCGGAGAGACCGAAGACCAGGCGCAGCTCGCCGGAGATGCGGGCGAATTCGCCCTTGGCTTCATCGAACCACATCAGCTTGACGATGCGCAGGTAATAATAGGCGCCTACGACCGAGGAGAGCACGCCGATGACCGCCAGGGCATAAAGCTTGGCTTCGATCGCCGCGACGAACACGAAATACTTGGCGAAGAAGCCTGCGAGCGGCGGAATGCCGGCCATCGAGAACATCAGCGCGGTTAGCACCACCGCCATGAACGGCTTGGTGGCCGATAGGCCGGCGAGATCGTCGACATTCTCGACATTGCCGCCTTCCTTGCGGCGCATCGCCATGATGCAGGCGAAGGTGCCCAAGGTCATGACCATGTAGATGGTCATGTAGAGGACGACGCCGGAAACACCCGTCTCGGAGCCGGCGGCAAGGCCGACAAGCGCGTAGCCCATGTGGCCGATCGAGGAATAGGCCATCAGTCGCTTGATGTTGCGCTGGCCGATCGCCGCGAACGAGCCGAGCAGCATCGAAGCGATCGATACGAAAACGATGATCTGGCGCCAGTCGGCGATGATCGGCAGGAAGGCATCCGAAGCGATGCGGACGAGGATCGCCATGGCGGCGACCTTCGGACCGGCGGCGAAGAAGGCAGTGACCGGGGTCGGTGCGCCTTCATAGACATCCGGCGTCCACATGTGGAACGGCACGGCGGAAATCTTGAAGCAGGCGCCGGCGAGCACGAAGACCATGCCGAAGATCAAGCCCAGGCCGCGGGTCTCGGCGGAGAGAACCTTGGCGATGCCTTCGAAGCCGGTATTGCCGGTGAAACCGTAGACCAGCGACATGCCGTAAAGCATCATGCCGGAGGAGAGCGCACCGAGGACGAAATATTTCAGGCCGGCTTCGGTCGAGCGCAGGCTGTCCCGGTTGAAGGCGGCGATGACGTAGAGCGCCAGCGACATCAGTTCGAGGGCGAGATAGAAGGCGATCAGGTCGTTCGCCGAGATCAGCAGCAGCATACCGAGCGTCGACAGAACCAGAAGCACCGGGAACTCGAAGCGGTTGAGCTGATCCGACTTCGCATGGCCGACGGACATGACCATGGCGGTGATCGAGCCGATGAGCGCCAGGACCTTCATGAAGCGGCCGAAGGCATCCAGCTTGAAGGCGCCGCCGTAGGCAACGCCCTCGCCTGGCATGAAGATCAGCCACAGGCCGGCAACCGCCAGCAGCGCCACCGCCAGCCCCGTCACCGTCGGCGCGGACTTGTCGCCGGAGAAGACGCCGATCATCAGAAGAGCGAGCGCGCCCACGGCCAGGATGATCTCCGGCATCGAGAGCTGCAAGCTTAGGGAGAGAATTTCAGCGGTCATGTCCAGTCTTGTCCCGTCTCAGTGCACGTTGAGTGCAAGGTCTTTCGCCGCTGCCAGGGCTGCGGAATAATTGTTCACCAGCATGTCCACCGATGCTGCCGTCGCATCGAAGATCGGCGCCGGATAGAAGCCGTAGAAGATGGTGACGGCGATCAGCGGATAGAGGATGAGCTTTTCGCGGCCAGAAAGGTCGAGCAATGCCTTGAGGCTTTCCTTCTCGAGCGCCCCGAAGATGACCCGGCGATAGAGCCAGAGCGCGTAGGAGGCCGAGAGAATGACGCCGGTCGCCGCGAACAGCGCCACCCAGGTGTTGACCCGGAAGACACCGATGATCGTCAGGAATTCGCCGATGAAGCCGGACGTGCCCGGCAGGCCGACGTTTGCCATCGTGAAAATCATGAAGGCGACGGCATATTTCGGCATGTTGTTGACGAGGCCGCCATAGGCGGAGATCTCGCGGGTGTGGAGCCGGTCATAGACAACGCCGACGCAGAGGAAGAGCGCCCCCGAGACGACGCCGTGCGACAGCATCTGGAAGAGCGCGCCTTGCACGCCCTGAACGTTCGCCGCAAAGATGCCCATGGTTACGTAACCCATGTGGGCGACCGAGGAATAGGCGATCAGCTTCTTGATGTCGTCCTGCATCATCGCCACCAGCGAGGTGTAGATGATGGCGATCACCGACAGCGAGAAGACCAGCGGCGCGAAATGTTCCGACGCGATCGGCAGCATGGCGAGCGAAAAACGGATCATCCCGTAGCCGCCGAGCTTCAGCATGACGCCGGCAAGGATCACCGAGCCCGCAGTCGGAGCCTGGACGTGCGCGTCCGGAAGCCAGGTATGCACCGGCCACATCGGCATCTTGACCGAGAAGGCTGCAAAACAGGCGAGCCAGAGCCAGGTCTGCATGCCGGCCGGGAAACCGTATTTCAAGAGTTCGGTAATGTCGGTGGTGCCGGCCTGCCAGTACATCGCCATGATGGCGAGCATCATCAGGACAGAGCCGAGCAGCGTATAGAGGAAGAACTTGTAGGACGCGTAGACGCGATCCTTGCCACCCCAGACGCCGATGATGACGAACATCGGAATGAGGGTCGCTTCGAAGAAGACATAGAAGAGCACGACGTCGAGCGAAACGAAGACGCCGGTCATGACCACTTCCAGAAGCAGGAAGGCGATCATGTATTCCTTGAGGCGCTTCTCGATCGTATTCCAGCTGGCGAGCACGCAGAACGGCATCAGGAAGGTCGTCAGGATGACAAACAGCATGGAGATGCCGTCGACGCCGAGATGATAGGAGATGCCGGTGCCGAGCCAGTTGTGCTTCTCGACCATCTGAAAGCCGGAATTCGAATTGTCGAAACCGATCCAGACGAACAGCGAGACGATGAAGGTGAAGACCGTCGTGAACAGCGAGACGTTGAGGATATTACGGCGCCCGAAGGGGCCGTCTTCCCGTGTCAGAAGCAGCAACAGTACGCCGACCAGCGGCAGGAAGGTGACCGTCGAGAGAATTGGCCAGTCGGTCATTAGATCGAGCTCCCGAGCATCATCCAGGTGACGAGGGCGGCGATGCCGATCAGCATCGCGAACGCATAATGATAGAGGTAACCGGACTGCAACTTGACCACCCGGTTGGTGACGTCGACCACGCGGGCGGCAACGCCGTTCGGGCCGTAGGTATCGATGACGCCGATGTCACCCTTCTTCCACAGGAACCGGCCGAGCGCCTTGGCGGAACGGACGAAGAGGAAGTCGTAGAGTTCGTCGAAATACCACTTGTTGAGCAGGAACTCGTAGAGAACCTTCTGCGAAGCGGCGAGACGACGGGGGGTCGACGGCGACTTGATGTAGAAATACCAGGCCGTGACGAAGCCGACCGCCATGGCGATGAACGGGCTCCAGGCGACCAGGACCGGCACGTGATGGAACTCTTCGAGGATCTTATTTTCCGGAAGCGTGAACAGCGCGCCCTTCCAGAATTCCAGATATTCGTGGCCGAAGAAATAACCTTCGAACAGCACGCCGGCGACAACCGCACCAGCAGCAAGGATATAGAGCGGCGCCAGCATGACCATCGGCGATTCATGCACATGATGCATGACGTCGGCCGACGCGCGCGGCTTGCCGAAGAAGGTCATGAACGCGAGGCGCCAGGAATAGAAGCTGGTGAACAGCGCGGCGATGACCAGAAGCGTGAAGGCGAAGCCCGCCACCGGCGAATGCGACGAATAGGCGCTTTCGATGATCACGTCCTTGGAGAAGAAGCCGGCGAAACCGAGCATCGTTCCGGGGATACCGACGCCGGTCAGCGCCAACGTGCCGATCGTCATCATCCAGAAGGTGACCGGAATGTGCTTACGAAGGCCGCCCATGTAGCGCATGTCCTGTTCGCCATCGACGGCATGAATGACCGAGCCGGCGCCAAGGAACAGCAGCGCCTTGAAGAAGGCATGCGTGAACAGGTGGAAGATCGCCGCGCCATAAGCGCCGAGGCCGAGCGCCACGAACATGTAGCCGAGCTGCGAGCAGGTCGAATAGGCGATGACGCGCTTGATGTCGTTCTGGACGAGGCCGACGGTCGCCGCGAAGAAAGCGGTGATCGCGCCGATGACGGTGACGACCAGCAGAGCATTGGGTGACAATTCGAAGATCGGCGACATGCGGGCGACGAGGAAGACGCCGGCAGTGACCATGGTCGCAGCATGGATGAGCGCCGAGACCGGGGTCGGGCCTTCCATGGCGTCCGGCAGCCAGGTGTGCAGCAGGAACTGCGCCGACTTGCCCATCGCGCCCATGAACAGCAGCAGGCAGACGATGGTGATCGCACCGCTCTTGGTCACCTCCATGCCGAAGATGTTGGCGATGACCTGAGACGCCTCCGGAGCGCCTGCGGCCGGCAGATAGGTGGCAGCAGCCGCAAAGATCGTCTCGAAGCTGATCGAGCCGAACAACACGAAGACACCGGCAATGCCGAGCACAAAACCGAAGTCGCCGACGCGGTTGACGATGAAGGCCTTCATGGCGGCGACGGATGCCGACGGCTTCTTGAACCAGAAGCCGATGAGCAGGTAGGACGCCAGACCGACACCTTCCCAGCCGAAGAACATCTGGGCGAGGTTGTCGGCCGTAACCAGCATCAGCATCGCGAAGGTGAACAGCGACAGATAGGCGAAGAAGCGCGGGCGATGCGGATCGTGGTGCATGTAGCCGATCGAATAGACATGCACGAGCGTCGAGACGGTGTTGACGACGACGAACATCACCGCCGTCAGCGTATCCACGCGGAAGGCCCATTCGACGTCGATGCCGCCGGACTGGATCCAGCGCATGACCGGAACCTTGATCACTTCGCCTGCTTCGCCATGGGCGAGCGCGACGTTGAAAAAGACGATCCAGGAGAGCACGCCAGCTATGATCA
Source organism: Neorhizobium sp. P1_A6 (assembly GCF_056406795.1). Lineage (NCBI taxonomy): Bacteria > Pseudomonadati > Pseudomonadota > Alphaproteobacteria > Hyphomicrobiales > Rhizobiaceae > Neorhizobium > Neorhizobium sp. P1_A6. The sequence continues at coordinate 81,185 of NZ_JBFTZM010000018.1, read as the reverse complement.
TCAGGCCGCTGGTGACGTATTCGGACGCCTTTGCGCCGATCGAGCGGCCGAACAGGCCGGCGATCAGGAAGCCGATCAGGGGAAGAAAGACGATTGCCTTGTAGATCATGACCCGATCAGCCCTTCATCATATTGACGTCTTCGACGGCGATCGAACCGCGATTGCGGTAGAAGACGACGAGAATTGCAAGACCGATGGCCGCTTCGGCGGCCGCCACGGTCAGAATGAACAATGCGAAGACCTGGCCGACGATGTCGTTCAGGAAGGAGGAGAAGGCCACCATGTTCAGGTTGACCGAGAGCAGGATGAGCTCCACCGACATCAGGATGATGATGACGTTCTTGCGGTTCAGGAAGATGCCGAAGACGCCGAGCGTGAAGAGGATGGCGCTGACCGTGAGGTAATGGGAAAGTCCGATTTCCATTTTTCTTGTTCCTTGTTCCCGCCTCAGACGCCCTGGCCCGGCTTGACCTTGACCACTTCGACAGCGGTCGCGGGCGTGCGGGCCACCTGCTGTGATATGTCCTGACGCTTGATGTTGGTGCGGTGTCGCAGGGTCAACACGATCGCGCCGATCATCGCCACCAGAAGCACCAGGCCGGCGATCTGGAAGAAGTAGACGTAATTCGTATAGAGCACGTCGCCGAGCGCCGCCGTGTTGGTGCGGGTCGCCGGGTTCGGGATCGGCATGGTGATCGATTTCGCCGCTTCCGGGGTGAGCACGCTGCCACCGACAACGACCACCAGTTCCGCAGCCACGATAAGGCCGATCAATATGCCGATCGGCGCATATTGCAGCACGCCGGAGCGCAGTTCCGCAAAGTCGATGTCGAGCATCATGACGACGAAGAGGAAGAGGACCGCGACTGCGCCGATATAGACGACCAGCAGGATCATCGCCAGGAATTCGGCGCCCGTCAGCAGGAAGAGACCGGCGGCGTTGAAGAAGACCAGGATGAGGAACAGCACCGAGTGCACCGGGTTCTTGGCCGAAATGACCATGAACGCCGACGCCACCGCGATGAACGCGAAGAGATAGAAGAAGATTGCCTGCAGACCCATCGTGGTGCCTTTTCGTCCCTCACCGGGATCGGGACGAATGCCCCTACCCGTCGAAACCCGGCCTTGTGATATGCGCCGGGTATTTCATCCAGATGTCACCGGCACCGCCCGCTGATTGGGGGCGCCGGACAAATCACCCCGCCTTAACGGTAGGGCGCATCGATTGCCATGTTGCGAGCGATTTCGCGCTCCCAGCGATCGCCGTTTTCCAGGAGACGCGCCTTGTCGAAATAGAGTTCTTCGCGCGTCTCGGTCGAGAATTCGAAGTTCGGACCCTCGACGATCGCATCAACCGGGCAGGCCTCCTGGCAGAAACCGCAATAGATGCACTTCACCATGTCGATATCGTAACGCACCGTGCGGCGGGTGCCGTCGTTGCGGCGCGGGCCGGCCTCGATGGTGATCGCCTGGGCAGGACAGATCGCCTCGCAGAGCTTACAGGCGATGCAGCGTTCCTCGCCGTTCGGATAACGGCGCAGCGCATGTTCGCCGCGGAAGCGCGGGGAGACCGGGCCCTTTTCGAAGGGGTAGTTGATCGTCGCCTTCTGCTTGAAGAAGTAGCGCATCGACAGGAAGAACGCGCCGACGAACTCCTTCAGGAACAGCGAATTCACGGCTTGGCCGAGACTTGCCATCTTTATTCTCCAATGATGCTAAAAGCTTGGGCGGACATGTTCACGATCATGATCATGCCCATCCCGCCAGCTTCAGCACAAATGCGGTAATGACGACCATGGCGAGCGACAGCGGCAGGAAGATCTTCCAGCCAAGGCGCATGAGCTGGTCGTAGCGGTAGCGCGGAACGAAGGCCTTCACCATGGCGAACATGAAGAAGACGAGCATCGACTTCAACATGAACCAGACGATGCCCGGTACCCAGTTGAGGAGCCAGATATCGACCGGCGGCAGCCAGCCCCCGAGGAACAGGATGGTCGTCAGCGCGCACATCAGGCAGACCGCTGCGTATTCGCCGAGCATGAACATCATGTATGGCGAGGAGCCGTACTCGACCATGAAGCCGGCGACCAGCTCCGATTCCGCTTCGGGAAGATCGAAGGGCGGGCGGTTGGTTTCGGCGAGCGCCGAGATGAAGAACACCACGAACATCGGGAACAGCGCCAGCCAGTGCCAATCCAGGAAGGAGGCAGGCAGGCCCATCCTCGTGCCGAGGCCGTCATGCTGGGCATTGACGATATCGGTGAGGTTCAGCGAGCCGACGCAGAGCAGAACGGTGACGATGACGAAGCCGATCGAGACTTCGTAGGAGACCATCTGCGCCGCCGAGCGGAGCGCGCCGAGGAACGGATATTTCGAGTTCGAAGCCCAGCCACCCATGATGATGCCGTAGACTTCGAGCGAGGAGATCGCAAAGATATAGAGGATGCCGACATTGATGTTGGCAATCACCCATCCGTCCGCGAGCGGCACCACCGCCCAGGTCGACAGGGCCAGAAGCACGGCGACCAGCGGTGCGAGCAGGAAGACGGCCTTGTTGGCGCCAGCCGGAATGACCGGCTCCTTGAAGACGAACTTCAAAAGGTCGGCGAAGGACTGGAACAGGCCGAAGGGGCCGACGACGTTCGGGCCGCGGCGCAGCTGGACGGCCGCCCAGATCTTGCGGTCGGCAAGCAGAACATAGGCGATGAAGACGAGCAGGCAGACCAGCAGCAGCAGCGACTGCGCGACCATGACGATGCCCGGCCAGACGTAGATGGAAAAGAACGAGTCCATGTTCAAAATTACTCCGCCGCAGCCTGGAAATTGTTGCGGGCCAATGCCGAGCATTCAGCCATGACGGCCGAAGCGCGAGCGATCGGGTTCGTCAAATAGAAGTCTTTGATCGGCGACGCAAACCCGGACTTGGTCATACCACCGGCTTTTTGGCCAAGTGCGGCAATTTCGTTCACCGAGCCCGCTGCAATCTCGTCGACGGCGGCGAAATGCGGGTAGTCGGCATAGAGTTTTGCACGCAGGGCGCTCAGCGAATCAAACGGCAGTTTGTTTCCGAGCACATCGGAGAGCGCGCGGATGATCGCCCAGTCTTCGCGAGCCTCGCCCGGCGCAAAGCCGGCGCGGTTGCCCATCTGGACGCGGCCTTCGGTATTGACCCAGGTGCCGGACTTTTCCGTATAGGCCGCCCCCGGCAGGATGACGTCGGCATTGTGCGCGCCGGCATCGCCATGGCTACCGATATAGACAGTGAACTTGGCGCCCTTCTTCGAGAAGTCGAGCTCGTCGGCGCCGAGCAGGAAGAGGACGTCCATGCCAGCCAGCTGGGCGCCGGTATTGGCGCCGTTTCCGCCCGGCACGAAGCCGAGGTCGAGGCCACCGACGCGGGCAGCGGCAGTGTGGAGGACGGCAAAGCCGTTCCACTCGTCGGTCAGCGCGCCGACCGAGCCGGCAAGCTGGGCGGCCGAGCTAAGGATCGCCGCGCCGTCGGCACGGGAAAGAGCCCCCTGCCCTATGATGATCATCGGGTTCTTTGCAGCCCGCAGCTTGTCGGCGAAGCTGTTTGCGCCGGACGCGAGGTCGGTGAGCGTTTCAGCGCCTGCACCGAGATAGTCGTAGACGTAACGCAGTTCGCTGACTTCGCCGATCACGCCGATCGGGAAGTTGCCGCGGCGGAAGCGCTTGCGGATGCGGGCGTTGAGGACGGCTGCCTCGAGGCGCGGATTGGCGCCGATCAGGAGCAGTGAGCCCGCCTGTTCGATGCCTTCGATGGTCGGGTTGAAGATATAGCTTGCGCGGCCGAGCGACGGATCAAGCGCCGTCCCGTCCTGGCGACAGTCGAGATTTTCCGATCCGAGCGACCGGATCAGCTCCTTCAGGGCATACATTTCTTCGACCGAAGCCAGATCGCCGGCGATCGCGCCGATCTTTGCAGCGGACGTTGCGGAAACCGCAGCCTTGATGGCGCCGAAGGCTTCGCCCCACGAGGCAGCCTGAAGGCGGCCGTCCTTGCGGACGTAGGGGCGGTCAAGGCGCTGGGTCTTCAGTCCGTCCCAGATGAAGCGGGTCTTGTCGGAGATCCACTCCTCGTTCACCTGCTCGTTGACGCGCGGCATGATGCGCATCACTTCGCGGCCGCGGGTATCGACGCGGATCGCCGAGCCGACGGCGTCCATCACGTCGATCGATTCGGTCTTGTTGAGCTCCCACGGACGGGCGGTGAAGGCGAAGGGACGCGAGGTCAGAGCACCGACCGGGCAAAGGTCGATGACATTGCCCTGCAGTTCCGACGTCATGGCGCTTTCGAGATAGGTGGTGATCTCGGCATCCTCGCCGCGGCCGATCAGGCCGAGCTCGGAAATGCCGCCGACTTCGGTGGTGAAGCGGACGCAGCGCGTGCAGTGGATGCAGCGGTTCATCACGGTCTTCACCAGCGGGCCGATATACTTGTCTTCGACCGCACGCTTGTTTTCCGTGTAGCGCGAGCTGTCGATGCCGAAGGCCATCGCCTGGTCCTGCAGGTCGCACTCGCCGCCCTGGTCGCAGATCGGGCAATCCAGCGGATGGTTGATCAGCAGGAATTCCATCACGCCTTCGCGGGCCTTCTTGACCATCGGCGTATTGGTGAAGATTTCCGGCAGCTCGCCGTTCGGGCCGCCGCGGACATCGCGCACGCCCATGGCGCAGGAGGCTGCCGGCTTCGGCGGTCCGCCCTTCACTTCGATCAAGCACATGCGGCAATTGCCGGCGACCGAAAGACGTTCGTGGAAACAAAAGCGCGGGACCTCGGCGCCGGCTTCCTCGCATGCCTGAAGCAGCGTGAAATGATCCGGAACTTCGACCTCTTTGCCGTCAACCTTCAGCTTAACCATCGTCTCACTTACGTCCTTAGTTCCATCCTTTGGGTCTCCTGGGGGTCAGGCGACTCGGGGACATGTTCTTTTATTTCAACAGAGCTTTCGCCTGGCCGACCCAGTCGTCGCGGCTGATGCGTCCCTCGAAACCCAATTCCTTGTCGAAGCGGGCGATATCGGTCTCGTTCCAGGCAGCAACCTGTGCAAGGCTCGTTACGCCCAGGCCGTTCAACACTTCCGCCAGCTTCGGACCGATGCCCGAAATCTGCTTCAAGTCGCCGCCCGCAGGTGCCTTGGCCATCTTCGCCTTCGCCGGCTTTACCGGGGCCGGCTGCCTGGTCGAAACCTTCGGAGCAGCCTTGGGCGCAGCTTTTGCCGGTGCAGCCTTGGCGGCCGGCTTCTTGACCGGTTCGGCAACGGGTGCCGCCTTGAGAACCGGAGCAGCTGCCTTGCGCGGCGCCTTCGGCTTTTCGGCGAGCGGCACGGGCTTTGCGGCAACGGCAGCAACAACCGGCTCCACGACCAATGGTGTTTCCACAGGCGCCGGAGCTTTGGCGGGTGTCGCGGCGGTCGGTTTTTCCTCGGTCGCCTTCTGGCGGCTACCTGCTTCCATCGCGCCCTGCAACGCGCCGAAGAACACCCCGGCCATCTGCGTGGCAATGCCGAAACCGATCGCGGTTGCGGCAGCCATGTTCGCCATTAGCGGATTGAGCTTCATCGCCTCGGAAAAATCGGGCATGCGTGCTGGATCGAGCGCCGGACGATCCGCCGCCTCCCGTTCATGCTCTTTGCCCGACTTCGTCACGTGACTACTCCGCAGCTTCCAGGACGGCGCCATGCGCCGTCGCGTTTCGGGTATACTGGTCGATACGTGCTTCGATCTCCGGACGGAAATGCCGGATCAAGCCCTGGACAGGCCAGGCCGCCGCATCGCCGAGCGCGCAGATGGTGTGACCTTCGATCTGCTTGGTCACCTGGAACAGCATGTCGATTTCGCGCTTCTGGGCATTGCCCCTGACCATGCGCTCCAGCACCCGCCACATCCAGCCGGTGCCTTCGCGGCACGGCGTGCACTGGCCGCAGCTCTCGTGCTTGAAGAAGGCCGAGATGCGGGCGATCGCCTTGATGACGTCGGTGGACTTGTCCATGACGATGGCGCCAGCGGTGCCGAAGGAGGAGCCGACGGCACGCAGGCCGTCGAAATCCATCTGGCAATCCATGATGTCCTTGGCCGGCACGATCGGGCAGGACGCGCCGCCCGGAATGACCGCCAGCAGATTGTCCCAGCCGCCGCGGATGCCGCCGGCATGCTTGTCGACCAGCTCGCGGAAGGTGATGCCCATTACTTCTTCGACGGTGCACGGCTTGTTGACGTGGCCGGAGAGCATGAACAGCTTGGTGCCGACATTGTTAGGACGGCCCATGGACGAGAACCAGCCGGCGCCGCGGCGCAGGATGGTCGGGGCAACCGCGATCGATTCGACGTTGTTGACCGTCGTCGGGCAGCCGTAGAGGCCCATGTTGGCCGGGAACGGAGGTTTAAGGCGCGGCTGGCCCTTCTTGCCTTCGAGGCTTTCGAGCAGCGCGGTCTCTTCGCCGCAGATATAGGCGCCGGCGCCGTGGTGGACGTAGATGTCGAAATCCCAGCCGAGCTTGTTGTTGCCGCCGAGCAGGCCGAAATCATAACACTCGTCGATCGCCGCCTGCAGCGCTTCGCGCTCGCGCATGTATTCGCCGCGCACGTAGATGTAGGCCGTGTTGGCGCCCATGGCGAAACCGGCGATGACGCAGCCTTCGATCAGCGTATGCGGATCGTGGCGCATGATTTCGCGGTCCTTGCAGGTGCCGGGCTCGGATTCGTCGGCATTGACCACGAGGTAATGCGGACGGCCATCCGATTCCTTCGGCATGAACGACCACTTGAGGCCGGTCGGGAAGCCTGCGCCGCCGCGGCCGCGAAGGCCCGAAGCCTTCATCTCGTTGATGATCCAGTCCCGGCCCTTCTCGATGATCTCCTTGGTGCCATCCCAATGGCCGCGGCTCATCGCGCCCTTCAGGGACTTGTCCTTGAGGCCGTAGATATTGGTAAAGATGCGATCCTGATCTTTCAACATGATCTATTCCACAAGTCCGTCGCGATTAAGCCGGTTGTCAGTCGATATATTGCAGCCTTTTTCAAAGGCCGCACACAAATTCTCAAATGTCACGACTCACCTTCAGTCGTGGTCTTGCGCCGTGTGCGCTTCGGCTTCAAGTCGCCGGAGACTGCACCCGGTTCCGGCGGCGCGCCTTCCGCGGCACTGCCGGGCGTCTTCGGAGCCGGTTTGCTCTTCGCAGTCGCCGAGGGCGGCTGCTTCTCCGCGGCCTTGGCATTCGCTGCGGCAGCCGCCGGGGCGGTGGCAGGGGTCTTCAACTTCGGGTCCGTCTCCGGCGCAGTGTCCTTCGGACGACCGGCATCGGCCGGAGGAACGCTTGCAGCCGCCGCGGCCTCTTCGGCGCTCGGATGCGGGTCGAGATTGGTGCGGACCGGCTTGATCTCGTCGTTCAACGTCTGCGGGCCGCCCTCGGGCGCCGAAAAGATGCGGTCGATCTGCGGGCCTGGCTTGATCTCATCGCCCTTGCCGGCTTCGAAAGCGTCGATGATCTCCTCGAGACGCTGCGGCGTCAGGTCCTCATAGGCATCCTTGAAGATGATGACCATCGGTGCGTTGACGCAGGCGCCCTGACACTCGACCTCTTCCCACGACAGCGTGCCGTCGGCGTTCAGTGCGAACGGATCGTGATGGATCTTGTGCTGACAGACTTTCATCAGGTCTTCCGCGCCGCGCAGCATGCAGGGCGTGGTGCCGCAGACCTGGATATGGGCGCGGGTGCCGACCGGCTTCAGCTGGAACTGGGTGTAGAAAGTCGCGACTTCGAGGACGCGGATATAGGGCATATCGAGCTTGTTGGCGACGAATTCGATCGCCGCGCGGGTCACCCAGCCATCCTGTTCCTGCGCACGCATCAGGAGCGGGATGACAGCCGATTGCTGCCGGCCTGCCGGATATTTCCTGATCGTTGCCTCGGCCCAGACGGCATTTTCGTCATTGAAGGCGAATATTGCCGGCTGCACCTGGTCTTCGGCTAATCGACGAACGGACATTCTTTTCCACGCCTTATCAGTTTATGGATCCACACCGCGATTTCGTGAGCGACACGAACTCGCAGGCATAGGCAGACTTGTCTTTCTGCATGAACACTATGAACTTTGTTCCACTGGGAACGGAGGTCTTGATCTCATATCCTTCGGACAGGAGATCGCGCATCGATTTCGATCCGCCGGCTTGCGTCGAAATCGCGCCATCCGTCTGCGCCTGCTGCGCGAACGCAACCGGGGCGGCAGAGATAACGGCAGCGAAAACGACGGCGCGCAGCATCAGCGGTCCACCTCGCCGAAGACGATGTCGATCGAGCCGAGCACCGCCGAGACGTCGGCCAGCTGGTGACCCCGACAGATGAAATCCATCGCCTGGAGATGGGCATAACCCGGCGCGCGGATCTTGCAGCGATAGGGCTTGTTGGTGCCGTCGGCGACCAGGAAGACGCCGAACTCGCCCTTCGGGGCCTCGACCGCCGCATAAACCTCGCCGGCCGGCACGTGATAACCTTCGGTATAGAGCTTGAAGTGATGGATCAGCGCTTCCATTGACCGCTTCATCTCGCCGCGCTTCGGCGGCACCACCTTGCCGTCCGCAGACGAGAACGGGCCAGTCCTGGCGTCGCCGAGCAGACGGTTGACGCACTGCTTCATGATCTTCACCGACTCGCGCATCTCGATCATGCGGATCAGGTAACGATCGTAGCAGTCGCCGTTCTTGCCGATCGGGATGTCGAATTCGAGGTCGGAATAGCACTCGTAAGGCTGCGAGCGGCGCAAGTCCCAGGCAGCTCCCGAACCGCGGACCATGACGCCGGAAAAGCCCCAGGCCCAGGCGTCTTCGAGCTTGACGACGCCGATATCGACATTGCGCTGCTTGAAGATGCGGTTGCCGGTGAGCAATTCGTCGATGTCGTCCAGCTTTGCCGGGAATTCATCGCACCACTTGCCGATATCCTCGACCAGTTCCGGCGGCAGGTCCTGATGGACGCCGCCCGGACGGAAATAGGCCGCATGCATGCGCGAGCCCGAGGCGCGCTCATAGAACACCATCAGCTTCTCGCGCTCTTCGAAACCCCAGAGCGGCGGCGTCAGCGCGCCGACGTCCATCGCCTGCGTGGTGACGTTGAGAAGATGCGAAAGGATGCGGCCGATTTCCGAATAGAGAACGCGGATCAGCTGGCCGCGGATCGGGATCTGGATATCCAGGAGCTTTTCGACGGCGAGCGCGAAAGCATGTTCCTGGTTCATCGGCGCGACGTAGTCGAGGCGGTCGAAATAAGGGATCGCCTGCAGATAGGTCTTGGTCTCGATCAGCTTTTCGGTGCCGCGGTGAAGCAGGCCGATATGCGGATCGACGCGCTCCACGATTTCGCCGTCGAGCTCCAGCACAAGGCGCAACACGCCATGCGCCGCCGGATGCTGCGGTCCGAAATTGATATTGAAATTGCGGACGTTGTGTTCGGTCATTCTGCTTGCTCCATGCCGGGCGAACAATCGCACCGAGCGGGAAAGAAGTGCGGACGGGCGGCGCGGCTGCGCCGATCCCTAAGCTTTCGCCTTTTCGTCGCCGGGGAGCACGTAGTCGGTGCCTTCCCAGGGGCTCAAGAAATCGAAATTGCGGAACTCCTGGCGCAGTTCGACGGGTTCGTAGACGACGCGCTTGGCGTTGTCGTCATAACGGACCTCGACGAAACCGGTGGTCGGGAAATCCTTGCGCAGCGGGTGGCCTTCGAAACCGTAGTCCGTCAGGATGCGGCGCAGGTCCGGATGGCCGGTGAACAGGATGCCGTACATGTCCCAGGCTTCGCGCTCGAACCAGTCGGCGCCCGGATAGACCGGGCAGGCAGACGGAACCGGCTCGTCCTCGGCGGTCGCGACCTTGACGCGGATACGCTGGTTCTGGCGCGGCGACAGAAGGTGGTAGACGACGTCGAAACGCTTTTCGCGTGCCGGATAGTCCACTCCGCAGATGTCGATGAAGCTGATGAACCCGCATTGCACGTCGTCGCGCAGGAAGGTCAGCAGCGGCAGCAGGTTTTCCGCGGTCGCCGTCAGCGTCAGTTCGCCATAGGCGATCTGCGCGTCCGCCACGAGGGACGCACGCGCTTCGCGAATATAGGTCGAAAGCTCGTTCAGGGCTTCACTCATGATCTTGTCCAATTACCCTTAGCCTTTGGCCCTCAGCGCTCGATCGTGCCGGTCCGCCGGATCTTCTTCTGCAGCAGAAGCACGCCGTAGAGCAGTGCCTCCGCCGTGGGGGGACAGCCCGGAACATAGATGTCGATCGGCACGACGCGATCGCAGCCACGCACCACCGAGTAGGAATAGTGGTAATAGCCGCCGCCATTGGCGCAGGAGCCCATCGAAATGACGTAACGCGGCTCCGGCATCTGGTCGTAGACCTTGCGGAGCGCGGGCGCCATCTTGTTGGTCAGCGTGCCGGCGACGATCATCACGTCCGACTGGCGCGGCGAGGCGCGCGGCGCAAAACCGAAGCGCTCGACGTCATAACGCGGCATCGAAAGCTGCATCATCTCGACTGCGCAGCAGGCGAGGCCGAAGGTCATCCACATCAGCGAGCCCGTGCGGGCCCAGGTGATCAGCTCGTCCGTGGAGGTGACGAGAAAACCCTTGTCGGCGAGCTCATTGTTGATCTCGCCGAAGAACGCGTCGTCACTGCCGATGGGCTTGCCGGTATTCGGATCGATAATGCCCTTGGGTTGCGGCGCGACGAGAGTGCTGCCGTTGTCGACTACTCCCATTCCAGCGCTCCTTTCTTCCATTCATATATAAAGCCGATCGTCAGAACGGCGAGGAATACCATCATCGACCAGAAGCCGAACCAGCCGACCGCGCCGAAAGACACGGCCCAGGGAAACAGGAAGGCCACTTCGAGATCGAAGATGATGAAGAGGATCGAGACCAGGTAGAAACGAATGTCGAACTTCATGCGCGCATCGTCGAAGGCATTGAAGCCGCATTCGTAAGCCGAAAGCTTTTCCGAATCGGGCGCCTTGTAGGCGACGGCGAACGGCGCAACCAGAAGCGCGATGCCGATCACCAGGGAAATGCCGATGAAAATCGCGATCGGGATATAGGAAGTGAGGAGTTCACTCATTGTATTCGATCCCAGCTTGCCTGAAGCGTCGGGAGACGACGCCTGAATATCAATGCACAGGCAAAGCGAACGTGCATTGCAACAAGCCGTGGTTAGCGCAGCCGAAGCCCCGGCGCAAGCTTTTTGAATGTCGCATCCTGCGCCAAAATGGAGCAGTTCAAACGATTATCAGCGGCTGTATCATAGCAACAACCTCAGACCGTGACCATGAGGGACCGGTGGCGGCCGGATCGTATCGGGAAGCATGTTCTTCTGGGTGGCGAATGGCGCGAGTGACGGGGCTCGAACCCGCGACCTCCGGCGTGACAGGCCGGCACTCTAACCGACTGAGCTACACCCGCGCATAATGCCGACCAGCGGCAGCCGCCTTATGCGCAAGACGCGCAATCGGCGGAGAGTTCGAATAAGAGAATGGCGCGAGTGACGGGGCTCGAACCCGCGACCTCCGGCGTGACAGGCCGGCACTCTAACCAACTGAGCTACACCCGCGCATTTCTCTTGAGGCCGAAACCTCGGAGCCGGGCGACCTCAATCGCTCGGTTGAGCGGCTAACTAAGAGGTTCGCGATCGGGTGTCAAGCGCGTTTCAAGACAAAAGGATGACGTCCCGTCGCTTTGCCCTCTCCTGCCCCATATGCGCCCCTGTCCAGTCGGCTCTTCCCCAAAAATTTCAAAAAAACATCATGAAAGCCCTTGCGGTTTTTCCGCGATCCGCATAGATCACGGCCACCGACGCGGCGGGCCTTGTTGCTCCGCAATCGCGAACGGGCGATTAGCTCAGTTGGTAGAGCGCCTCGTTTACACCGAGGATGTCGGCGGTTCGAGTCCGTCATCGCCCACCATTCACTTGAAAACCGAGCCTTCTAGTCTTGAATTTGGTCAGTGAGCCATTCAGGTGAGACATTGGCTTGCGCAATCCCACCTATATTCTGAAGTCACGCAACGGCGTTTTCTATCTGCGCCGGCCCCTCCCCCGTGAAATTCATCCACAGAAACTACCATCCGACATCACGGTATCGCTACCGGCCGCACCCCCATGGGGGAAAACGCTGAGCCAAGGGGGTTTTAAATACCCCTAGTAAGAATTTCTCGTTTTGTTACGAGAACTTTACCCTCAACGGACTACCCATACGAGCACCAGACAACAGCAGTCGACCCATTCGATCAGTACAATCATAGAGCAAGCGCAGTGTCAGAGAACTTTGGTAAGTCCGTCCGCATACACCTCGTTGAAGGCAATCCGCAGGGAATTCTTACGGCGGAGATCATAAACTGGACGGGGCACGTCATCACGGCACCCCGATCCAAGCTTGCATCATTGCTTGCAAGAGACGAGATCGGCAAGGCGGGCGTCTACTTCTTGCTGGGCATTGACCCAGACAATGACGGACAAAACCTAGTATACATCGGGCAAAGCGAAAATATTAGCAGAAGGCTAGCTCAGCACAACAAGGATGAGAAGAAATCATTCTGGGAAAAGACATGCGTCGTAACCAGCAAAGATCACAACCTTACTAGCGGCCACATAAAATACCTAGAAAGCCGACTTATCTCCGTGGCAAAGGCGTCTGGCTTGGTAAGTTTGACAAATGACACTGCACCGGATCCGTCAAATTTACCCGAGGCGGATCGAGCGGATATGGAATATTTTGTGGCTCAGCTTCGCTTGATACTACCACTCCTTGACTTTGCATTTCTACGAGAAGCCGCCACCATCAAACAAAACCCATCAAAGCCGAGTGCAAGTGCGGCGGCACCATCATTGTCCCCCATCTTTGAGCTAACAAGTAAAATGCACAGCTTGACCGCACATGCCCAAGAAATCGATGGGGAATTCACCGTTCAAGAGGGATCACTATGCCGTTCTTCATGGGAGGGAACAGCAACCCATACTTATAGAAGCCTATGGGAGACCCTAGCACACCAAGGAAAGATTGGGCCCGACGACACGGGACGTTGGCTCTTCAAAGAAAATGTGGCGTTTTCCAGTCCCAGCGCAGCAGCAGCCATAATATATGGAAGAGCTGCCAATGGCCGCTCCGCGTGGAGGGTACAGGGCACGACTGAGAGTTACGACCAATGGCAGAACCAGACACTACCTCAAGTTCCCGATGCAGCCGAATAGGGATAAGCGAGTATCAACCGCGCATGGAGCAGTAGAGCATTGCGCGCACCTACGCCATCATTTAGCTTAGCGCACAGGAGGGAGACATCGTGTCTCCCTCGCCGCTGGCTGGGTTCAAGTAATTCAAGGCTTTAAGCGGATGGTGGACGCTCTCTTGCCCGCCATTCCCGCGCTCTTTCCTGCCTCTACTCCGAATTTTCCCGCTTCCGGAAGATCGTTTCGCTACTTCTAGCGCTTCGGTTTTCGGTCGAGCGCTCGCAATCCCACTCGATTCTTTTGGCTGTCGCGGGGAAGAACATCCGCCGTGAGCGCGACAGCTCGCTCCATTCCGGCCGCCCCTATAGTCTCCGATCCGCGAGGCATATCAGGCATTTCACCGTCGAACGCTTCCGGGTGCCAGCAATCATTCAGCGAATCTTTTCCGCCACTTCGTCCCCGCTCCTCAACCCGTTCCTAAAATCGGTTCCGAACTGCCCGTCTGCGGATAGACGCTCGGGCGCACGAGGAGACAGGAATGGGAAAACATCATCTCAGACACGGCATCGACATGGGAGGCGCCGGCGGATGCGCTCGGTGCCGGACGGCGAGCGTTCGCGGCGGGAGGAGATGATGCTGGATCTTGGACTTTCCCTGACCGGTCCCGGCACTTTTTCCATCGGCGGCGGTGAGCCGCCCGAAGGCGACGGGTTCACCCTGATGGATGCCGAAGGCAATGCGCTTGCCGACGCAGAAAACAATCAGCTCACCATCAGCCAACTCACGATCAGCCAATTCATCGGCCTGGAGGACTGACACGATGCCATCTCGTCAAATTCCGAAACTCTACATTCCCTCCGATTCCACCGAAGCGGCGATCCGGGCCGTACATGCGGCAGCGGTCGCAGCGGGCGGCGGAGGCACCATCCTGCTGCCGGATGCGGTGATCACGCTCACGGAGCCGCTCCCGGTCGCTTCCGGCGTCGGTTACCAGGGGGTGCAGCCGGTGCTGAACTATCTGAACGACACACTCCCGGACAGCGGATGGGATTTCGCGGGTGGCACCGTGCTTGCCGGCGACGGGTCGTTTCCCGCTTTTGCCGCCAATGACGCAGACCTTGGCTCACCGTCCGCGACGATCACCGCCGACTGCATTACCGGCTGGCGATGCGAGCATATCGGCTTTACCGGCTTCACGCGCGCCATCAGCATCGGCGCTGTGAACAATATCGGCCTGCAGTTTTCGACCATCCACGATCTCTTCATCCGCGACTGCAGCGACTGGGGCATATTCCTTGCCAATTTCATGCACACGGACGTTTCCCGGGTCTGGACGCATCTTTGCGAAAACGGCCAGTATTATGCGTCATTGCTGTCGGGCTCGACGTTGATGCCTGGAAACAGCCGCTTCGATTCGCTCTTCAACATCATTCCAGCCGATGGACGGGACAATCGGCTCTGCCGGGGTATCGTATTCGAAGCCGGCGGAGACGGCGCTCGTCTGAACGAAATGTATGTCGACCGCATCCAGAACAACGCCTTCAACCGAGCCGAACTTGTGGCCAGCGCGACCTTCTCGAACGGCTCGGCGAATATCGCCGTTGCCGACGGCGGCAAATTCCGGGCGCGCATGCCGGTCGCGTTCACGAGCAGCAATTACGGGGTCACCGCCGGGCGGGTCCATGTCGTCAAATCGGTGAGCGGCAACACGATCCAGATCGGCAACGCCTTTACCTCCCCGGCCATAATCGCGTCCGGCAGCGGCTCGCTCATGCTCTCGTCCTGGGGCATGCCCTGTTTCGAATTAAGCGCCCGCAACGAAGGAGCGTTCGTCTCCAACTCACGTTTCTTCGGCGTGGATGCGGAAGGCGCCTCCGGCGCGGGGATTTATGTAGAGAACGCACAGGGCTGCGACCTCAACATCTCCGAGGTCGCTGGTGACAGAAATGCCGATATTGTCGGGCGGCGCGCGGGCTTCAGCCGCTTCTATAGCAGCAACACCGCGGTGACAGATTTCGACACGGTCTCGGCCACCAGCCAGTTTCACGGCGCGCGTGGAGTTGGTCGTCAAGCAATGTTGTCGGGCCTATGGACAGACCAAACCCGCGGCGGATTGGCGGTCTTCAACATTCGTGGCGATGCCTGGGAGAACCAGGGCGATCTGGAAGTCCGGGGTGGTAACAGCTTCATCTATCCCTGCTTCGGAATGGGAATGAAGTCGACGCTCAAGACCGCGAACACAGTGCTCCATCCACTGGATGCCGGGCTCGTCTCCTTCGACGCCGCCTCAGCGCTCGTCTGCACGCTGCCCGCGATCACCAATTCGTCGGATGCGACCTCGCTGGTGGGGCTGCCTTTTCATATCGTCAACGCCGGATCGGCGGATCTGGCGGTCAATACCAACGGCACACAGCTCTTCAACAAGATCTCGGGCAAGACCAGCTATATCCTGAATGCCGGCGGAAGCTTGCTGGTGGTCGCCGCCGAAGGGGCAGGCTCGACGCTCTTCTGGGCCGCCTTCCCGAGCGTGGGCGTTGCCTGAACCGCTGCGCTTCACGGGGCTGTCGTTTCAGAGCGGCAGCCCCGTCAGTCGCGCCAGCGTCGCGCGCTTTTCCTCAAGCGTTGCCAGCGAACGGATCGACCGGTCGAATTCCATGACTTTTGCACCGACGAGGAAACGGTACCAGTAACCCTGCAGGGCATGGTAGATCAGCCCTTCGCGGCCATCGAGGAAGCCAAGCTGACCGATATAGCGGAACAGGAAATAACCGAGCGCTGCAACAGGGAACGGGAGCCGGTTATAGATCTGCTCTTTGATGCGCCGCTTGATGGTGGCCTGTCGCGAGGACGCTTCTCTCGATAGTCCCAGGTCCTCCGGAAACAGGCCGTAACGCCGGCCCAGCACATCGACAGCTTCAAGGGTTGCGTATCGATTATGCTTGCCCGTGAAGAAGCTGAGATCGTTGAGATTGTGATCGGAGAACGGCGCGTCGAAAAGGATTGTGCGGCCGCCCTTCACGACGATGTGCTCATCCATCCAGCGGTCCTCGACATGTCCCTTCCCCCGCCGCCAGATGCGGGTGAGGATGAGCGGATACCGTCCGCCGTGGCGGATCCAGCGTCCGAGGAAGATGTGCCTTCTCTTGAGGTTCACGCCTGCGACATCGGCAGCGAGAGCGGGAAGCTTGTCGGCGATCTCGACCGCCAGTTCAGGTTCGATCACCTCATCCGCATCGAGCCGCATGATCCAGTCGGCGGTGATCGGGGCATTGTCGAGCCCCCACTGGAATTGCCTCGAATAATTGATCCAGGGGTTACTGAGGACGGTTGCGCCGAGCGACCGGGCAATCTCGACCGTGCCGTCGGTCGAGAAACAATCGATGACGAAGACCTCAGACGCGAAGGGCGCGACGCTTTTCAAGGCGCGGGCGATGTGGCGCTCTTCGTTATAGGTGAGGATGAGGACGGCGAGGCTGGCCATTCGACGACGTGTCCCGATCAGAAGTTCAACCGAACGGGAAAGATGCTCGGCCTGTCCTGTTCGAAGCGCCGCCGCAATTTTAGGGCCGGATTGCCGGCATAGATCGTCCAGGGATCGAGGTTGCGGAAGGCGACGGCGCGGGCGCCGAGCACCGCCCCCTCCCCGACAGTGACACCCGGCCCGACGAACGCTTCCGCCGCGATCCAGGCATTCGCATCGACGACGATGGGTCTCGTCACCAATTGGAAATCGGCATCGTCGACATCATGCGTGCCGGTGCACAGATGGGTGCCCTGGGAGACGATTACGTGGGCGCCGAGCTCGATGCGATCCATGCAGTAACAGTTCACGCCGCTTCCGAGACAGGAATACGCGGCCATGGCGAGGTTCGGCGGATACCAGACCTCGACGCCGGGATAGACCCGCGCCGTCCGGTCAATCCGGGCGCCGAAGCGGCGCAGCAGGAACCGGCGCCATGCAAACAGCGGCACCGGCGTCCAGCGACCGAAAAGGCTCCAGACGAGGTTCCAAGCGAGCCGGAACAACCGATGCTTCAGCGGGAAACTCGGGGCTCCCAGCCGCGGATAGGAGGTCTTCGCGTCAAGCGGCTTCATGAAGGCCTCGTGGAGAGATGGAGTGCAGAACGGTAATGAGATCGCGGGCCGCCGCCTCGATGCGGAAATGCCGTTCGAAGCCCGCGCGGGCATGGGCGCGCATGGCGCTTTTGCCGTCGTCGGAGAGCGAGAGCCATGACCGGAGCAGGCTTTCGATGCCCTCCGATGTGTCAGGCCCGACGAGGCCGCCGCCGCTCATTTGCACTTCACGCCAGATATTGACCTTGTCGGTCAGTAGGACTGGGGTTGCGCAGGCCATGGCTTCCGCGACGACGATGCCGAAATTTTCCTGGTGCGACGGCAGGACAAAGGCCTCGGCAGCGCGGAAGGCGCCCCACTTGGCATCGCCGGCCAGCATGCCCGGCCAATGGACGCGATCGGCGATGTCCGCCTTGGCGGCCTGGGCAATCAGTTTGGATTTCAACCCGGACTGATCCGGCCCCGCCATCACCAGGTCGAGATCGGGATCGGACGCGGCGATCTTCGAAAAGGCTTCGACGAGGAGGTCGCAGCCCTTCTTTGCGTGGAAACGGCCGAGGAACAGCAGGAACCGCCTATTCTTCAATTCCGGCAGAAGCCGGTAGAATGCGGCAAGCTGGCTCTCCACCCCTGCCGGCGGATCGGCCGTGCCGAAGGCGACGATACGCTCCGCGTAACTATAGCCCCGGAAGACGCCGCGCGCCCGGCGGCGCTCTTCTTCGCAGGTGAAGAGGACCGCCGCTGCATCCCGGAGAACCCTGCCCTGCCAGGCAAGCCAGAACGCCTGTTTGGCGACGTGCTTGAGCGGATGGGTTTTACGGAACCACGGATCCATCATGCCGTGGGCGAAGACGACATAAGGCAGGCCTGCCCGCCTCAGGGCCGACCAGCCGCCGACAGAGGCATGATTCCAGAGGCCATGGATGATCGTCGCATCGAAACGATCGGCGTTCGCGGCGATCCAGCGTGCCAGTTCCGGTGTATATCCGTATCTCCGGGTCCATCGCCCGCAGGCATGAACGGGCAAGGGAAACTCTCCCACATAGGGCGCCGATGGCTTGTCCAGCGTCACGACTTCCACCGCATGACCCAGACGCACCATCTGCAGTCCAGTCAGCCGCAGCGCCTCGATCGGGCCTCCGGTTTCGGGATCGGCGCTGGCGATGATGTTGAGGATTCTCATGGCAGCTCCGCGATAATTTTTTCGAGATTTCCCTTGACGTGCTCCATGAGATAGCGCGAGCGGACCTTGCCGGCCCCAGCCTCTCCCATCGCCGCTGCCATGTCCGGATGGTCGAGAAGCATCGCGATTTTCGCGGCCAGCGTTTCAGTATCCGATGGGTTCACGGCAAACCCGTCGACACCATCGGCAATGATCTCCGCCGCTGCATCCTCAGTGCCGCAGATCACCGGCAGGCCATGCAGCCAGGCTTCCAGGAAAACGATGCCGAACCCCTCCTTGGAGGAGGGCATCGCGAAAAGGCAGGCCTGGGCATAGGCCTCGGCCAGTCTCGCATCGGATACGCGGCCCATGAATTCGACCCTGTCCTCGACTGCAAGCTCTCGGGCCAACGACGCCAGTTCCGGTTTGAGCGGTCCCTCGCCGACGACCTGGAGGACGCATTCCACGTTCCGGCGCTTGAGCAAGGCCATCGCCTTGATCAATGCGTCGATATTCTTGCCGCGGTCATGCCGATCCAGCCGGGCGACCGTCAGGATGTTCCGGCTGCTCTTTTTTGGCTGCCGGTCGATGTCGTCGACGGCGTTCGGAAACAGCCTAAACGTCTCGGCGGGAAGGTTGAACGCCTTCTGCATCCGGCTTGCAGTGAAGGTGCTGACGGAGGCGATCCGGCTGAGGGCTCTCGCCATAAGCGGTTCGTAAAACCGCATGCGGCGATAGGCCGGATCGTTCCAGACCTCGTCGCCATGGACGAAGAGCACGAGCTTGATTCTTGGAGACAGCAGCTTGCACAACAGTCCCACCGGCAGAAGGTTGATATGCCCGAGGAACAGGATTTTGCAGTTGAGGGCAGTGACAGCCGAGTGAACGATGAAATCCAGCCGCCGAGGGCCGAAGGCTCGGATTGCGGCCGATGTGGCTTCGGGAATGTCGGCCTTTCCGTCGCGCATGACGTGGACGGCCGGCGGCTTCCAGCCGTTGTCACCAGAGATCTCGGCCAGGGCAGCGATAACCCGTTGGTTGAAGCGCTGGATACCGCCGAACCGGCCGTAGGTGTCCAGGGCCAGAAACAGAATGCCGAGATCGTGCGCCTCCGTCTTTCTCATCGGACGCCGCCTCGCGTTATCTCAGCGACTTGGTCGACGATCCGCCGGGCCAGGACCTCGTTATAGGTCCCGTTCGCGAACGTGCGCCGGTGGCCGGCATCGGCGATCGTTTGGCGTCTCCTGTCATCCGCCAGCAGGCGTTTGCAAGTCTGCGCGCAGTCATCCGCTCCGTCGAAAAAGACCGCTTCCTCACCCTCCTTGTAGAGTTGTTGGTGATGCGGAGTGCGGGGCGCACACATGGCGGTGCCGATGGCGGGAATTTCGGCGGAGCGCGTCGTATGCAGGTCGGCATTCTGGCCGTTCAGCAGAACCAGAGCGATTTTCGCGCCGGCGATCACTTGTGTGTAGTCCGCGCCTTCAAGGTGATCGGAGCGGATGAACGGGCGGAGCAGCCGGTATTCCGGCGCTCTTTTCCATCGGGACCCGTGGATCGCGAGCGGCACGCCCCTTTCGATCAGCCGCGCCATGAAGGCGCCGCGGCCGGGCATCCATGTGCCGACGAAAGCGACCTCGGACGACCATCGGCTTTTTTCCTCCAGCGTCGGCGACAAAAGGCGATGCACGACCTCGTCCGCACACTGCCAGGTCGTCTCGATCCGTCTTGCACCTCTCCTCGCCATCATCTCCTCGATGCCGTTACGGCGCACCGCGACGACCAGATCGTAGTGCGGGAGGGTGCGGTGAAAAATGCTCCAGCGGAGGCGTTCCGGAGACGGGTCCAGATAGGGATTGTCGGCGTTGTAGTTGACGACGATCGACGCTGCCGCGCGGATGACGTTCAGGGCGGCTGGTCCGACCACGTCGCCGCAATCCACCAGGGCAAGATCGAAGCGCTGCTCGCCGATCCGCCGGCCGAGCCCGTTTGCCACGAGGCGATCGATGCCGGGGCCGCCGGCCCTGTTCAGCCACGGCGCCCAATGAGGCGGCAGGAGGGTGTAGGGAGACAGGTGCAGAACATCGAAACCGATACGCCCGAATGCCGCCGCCCGCTGCAGGCTGGTCCCCGAATCTGCGCCGATATGGAGGAGCCTCATCTCAGCTTCACGCCCCTCGTCAGCCAGAACATCAGCGCATAGAGCAGCACCGTCTGCGGCAGCGCCCGGACAAAGTTGCCGGCCTGGACCGCGACGGATTCGTCCATGAGGCCGTTCATGAAGAAGCGGACGATGCAGATGCAGGCCAGAGCCGAAAGCAGCACATGTCCGTTCTGCGTCTGGATCGTCAGCGCATCGCCGATCATGAAATTCGCCAGGGCGAAGGTGGCGAACACCACCACGTAAAATGCGCCGAGAACGACAAAGCCGTCGGCGATCGACGAGCCGGTGCGATACCCTCCCAGCTCATCGCCTGTAACGAGAAAGTTGTAATAATCGCCGGACGAAAAGGCGCTGCTGGATTTATCGAGTTCGGGTGCGAAAAGATTCAGAACCGGCGTCGGAAGCAGCAATAGCAGCTGGTTGACGGTGTTTTCGCGTGCCAGACCTTCACCGGTCGCCGACAGCGAAAGGCCAAGGGCGATGTTATGGTCGATGTATTTGGTGGCGACGAAGCGCGCCAGCAGCGGGTTGTCGACATAGATCTCGTTATAGCTGCCTTCGGCCAATATCCGGTCGGCCTCCTGCCGGGACTGCAGCGCCTCTCCATCGAAATACGTGCCGATGGTCGAGAAGACGAGGTCCTGCGACGAGATGTCGGAGCGGTCGTCGCGGGCAATGACCATGGCGGTCGCCAGATCCGAGAGGATGCCCGCCGGAACGGGGCTGAGCAGGATGGCGACCGCGAGCCAGATCACCCGTCGCCTCGTCAGGATGAAACGTCCTATCACAACTGCGATGGCGAAGCAGATCAGCACGGTCAGGACGTTGACCGCGAACACGCCGCGGCTGTTGCGCGCCAGCGCGATATAGAGCGTCAGGGCGCAGTAGGCGGTCAGCGCGAGCCAGTTGACCGAGCGCTTTTGGTCCGGCGGATCGATGAGGTAGCTGGCGATCGGAATCAGGAAGGGGGCGACGGACAATTGCGACAGGCCGGCGAGCAGTTTGAAGGCGATATCGCCGAAATTGTCCTCGCCCCAGCGGTCGGCATTCGTGTACCAGGAGGCGAACGACCCCAGCAGCCCCATCCACCACAATTGCCCCTTTGTCGGCGAGTGATAGAGGCCGAGCGGCGCAAACATCCTTTGGCGGATCGCCGTCGTCGCGATCCGCATCACCCGCGACTGCGCGTAGAACCAGTGCAGCGCCACCGCCCATATCTGCAGAAGTGCCAAAAAGAAAAAAGTGGCTACCGGCGCCTCGAGGTTGAAGGTGATCGGTTTCCAGGCAAATGTCTGGACGATCAGAGCGGCCAGGCTCGAATGGACCTGAAAGCCGAGCACCATCAGCGTCGAGATCGTAAACCGTTCGGTCCGTCTCGGGTCGGTGCAGTAGGTGAATGCCCAGGTGCCGATCAATCCGGCCGTCCCTGCACAGAACATGTTGGTCATATCCGGCGATATGGCGAGCTGGAGCATCGTGCAAAGCAGGATCAGAAAGGCGGTGCCCCAGCGGGCTTTGGCGACGAAGCGGGAATTGCCGCGGCGCTGCTGTGGCATCGTACGCATGCCCAATATCGTATTGCCGTCCGCCAAACTCCCGCTCCCCGTCATGGCCGATCACCTGTCAGAACCACCCGCTTGCGGGAGAGGTTTGGAAAATGCCTTTGAAGGATCGCCCGCATATTGGCTGGCAGGGACCGATAGGCCATCCACGCCGCCAGCAGCGAGCCTATTGCGGCGAGAACGGATGACAAGCCGACCGACTGCGGCCAGATCGCCATGGCGAATAGTCCGGCGATGGCCGAGATGCAGCCGCAAGCGGATATGGCAAAGGCATGGATTGGGAAGGTCAACCGCAGCTTTCGGAGCACGGCGCAGGCGGCTCCGGCATAGATCAGGAAACTGGCGCTCTCGGCCGCCAGGAGCGAAAAGCCGGCGCCCGGCAGACCCCACGAAGATAGCGTCAGATAACAACCGATCGCCGTGATCAGCAGAGACACGCCGTTTGCGACGATCTGCGGCAGCAGAATATTGTTTCCCCGGACGATCGAAACCATCGGCTGGGCGAAACCGTAGACGATGATGCAGGCGCAGAGCGAACCGAATAGCAGTGGGTCGAGGTGAAAATTGCCACGGGTCCACCACAGGAAAAGGCCGGGCGATATCCACTGGAGCAGAATGCACCCCGGACCGATGACGCCCAGCACGAAAATCCAGCTGAGGGTGACCGCAGCTTCCGCCGGCTCGCTCTTCCCTTCCCTCAGATAGCGCAGGAGCTCCGGCTCGACCGGACCCGCCAATGCATTGATGCCCTGCGTCGCGATGTTGGATAGCGTCCGGGTCGCGGTGAACGCGCCCAGGAAGCTGACGCCGGTAAGCGGCGCGATCAGCAGCCGGATGCCCTGCTGGTTTCCGATGGCGAGCAGCTCGCGGATCGATAGGAACAGGCTCCTCGTGAGGTTGGACCAGCTCCTGCGCAGATCCGGCACGGTGCAGCCAATTTCTTCGCGCCGCCAGAGACGAAAACAATCGAGATGAATGGCGATATTGACGACCACATTGGCAGCCGACGAGGCGATGACGGTGTCGAGGACGTTACCGCCGGAAAGGACTGCCGCGAGGACCGTTAGGTTGATGCCGACCAGCAGCGCAAACCGCCACCACGCCATTCTCGCATAATAGCCGAAAGGGACGAGCGCCCGCCCGAGGATGCCGCCGACGGAGCTGGTGACGAGCCAGGTGAGCGCGTAGACGATCATCGAGCCTGAAAGGTCGTCCATCAGCCCCGCAGGAACGAAATCTCCGAACAGCGCGTCCGCCCACCCGAAGGCCGGGACAGCCGTCCAGAAGCACAGGAGTATCGTTCCCAGCAGAATGGCGGCCGGGATGGACGAGGCGAAGTCCCGTCTTACAGCATCCCTGGTGCCGAGCCGTTGGAACTCGTAACCGAGGTAGTTCTGATGGCCGAGGTCGAAGACGACGGAGAGGGAATAAAGCGTCTGCAGCAGGACCCAGAGCCCGAATTGCTGCGCCGACCACCAGCCGAGCATGATCGGCACGCTGATCGTCTGGATCAGGATATTGGCGGCAAGCAACGCCCCATTGGCGATCGAGCCCGAGATTAGCCGTACTGACACACTCATCGAAAACGCGACCTACGGCTACACGGTTGACCTTCTCAATAATTTTCGCGCGACGATGCGAACGTCCGTCGCATGGTCGGCAAGCATGTTTTCCAGGAAATCGATGAAACCAAGCCGCGCGGTTTCCTGGTCCGGGTTCATGAAATGGGAGGCGAAGGCGGGTTGCCTGCCGGGAAAGCGGATCGCCTTTGGCCAGAACAGCGGCGTGACCGGATGGAGGTATGAATGGGCGGGTGTCCATCCGAGCCATTTCAGGCGGAACCATTTTTGCGCGTTCACCTGATGCGCATGTCCCCAGCTGGTGATCTTTTCCCACATCTCGGCATCGCTCATGACGTAGCCGTAGTGGTAGCAGGGCGCATCGATGACGATGGTGGCAGCAGGGGTGGTCTTTCGCGCCGTATCGAAGCGAACGCCGCTTCTGCAGCGGATCGCGAACCCCGCGTTGACATCCCTGATCGAGCCATCGCCGCTGGTCAGCACCAGCTCGGGCGTTTTCCAGAAATTGTGCCATGGCGTCAGGATGCGGTCATGCCCGTAGTCCGCCGCCATGAATTTGAGCAGCGTTTCCCAGCCGCTATCCAGATAGAACTCGTCGGCGTCCTGGATGACCAGCCAGTCGTAACCTTCGCGGATCGCTCGGTCGAGGCAGTCGTTGCGGGTGTCTTCCTCGGTCTCGAAGTCGCTACAGATCACCTCGATCTCGCAGCTCACGCCTTTTGCGCGGGCGGCGGCGATTGCCTCGTCCACCTTTTCCCTGGTCGTGGGGTTTGTCCTCGTGGCGCGGGAGCCGGGCAGATAGGCCCAGGGACGTTCGGGCCGGACGATGAAGACCTTGTCGACGAAACGGCCGCAGTTCTCGACAACGTGCGGCAGAAAACGATCGACGTTGTAGGCGAGGACGTGGCCGGCGATCTTCATGGACTGCCGCCGTCGATCAACTGCTTGATGGCGAGGATGGCCGGCCGTTTCGAGAGGTTTTGGACCAGAACCGTCTGGACCTGCGGCTGCCATGCTTCCCGTTCCGACATCGCGCGAAAAATACAGGCGGCAAGGTTTTCCGCGTCGTTCGGCGGCGTCAGATAGACGGCGCTCCCGACGAATTGCGCCAGTTCCGTGCCCTCGTCGGCGGTGACGAGGACAGGCTTTCCCGAGGCAAGCATGCCGCCGAGTTTCGACGGCAGCGTCAGGTCGGCGGCGCTTCTGTCCTGCGGCAGCACGTGCAGATCCGGCATGTTGAGGAACGCGTTCAGCCGGGAATAGGGCTGGAAGGCCAGGAAACGGAGATTCTCAAGATGGCCGTAACGGGCTTCGAGTTCCGCCTTCTGCGGTCCCTCGCCGGAGATCACGAAATGAATGCGCCGCTCGTCCTTCAGACGCTCGGCCGCATCGAGCAGTACGTTCAGGCCCTGTTTGGCGCCGATACTGCCTGAATAGAGAACGACGAAATCCTCGTGGCCGAAACCGAGTTCAGCCCGGTAGGGGCTGACATCTTCCATCGGGTGGAATTGCGAAAGATCCACCCAGTTGCGGACGACGGACAGTTTTGCGGCCGAGACGCCTTTCAGGGAAAGGCCTTCGGCCATGCGGTTGGAAATGGTGATCAGCCGGTCGAACCTGCCAAGCACGCCGCGCTCGAAGGCATGGCCGAGCCTCTTCAACCAGGTCCGGGAACTCAGATGTCCGACGGCGAATGCGGCATCCACTTCCATGTCGTGGACGTGCAGCACGGTGCGAGCACCGACGAGCCTGGCGGCAAGCTGGGCGACGGGCGCGGCAAACAGCGTCGGCTCGACGCAGAAAACGGTTATCGGGCGATGCCGCAGGATCTGCCAGAAGACCACCGGTGCCGATGTCAGCGCGAAGGAAAGCGGCGCCAGCAGCCGCCAGATGCCCCTCATTTTCCGCCGCAGCAGCAAGGGCGACCGCAATACCGAGATGCGGCCTTCAATCCTTGAAGAATAGTGGTTCCGATATCCGGGCTGGACCGCCCAGCCAGGATAATGCGGCGGGGTCGTCACCACCGTGACGTCCATGCCCTCGGCCGCCAGGTATTCGGCGATTTCGCCGGTATATTTGCCAACGCCCGCGGTTTCGGGCGCGTAATTCATCGCATAGACGACCACGCTTTTGCGCGGCGATGTCGCGGCTGCCGTGGCCAGCCCCGGTGCGGCGTCGAACGTTCGTTCGCATTCGTCGCTGAGGGGCTGGACGGCTGCTGTCATCAGGCAGCATCTCCGCGTTTGCGCTCGAGATACTCGCCCTTGAGGAAGGCCCGGTAGGCATCGGCGATGCCCTCCTCCAGCCCGATCCTCGGCGACCAGCCCAGCGCCCGCAGCTTAGCCGCGCTCATCAGCTTGCGCGGCGTGCCGTCGGGCTTGGTCAGGTCGTGGACGATCCTGCCCTCGAAACCGACGACCTTGGAGACCAGTTCGGTGAGCTCCAGGATGGTCACGTCCTCGCCGGACCCGACATTGACATGGGTCTCTGCCGAATAGGTCTTCATCAGGTGAACGCAGGCGTCGGCGCAATCGTCGACATGCAGGAATTCGCGGCGCGGCGTGCCGGTGCCCCACACGGTGATGTCCGGAAGGCGGCCGGTCTTCGCCTCATGCGCCTTGCGGATCAGCGCCGGCATGACATGGCTGGATTTCAGGTCGAAATTATCGCCGGGGCCGTAAAGGTTGGTGGGCATGGCCGAGATGAAGTCGCTGCCGTGCTGCTTGCGATAGGCCTGGCAGAGCTTGATGCCGGCGATCTTGGCGATCGCGTACCATTCGTTGGTCGGCTCCAGCGAGCCGGTCAAAAGCGACTCCTCGACGATCGGCTGGTCGGCGAATTTCGGATAGATGCAGGACGAGCCGAGGAACATCAGCTTTTCGACGCCGACCTTGTGGGCGGCCTCAATGATGTTCGCCTCGAGGATGAGGTTGTCGTAGAGGAAATCGGCCGGATAGGTGTCGTTGGCCAGGATGCCGCCGACCTTGGCGGCAGCCAGGAACACCGCGTCCGGACGGTTCTTGTCCATCCAGGCTTCGACTTCTGCCTGCCGCGTCAGGTCGGCATCGCCGCGCGACGCCGTCAGGATCTCGCAGCCCTCCGAGGCCAGACGGCGAACGATCGCCGAGCCGACCATGCCGCGATGTCCCGCGACATAGACCTTCTTCCCCGCAAGGCTGTAGATCGTCTCAGGCATGGGAGAGACCCTTGTTGCCACCCGCGGTCGGCACGTTGCGCGCCATCACCTTCAGGTCTTCGCGGACCATTTCGGCGATCAGCTGGTCGAGGTTGGTCTCGTGCTTCCAGCCGAGCTTCCGGTGGGCCTTGGTGGGGTCGCCGATCAGAAGGTCGACTTCGGTCGGGCGGAAATAGCGGGGATCGATAGCCACGACGCATTCGCCGGATGTCGTGTCGTAACCCTTCTCCTCGACGCCCTCGCCGCGCCACTCGATCGGCATGCCGACCTTGGCGAAGGATTTCTCGACGAAGGACCGCACCGTGTGGGTCTCGCCCGTCGCCAGAACGTAGTCGTCCGGTTCATCCTGCTGCGTCATCAGCCACATGCCGCGCACGTATTCACGGGCATGACCCCAGTCGCGCTTGGCGTCGAGATTGCCGAGAAAGAGGCGTTCCTGAAGGCCGAGATGGATGGCGGCCGCCGCACGGGTGATCTTGCGGGTGACGAAGGTCTCGCCGCGGATCGGGCTTTCATGGTTGAACAGGATGCCGTTCGAGGCATGCAGGCCGTAGGCCTCGCGATAGTTGACGACGATCCAATAGGCGTAGAGCTTGGCAACCGCGTAGGGCGAGCGCGGATAAAAAGGCGTCGTCTCGCTCTGCGGTACTTCCTGCACCTTGCCATAGAGCTCGGAGGTCGAGGCCTGGTAGAAGCGGGTCTTCTTGGAGAGGCCAAGGAGACGGATCGCTTCGAGCAGGCGCAGCGTGCCGGTGCCGTCGGCATTGGCAGTATATTCCGGCGTCTCGAAGGAGACCTGCACGTGGCTTTGGGCGGCCAGATTGTAGATTTCGTCCGGCTGGGCTTCCTGCACGACGCGGATGAGGTTGGTCGAATCCGTCATGTCGCCGAAATGCAGGATGAAGCGCGGGTCGGCCACATGCGGATCTTCGTAGAGATGCTCGATGCGGTTGGTGTTGAACGAGGAAGAGCGCCGCTTGATGCCGTGCACCGTATAGCCCTTGGACAGCAGCAGTTCCGCAAGGTAAGCGCCGTCCTGGCCCGTTACCCCGGTGATCAATGCTACCTTGCCGTTGCTCTTCACATTTCCAGTCATCATATCCCCCTAACGGAACCCGTCAGTCTTTAAGTGAAACGTGCGCGTCGATGCGCTCAATGTGCCAGTCGCAAGCACTGGGAACACCATTGTGATGTCCCCCGGAATGCGGCGAATCCGAGACATACAGTGATTCGTAGCATCCCGGGCTTATGCCAAACATTGCAGTGAAACGCTTCAGAAAAGATCATCGGCTGCTGTCAGGCTTCTCCCTTGCTGTTTTGACCCTGGTTGCGGTGCCGATGGAAACCGGCGTCGGATCAGGATGCGTTTCATGGTAATAGTGCGTGTAACGCGATGCATAATAATCCGACGAACCGTATCGCTCATAAAGCTTCATCCTGGCGGCATCGACCTTGTTGAGGATCACGCCGAGGCAACGGCCGGCGATCTGAGGCTCGGCATCCAAGGTTTCCTTGACGGCTTTTCGCGATGTCTCGCCCCATTCGACGACCATGATGAAGCCGTCGACACGCGGGGCGATGGCCCTCGCATCGACGACTGGACCGAGCGGCGGCAGGTCGAGAACGATATAGTCGAACTCTCCGGCGACCTGTGCCAGCAGCCTGGTCATCGCCGCCGACGCCAGCAGCTCGGATGAATGCGGTGTCCGCCGCCGGACAACCGCCGGGAGAAATCTGAGGCCGGTGGCCGGGTCGGCCAACATCGCGGAGGCCGGCGCATGGCCTTCCAGCAGCACTTCGAGCAGCCCCTCTTCCGCATGCGGGCCCAGCGCCCTGGTGGCGCCCGGATTGCGAATATCCGCATCGATCAGCAGAACCCTCGCGCTCCCGGCTAGCGCCTGGGCGAAATTCATGGCGATCGTCGATTTACCCTCGCCCGGCAGCATCGAAACGATGCCGATGATCTTCTGGGGCCTGTCGATATGGACGTCTGCCGCGATCCGGGCGCTGCGCAACGTTTCGGCAAAGGCAGAGGACGGATGCTCGGTCGCGAAACCGGACAGCTCGTTTTTCCTGTAGGTTTCTCCCTTCACCGGCTCGGTCGACGGTCTCGAGCCGGTCTGCGGCAACACCAGCGGTACCGAGCCCAGATATTCGAGGCCGAGAATATCCCTCACCTGTTCACCGGTGCGGAAGAACCGATCCCGGAACTCACGGAATGCCCCGAGAACTCCGCCGACGCCAAAGCCGAGCGCCAGACAGAGCGCCAGCACCAGCGATAACCGCGGCTCGCTGGCGGTTGTCGGCGGCACGGCTCGGGAAATGATCCGCGCTTCCGTGACGGGGAATGACTGCTGCTGCACGGCCTCCTGATAACGCTGTAAAAACGTCTGGTAGAGGTTCCGGTAGGCGTCGGCGGCCCGTTCGAGCTCCCGTAATTGCACCTGCGTTTCGCCGGCGGTGACGCTGATATCGGTGGCATTGCTAACGCCGAGGGTGATCTGGCGTTCGCGCGACTGCGCAACGTCCAGTTCGCTCTGATAGCTCCCGGCGATCCGCCTGAGCTCATCGAACATCAGCCGGTCATATTCCGTCATCTCCTGGCGAAGGCGGACGGCCTGGGCATGGCCCTGCCCCAGCCGCCTCGATATCTCAGCTTCCCGCTTGGACGACTCCAGGTATTTTTCGCGCAGAGAGCTGATCACCGAACTGTCCAGCGCGTCGGTGACGATGGCGCCCGTCTCGCCGCTCGCAATGATCGCCTCGATGCGGTCTGAGCGCGCCTGCGCTCTGGCCGTATCGGCACGCGCGACGATCAGCGCGCTGTTCAGCTCGGTGAGCTGCTGGTCGGAGACGAGCTTCTCATTGGCGGTGACGAGGCCGTTTGCGGCGCGAAACCGCTGGACTGCGAGATCGGATTCCAGCGAGCGCTGCCGCAGTTCCTCGATGCGCTGCTGCAGCCAGTTGCCCGCCCGCCGTGTGGCATCGTATTTGGCATCCAACTTGTCGGTCAGATAGGCATCCGCAATCGCGCCGGCGACCGCTGCGGCAAGGCGCGGCGATGTGGCCGTGAACGTGATTTCGAGGACATAGGAACGCCCGACGCGCGAAACCTTCATATTGCCGAGGAGGTTGGCGAGCGCCCAGCGGCGTTGCGCCTCGATCTGATCGGGCCGAACCTCGCCACCGCGCAGCCATCGCCGGATATCCAGCATCGACCGTATATCGGAGACTGCCGCGAGCAGCGGGTTTTGGCGGCCGGTCATAAATTCCGGATCATCCGCCAGTTTCAGCTTGTCGACAGCCGACAAGCCTATCGTCTCGGAGCGCAGCAGTTCGACCTGGCTGAGGACCGACGCCTCATCATCAAGAACCCCGCCGATCGTCGACAATTGCTCGACGACCTGCCGGTTGCCGCGGTCGATCAGCACGCTCGTCCTGGCGGTATATCGGGGTTCGGCTGTGAGGAGGTATCCGATGCCGAGTGCCAGGAACACGGCGACGCAGAGACCGGCCACTCGCCATTGCCGCCGGACGATGGCGATCAGACCATCCATGTCCAGTTCCGGGACCTCTTCCTCGCGGGGCTCCTGCCGGGGTCGAGTGAGAAAAACGGGCCGCTGGTTCATTGCATCACCCGATCGATGTGCGCAGGCCACCAAACCGACCCGGAGCGGCCGCAAGCGGCCTGAATGTCAGTCGCGCCAGGCATCATGGCTGCTCGCAATATCCCGGGTCGAAGCGGTGACCGAATTGAGGATGCTGAGGAATTTGACCAGCTCGACCGCATCGGCAGTTGACACGTAGAGGACGTCCTTGTCCTGCATGGGAAATTGCTGGACGGCGAAGAACGCGGCCGGATCGCGCAGATTGGCGCGGAAGATCACCGGCACGTCCCGCACACTGAACCGGCTGACGTCGACGCCGATATTGCGCAGGAGATCACGCCTCACAAGGCGGTAGAGCAGGACCGATTGCGGTTCGGCCTTGTCGTCAAGCAACCCGCCGGCCTTCGCCAAAGCCTCGCCGAGAGAGAGATTGGAATCGTCGAAATCAAAGCGTCCGCTTTCGCCCGTCAGCCCGAAGGCCAGGAAGGTCCGGCGATTGCGATCGACGAAGATCGTATCGCCTGGCTGCACATAGATATTCTCCTGCGGACGCTCGCTCAGCATCCGATAGGCAACGGTCATGCTGCGGCCTCGACGCTGGAGCGTCACCGTCGCCTCCTCCTTCGGGACACTCAAACCGCCTGCCTCGGAAATCACGTCGATGATGCGTTCGCCCGCCGGGCTAAGCTCGATCTTCCTCGCCTGCTTGACGTCGCCCAGGACCGACGCGCCCATCGATCGGCTCGTCACCGTCGAGATGACCACTTGCGGCTCGATTGCGCGATTGGCGAGCTGGTCTGCGATATCGAGCTGCACGGCATCGACCGGACGGCCGGCGGCCCTCACCCTGTTCGCGTATGGGACGCTCAACGTGCCGTCACGACCGATCGTCTGGTTCGGCAGGGTGATGTAATTGCCCGGACGGGCGCCGGCATCGGCCGGAATGAACAGGCCGCCGCTCTGCGCCTCGAAGACAGAGACCTGGACGACATCGCCAACACCGAGGGTGAGCGGCGGCGGTCCGCTACTCACGCCAAAACCGGCGCTCAGGTCAGAGCCTGCCGGTTTGGGTAGGCGGACGAGAACGGACTGATTGATATCGACGAGCGCATAGTCAATGCCGACCCTGTTGCCGGTGGCGGAGAAAGCCTTCACGGTTGCATTGGCTTCAACGGCGGACGGATCCGGACCGGACCTCGGGAGCCCCGTGCAGCCGGACAGAAACGCAACAGTAGCAAGCGTTAAAACAGCACCCAAGGAACTAAACATACGCACCGCCATACAACCCAAAGTATGGTATCGGTTTAGCCGATGAGCGAACCCGGTGATTCTAAGGGGTAAGCAGGCGGCGAATCAAAAATCCGCGTACTGTGGCGAATCAACCACATGGTTGGTTAATCGTCGGTTATCCACAAAATACACTCCCTTGCCGTGAACGCTGTCGACCGGCCTTGTCAGGTTCGGAATTGTCTCGCAGATGACGGCGACATTGCCGATACCCGCATCCAGAGGTTTGGGCTTCGGACATTGTTAACACTCCTTCGGGCATCCACTTCTCATTGTCGGCAGGATCTTCCATATCGGGCGGATGGCAGTAAGCATGCTAAAATTGACGGATTGGTTTTCAAGACGCCGGCCAGCCAGATCGATCAGGCCCCGCCGCCGCCGGATCGATCTCGGTATCAACCCGCCCTCCTATCCGATCTATGCGATCGGCGACGTGCATGGCTGTATCGACGAACTTCGGGACGCCGAGGCCCGCATTGCCCATGACATGTCGGAGAACCGCCGTCCCGGAATGGTCATTCTGCTCGGCGACTATGTCGACCGGGGACCCGCGTCGAGCCACGTCCTCGAACACCTGATCAGGCCCAGCGAACACGGCCTGAGGCGGATTGCGCTCTGCGGCAACCATGACGATATCTTCATGAGGTTCGTGGACGATCCGGAACGTTATTCCGAATGGCTGGGAATGGGTGGCGAACAGACGCTGCTATCCTACGGTTTGGACCCATACCAGTTCGGCGCGCGCGGCAAGAAGCGCGGCACCAGGTTCGGCGACCTGCTGATGGAAGCCGTGCCGGTGCCGCACAGGAAGTTCCTCGCCAATCTCCCGGTCAGCCTGACGATCGGCAAACTCGTCTTTGTCCATGCAGGCCTGAGGCCTGGGATACCGCTCAAACAGCAGACCGAGGAAGACATGCTCTGGATCCGGGACGCCTTTCTTGCGACCGGACCGCAGCTGCCGCTTCTCGTCATCCACGGACATACGCCGCAGCCGGAACCGGATTTCGGACCCGGCCGGATCGGCATCGATACGGGCGCCTATTATTCCGGCAGGCTGACGGTCCTCAAGATCGACGGCGGCCGCTTCTCGTTCCTCTAAAATCTGGATATCGGGCGAGCCGACACCTCCAAACAGCAGAGGCTTGATCATCGAGCCAGAGAAGCGTGTTATGTCGGCGGCGGGGGCCGAATGCCGGGCCATCCCCGATCGGAAGCGGAGCCATGCCGGAGGAGGGTAAGGCAGACAGACTGACACCGGCCGATCGGCGCCGCGGGCAGCGTTCGGCTGTTCTGGTTTTCGGCTTCTTCCTTGCGGTCGTGCTGGCCGCCTTGGTGACGACCGTGCTCGCGGTCAACAACGGCCGAAACTACAAGCGGCTCGTCCGGCAATTCGCGCTGGAGCAATACCTTCTTCCCGCGTCACCGGCGCCGCCCTTGCGGATCGACAGGCATAGATCGCTGCCACCGGCGAAACATTATCCACCCTGGCTCCTCAAGGCGGGCCTCGAGCGGATGGCGGTGTTCGAGAAGACCGAGGTGCTTTCCGCCGACGAACGCTGCGATCTGCTACGAGACGACAGGGGCACGGCACCCACCTTCACCCGTTCGGGTCACGATTGGGAATGCCTGTTCTTCGAGGAATTCGGGAATGCGCCTGAACCGGCCGCGATGTTCATCCAGGTCCGCGGTACGGAGCCCGACATGGTCAGCAGCTTTCGCATCAAGGTTAGCCTGACGGACCTGACCATGGAGCTTGCGGTGCTCAGTGAAGCCATTCGTGCCACCGAGCGGTTCGGCCTGCCGATGACGCCCGAAACCCGAAGTTATCTGATCGAGAAACTTGCGGGACGCACCGAGTTCAGCTCGATCGTCGAAAACTACCGGATGACGTTCAGCCGGGAGATCACCGATGCACGGCGCTATAATCTGCTGATCCTGCCGCGCCGACAGACGGCCGGCTGTGGCGAACGCCCGTCGGCCCCGCCGGACAGATGGGCCACGCCGACCTATCGCATGCCGGTCGGCTGCCTGGCGTTGCGC
Organism: Neorhizobium sp. P1_A6; assembly: GCF_056406795.1. Lineage (NCBI taxonomy): Bacteria > Pseudomonadati > Pseudomonadota > Alphaproteobacteria > Hyphomicrobiales > Rhizobiaceae > Neorhizobium > Neorhizobium sp. P1_A6. The sequence goes on along the minus strand of NZ_JBFTZM010000018.1, from coordinate 47,289 downwards.
AGCCTGTCTCAGCCGCAATCCGCCTCCTAGGTGTTTAGGCTCGCTCCAGCTGGACGAGGTCCAGCCCGTCCCCCAGTTCGCGCCGCGCCGCCTCTACCAGGCTCATCTGGTGAGTAAAGAGCACCGTCTGGAATTTTTCGCCGGCCGCCGCGAGCGTCCGGATGCCCGCTGCGGTCCGCTCGTCGTCAAAGGTCTGGAAGATGTCGTCGAGGATCAGCGGCGCCGGCTCGTTGCGGCTGCAATAGTCCTCCAGGAAGGCGAGCCGCAACGCCAGATAGAGCTGATCGCCAGTACCTTCGCTCAGGCCGGGAAGCCTCACCTGCTCGCCGGTACTGCGTTCGACCGCGAGCTGCAGCTCGTCGCGCTCGTCATAGACTTGGACAAGGCGCGAAAAACGGCCGCCGGTGAGATCGGCGAAGACCCGCCCTGCCCGCTGCATGACCGGATCGGCCTGGCGTTCGCGATAGGCGTCCATCGAGCTCGCCAGAAGGCCGGCGGCAAGCTTCAGCACCACCCAGCGCCGCGCCAACTCCTTGGCTTCCGCTTCGGCCGCAAGCTTCTGGAAGACGGCGCGCTCGGCACCGATGCCAGTTTCCAGCTCCCGGCGGCGGCGCTCGCTATCGGCCTGGGCAATGCCGAGCACCTTCATCCGCTCGACCTGGCGGGCATCCTCGGCATCTAGGCGCTCGATTTCCAGGCCGGCGGCGATCTTGTCGAAACCGACGAGTGCCGCACGAGCCTCGTCTTCGCTTGCACCATCCGCCTGTTCGGCAAAGCGTGTGCGGCATTGCGCGAGGCTCGCTTCCAAGCGGTTGCGTTCGTGAAGGTCACGGAGAAGGCCTTCGGCCTCCTCGATATCCTTGGATGCGGCGGTGGCAAGCCCGCGCAGGTCCGCTACCAGTCTTTCCGCGTCGGCCGCGTGCCGGGCAACGGCAAGCTCCGCGCGCTCCAACGCCGTGGAGAGCGTGGCCTGCTGGTTGGCGGCGGTCCGGGCGCCCATGGCGCGGTCGTTGAGCATGCCGGCGGCGACATCGGCGGGAAGCAAGGCAAGATCCGGCGATACCTCGGCGGCGATCCTGTGCACCTCCGTTTCGAAATCCTCCATGTCCCGGGCCATGCCGCGCACCCGGCGGTCGCGGTTTTCCCGCTCTGAAAGCAGATCCGGTATGGTGCGCCAGACATCCAGCGCCGCAAGCGCCATGTCGACCGTCGCATCGTCCGGAAGGCCCGCCAGGACTGCGGCATTGGAGAACGCAGAGCGCCAGCGTTCGATATCGCGGCGCAAACCGGTCTCGCGCTCTGCCAGCTTTTCCAAAGCCTCTTCGGCGGAATGGCGCTTGCCTTCCAGCGATCGGCTTTCGGTCCAGCGCTCGTTGAGCTCACCAATCCGGCGTTCAAGCCCGCGGGCGAGAGCGGGAGGAGGAAGTGCCGCTGCGGCCAGACCGATCGCGTCGGCCAGCCCCAGCAGTGCCGGCTTGAGTTTTTCCTCCCTGAGACGCAGCGTCTCCAGCTCGTCGCGCGCATCGTTCAGCGCACCCGACAGGAGTGAAAGGCCGTCGACGGCACGGCGCCATTCGATCATCCGCTCCGGCGTCGACGATGCGACGGGTGCTGCATGGAAAAGGTCTTCGAATTCGGTGACCGCGTCGGCGGCGGCAATGCCGCTTTCCCTGGCCGCGGTCTCGGCAGCGCCGATCGCCTGTTGCAGTTCCCGCTGCCGCAGGGTGAGCTGGGCGTGGAGCGACACACGCTCGGCATCGGCAAGCGCCGCGTCGGCGAGCCGGTCTGCGTCCTCCACTGCGATCTTCAGTTCGCTCAGTTTTTCGACAGATGGTTTTGCCCCGAGCGCCTCGATCTTTTCGTCGCGGCCGGCTCTTGCCGCCGCGATATCCGCGCGGGAGACGATCCGCCCCTGTCCTTCCAGGGCCGCGAGCTGGCCAGCGATCGCCCTGGCTTCGTCGCCGAGGCCGGCGAGCTTCTGGGCAGCCTGAGCGCTCTCCGCCTTGGCCGCCTCGATCAGCCGGCGGTGATGGGTGAGCGTCGCGATATCCGGCAGCGGCACCGAGAGAAGACGGGCGATGTCCTTGACCGGCGGATCGAGGCGCGCGGCCGCGGCGGCAAGATCGCTTTCGGCACGGGCGACGCGCACCTGCAGCGTTTCGACGCTGGAGAGTTCGCTGACGTCGGGACGCAGCGCTGCGAGCTGTTCCGCCCACGGTTTCGGGTCGATCAACCGGCCGTCCGGTCCGTGGTCTCCGAGCCGCCGCAGGACATCCTGCGCGTCCTCGATCTGCTGGCGCAGCTGTTTCAGGCTGCGGTCGAGCTCATTACCCTCCTCGACAAGCTTGCGGAGGCGCACGAGATCGGCATCGGCCGGCTGGGCGCGCTGAAGCTCTTCGAATTTGCCGAAGCCGAGCCGGCGGGCCGACTGGACGATACGCTGGTCGAAATCGTCGACCTCGCCGCGCACCCGGGCGATATCTTCCCGCGCCTTGATATAGGCGCCCTTATCCGCATGGGCGGCCAGGATCTTGGGCGCCGCGGTGATCAGTGCCTCATCGACATGCACGGCGCTGATCTCGTCGCGCAGACGCGATACCTCGGCCTCCGCAGCCTTGAGCGCTTCGGCGTTCTTGTGCTCCGTCTCCAAAGCCGCGGCCAGGCGTTCCTCGAAGCCCGCCGGCAGCGCAGCCAGCGCTTCATATTGCGTGAGCAGTTCCCGCTCGCGGTCAATCTCCCGCAGCACCGGTTCCAGCCGCAGCAGTGTCCGCAAGCGATCGAGGGCGCGCTTGGTTTCCTGCCGCTCGGCCTGCACGGCGGCAAGATCGGCCTCGATCTCGGCCTGTTCGGCGAGCAGCTTCTTCCAGTCGCCGGATTTCAGCTCGTTGTCGCGTTCGGCCTTGCGCGCCTCGTCATGGCTGTCGAGGACCTGATAGAACGCGCGATCCTTGGAGCGACGCGGCGCATAGATGCCGTCGGCTTCCGCATCGAACGACTTGCGCAGGTCCGAAAGTCCGGTCAGGCCGGAGGCCGCGGAAAACAGCAGGCTGCCGATCTCGCCGCCGCTTTTCAGCATCGTCTCGCCCCCGGCTCGCAGCGATGCGGAATCCAGCCCGAAAGCGCGTTCGAAGACATCGCGGGAGAGCGTGCCGAGGAACGGCGCCAATGCATCCTCGGCCAAGGCCTCTTCCGTCTCGTTGGCGGCTAGCAGCGTGTTCTTGCGGCCTCGGCGGCGGCGGAATTCGAGTACCTGCCCATCGCGCGCGGTGATCGCGGCCCCGACGCGAAGCGCGGTGGCATCATGCAAAAAACTGTATTCAGCGGTCGTCGGGAAACCGAACAGCAGGTCGGAGATCGCCGACAGCGCCGAGGATTTTCCGGCCTCGTTCGGTCCGTAGATCACATGCAATCTGGCATCTGGGCGGAAGGTCAGCGTCCGGTCGGTCAGTGCGCCGTAGCGCAAAATGTCGAGGCGATTAAAACGCATGGATCAGCCAGCCCTCGCCGCACGCGAGAGCAGGAGATCGCGGGCCTCGGCCAGCAGCACTTCGGCGTCGTCGCCGAGCGCCAGATCGCCGGCGCCGATGCCGCCCGGCAGGCGGGCGGTGATCTCGGCGATCTTGGCGTTGGCATCGGCGAGCAGTTCCGGGGCGAAGCCGCCCATCGGAATGAGGCCTTGAAGGCCGAGCATGTCGGTCGCGACGCGCGCCCCGTTGGTTTCCGGTTCCAGCCGCACTTCCAGCTTTTCGAGCCAGATATCCTGGTGGGAGCGATGGCAGGCGGCCTGCACCTCATCGCGAAAATCCTGGGCGCGGGCCATGATTTCGTTGCGGAAGCGGCTTTTGCCCGTCAGGCGGATGCGCAGCGCCAAGGGCCGGCCTTCCATCCGCTCGACGACATCTTCCAGCGCATTCTCGATGCGGCGCAGAATCGCCGGGATGTTGTCGTCCGGTTCGACCGCGACCACGAGTTCGGCAAAGCGGGCGCTGTCGGTGATGATCCGCTCATGGGTGATACGACCGTCCTCGACGGTCACCAATACCGCGCCCTTCGCCCCCTGCTCGCGGATCGAACGACCCTGGAGATTGCCGGGGAAGACAACCAGCGGGTCTTCGGCGACGATCTCGAAATCATGAACATGGCCGAGCGCCCAGTAGTCGTAACCGCGCGAGCGCAGATCCTCGACCGAACACGGCGCATAGGGCGCGTGCGGCTCGCGGCCGGTGAGCGAGGTATGCAGCACGCCGATATTGAACCAGCCCGCTTCCGGCTTCGGATAGGCGAGCGACAGGTTATCGACCGCCGAGCGCTCGGCAAAACCCTGGCCGTGCAGCGCAACCTTCAAATGATCGAGCTTGAAGCTGCCCGGCTTGTTGACCGGGAACTCGCTGACATTCTTCGGCAGGGTAATCGTCTTGGTGATGACGCTTTCGGCGTCGTGATTGCCCTTCAGCAGGAAGACCGGAATGTCGGCGCGTTCCAGCCGCGCCACTTCGCGGTTGAAGAACAGGCCGATCTTGTTGTCCTTCCAGTCACCGTCATAGACGTCGCCGGCGACGATGAAGAAATCCACCCGGCGCTCCACCGCCTGGTCGACCAGGCCTGAAAACGCCCTGCGGCTCGCCTCGATGAACAATTCTGCGATCGCGGCATCCTTCAGCGCCAGCCCCTGGAAGGGACTGCCGAGATGCAGGTCGGCGGCGTGAATGAATCGGAAGGAGGTCATCGAATCGCTTGTTTTGATTGCCGGAGCTGATCAGGTGTTTTAGGCAAATGCCGGGCACGAAGGAAGCTCAGGGTTCCGCAGCCTGTGGATAGCCCAATCTTATTCGGAGGACATCATGAGAAACCACGCGTTCGGACGCACATCCTTCACCGTCAGCGAGATCGGTTTCGGCGCCTGGCAGATCGGCGGCTCCTGGGGCGACGTCAGCGAAACGGACGGGGCCAAGGCGCTGGAAGCGGCGCTCGATGCCGGCGTCACCTTCGTCGACACCGCCGACGTTTATGGCGATGGCCGTTCGGAAAAAATCATTGCCGGCGTCCTGAAATCGCGCGGCGGCAATCGGCCGATGGTCGCCACCAAGGCCGGCCGTCGTCTCAGCCCGCATGTGGCCAACGGCTATACCAAGGCCAATCTCGAAGGCTTCATCGACCGCAGCCTCAAGAATCTCGAAATCGACAGCCTCGACCTCGTGCAGCTCCACTGCCCACCGACCGAAGTCCTCTATCGCCCGGAGGTTTTTGGCGCGCTCGACGATCTGCGCCGTGCCGGCAAGATCAGGAATTACGGCGTCAGCGTCGAGAAGGTCGAGGAAGCGCTGAAGGCGATCGAATATCCGGACGTCACCAGCATCCAGATCATCTACAACATCTTTCGCCAGCGCCCGGCCGACCTGTTCTTCAGGGAGGCCAAGCAGAAGAACGTCGCGGTGATCGTCCGCGTGCCGCTCGCAAGCGGGCTGCTGTCGGGCAAGATCACCCGCGATACGGCGTTCGCCAAGGACGACCATCGCAATTTCAACCGGCATGGCGACGCCTTCGATGTCGGCGAGACTTTTGCCGGCGTACCGTTCGAAGTTGGTCTCCAGGCGGTCGAGGACGTCCGCAAGCTGGTGCCACAGGGAGCGTCGATGGCGGCTTTCGCGCTGAAATGGATCCTGATGAACGAGGCGGTCACCGTCATCATTCCCGGCGCCCGCAACGAGGCGCAGGCCAGGGGCAATGCTGCGGCGGCAGAGCTTGCCGCACTTTCGGCCGACGTGATGACCGCGACCAAGGAAATCTACGCGCGGCTGGTTGCTCCGCACGTGCATCAGCGCTGGTAGGGACGCCGAGCTTGCCGTCACGCAGCATGCAGCCCCGTGACAACGGATGACAGTTTTCACATCCAGCGTTGTGATTGGCAGCGATTTGCGACTCGTAAAAAAGGCCCGGGAAAAACCCGGGCCTTTTCAAAATATGAGACTGTAACAGGATGCCTCGAAGGCAGCGCGTTAGCTGTTGACTGCGTCCTTCAGGCCCTTACCGGCCGAGAACTTCGGCACGTTACGTGCCGGGATGTCGACTTCGGCGCCGGTCGACGGATTACGACCCTTGGACGCTTCGCGACGGGAAACGGAGAAGCTGCCGAAACCGGCAAGACGGATATCGCCGCCCTTCTTCAGTTCAGCCTGTACGGTCTCAAAAACGGCGTCTACAGCGGATGCGGCATCAGCCTTAGAGAGGCCGGCCTTCTCGGCCACTGCGGATACCAACTCATTCTTATTCATGTTTCCACCCCTTTCAAACGGTTTTGGAACGACTCATGTAATCGGGGCAGACAATAGTCAGGCGCCCGCCCGTGGCAACCCAAAAGCTCCGCAATCGCCTGAAAAACAAGGGGTGCGCGTTATTTTTCACAAAAAAAGCCGGCGTTGTGCCGGCTTTTTTCATTGCTGGTGCCAATTTGGCATAACCAAAAGACTATCGATCAGTGCGCTATGGTTACGCCTGCGTCGTCCACACCTTCGACCGTGGTGATCAGCGGCGTTTCCACCGTGCCATCCCATTCGATCGCTTCCGGCTGACGGACGAGCGCGTGACGGATCACCTCGCCCATGCGGGAAACCGGAATGATCTCCATGTTGTTCTTCACGTTGTCCGGAATCTCGGCCAGATCCTTGGCGTTTTCTTCCGGGATCAGAACGGTCTTGATGTTGCCGCGAAGGGCGGCAAGCAGCTTTTCCTTGAGGCCGCCGATCGGCAGCACACGGCCGCGAAGGGTGATCTCACCCGTCATCGCCACGTCCTTGCGGACCGGGATGCCGGTCATGATCGAGACGATTGCGGTCGCCATGCCGACGCCGGCCGACGGTCCGTCCTTCGGGGTTGCCCCTTCCGGCACGTGAACGTGGATGTCCGACTTGTCGAAGCGCGGCGGTTCGATGCCGAAATCGATCGCACGCGAACGGACATAAGAAGCCGCCGCCGAGATCGATTCTTTCATCACTTCCTTGAGGTTGCCGGTGACCGTCATGCGGCCCTTGCCCGGCATCATCACGCCTTCGATCGTCAGCAGCTCGCCGCCAACTTCCGTCCAGGCGAGACCGGTGACCACGCCGACCTGATCCTCGCCCTCGGCTTCGCCGTGGCGGAACCGCGGAACGCCGAGGTAGTCGGAGATGTTGGCCGCGGTGACCGCAACCGACTTGGTCTTGCCCTTGATAATCTCGGTGACCGCCTTGCGGGCGAGCTTCATCAGTTCACGCTCATAGCTACGAACGCCGGCTTCGCGGGTGTACTGCTGGCTGATCGCCATCAGGGCATCGTCGGTGATCGAGAATTCGTTCGGCTGCAGGGCATGTTCCTTGATCGCCTTCGGCAGAAGGTGACGCTTGGCGATCTCGCGCTTTTCATCCTCGGTGTAACCGGCGATCCGGATGATTTCCATACGGTCCATCAGCGGTGCCGGGATGTTCAGCGTGTTCGCCGTGGTGATGAACATCACGTCGGACAGGTCGTATTCGACTTCCAGGTAATGGTCCATGAAGGTCGAGTTCTGCGCCGGATCCAGCACTTCGAGCAGGGCCGAAGACGGGTCGCCGCGGAAATCCATGCCCATCTTGTCGATTTCGTCGAGCAGGAAGAGCGGGTTGGACTTCTTTGCCTTCTTCATCGACTGGATGACCTTGCCGGGCATCGAGCCGATATAGGTGCGGCGGTGACCGCGGATTTCGGCTTCGTCACGGACGCCGCCGAGAGCCATGCGCACGTATTCGCGGCCGGTCGCCTTGGCGATCGACTGGGCGAGCGAGGTCTTGCCGACGCCCGGAGGCCCGACGAGGCACAGGATCGGACCCTTGAGCTTGGTGGCGCGGGCCTGCACGGCGAGATATTCGATGATGCGTTCCTTGACCTTGTCGAGGCCGAAGTGATCGGCTTCGAGGATCTTCTCGGCATTGTTGAGGTCGACCTTGACCTTCGATTTCTTGGCCCACGGAATGCCGAGCAGCCAGTCGAGATAGTTGCGCACGACGGTGGCTTCCGCCGACATCGGGCTCATCTGCTTGAGCTTCTTCAGCTCGGCATCGGCCTTTTCCTTGGCTTCCTTGGACAGCTTGGTCTTGGCGATGCGCTCTTCCAGTTCGGCCATCTCGTCGCGGCCTTCTTCGCCGTCGCCGAGCTCCTTCTGGATCGCCTTCATCTGTTCATTGAGGTAGTATTCGCGCTGGGTCTTCTCCATCTGGCGTTTTACACGCGAGCGGATGCGCTTTTCCACCTGCAGGACGGAGATCTCGCCTTCCATGAAGCCGAGCGCCTTTTCGAGGCGCAGCTTGACGGAAACCGTTTCCAGCATTTCCTGCTTTTCGGTGATCTTGATCGACAGATGCGAGGCAACCGTATCGGCCAGCTTCGAATAGTCTTCGATCTGGCTTGCGGCACCCACCACTTCCGGCGAGATCTTCTTGTTGAGCTTCACGTAGTTTTCGAACTCGGAAACCACGGAGCGCGACAGGGCTTCGACCTCGACCGCATCCTCGTCGGGTTCGGCAAGAACGCTCGCCGTCGCTTCGTAGAATTCTTCACGGTCGGTATAGCCGTCGATCTTGGCGCGCGAACGGCCTTCGACCAGAACCTTGACGGTGCCGTCGGGCAGCTTCAGGAGCTGCAGCACGTTGGCGACGGTGCCGACCTTGTAGATTGCCGAGGGTTCGGGATCGTCGTCGCCGGCGTTGATCTGGGTGACCAGCATGATCTGCTTGTCGGAACCCATCACCTCTTCGAGCGCGCGAATAGACTTCTCCCGTCCGACGAACAAAGGCACGATCATATGCGGAAAGACCACAATGTCGCGCAGCGGCAGCACCGGATAGGTTTCGCTACCAGTCGCAGACGTTGAATTCGTCATTTCATTTCCTTTCCATCGTCCCGTTTCCGGGATACGTCCCGGGGCAAATCACCCGGGCATTTCACTCTCGCCCAAAGTGGAGTTTTAGAAATTTGATTTCAAGCCTTGCAGGCCGCCGTCGCTTAACGAATGTGACAGGGGCATTACAAAGCGTGTACACATAAACGCCACGCGGAACGCCAAAGGACACGGGACGCGACCACCGGACCTGCCAACCTGAGATCACACCCAAACGAAGCAACCGGAGCGTCGATGATCTTCCCGCACAGTCTCTAATGCAAGGCGAATATGGTGCAATTCTTCGCGAGGCAAAAATGGTGGAAAAATCAAAAAAAGCAAGGCTGTTCGCCGACATAAAAAAGAGGCCCCGATAGGGCCTCTTCAAGCTCAGGAACGGAACGGCCCACTTCAAGCCGAAACGTTCGCCTTTTCATCCTGCCGGTCGGCATAGATGTAGAGCGGCCGGGCGTTTCCACGCACGACGTCGTCCGAGATGACCACTTCGCGCACGCCTTCGAGCGTCGGCAGTTCGAACATGGTGTCGAGAAGGATCTTCTCCATGATCGAGCGCAGGCCGCGGGCGCCGGTCTTGCGGGTGATCGCCCGCTTGGCAATCTCGCGCAGCGCATCCTCGTGGAAGGTCAGGTCGACGTCTTCCATCTCGAACAGGCGCTGGTACTGCTTGATCAGCGCGTTCTTCGGTTCCGACAGGATCTGGATCAGCGCATCCTCGTCGAGGTCTTCGAGCGTTGCCAGAACCGGCAGACGGCCGATGAATTCCGGAATGAGGCCGAACTTCACCAGATCTTCCGGCTCCAGTTCGCGCAGCACTTCGCCGACGCGACGGTCATCCGCCGACTTGACGGAGGCACCGAAGCCGATCGAGGTCTTTTCGCCGCGAGCCGAGATGATCTTGTCGAGACCCGCGAAGGCGCCGCCGCAGATGAACAGGATGTTCGTCGTGTCGACCTGCAGGAATTCCTGCTGCGGGTGCTTGCGGCCGCCCTGCGGCGGTACCGAGGCAACCGTGCCTTCCATGATCTTCAGAAGCGCCTGCTGCACGCCCTCGCCCGACACATCGCGGGTGATCGACGGGTTGTCGGACTTGCGGGAGATCTTGTCGACTTCGTCGATATAGACGATGCCGCGCTGGGCGCGTTCGACATTGTAGTCCGCAGACTGCAGGAGCTTCAGGATGATGTTTTCGACGTCCTCGCCGACATAGCCGGCTTCGGTCAGCGTCGTGGCGTCCGCCATCGTGAAGGGAACGTCGATGATGCGGGCGAGGGTCTGGGCAAGATAGGTCTTGCCGCAGCCGGTCGGGCCGACCAGCATGATGTTCGACTTCGCAAGCTCGACATCGCCGCCCTTGGAGGCATGCGCGAGGCGCTTGTAATGGTTATGCACCGCGACCGACAGGATACGCTTGGCCTGCTTCTGGCCGATGACATATTCGTCGAGGACCTTGATGATGTCCTGAGGCGTGGGCACGCCGTCGCGGGACTTGACCATCGAGGTCTTGTTCTCTTCGCGGATGATGTCCATGCACAGTTCGACGCATTCATCGCAGATGAATACGGTCGGTCCGGCGATCAGCTTCCGGACTTCGTGCTGGCTCTTTCCGCAGAAAGAGCAATATAGGGTATTCTTGGAGTCGCCGCCGTTGCTGCCGCTGACTTTGCTCATATCACTTTCCTTCCAGCACTCCGCACTCACGTCAAAACGGGCGCGGTCCACTCTACCGCTTGCCGGCGCGCGCCCGACGGGCCTTGCGCGCCTGCCTTGCCTTAAGGGTACTCTACCGATCCTGCGCACATCATGCCGGATCAGCGGCAACGAAACCCCTAAGAAACGAATGCTATGTCATAAAAGTTCAACACAGCATTAATAAGTACTAATAGCGCTTTCCGTGCGACTTGAAACCCCTTTTTGCTCACATCGGGGTGAGGTGCACGGGTCGCGCCATCAGACTCAGTCTCCGGAGCCACCTTCCATTTCCTGACGCGATGTCAGGATCTTGTCGATGACGCCCCAATCCTGGGCTTCGTCGGCCGTCATGAAATGGTCGCGGTCGAGGGTCTTTTCGACTTCCTCCAACGTGCGGCCCGTATGCTTCACGTAGACCTCGTTAAGACGTCTTTTCATCTTCAATATGTCACGGGCATGGCGCTCGATATCGGACGCCTGGCCCTGGAAGCCGCCGGAGGGCTGGTGCACCATGATGCGCGAGTTCGGGGTTGCAAAGCGCATCCCCTTCTCGCCGGCGCAGAGGAGCAGCGAGCCCATGGAGGCGGCCTGGCCGATGCAGAGCGTCGAAACCGCCGGCTTGATGAACTGCATCGTGTCGTAGATCGCCATGCCGGCGGTCACGACGCCGCCGGGCGAATTGATGTAGATGGCGATTTCCTTCTTCGGGTTTTCCGCTTCGAGGAAGAGAAGCTGGGCGCAGATCAGCGACGCCATATAATCTTCGACGGGGCCTGTCAGGAAGATGATGCGCTCTTTCAGAAGACGCGAATAGATGTCGTAGGAGCGCTCACCGCGATTGGTCTGTTCGACGACCATCGGCACCAAGGCCATTGCGGTATCAACTGGATTTCTCATGTCCGTCCTTTGTCAAGCTTCTCTTGATCCCTGGCCGAAGGCAGAAAGGCGCTCCGGAATCAAATGGAATGGGTCATCCCTACATAGAGTGTCAACGCCCGGTACTTCAAGACGGAGCATCCGATATCCTTAACTGCCCGGGGATGCGCGAGGCTGACCGCTATTACGATTCTTACAGGGCGACAGCCGGCGGACGCTCCATTTCGCCCGATGGCACAGGTTTTTGCGCGATCAGGGTAAAGCAGGCGTGAATTTCGTCTCGAAATCTCACCGCAGCCCGGTCCGAGCCCGGGCTTTTCCAGAATCCGTGCAACCTCGTCTTAAAGACTGCGTGTCATGTTGGGCGCGCTCGACATCGAGCGTTGGAGTTTGGGGTGGACATTTTAACGGGCCTGATGATCTGGGCGGCGGAGGCGCTGACGCTTGCAGCCCTCCTGTGCTCACGCTGGTATTACGAGCGGGACCGCTTCTACCTGAGCTGGGGTGGCGGCTTTGCGCTGCACGGGATCGGCGTCATCCTAGTCGCGTTGCGCGGCGACATCCCCGATTTCATCTCCATCCAGATCGCCAATACGCTGGTGCTTTCCGGCATCGGCCTGTGGATTGCCGGCTTCCTGCAGTTCGACCGAAAGCCCGTGGGAGCCTATATCGCCATCCCGGCGCTTCTGTGGGTGGCTGGAATGTTCCTCTATCCGGTGCGCGAGAACTTCGCTAACCGGGTGGCTCTCCACAACGTCGCGACCATGGTCGGTCATGCGATCATGATCTATATCCTGCTCAGGAACAACGGCGCGTCGAAGATGACGCGGCGGGTGCTTGCGGCCTTCCTTGCCGTACAACTTTGCGCGAACGGCGTGGTAGCGGTTCTGGTGATCGCCGGTGAGGCGAAATCCATTGGCATGTCGCCGCACTCCGCCTGGCTGCTCTTCCCGGCGGCAGTCTGTTTAATTGCCATCATCATGACCGGCACGAAACTGCTGACCGAGCGCTCGGAAGAGAAACTCAAGACGCTTGCCGTCACCGACCCGTTGACCGGGGTTCTCAACCGGCGCGGCCTGATCGACCAGTTCCATGCCCTTAGAAAACTCGAGAACGAGGAGAAGCCGCTGATCGCGCTGCTGCATTTCGACCTCGACAACTTCAAGCAGATCAACGACCGCTGCGGCCATCAGGCGGGCGATTCGGTGCTGGTCGCCTTTTCACAAGTCGGCCAGACTTCGATGCGCAGCCGCGGTTTCTTCGGCCGCATGGGCGGCGAGGAATTCGCCTCCATCCTGCGCGTCGGCGACATGATCGAGGCCGCCAGCATCGCCGAGGCGATCCGCCTGACGCTCAAACGCCAAACCATCGTCGCCGGCGAGCACAATATTACTGTCACCGTCAGCGCCGGCATCGCGCTTGCGGGCGCCGGAACCGCCGACCTCGATCTTCTGCTCAGCGCCGCGGACCGGGCGCTCTACACCGCCAAGGACAGCGGTCGCGATCGCACCGCGATCGATACCGGCACCGAAGCCTCGATCGTTCCGGCCGTCGACCGGCAGGGCGAGGACGAGGCCCCGACGGATGTGCGCGCCAGCCGGCAAGTCGCAGCCCTGAAACGCCTCGCTTCGCTCGGCAAGCGCTGACATCCTCTTGCCCTCGCCATCCTGAAACCCACATTGGTCCGCAGGGATAAACGCGGAGGGTGCGTCATGCGGGCTGGATTTTTCAAGACAAGACTTTTCACTGGCGTCGTTGTTTCTTCGGCTCTTTCGGCCTTGATGCTTTCGGCCGACATAACGTTTGCACAGCAGGCGTCCGATACGGTTGCGCCGGAGCGGGCGACGGGGTTCACCTCCGCCAAGCGCGTCGAGACGAAAAATTTCATGGTCGCCGCCGCCAATCCGCTGGCGGCGGAGGCTGGGCGCGACGTGATCGCCAAGGGTGGCAATGCGATCGACGCCCTGATCGCGGTCCAAACCGTGCTCGGCCTTGTCGAGCCGCAGAGTTCCGGCCTCGGCGGCGGCTCGTTCCTCGTCTATTACGATGCGGCCTCCAACAAGCTCACCACCTTCGACGGTCGTGAGACGGCACCGATGGAGGCTACGCCAAAACTCTTCCTCGACCCGCAGGGCCAGCCGCTGAAATTCATGGACGCAGTGGTCGGCGGCCGATCGGTCGGCACGCCCGGCACGGTGCGCCTGCTTTCCGAAGTCCATAAGCGCTACGGCAAGAGCGACTGGGCGAGCCTGTTCGAACGGGCGGAGAAGCTCGCTGCGGACGGTTTCCAGGTCTCGCCCCGCATGGCTTCGCTGATCGCCGCCGAGGGCGACCGGCTGAAGAAATACGACGGTCCCCGCGGCTACTTCTACGACGCGTCAGGCGCGCCGCTGAAGGCCGGCACGGTGCTCAAGAACCCAGCCTATGCCGAGACGCTGAAGGCGATCGCGACCGGCGGCGCGGATGCCTTCTACAAAGGGCCGATCGCCGCGGCGATCGTCAAGACGGTGCGCGAAGCCCCGGGCAATCCCGGCGTCCTGTCGCTCGCCGATCTCGCCAATTACCGTGTCAAGGAACGCGAGCCGGTCTGCGCCACCTACCGGGCGCTCGACATCTGCGGCATGGGACCCCCCTCCTCCGGTGCGGTCGCCATCGGGCAGATGCTCGGGCTGATCGAAAATTTCGACATCAAGGCACTCGGGGCCCAGAACGCCGAAAGCTGGCGGATCATCGGCGATGCGCAGCGCCTCGCCTTTGCCGACCGCGAACGGTATCTGGCCGATCCGGATTTCCAGCCCTTGCCGATCAAGGGCCTGCTGAAGAAGGACTATCTCGGCAAGCGCGCCTCGCTGCTTGACGGCACCAAGGCTCTTAGCGCGGACCAGGTGAAGGCCGGCGAGCCGGAATGGGACCATGCGCTGCTGTTCGGCCGCGATGCCGCGATCGAGCTGCCCTCCACCAGCCATCTCGTCATCGTCGACAGAGAGGGCAACGTCGTCTCGATGACCACGACGATCGAAAGCGGTTTCGGCTCGCGGCTGATGACAAACGGCTTCCTGCTCAACAACGAGCTCACCGACTTCTCCTTCAAGACCCATGACGGCAGCCTGCCGGTCGCCAACCGCGTCGAGCCGGGCAAGCGGCCGCGTTCCTCGATGGCGCCGACGATTGTGATGAAGGACGGCAAGCCGCTGCTGGCGATCGGTTCGCCGGGCGGCAGCCAGATCATCGGTTACGTCGCCCAGGCGCTGATCGCCTATATCGACTGGGGCATGCCGGTGGAGCAGATCGTCGCCCAGCCGCATTTCATCAATCGGTTCGGGACTTACGAGATCGAGGCCGGCACCGGGGCCGAAAAGCTTGCCGAACCGCTGAAGGCGCTGGGTTACGAGGTGAAGCCGGGCGAGATGAATTCCGGACTGCATGCGATCGAGATCACCGCCAGCGGTCTCGTGGGCAGCGCGGACCCGCGCCGCGAGGGCGTGGCTGTTGGAGAATGATCAATCGGCGCCGTAAACAAGCGCCGTCTTCGTCCTTCCTTTCGGATCGACGAACGGCGAACCGCTAAGCACGGCCATCGCCGCCCAGGCGTTGCGGACGACCCTGGCATCCGCCTCGCCGTCATCGAGAGGGAAACGAAAGCTGAATTCGGCGGCAATCGGCTCCAGCGTCTTGTCTTCCTTCCACCACAAGATCAACGCGCACTCGGCTTCAACCTTTTTCGAGAGGTTCAGCCAACCACCCTCGAAAACGTGCTCGATCACGTTCAGGCCCGAAACGGTCTGAACCTTTTCCTTCAGCGGCGGCAGCGACGCGCTGTCGAGCTTCTCGAAAGGGGCGAGGCAGTCGCCAACGGTCAGGAGCTTCTTCCGGCGGCCGAACCCGGCTTCGACGGAGCGGCTGAAAAGCGCCCAGAAGCCCGGCATTCCGGATCGCGAAATCGCCTTGACGTCCTCTTCGAACTTGCCCCGGCCGCGCCCTTCCCGCAACCGGAACGCCTGCGCCCCGGCGAGCAGACGGTCCCCATGGCGGAATTTCAGCGTTGCATCCCAGTCACCCTTGGCGGCGAGCGGCCGTCGCATCCGGAAAATGAGATCCGACCGTTCGTAGAGGGTCTTCTCCGGCGTATCGAGGAAGAACACGTTTCGCTGCTTGTCGGGCTCCAACAGATTGAGCTTGCCGCTTGCGCCGATCCCGGCTTCGCCGAGCCGATTGACCGTGTCCGTCCAGAAATCCGCGGCCTTCGAACCGCAGGCAGCTTCGTCGCCGGCAAACTCCCCCGCGCGCAGCGTCAGCTTGTATTCGCGAGACGATAGTTTCAATTTATCTCTCCCCAAGGCCCGAACTTACCGTGCATGGCGAACATGCGCGCAAGCTATAATTGCGTCAATTCAGCCCGCTTTCCCCATCAGCTGAAATTCGTTAGGTCTTCAGACATGACCATTCTGCCCGATTTTCTCCGCATCGATCCTCAAACGCGCCGCGTCTCGCTGGACGGCCGCAACCCAGCCTTTTACGGCGACCCGAACCGCGTCTACGCCCTCCTCCACGAACATTGTCCGACCTTCTACTGGGAAGAACAGCGGCAATGGTTCTTCACCGGCTACGACCAGGTGAACGGGCTGTTGCGCGACCGGCGGTTCGGGCGGCAGATTCTGCATATCGCCAGTCGCGAAGAACTCGGCCTGCCCGAACCCTTGCCGCATCTCGAAAACTTCGATCTCACCGAGCGGTATTCGCTTCTGGAGCTCGAGCCGCCCGAGCACACCCGGCTTCGCACGCTCGTCAACCGCGCCTTCGTGTCGCGGCATATCGAAAGGCTTCGGCCGGAGATCGCGGAACTGGCCGAAAGGCTGATCGACGGGTTCGAGGGCCAAGGGGAGACGGAGCTGCTCTCCGCCTTCGCCGACATCATCCCGGTCACGATGATCGCAAGGATGATCGGCATCCCGGACGCGATGGGACCGCAGCTTCTCAAATGGTCACACGCCTATGTCGGCATGTACATGTTCAAGCGGAGCGCGGACGACGAACATGCTGCCGACCGCGCGACCAAGGAATTTTCCGACTACGTCAAAGGCCTGATCTCTGAGCGCCGCCGGGAGCCGCGCGAAGATCTCCTCACCCACATGATCCACACGGAGCACAAGGGCCAGTATCTCACCGACGACGAACTTGTCTCGACCACCATCGTGCTGCTCAATGCCGGCCACGAGGCGACGGTGCACCAGATCGGCAATTCGGTGCGGGTGATCCTGGAGAGCGGCCTGTCGCCGGCAGACCTTTTCCGCGACGAGGCGGCAACCGAGCGAACGGTCGAGGAAACGCTGCGCATTTGCGCACCCGTGCACATCTTCCAGCGCTGGGCGCTCGAGGATGTCGAAATCGACGGACTATCCTTCAAGCGCGGCGACAAGGTGAGCCTCATCCTCGCCGCCGCCAATCTCGATCCGAAGAAGTTCTCCTATCCGCTGGTTTTCAAGTCCGACCGGCAGGAAGCCGCAAACCTCTCCTTCGGAGCCGGCATCCATTTCTGCATCGGCGCGCCGCTTGCAAGGCTGGAACTCAATACCGTGCTGCCGATCCTCTTTCGGCGACTGCCCGGCATGCGGATCACGAGGACGCCGGTGGTCAAGGACGTCTATCATTTCCACGGGCTTGAGCGGCTGGACCTGGCCTGGTGAGTGGGAGTTTTCGACGTCGCAAATAACGCGTATATTGGCTGCTCAAAATTGACTCTGAGGACCCCGGTTTTGGACAATGAATCTAAGGAAAATCACCCCGGTACGTTGTCGCTCTTCGAGCTTTCCAATTTTCCTAGCAAGGAACAAATGGAAAAACTGGTAAGCGCTCTTGAAGCTGGGGACGTAGACGCGGCTCTCACAACATTGTTTGAAACGCGAGAAAAAACGTCTCACAGATCCGTATCGGCTAAAAGAAAGCCAGGGCGCTTGAAAGGCAAGCTCGTGGTAGGCCCCGAGTTCTTTGAACCTTTGAGCGAGGCTGAAATCAGAGAACTGACTGGCGAATGAGATATCTGCTCGACACGCATGCGTTCCTTTGGTGGCTCAACGATCATCCTGATCTTTCATCCGCAGCCCGCGAACTGATCATAGATGAAAAGAACGATATCTATGTTAGCGTAGCGTCCGCCTGGGAAATAGCCACAAAACATAAGAAGGGCAAACTGCCTACGGCAATCAGCGTCTTGCCCAACTTCTCCGAAGTTGTTCAGGAGAACGGCTTTGCCGACCTTCCCATTACAAGCGCTCATATGGTGAGGAGCGTTCTGCTACCAGGGATACATCAGGATCCGTTTGATCGGATTCTTGCGGCCCAAGCCATCATTGAAGACATGGCCTTGATCTCAATTGATGAAAAGATGGCGCCACTCGGTGTGATAACCCGCTGGTGAAACGCCAAAAAATGGACCGCGGGAGGCGTTTCTGCCCCCGGCGGTGGCGATAGAGTTGCTGGCTCCGTGAGCGAGATGGCGATCGTGGTGTATCCAAGCGCGAAGGTGCCTTCGATGAGCAACTGCAGACACCTGCTGCGGCTGCCCGTCGATTGTTCTGATCAAGCCTGGGCGGCAACCCCATACCGGGTTGCCGGCTTGTTGAGCGACAGATAGGGGCGCAACCCGCCGCGGGCGGTCGTGTAGGCCTCATAAAGCTGCGTATCGGCAAGCGACGGCATGGTGACGAGTTCGCCGCGGTCGAGACCCACAAGCGCCGCATCGACAAGGTCGCCTACTTCCATGACCGAATTCGGATCGAGACTATCCATCGAGCCGCCGACGCGATCGAAGATTTCGGTGCGGGTATAACCGGGCAGAACGGCCTGGATCTTGACGCCGGTGTCCTTCAGCTCTGCCGCGAGGGCTTCCGTCAGGGCCAGAACGAAGGCCTTGCTGGCGGCATAAGTGCCGCTGAAGAACTCCGCGGCGAGCGCCACGGCGGAGGCGATATTGACGATGGCGCCCTCACCCCGGGCAACGAAAGCCTGCGCGGCTGCGATTGCGAGGCGATTGGCGGCGGTGACGTTGAGGTCGACCATCTGGTCAAGGTATTCCGAATCGGCCTTCAGCAGCGGCCCCTTCGGGCCGATGCCGGCATTGTTGACGAAGAGCGTGATCGAGCCGTCCTCGCGCAGGCGCTTGTCGACGGCGAGCACATCGGTACGCTGGCTGAGGTCGGCGCGCAGTACGTCCGCCTTGATGCCATGTTCGCTCGTCAACCGGCCGGCAAGCGCCTTCAGGCGATCCGCGTCGCGGGCGACGAGGACGAGATCATAGCCGCGCTTGGCGAGCTTTTCCGCATAGGTCGCGCCGATGCCCGACGATGCGCCGGTCACGAGTGCGGTTCCGAGTTTTGAATTGTTGGTCATGGTCGATTTCCTTCAGAGGTTTTTCGGGCAGAGGTTTTTCGAGTGGTGTCGCGGCCGGCGTTTCGGCATCTGGAATTTACAGGCATATGCCACTATATATGAAAAGGAGGAATAGAGCCCGCAAGGGGCGGCCGTAAATTTTTATCGGAGTGGAAGGGCCAGCCAAAAGCGGGCATTGTCCCGCGGCAGGATCGGAACGAGACATGACGGACAAAGGCAAACACGACAGCCAAGCGCAGAACGAAGACGGCGTCTGGCTTCATTGCAGCAATACCGCAGTGCGCCGCGCCTCACGGCATCTTGGCCAGCTCTATGAGGATGCGATGGGCGATACAGGCCTCAAGGGAACGCAGTTCTCCCTGATATCCCAGATCGCCGGATCCAACCAGCCGACCTTGAAAAATCTCGCGGAGGCGATGGTCATGGACCTCTCGGCGCTCGGCCACACGTTGAAGCCGCTGATCCGCGATGGCCTAGTGGAACTGGTGCCTGATCCCCAAGACCGCCGCGCCAAACGCGTCCGCCTGACGGAGACAGGCGCAGCCACTCAGCGCGACTTCACCGCCCGCTGGCAGATTGCCCAGGACCGTTTCGACAAGGCATTCGGCAAGGAAAAGTCGGAGGAATTGCGGCGGGCGCTGGCGTTCATTTCGTCGGGCGAATTCGCGAAGGCCTTTAAGCGGGGTGAAGAAGCCTGATCAAACCCTGATCACGTAATCCTTGCGAGTCGTTTCAACGACTTCCCAGGTTCCCTTGAACCCGGGTCTGAGGATCATGCTGTCGCCGGCCTTCAATTGGACCGCCGCGCCGCCCTCCTCGGTGACGATCGAGTGGCCGGAGAGGATGTGGAAATATTCCCACTCCTCATAAACGATCCGCCATTTGCCGGGAGTCGCCTCCCAGACGCCGGCATAAAGCCCGCCCTCCGCTTCCTCGAAATTCCAGGTCCGGAATGTCGGGGTGCCGCAGATTAGCCGGTCCGATGCCGGGGCGCCCTCTTCCGGCGCGATGGACGAGAGGTCGAATTTGATCCAGGCGCTCATTGTCCGATTTCCTTCAGATGATGGGAAAGCTGGTTGGAGGCGATTGCGGCCAGTGCGCGCAGGCGGTCCGTAGCCATGCCGTTGCGGGCACTCGCCGAGAGGCCGGACATCGCCATCATGATGTAATCGGTGATGAGTTCGGCACGCTGCGGTTCACGGCCTGCGATTGCGGCGTGGATGACCTTGCGGCTCATGTCCAGCATGCGCCGGGCCTCGCCGGAGGCCTGCGGATCAACCGTGCCTCTTGCTCCCTCGATCACCATGCAGCCGGGTGCGTCTCCGCTGCCGTAGTTGTCGGCAGCCTGCCTCAGCAGTCCGGCCACGCCTTCGTCGAGCGGTCTGTCCGCTGCCAGGGCGCCTGGAACATCCAGACCTTCCCTCTCTTCGTAACGCTTCAAGGCGGCTGAGTAGAGCTCCGCCTTGCTGCCGAAAGCGGCATAAAAGCTCGGCGGATTGATCCCGATCGCCTCGGTGAGATCGGCGACGCTCAAGGCATCGTATCCCTTCGCATGGAAAAGCGCCTGGGCCTTTGCCAGTGCCTCCTCCTTGTCGAAAGCGCGGGGCCGACCGCGCGACGAGATCTTTTTTGTAGTACTCATTACAAAATCCTTGACTGCACTGACCGCTCGATTTATGTAGCGTTCATTACATTAAATCTCAAGCCTCTTTGAAGGAGACACGACAATGACTGACTTCCATGGAAAGAAAGCGCTGGTTCTGGGCGGCAGCCGCGGCATCGGGGCAGCAATCGTCCGCCGCTTTGCCGGTGACGGCGCCGACGTGACATTCACCTATGCCGGTTCGAAGGATGCCGCGGACGCTCTTGCCGTCGAGACCGGCGCCAAGGCCGTCCGGTCGGATGCGGCAGACCGCGCGGCCGTGATCGGCACGGTGCGCGAGGCCGGCCCGCTGGACATTCTGGTCATCAGCGCCGGCACGCTGGCGCTCGGCAATCCGCTGGAGATCGACGCCGACTCGGTCGACCGGATGATCGACGTGAATGTCCGCGCCCCCTACCATGCGGCCGTGGAAGCCGCCCGAAGCATGCCGGACGGCAGCCGGATCATCGTCATCGGTTCGGTCAATGGCGACCGCATGCCGTTTGCCGGCGGAGCCGCTTATGCGCTCACCAAGTCGGCCATGCAGGGCATGGCGCGCGGTCTCGCCCGCGATTTCGGCGACCGCAACATCACCGTCAACGTCATCCAGCCCGGCCCGACCTCCACCGACATGAACCCGGAAGACGGCCCGATGAGCGACTTCATGCACGGTTTCATGGCCATCAAGCGCCACGGCCGTGCGGAAGAGATCGCCGGTCTTGCTGCTTATCTCGCCGGTCCGGAAGCCGGCTTCATCACCGGCTCCCTGCAGACGATCGACGGCGGTTTTGGCGCCTGACGCCAAGACCTTCCCTCAGATCTTCGACAAGGCCTGGTCGAGGTCCGCAATGATGTCGGCGGCATCCTCGATGCCGATCGACAGGCGCACCACGTCAGGCCCGGCACCGGCGGCGATCAGCTGCTCTTCGCTCAGTTGCCGGTGGGTCGTCGAGGCCGGGTGAATGACCAGCGAACGGGTGTCGCCGATATTGGCGAGGTGGGAGAACAGCTGCAGGCCTTCGACCAGCGTCTTGCCCGCCTCGTAGCCGCCGGTGACGCCGAAGGTGAACACCGAGCCGGCGCCCTTCGGCGAATACCGCCTCTGCAGGGCGTGGTTCGGATCTTCCTCGAGGCCGGAATAACTGACCCAGGCGACCTTCGGATGCGCCTTCAGCCATCTGGCGACGGCAACGGCGTTGTCGCAGTGTTTCTGCATCCTGAGCGGCAGCGTTTCGATGCCGGTCAGGATCATGAACGCGTTGAAGGGCGAGATCGCCGGTCCCATATCGCGCAGGCCCAGCACGCGGCAGGCGATGGCAAAGCCGATATTGCCGAAAGCCTGGTACAGGACGATGCCGCCATATTCGGCACGGGGCTCCGAGAGCATCGGATAATTGCCCGATTTCGACCAGTTGAAAGTGCCTCCGTCAACGATGACGCCGCCCATGGAATTGCCATGGCCGCCCATGAACTTGGTTAGCGAGTGGATGACGATGTCGGCGCCGTGCTCGAGCGGCCGGACGAGGTAGGGGGTCGCCATGGTGTTGTCGACGATCAGCGGAATGCCCCGCCGATGCGCCACCTCGGCGATCGCCGCGATATCCACGAACGTGCCGGCGGGATTGGCAAGGCTCTCGATGAAGATCGCGCGCGTACGCTCGTCGATGCCGGCCTCGAAGCTTGCCGGATTGTCGGTATCGGCCCAGCGCACCTGCCAGTCGAAACTCTTGAACGCATTGCCGAACTGGTTGATCGAGCCGCCGTAGAGTTTTCGCGCCGCGATGAAATTGTCGCCCGGCTGCATGATCGTGTGGAAGGTCAGCATCTGCGCCGCATGGCCGGAGGCGACGGCGAGCGCCGCGGTGCCGCCCTCGAGTGCCGCCACCCGCTCCTCCAGCACCGCCTGGGTCGGGTTCATGATGCGGGTGTAGATATTGCCGAACTGCTGCAGGCCGAACAGGGCGGCGGCGTGGTCCGCGTCGTTGAAGACGAAAGCGGTCGTCTGGTAGATCGGCGTCACCCGCGCCCCGGTCGTCGGGTCGGGTTGCGCCCCCGCATGCACGGCCAGCGTCGAGAATCCCGGATTGAGTGTCGGCATGTTAGTCCCTCCCCTTGAAATGGCGCCTGATCGTTAGCGCTCCAACAGACCCCGGCGGTTGATCACGATCAAGGTATATCGTTCTCCGGAACCTATCCTCCGGGGAAATAGAGAGGAGTTTGCAATGGACAACACAATTCCCACCCTTGACCCCGCTCCGGAAAATCTCACCGACAGGCTGAAGCGCTGGTGTTCCGCCACGTGGGCTGCGATCAACGAAGCCAAGCTTCTCGCCAGCCTCGACGACGAAACCGTCAAGCTGCTGGCGCAGGACAACGCCTTGTCGGAACAGGAACTGCGCGAACTGATCGCCAAAGGCCCGCATGCAGCCGACGAAATGCTGGCGCTGATGAAGCTGCTCAACATTGATCCGGAAGAAGCCAGGCTGGAGGAGCCGGTGGAATTCCGCGAAATGCACGTGACCTGTGTCCACTGCGGCGAGAAGACCCGCTGCCGGCGCGAACTGGCCGACGGCAGCGCCGCCGCGGACTTCGCAAACTATTGCGGCAATGCCGAACTGCTTGACGACATGCGCAACCGGTCGGAACTGCTCGCCAAGTAGCCGGACGCCCAGCGGCGAACCCAGGCGGTCGTCTCAGGCAACCAGGCGGGGATACTCGATCGCCGGGCAGCGATCCATGACGACCTTGATGCCGGCCGCTTCCGCCTTTTCGGCGGCCCTGTCGTCACGCACGCTCAGCTGGCTCCAGATCACCTTCGGCCTGGTTTCGAGCCCGACCGCCTCGTCGACCACGCCGTCCAGATATTCGGCGGCCCGGAAGACATCGACCATATCGACCGGCTGCGGCACGTCCGAAAGCGTCCTGTAGACCGTCTGGCCGAGGATCTGCTTGCCGGCCTGGCCAGGATTGACCGGAAATACCGTATAGCCCTTGGAGAGCAGAAAACCCATGACCCGATTGCTCGGCCTGTTGGGATTAGGGGACGCGCCGAGGAGCGCAATGGTCCTGGTGTTCTTCAGGATATCGGCGATATAGGCATTGTCGTAATGATCATGGTTCATGACAGCGGCTCCCGCAATAACGCGCCTCTGGCGGCGCGGTGCTTCTGCGCTATGTAAGTCCGCATCTCGTCAAAAGGGATGAGGATCATGAAAAAAATTCTCGGCTGCCTTGCGGTCATTGCCGCCGGCGTCTGCCTCTCGGCTGCACCTGCTGCCGCGATCTCGCGCTACAATTCCACCGGCATGTCCTGTGCCGCCGTGCAGCGGGCGATCGGCCGGGAGGGCGCGGTGATCCTGCGTTACCCGTCCCGCAACAAGGCGCGGATGACGCTCTACGACCGCTATGTCATCGACAGCGGCTACTGCGACTCCCATGAATTTGCCGACCGGGCGACGGTGCCGACGACCGACACACCGAGCTGTCCCGTTCGTGCCTGCAAAAGAAGACCCGACCCAGAAGATTGTTTTCCTCTACAGGCAGGCTGCCTGAGATTTTAGTCGGCTTCCTGACTCAAAAAATCGAGAATGCTTAGCACGCGATGTTCTGCACAGGTTCGCGGAATACCCCTTTTTTGTACTTGTACATATTAGCACCATCTTATGGTTGAATTAGAAAGTGCTACTAGATTTTGCTAGGCAAATTTATTTTTCTGAACATTTGTCAGTTTTCTTTTTCCGCAGCGGATCCCCTTAAAACATGAGTGATTGACAGCTATTCATGTGTGAAATCCGTCGTAAAACCTTCAAGAGAGCGTCTATTCTGCCATTTGTGCCCGCTCGCCATCTTTCGTTCAAGCACAATTCCAGGGTGTAGACCAGACAAGCGATACGCGGGAAAAATGGCGCAGATCGCTTTCATGTCAGCGGGTCTTTGCGAGCTTCCGACAGGGCGGCTCCTGGATGGAACTCCCGGCATGAGGATGGGTTTTCTTTCCCATCGGCACATAAGGCCAATAGCCCCCCTTCCGGACAGCAATCGCTCCCCGCTCGACGGCTACGATGAGGAGGACCAGTATTCCGGCATCAACCGCGACCGATTTTCACTCAGAAAACTGTGGTATCATATAACCACATCGATAAGTCATTGATTTTGCTTATTCTATTTTTCGGCAGCGCAAAACCATCACCTTGACGCTTTCGGCCGCCCTCGGTATAAGCCGCCCAGATCGCGGACCGTTTCGGCCCGCTTTCTTTTTTGCCGGCGTCACCCATGGCAATCCAAGCAACAAGAAACGCCCTGCATTCGAAGGTTTCGGATGTCATGGGTCCTAGAAGAAAGAGTTAAAAACATGTCAACCTTCGTTCAGAAGCCTGCAGAGGTGGTGAAGAAGTGGGTGATCATCGATGCCGAAGGCCTCGTTGTCGGTCGCCTCGCCACCATCGTCGCCAACCGGCTCCGCGGCAAGCACAAGGCCACCTTCACTCCGCACGTCGATGATGGCGACAACGTCATCATCATCAATGCGGAAAAGTGCGTCCTCACCGGCAAGAAATATTCCGACAAGACCTACTACTGGCACACCGGTTACCCGGGTGGCATCAAGGAGCGCACCGCGCGCCAGATCATCGAAGGCCGCTTTCCGGAGCGCGTTATCGAGAAGGCTGTTGAGCGCATGGTTCCCCGCGGTCCGCTCGGCCGTCGCCAGATGAAGAACCTGCGCGTCTACGCCGGTTCCAACCATCCCCATGAAGCACAGCAGCCGGTCGCCCTCGACGTGGCATCGCTGAACAGCAAGAACGTAAGGAGCGCCTGATAATGGCCGATCTTTCCTCCCTGAAGGACCTCGCGCCGGCTTCCGAAGCTGCCGCTCCGGTCTATGTCCGCAAAGTCGACAGCCTCGGCCGCTCCTACGCGACCGGCAAGCGCAAGAACGCCGTCGCCCGCGTCTGGGTCAAGGCCGGCACCGGCAAGATCACGGTCAACGGCCGTGACTTCTCGACCTACTTCGCCCGTCCCGTCCTGCAGATGATCCTGCAGCAGCCGGTTATCGCCGCTGCCCGCACCGGCCAGTTCGACATCGTCGCGACCGTCACCGGTGGCGGTCTCTCTGGCCAGGCCGGCGCTGTTCGTCACGGCGTCTCCAAGGCACTCACCTATTTCGAGCCGGGCCTTCGCGGCGTGCTCAAGAAGGGTGGCTTCCTGACCCGCGACAGCCGCGTGGTCGAGCGTAAGAAGTACGGTAAGGCAAAGGCCCGCCGCTCCTTCCAGTTCTCCAAGCGTTAATCGCTTCTGGACTTGGACTTTCAAAGGGCGGGGCTTCGGTTCCGCCTTTTTCGTTTATAGGCTTTCCTATATGGGCAGTTCGGTCGTCGATTTCAGTTCGCGCAGGACAAAGCTGGAGACCACGTTGCGCACATGCGGGTTGCGCATCAGGTGGCGGGTCATGAAAGCCTCATAGGCTTCGACGTCGCGCGCCCGGATCTTCAGCATGTAGTCGAAGGTTCCAGACAGCGCATAACACTCCATGATCTCCGGCCGGTCGCGCACGACCGTGGCAAAGGCTTCGATTGCCTCCTCGTGATGGTCCTCCAGCGTCACATGGGCGACGATGCAGAGCTTGAGGTCGAGCTTTGCCGGATCGAGAAGCGCCACCCGCTTTCGAATGACGCCCTCGGCCTCCAGTTCCTGGATCTTGCGCCATGCGGTGCTTTGCGACATGCCGGCCTTCTCCGCCAGTTCGGCAAGCGACGAACCATCGCCCGTCTGCACGAGTTGCAGAAGCTTGCGGGCCGCCTGCAGGTTTTCTTTCATGATGTCCTCTCCTCCCGAAATATCCTCCCATTATTTACGCTCAATTCGGCAAAGCTGAAATGATTACCCGCATTTTCGGAGATATAGTGGTGATCTGACGGCCGGCGGCTGGAGCACCTGGCCATTCCATCACGCAACGGGAGGCGCTGATGACCAAGCAAAGCACCTACACGGCAAACCTGCCGGATGCAGACGGCATCTACCACTACACACACGAAGAAGACCGGATCTGGAGCGAACTGTACGAACGCCAGATGAGGCTGTTGGCTGACAAGGCCTGCCGGGAATATCTGGACGGCGTTCAGGCACTCGGGTTGAAGGCGGACAAGGTTCCGCAGCTTGGCGATGTCGACCGGCGCCTCAACGAGACCACCGGCTTCGGCGTGGAGGGCGTACCCGCCCTTATTCCGCCATCGCGGTTCTACGAATTGCTGTCGCAGGGCAAGTTTCCGCTGGCGACCTTCATCCGCCGCCGCGAGCACATCGACTACATCGAGGAACCGGATATCTTCCACGAAGTCTTCGGCCACTGCCCGCTCCTGACCAACCGGAGTTACGCCAATTTCGTTCGCCGCTTCGGCGAAAAAGCCGTCGGACTTGGCAAGGAATATTCCTGGCACCTGTTCCGGATATTCTGGTTCACCGTCGAGTTCGGCCTGATCGACACGCCGCAGGGACGCCGCTGCTTCGGCGCCGGCATCGTCTCCTCCCCCAACGAGACGCGGGCCGCTATGGAAGGCCGTGAGGCTGAATTCCGGCCCTTCGATCTGATGACGGTGCTCCGGACCCCCTACCGCATCGATATCGTCCAGCCGATCTACTATGTCATCGACAGTTTCGCGCAGCTGGAATCGATCATCGAGGAGGATATCGGAGCAAGGATCAGGGAGGCCAAGGCGCTGGGCGATTTCCCACCCGTTTTCGAAGCCAAGGCTTCCTGAACGGCGGAAAATCTGTTGCGTCCAGGCTTGCCTTGGCTGGCCTTATTGTCCAACGTCCCGCCACCCAAAGATGGAGGGACACCATGGCCAACAAGTCGATCGACCATGCCTTCACGGCAAAGAACCTGACTTCGGCCGCATCCGACCCGACCTTTGCCGGCGCGCTGTCGTTCATGCGCCGCCGCTTCAGCAAGGATCTGGCGGGTGCCGATACCGTCGTCTGGGGCATTCCCTTCGATGCCGCGACCTCCAATCGGCCGGGCGCGCGGTTCGGGCCGCAGGCGATCCGGCGGGCGTCGGCGATCTTCGACAACGATCCGCAATATCCGTTCCAGCGCGACCTTTTCGCCGAGATGGCCGTCGTCGATTACGGCGACTGCCTGCTCGACTACGGCAACCATCAGAAGACCCCGGCTGCGATCGAGGCCCAGGCGAATGTCATCCTCGACAGCGGTGCCTTCCTGCTGACGCTCGGCGGCGACCATTATGTCACCTGGCCGCTGCTCAAGGCGCATGCCGCCAAACACGGACCGATGGCGCTGGTGCAGTTCGACGCGCACCAGGATACATGGCTCGACGACGAAGGTCGTATCGATCACGGCTCCTTCGTGGCGCGGGCGGTGCGGGCCGGCATTATCGACCCTGCCCGGTCAATCCAGGTCGGCATCCGCACCCACGCGCCGGAAGATTTCGGGATCCGCCTCCTCTATGGCCATGAGGTCGAGGAGATGACGGCAGCGGAGATCGCCAGGGTTATCCTCGATCACGTCGGGCAAACGCCGACCTACCTCACCTTCGACATCGACTGCCTCGATCCGGCTTTCGCGCCGGGCACGGGCACGCCGGTCGCCGGTGGGCCTTCGAGCGCCAAGATACTCTCGGTGCTGCGCCAGCTTGGAGGCCTCGATATCCGCGGCGCCGATGTCGTCGAGGTGGCACCGGCCTACGACCATGCGGACATCACCGCCATTGCGGGGGCGACGGTTGCGATGTATATGCTCGGGCTTCGTGCGGAACGCCGCGCGAGCGCGTTAAATTTCTGAATCAACTTGCTGGTAAACTGAATCCGGCATCCAATCCAAGGCACTGATCTAACAGGATAAGACCATGACAGCGAAAATCTTCATCGATGGCGAACACGGCACCACGGGACTGCAGATCCGCACCCGCATGGCCGGCCGCCGCGACGTCGAACTGCTGTCGATCCCGGAAGCGGAGCGGCGCAACGCCGCCATGCGCGAGGATCTCCTGAACAGTGCCGATGTCGCCATCCTCTGCCTGCCGGACGATGCCTCGCGGGAAGCCGTGACCATGCTTGCCGGCAACAACAAGGTGCGGGTGATCGACACCTCGACCGCCTTCCGCGTCGATCCCTCCTGGGCCTATGGCTTTGCGGAGATGGACAAGACGCAGGCAGACAAGATCAAGGCCTCCCGGCATGTCGCCAATCCGGGTTGCTACCCGACCGGCGCGATCGCCCTCATCCGGCCGTTGCGCGCCGCTGGCATCCTGCCCGACGGTTATCCGGTCACGGTCAATGCGGTCTCCGGTTATACCGGCGGCGGTAAGCAGATGATCGCGCAGATGGAAGACCAAGCCAGGGAAGACGCCATCTCGGCCAACAACTTCCTCTACGGCCTGAACCTCAAGCACAAGCACGTGCCGGAGATGAAGATCCACGGCCAACTCGACCGTGCGCCGATCTTCTCGCCGTCGGTCGGCCGCTTCGCGCAGGGCATGATCGTCCAGGTGCCGCTCTTCCTCGAAGACCTCAAGGACGGCGCGACGATGGAGAGCATCCACAAGGTGCTGGTCGAGCATTATGCAGGCCAGGACATCGTCACCGTCGTGCCGCTCGACGAGAGCACGGCGCTTGCCCGCGTCGATGCGGAAGAGCTGGTCAATACCGACACGATGAAGCTTTTCGTGTTCGGCACGCCGGGCGGTGCGCATGTCAATCTCGTGGCCTTGCTCGACAATCTCGGCAAGGGTGCCTCGGGTGCGGCCGTCCAGAACATGGACCTGATGCTTTCGGCCTGATGACCGAAGGCATTCCCTTCCCTTTTTCCTTTCCTGTCGAATGGCGGATCGAAACCGCCAGACAGATAGCCGATACCGTCGTCGGCACCGTCCTTGAAGTGACGCGCGCCGGCGGCGAGATCGATATTGTCAAGATCCTGAAACCCAAAGTGTTGGAAGACAGTCTTCGCGGGGCCGATTTCATGGCCTGGCGGGATGGCGTCGGCTGCGTTCGGCTGATCGGGCGTTCGGACGATCTCCTGCTGATGGAACACGCAGGCAAGGTAACGCTGCGCGACCATCTGGAAACCCATGGCGACGCGGAAGCCACCCGGATCGCCGCCGACGTCCTCATGGAGTATCACCGGCCGTCCGACATCGCTCCGCCCGCAAGCCTGATGCCGCTTTCCCGCTATTTCAAAAGCCTGTTCGAGAAGGCCGAAACGGACCGCCGGGACGGCATTACCGGCCCCTTTATCGAGGCGGCGGAAATGGCGGAGACGCTGATCGCCGATCAACGGGACATCAAGCCGCTGCATGGCGACCTGCATCACGAAAACATCATGCTTGGCCCGCGTGGCTGGCTGATCATTGATCCCGCCGGATTGATCGGCGATGCCGCGCTGGACGTCGCCAACATGTTTTCCAATCCGCTCGACCGCTTCGACCTCACCCGGAATGAAGAACGCATTGCCTCTATGGCTACCGTCTTCGCTGAGACGCTCAGCCGCGATGTTCGCACTATTCTGCGTTATGCCTTCGCCTATGGCTGTCTCTCGGCCGCATGGCATGAAGAAGACGGCAATGCGAAAGACCGCGACGCCGAGCTTGCCGTCGCCGCCGCGGTCCGCGGTGTGCTGCAACAGGCTTAAGCGAGCGTCCGCTTCAAACCCAGATGGACGGCGAGCTTCTCGCCCGGGCCATGCACGGCGGCAAACAGCAGGCCGGCCAGGAAGGTGAAGTGATCGACGAAAAAACCGAACTCCGCCTGGTTGGCTTGCCAATGGCTGGGGCCATGGAAAGCGAAGGCCAGGAAGATGACGTAGGCGCCGGCAAGCAGCGCCGCTTCGGAGAAGAAGGCGCCGGTCAGGAATGCGAGAGCCAGCCCCACCTCAAAGATCGCCGCGATCCAGGCGAGGAGCAGCGGGAACGGAAACCCGGCGCCCGAAATGAACCCTGCGGTCGCCTGCATATCGAGAAACTTGAACGTCGTCGCCATAACGAACACGCTGCCGAAGATCAGCCTTGCGACGAGAATTGCGATTGTCTTTGCCATAACCCTACCCTCTCCTTGGCCGAAGCCGATTGAACTATGCTCCAAGGACGGGCCGACGGCAGCCATTCCGACAATCGGCGGCATTTTTTTTCGAGAGGCCGACGGGCCGGGCGGCAGGGAGCGTCCGGCCCGTCGTTCAAACACATCATGCAGCCTGAAGGATATGGATGCCGTGGGTGACGGTGAGCGCCATGATGCGCTCGATCGCTTCCGGCGTCGGCGGGCCTGCCGGCGGCTCGTCGCTGGCGGCGGCCTCGAAGAATTCCATCATCCGGTCGTCGACGATCGACATCATCAAGGCCGGTGCCGAGGAGGCGTTGCGGTAGGCATGCGGGGCATGCGCCGGAATGGTCACCACGTCTCCGGGCATGGCTTCGATTTCGGCAGGCTGGCCGTCGATCAGGCTCCAGATCGTCATCGTGCCCTGCAGGATGCGGAAGATTTCCGGCGAGGCATGGCTATGCGGCGGCGTGCCGCTGCCGGGCGGCACCATGACATCGATGACGTTGAAACCGGTGCCTTCCAGCTTGCCGCGTTTCATTATCTCGTCACCCATGACCCAGAATTTGCCGGCGCTGGCGGCCGGATGCACTTTTGCGGAATGATTGTCATTCATCACTTTCGTCCTTCGATACGCGCCCTTCCCCTCTCGCCGCATCGAGCAGAGCGCCGATCGCCCATGCGGCCGCTTCCCCCGCCTCGCCRCCGGTCAGACCCCAGTAGTCCTTCATGGTCTGCCAGGCGGTGGCGCTGAAAAGCAGCTGGACCGTCGCTTCGAGCTGTTTTGCCCGTTCCGGATCCAGATTACCCGATACATCCGAGAGACTTTTGCGAAAAGCCGTCTGCCGTTCGGCATTCGCCTGCAGGCGCATCTGCCGGCCGGCACCGCTCGCATGCGAGGCGCGCACGATGCCTTCGATCCCGTCCAGCGAGGCGAAGAGCTCCGGCGGCAGCGCGACCAGATCCCGCTCGCTTTCCGGCCAGAAGCGGACGCCGAGCGAGGCGTTGGTGCTCTGCCAGAAGGCGGACAGCAGGTCTTCCTTGGTCGGGAAATGACGGAAGATGGTGCGGCGGTTGACGCCACTCACCTCCGCCAGTTCGTCGAACCCGAGCGCATTGTCGGGATCGCCTTCCAGAATGGTCCGCACGCCCGCGAGGATCCGCTCGCGGGTCGCCTGCGCCTGCTCCGCCCGCAACGGGCTTTCATATTTTGTCACTCGTGATGTATTCATATCATCTTTAGTGACATTAATTTTGCCCTGCGTCAAGCCAAAAGAAAAGGCGAGCGGATATCAGTCCGCTCACCTCTCGCAAGTGTCAGCAATGTGGGGAGATCAGGTCCGCGCGACGATGGCGGTCTCTGGGGGATATTCGCCGGCGAAACCGCGCCAATGGGCGACGGCAAAGCCGAGTACGATCAGGGCGACGGCCTGGTGCGTCAGCGCCAGATCGAGCGGCACCTGCATGACGAGCGTCGAAATGCCGATGACGGCTTGTAGCGTCACCAGCCCGAACAGCAGAACGGAACGACGGGCATGGGTCGAGCCGGGAGCCAGGCGAAGCGAGATCACCATGTGCACGAGGGTGGCAGCCCACAAAAGGTAGGCGCCGCAACGGTGCGCGAACTGTACCGTCTTCGGGTTCTCGAACAGATTGATCCACCAGGGCTGTTGGACAAAGAGATCGCTCGGGATCAGTGCACCATCCATCAGTGGCCAGGTATTGTAGGAAAGGCCGGCATCGAGCCCCGCCACCAGCGCGCCAAGATAGATCTGGAAGAGGACCAGGAAGGCGATGCCGCCGGCTGCCCATTTGGACCTTGCCGTCGGCGGAAGATCACGGCTATGCGGCGAAAGCCCGCGCATGATCCAGATACAGGCGGCGAAGATCAGACAGGCGATGACGAGGTGCGTCGCGAGCCGGTATTGCGAGACGCTGACCAGTTTGGTGAGGCCGGAAGACACCATCCACCAGCCGATGAACCCCTGGAAACCGCCGAGCGCCAGAAGGCCGACCAGCGGGCCGCGCAGGCGCTTTTCGATACGGCCGGTAAGCCAGAAGAAGATCAGCGGCAGGGCGAAGACCATGCCGATCGAGCGGGCGAGGAATCGGTGCGCCCATTCCCACCAGAAGATCGACTTGAACTCGTCGACCGTCATGTCCCGGTTGATCTCCTGATATTGCGGAATGCGCTGGTAGAGGCGGAATTCCTCGTCCCACTCCGCAGCCGACAGCGGCGGGATGACGCCGTGGATCGGCTTCCATTCAGTAATCGACAGTCCGGAATCGGTGAGCCGTGTCGCGCCGCCCACCAGAACCAGACAGAACAGCGTGAAGACGACGACGCCAAGCCAGATGCGCACGGCCTTGCGGTCACGC
The DNA here is from genome assembly GCF_056406795.1 of Neorhizobium sp. P1_A6. NCBI lineage: Bacteria > Pseudomonadati > Pseudomonadota > Alphaproteobacteria > Hyphomicrobiales > Rhizobiaceae > Neorhizobium > Neorhizobium sp. P1_A6. The sequence continues at coordinate 14,359 of NZ_JBFTZM010000018.1, read as the reverse complement.
TCGCGACGCTTGGTGTGGTTCAGGACATCGATGATCACAGCATCGGTTGCCGACATGGGTATGCTCCTGTCGCTCAAGCCAAAAGGACGCGGGTGCGAGGCAAGCATCCATCAAGCATTTCGCGTTGCTTTGCCCCATCAACCCATGCAAAACAAGCCCCGGCGCTTTGCGGCATGCGGTCGCGGATAGGAGAAGACGTCTTGGTCCCGCGTTTGAGAAGTTTCATCGGCACGATCCTGATCATCATCCTGGTGATCTTTTATGCGCTTGCCGCCACGACTTTCGCCATGCTGCTGCTTGCCACTTCACCCTGGTGGGTGCATTTCCTCTACTTCCTGATCAGCGGCCTCCTCTGGATCCTGCCCGCCATGCTGATCATCAAATGGATGGCCGGGCCGAAGCCCAAGGAATAGGCGGCTTTACCCCCGGTTAACCAGCGGCAGCGGTTTCCCGGGGATTTCGCTTATCGGTAAACTGATTCTTGGCGCCCTCCCCCTATGTTGCCGGCAAAACGGCATCAGCGGGCGAGGCCATGCAGCAGCGGAAGATCCAACACGAAGAGCAGATCAAGGATGCGGGTCCTCTCGGAACCGATAACCGGACGATACGGTTGTCCGAACTCACCCTCGTCTCGACCAACGATCTCCGGTCCGTTGAAGCTGAGTGGCGGCGCCTCGAACGGCTTTCCAAGAACTCCCTGCATCAAAGTTTCGACTGGTGTCTTGCCTGGGTCCAGGCGCATCATAGCGAACTTGCGATCATCCAGGGCATTGTCGATGGCCGCACGCTTTTCATCCTGCCGCTCGAAGTCATACCGGAACGCCGCGCCCGGATCGCCCGTCTGCTCGGCCACCGGTTCAACAACGTCAATACCGGCCTCTTCGATGCCGAACTCACCGCACCCGATGCGGAAGAACTGCAGAACTTCGCCTATGGCATAAGGCTCGCACTCTCCGACAAGGCGGACCTGGTCGTTCTCGATAATATCCCGCTTGTCTGGCGGGGCATACAGCATCCGCTGTCCGCGCTTGCTTCGATCGAAAACCAGAACCATTCCTTCCAGTTGCCGCTCTTTCAGAATTTCGAGGCGACGCTGGCGCAACTCAATGCGAAAAGCCGCCGCAAGAAATTCCGCTCGCAGAGCCGCAAGATCGAGGCGATCGGCGGTTATGATCACATCGTCCCGACCGATCCGGCCGAAAAGCATGTTCTGCTCGATATCTTCTTTCGCCAGAAAGGCGAGCGGCTGCGACTGTTCGGCCTGCCGGACGTCTTTCAATTTCCCGGTATCCAGGACTTCTTCCACCACCTGATGGACGTTCCGGTCAAGGGGACAGATACGCCGCTCATGCTGCATGCCATTCGGCTGCGCGGCGAGCACGAAGGGCACATCGCGGCGATTGCCGGCCTGTCGCGCAAGGGCGACCATGTCATCTGCCAGTTCAGCTCGATCGACGAGACGATCTGCCCGGAGGCGAGCCCCGGCGAATTGCTGTTCTGGCTGATGATCGAGCAGTCCTGCCGCGAGGGCGCTTCGGTGTTCGATTTCGGCGTCGGCGACCAGCCCTACAAGCGCAACTGGTGTACCCAGGAAACGGTGCAGTACGACATCCTGCTGCCGCTCACCTGGAAGGGTTCGCTGATGCGGCCGCTTTTGATCGGAGTGACCAAGGCGAAGGCTGCGATCAAGCGCAATTCGCATCTCTATGCGTTGGTGCAGCGGTGGCGGTCCCGCCGGTGCCCGAACGTGCCGGAAGCTCCCGCCTCCGACACGGAACCAGCAGCCGAATAATCAGGCGGCGCGGCGTTTTCCGGGACGTGGCGAATGCCGATCGGCGGTCTGCGCCATGACCAGTAGATTGCCATAGCCGGCCGCTTCGAAATCCGTCACCAGTTCGGCGACTTCCTCATCCTTGAAGCCCGGAACCGACAGGACGATCTCGGCCATCGCATTGCGGGTCAGACGCGAGATGCCGGCAATCTCGGCGGGACCGCATTCGATCAGCACTAGGTCGTAGGCATCCGCCAGCGCATCTATGATCATCGACAGGCGATCGACGCCGCGCATGGCACGCGCCGGATCCGAAGCGCCGTGCGGGATGATATGGGCATCGGAAAGCCGGTCCGGATGGATCGCGTCGCCGAAGGCGGTTTCGCCGCACAGAAGGTCGGTAATGCCGGGCAGTTTCGGATTTTCCACCATCATCTGCGTCGGGGCGGCGGAACCGGTCATGTCGACCAGCACGACAGTGCGGCCGCGCTCGGCGAGTTCGCGGGCGAGCATGACGGTCGCAGTCGAGCCCTCGTCGCCACCCGGTGAAATGCCGATCGCCACAGGCACATCGTGGCGCTGCAGGTAATGCGCGACGGAGCCGATCGTGAAGCCGCGATCGTCGACTTCCGCTACGGCATCCTCTGCCTCGCTCTCCTTCTCGGAGAGCGATTGTTCGGCGATCTTGGCATAGGCGAGCGCTGCCGCATTTCTCGCGTTTTCCTGGGCCGGTTCCGGCCGGTCGAAGCGTGCCGCCTCTGCCTGCATCTGGTGGACCGGCAGCGGAGCGGCAGCAGCAGGGGCGGATGCGGCGGGTTCCAGCATGATGTCATTGTCGGCGTTACGAACGCCGGAGGGGCGCAATGCGCGGCCGGAGAAGAGCTCGGTGACGATGACGATCAGGCAGCCGAAGATCAAGGTGGCGAGCGAGACGACGATGACGATCGGGATGATCTTCGGGAAATAGGGTTCCGACGGTTCGACGGCTTTCGAGACGACACGGGCATCGGCCGGGCTCGAATTGCCCTCGAGGCGGGAACTCGCTTCGCGGTAACGGGCAAGATAGGTTTCGAGAAGCTGGCGCTGGGCGGCGGCCTCGCGTTCCAGCGCGCGCAGGCCCACTTCCTCTTCGCCCGCCTTGGCGGAGTCCGCCTTCAAGCCGTTGAGCTGGCCCATCAACTGGCGTTCGCGGATGCGCGACATTTCGGCTTCGTTGTCGAGGCTCGCGAGAATCTTCTTTGTCTCGCTCTCGATCTGCTGGCGGATGCCGGAAAGCTGGCCGCGCAGTCCCTTCAGCCGCGGATGGCCTTCGAGTAGCGAGGTCGAGGAGTCGGCAATCTGCGCCTGCAGGTTGGCTTCCGCTTCCTTCAGCCGCTGGATGACCTGCGAACCGACGACATCGCTCAGAGTATCGGAAGCGCGGCCGGCTTTCAGGGCCGTTCGGACGTTTTCGGCGCGCGCCTCGGCATTCGCCCGCTCGCCGCGGATACGAGCAAGCTCGGTCGAAATGTCGTTGAGCTGCTGGGTCGAGAAGCTGTTGGTTTCGGTGGTCTGGAACAAGCCGTTGGAAGAGCGGTAGTTGGCAACCTTCTTCTCCGCCTCCTTGACCTTGCTGGTCAGGCTGGCGATTTCCGGCTCCAGCCATTTGGCGGTCTCGGAATGGGTATCGAGCTTGGCACCGCTCTGGATCTGAAGGTAGGCCTGCGCCATCCGGTTCGGGATCTCGGCTGCGAGCTTCGGATCGCGTGAGGAAAACTCGATGGCAATGACGCGCGAATTCTCGACGGCATAGACATTCAGCTTATCGCGGAATTCCTTGATCACCCTGTCTTCCGGGTCGAGCTTCATCGGATCCTGCTTCAGGCCGATCAGGACCAGCGGGTCGGGAAGGAAGGACTGGGCGGCCGGATCGAATTCCTTGAGCTTGGCGAGGTTGAGGTCGCGGGCGACCCGCTTGATGAGATCGGTCGACTGCAGAAGCTGCGCCTGGCTGGTGATGTTGAGCGAGTCGAGCAGCGGGTCGTTGGCCTGCGCCGCGGCATCCCCTCCCGAAAGGTTGGGCGAGCGGGATTCGATCAGCATTCGCGTCTCACTCTTGTAGCTGGGCTTCATCAGGCTGGTGCCGACCAGTGCGACCGCCGCCGCAACGATCGTTGCGGCCAATATCCTGGCCTTGCGTTCCCAGACCGCCGAGATGACCCGCCCGAGGTCGATATCCACGTCCTGATTGCCACCGTTTACGCCTGACATGATACGCTCCAACTGATCGGTTTCGGCGAAGAGTAAAGGATCATGGTAACGCGAGGGTTAATGGCCAAGTACAGCGTCGGAGCTCCAAGAAAATCCCCAAATTACCGGCCTCTTTACCGGGCATTAACCCTAACGGATCGATAACGGGGGCAGATGGTATGAACAGCCGGAGCCTCGAACGCGGAAATGTCCTTCGCCCCCTTCAATCGCGTGATGGCCAAACATGTGCTGGCGTTAGCGCTCGCTGCGACGGCGCTTGCCGGCTGCACGAGCTACGCGCCCGCCCCGAAAAGTTTCCAGCAGGCGGCCGTCCAGCCGTACAGGCTGGATAGCGGCGACCGACTGCGCGTCAGCGTCTTCGAGCAGCCGGGCCTCACCAATACCTATACGGTCGACCAGGCCGGTTACATCGCCTTCCCGCTGATCGGCCAGGTGGTTGCCCGCGGCCAGACGCTGCCGGCGCTGGAAGGCTCGATTGCTTCCCGTCTCAAGCAGGGTTACCTGCGCGATCCGGATGTCACAGCCGAGATCGATCGTTATCGTCCCGTCTTCGTCATGGGCGAAGTCGGCCGGCCGGGGCAATATTCCTACGTGCCGGGGATGACTGCCCAGAACGCAATCGCGATCGCCGGCGGTTTCACCTCGCGCGGCAACCAGCGCGACGTCGACGTCACCCGCAAGATCAACGGCCAGGTGATCACCGGCCGCACCGTCATCTCTTCCACGGTGCTTGCCGGCGACACGATCTACGTCCGCGAGCGGCTGTTCTGACCGGTCCATGGCGGAAAGCGCTCCCTTGCGGATACTCCACTGCTTCAGGTCGCCCGTCGGTGGGATCTTCCGCCATGTGCGCGATCTGGTCGAGGAGCACCGGGCGGCCGGCCACGAGGTCGGCATCCTGTGCGACAGCTCGACCGGTGGAGCGCATGAGGACCGCCTCTTCGACAGTATCAGGCCCCATCTTTCGCTCGGCCTCACCCGCATTCCTATGCGCCGCGCGATCGCGCCTTCCGATTTCGTGGCGATCTACAAGAGTTACAGACATATCAAGAGTTTGCAGCCGGACATTTTGCACGGGCACGGCGCCAAGGGTGGCGCCATTGCCCGGCTGATCGGCTCAGCCCTGCGGGTCAACAGGTATCGCGTAGCCCGCCTCTATTCGCCGCATGGCGGCAGCCTGCATTTCAGCCGGTCCAGCCTTTCCGGCCAAGTCGTGCTGCGGCTGGAACGTTTTCAGGAGCATTTCGGGGACGCGCTGGTGTTCGTCTGCGACTACGAACGGCGCACCTACGAGGCCAAGGTCGGCACGCCGCGAAAAGTCTCCCGGGTGATCTACAACGGCATCAAGGACGCCGAGTTCGAAACCATCGGCACCGACCACGGGGCACCGCATTTCCTCTATATCGGCATGCTGCGCGACCTCAAGGGGCCGGATGTGTTCATCGACGCCTTCGCCCGCACCGAAAGGGCGGTCGGTCATCCGCTTTCGGCGCTGATGGTCGGCGACGGCCCGGATCGCGACCGTTATGAGGCGATGATGGCCGAGCGCGGGCTTGGCCGGCGCATCCAGATGAAACCGGCCATGCCGGCGCGCGACGCGTTCTCCATGGCGAAGATCGTCGTCGTGCCCTCCCGCGCCGAAGCGATGCCTTACATCGTGCTCGAGGCGCTGGCGGCCGGCAAGCCAGTGATCGCCTCCAGGGTCGGCGGCATCCCGGAAGTGCTCGGCGAGGCGAGTGCTGCCCTTGCCATCCCCGGCGATGCCGAGGATCTCGCCCGCGTCATGACGCAAGCGGTCACGACGCCCGGCTGGCAGGATGCGGTGATGCCGAAACCGGAGGCCTTCAAGGCGGTCTTTTCCGCCTCGGTCATGGCCCGCGAAATGCTCGGCCTGTATCAAGATCTGACAGGTTCGAGACCGGATCCTGGGCGCGGCTAAAGGCTTCCTTCACCTCTTTTTGGTATGCGTTTCCCATTGCTTCCAGCGTCACCGGGGCTTCCAGCGCCGCCGGACCCGGAAGGCCAAAGGGATCGGTCCATGAACCAGCCGAACAAGTCCGAGCAGTTCGATGTCGAAAGCCTTCGCAAGAAGGTTTCGGAACTCCGAGCTGCCGACGAAAAGCATGATCCGGTGAACGCCACGGTGCTCAATCCGTTTGCGCGCCAGATCGCAGAGCAGTTCCGCAACGACAGCTATTCGCCGACGATGCTGATCGGCCAGTTCCGGTTGTTCGAGCTGCTGGCCATGCTCGGGATCGGCCTTGGCGTCGGGGCGCTTTTCGCACCGATCGATCTCACCGGCTTTTTCGCCCGTTTCGCTCTCGTCGCCTGGGGTTCGACGCTCACCGTCCTGCTTCTGCAAGTGGCCGATACCTACCAGATCCCCTCGCTACGTGGTGCCTCGCGCACCGCCAAACGTGTTTTCGTCTGCTGGACGATCGGTTTTCTGCTGACGGCGTCCACCCTTTACCTTGTCGAACGCGAGCCCTATCCGCTTGCCGGCTTTATCGCCTGGTTCGTTACCAGCGCCGCGTTCCTCTTCCTCGAACGGCAGCTCACCGCCTTTGCCATCCGTCACTGGGGGCGCAATGGCGTGATGGAGCGCCGCGCCATCATCGTCGGCGGCGGCGAACCGGCCAAGCAGCTCGTCCGCCAGCTCGAACAGCAGCCCGACAACGACATCCGCATCTGCGGCATTTTCGACGATCGCAACAGCGAACGCTCGCCGACCGTCGTCGCCGGCTATCCGAAGCTCGGGACCTTCGCCGAGCTTATCGAATTCGCCCGCCTTGCCCGCATCGACATGCTGATCATCGCGCTGCCTGCAACGGCCGAGGCCCGCATCCTGCAGCTGCTGCGCAAGCTCTGGGTATTGCCGGTCGATATCCGCCTTGCCGCCCATGCCAATCGCCTGCGTTTCCGCCCCCGCTCCTATTCGCATGTGGGCGCGGTACCGATGTTCGACATTTTCGACAAGCCGATCCGCGACTGGGACTCGGTCGCCAAGCGCGTCTTCGACATCGTCTTTTCGGTGGTCGGCCTCCTCCTTGCCTGGCCGATCATGCTGGGCGCGGCAATTGCGGTGAAGGCGACCTCGAAGGGGCCGATCCTGTTCCGCCAGAAGCGCCACGGCTTCAACAACGAGATCATCGACGTCCTGAAGTTCCGTTCGATGTACACCGACCTCAGCGACCAGACGGCGGTCAAGGCCGTCACCAAGGGCGACCCGCGCGTCACCCCGGTCGGTCGCTTCCTGCGCAAATCCTCGATCGACGAACTGCCGCAGCTGTTCAACGTGCTGCGCGGCCAGCTTTCACTCGTCGGACCGCGCCCGCATGCGGTGCTTGCCCAGACGGGGACGCGCAAATATGTCGACGTAGTCGAGAGCTATTTCGCCCGCCACCGCGTCAAGCCGGGTGTCACCGGCTGGGCGCAGATCAACGGCTTGCGTGGCGAACTCGACAGCGACGAGAAGATCCGTGCCCGCACGGCCTACGACCTCGACTATATCGAAAACTGGTCGCTGCTCTTCGACCTCAAGATCCTGTTCCTGACGCCGATCCGGCTGCTCAACACGGACAACGCCTATTGAGCACGCTCGACTATAACCGCGCAGGCGGCCACCCGGTGGGTTTCGACAGCCGGCTGGCGGCCGTAAAGCTGGCCGGTTCCGGCCTGATCGCTTTTGGCGTCTTCCTTTCCGGCTTCGTCATTTCCGAGCCTGCGCCTTACGAGCTGATCATGGTAATCCAGATCGGCATCTGGTTCCTGCTCGGCCTGAAGATATCGCGTACCGTCGCACCGCTTCTGGTAATGATGCTGACGTTCAACATGAGCGGCCTGTTCTCCATGTTCGTCATGAAGGACATGAGCGAGGCGCCGATGTATTTCGCCGTCTCCACCTTCCTGGCGCTGAGTTCGGTCTTTTATGCGGCGATCATCGAGAACGACCACCGGCGCCTGAACCTGATCTTCAAGGCCTGGGTCATCGCTGCAATCATCACCTCGCTGCTCGGCGTTCTCGGCTATTTCAACGCCTTTCCGGGCTCGCATGTGTTCACCCGCTACAATCGCGCCATGGGTGCCTTCCAGGACCCGAACGTCTTCGGCCCCTATCTCGTCGCCCCCCTCCTCTACCTCCTCTACCGGTTGCTGACCGGACCGCTGATAAAGGCGCCGCTGCTGATCGCCGGCATCCTCATCCTGGCGCTCGGCATCTTCCTGTCCTTCTCGCGCGCGGCCTGGGGCCTCTTGGTGTTCGCCGGTATCGCTCTGGTGATCGTCATGCTCCTCAAGGAGCGCACCACCGCCTTCCGGTTCAAGATCCTGGCGATCGCCGGGGGTGCTGCGATCTTCCTCGTCCTGGCGCTGGCGATCGCGCTGCAGTTCCCGCAGGTTTCCGACCTGTTCACGAACCGCGCCAAGCTGGTGCAGGACTATGACGGCGCCCGCCTTGGCCGTTTCGAGCGCCACAAGATCGGCTTCCTGATGGCCATGGAACGGCCGCTCGGGCTGGGGCCGATGGCCTTCGGCAAGATCTTCGGCGAGGACGAACACAATATCTGGCTGAAGACGCTGACCACCTATGGCTGGCTCGGCGCGATCACCTATCAGATCATGATCTGGTCGACGCTGTGGTTCGGCTTCCGCTACATGCTGCGCGAACGCCCGTGGCAGGCCTATCTGATGATCGCCTGGGTGATGATATTGGGCCATGCGATCATCGGCAACGTCATCGACACCGACCACTGGCGGCATTTCTACCTCCTGCTCGGCATCGTCTGGGGCTGCGTGGCGCTGGAACATCGTTTCATCCGATCGCAGCGACGATCCCGCTCTGCGGCCGACAACGCCGCTTGACTTCGGCGCCCAGCGCTCCAGATTCCCTATCATGCTGACGGTTTCTCAACTCCGCGCCGCACGCGCGATGACAGGAATGACGGTGGAGGAGTTGGCCGCCGCGTCAGGGCTTTCCAAATCTGCGATCGAAGAAGCCGAGGCCTCGCAAGTCTTCGCAAACGCCGGCGTCACCGATCGGTTGCGTTCAATCTTCGAGTCGAAGGGCGTGCTTTTCCTCGGCGCGGGTGAGGACGATGCGGGCGCCGGGCCGGGGCTCAGGCTGCGCCAGCAGTTTCACGACGAGGGAATCCGCCCCCAGAACCTCAACGCCGCAAACGACGACTGAAATCGCTGCAGCGCGGGAACTCTTTGAGATCTCACGCGTTTCCCCGCCGCCAGACAACGTGCAGGGGGTACGCATGACACGCATCAATAACCTTTATCTCATTATCGGCGCCTTGCTTGTCGCCGTCGTCGGCCTCGGTTTTTACGTCTATCGCGAAGAAACCAAGCCCAGAGGCGTCGAGCTCAGCATCGGCCAGAATGGTATTAAAGTCCAAGAAAAGTGAGGGTTCGTTAGAGGATACATTATTAACGATAGAAGCTCAGAGTTGTCCGGAACAAAATTTGCCACGCGAGTTTAGGTTCGAACAAGCAAGAAAAGGGGATACTTATGTCGACGCATATGAATCTCGACGATATCGATAGTAAAGGCTTGAAGAAAGTCTGGAGCGTTGCGGAGTTCGCAAAGCGCTATCGTATCGATCAAGAGGAAGAAATCCGCCTTCTGAAACTTCTCGGACCTTTTGCGTCTCAGCAAGAACTCTTGATGAATGCAAGCCGGGCGCCGCGTTTTCGTTAAGCATTACATAGATACCGCAGCTAATCTTTTAGCCCGCCTTCATGCCGAAGTTTCCAGCATGCGCAACTTCGTTTTATATCTAAGATTATCTTCCGCAGAAATCTCTGCAATCCCCTTATAGTTGGTCTTCCGAGCGGTTAACCGCGGCTGCAGCCTCGGTGAAGCCCGTGCCGCTGCCCGCGACGAAGGCTTTCGCGATGCCCGAGTTCGGACCCGGCTTTTATGTTCATCGGCGCGTTCTTGTGCCAACCATCCTCTTTTTCTTCCAATCAAGGGATTTTGAGCTTGCGCCGGCAAAGCGGAGCGACTAGGGAAAACATGCTCATTGAGCAGGTCGGGGCGTAGCGCAGCCCGGTAGCGCACTTGACTGGGGGTCAAGGGGTCGTCGGTTCAAATCCGGCCGCCCCGACCAATTAAATCCCCTTGAAATCTCAGTCAGATCAAAAACCTTTTCCGAGAACCGGGACTTCCTCACGTGATTTACCCGCCCCACCGGATTGGCAGGGCAGGCTGACGTTGTTATCCGGTTCAACGGATGTCAGTAGGGCGAATAGCACTGCTGGCGCGGGCCGTAATAGGGCTGGAACGTGTTATCGTAGGCCCTGTAGGACCGGTAGCGGGCATAGCACCAGTTTACATGTGCATTGCCACCGACATAACGCCGGGGGGCGTAGTAGCGCGGTCGGTAGTAACGCGGAGCGTATCTCGGTGCATAACGCGGCTGGGCCAGCGCGCCGCCGATGATCGCGCCAAGGGCAAGCCCTCCGATGATCGCACCGGCATCCGGGCCACGGCGATGGCGGCGGTAATAGCGGTCGCCATCGTAGCGGTCGCGGTAGTAGCGGCGGCCTTCCCAGCCGTCACGATCGCGCCAGTACTGCACCTGCTGGATATCCTGGGACGCTTCGATCCTCGGGGCGGCGATCGACGGGAAAGCCTGGGCCGGAACGACACCGCTAAAGGCCGTAATCAGGGATAAAACGGCGACGGCGAGCTTTTTCTTCATAATTCACCTCCTCTGATTCTCCTTGTGAAGAAATGATCCTTCATTTCTCCTGAACCAGAGGTGAATGGTAAATTTTTCTTAACTTTGCCGCGAGTTGGATTAGCGAACCTGATCCAGGAGGCGTTTGCATTCCAGAAGATCGAACAGCGCCTCCTGCAACAGGGCGCGGTCTTCCTTGCCGATGCTGGACTTGCCGATCGACACTTCCACGTCGTCCTCGTGGGTGCCGCCGAAGCCGAAAAAGCGGCCGCTCGGCTTCACCTTGGGGCGGCCGACGATCTGATCCTCTTCGGCGGTGCTGATCTTCGGCTCGACCTGCTTTTCGCTGTTTGCCGCCATGATCGCTTCCATCGTGGCGAGATCGCCGGACGCGATCGCCGAGACGAACTTGTTGCCGTTCATCTTCAGAAGCTTCTGCACGCCTTTTATGGTGTAACCGTGATCGTAGAGCAGGTGACGGATACCCTTCAGGAGATCGACGTCCTCGGGACGATAATAACGCCGCCCGCCGCCGCGCTTCATCGGCCGGATCTGCGGGAAACGCGTTTCCCAGAAGCGCAGCACATGCTGCGGCAGGTCGAGGTCGTCGGCGACCTCGCTGATCGTACGAAAGGCGTCCGGGCTCTTCTCCAAAGGTCACACTCCAAACGGCAGGCTGCCCATGCCCCAAGGGCAGACTCATAGCCTCCAATTCATGCGCGGATTATGCGCCGAATCGGACATATCTCAACGGCTTAAGCCGGGAGATTCAAGCATGTTCACAGGATTGCGGAAAGGGCGCCGGGGTTCAGGCGACAGGGCTTGCCGGCTTCAGTTTCGCCTTGCGCGCCGTGTGCGCCTTGAGGATACGGCTCTTCAGTACATTGGAGGCCTTGAACGTCATCACCCGACGCGGAGAAATCGGCACTTCCTCGCCGGTCTTCGGATTGCGGCCGATCCGCTCGTTCTTGGAACGCACCTGGAAGGTCGCGAAGGAGGAAAGCTTGACCACCTCGCCCCGCACGATCGCGTTACAGATTTCGTCTATGACCGTCTCGACGAGCTCGGCCGATTCCGTCCGCGAAAGTCCGACCTTGCGGAAAACCGATTCCGCCAGATCCGCGCGTGTTACTGTCTTGCCGGCCATGATCCCCGCCCAATTTTCGAAATTGATCTTATCAAAGCCGATAGAGAGTATTTTGCTTGAGCGCGAGGGTCAAGCACCTGTGCTCAATCGCTTATTTACGTTTCGGCCAATCATTGCAGCCCTACCAGCGGACCAGCAATGCGCCCCACGTAAAACCGCCGCCCATGGCTTCGAGCATCACCAGATCGCCCTTCTTGATGCGCCCGTCGGAGGCGGCAACCGAAAGTGCCAAAGGAATCGATGCAGCCGAGGTATTACCATGCAGATCGACGGTCACGACGACCTTTTCCAAAGGAATGCCGAGTTTCTTCGCCGAGCCGTCGATGATGCGGCGGTTGGCCTGGTGCGGCACCAGCCAGTCGAGATCGTCTGCCGTCGTGCCGGTCGCGGCGAACGCGCTGTCGATCACGTCGGTGATCATGCCGACCGCATGCTTGAAGACCTCGCGGCCCTCCATGCGCAGATGCCCGACCGTGCCCGTCGAGGACGGGCCGCCGTCGACGTAGAGCTTGTCCTTGTGCGAGCCGTCGGAGCGCAGATGTGCGGTCAGCACGCCTCGGTCGGCAATCGTCCCCTCGCCTTCCGCCGCCTCCAGCACCAGCGCACCGGCGCCATCGCCGAAAAGCACGCAGGTGGTGCGGTCCTTCCAGTCGAGAATGCGGGAAAAGGTCTCGGCGCCGATCACCAGCACACGCTTTGCCATTCCACCGCGGATATGCAGATCGGCGGTCGCCATCGCGTAGACGAAGCCGGTGCAGACCGCCTGCAGATCGAAGGCGTAGCCGTGGGTCATGCCCAGCCGATTCTGGATATTGACGGCGGTCGCCGGAAAGGTGTTGTCGGGCGTCGAGGTCGCGACCAGCACGAGATCGATGTCATCTGGCATCAAACCGGCGTTTTCGAGCGCCGCACGCGCTGCCTGCTCGCCGAGAGAGGCGGTCGTTTCACCCTCGCCGGCGAGATAACGCTGACGAATGCCCGTGCGCTGCACGATCCATTCGTCGGAGGTCTCGACGATGTCTTCCAACTCGCGATTGGTCACTACCCGCTTCGGGAGCGCTGCCCCATAACCGCGAACCACTGAACGGATCATTCTTAACTCACATCCTGTCGTCATGCCGCTTCGGGGCCAGCCGGGGGCTGGCGACGGGCATGGTAAATTGCAAGATCCTGCCGGATCTTCGCGTTGAGATCGTTGCGTGCCATGTCATAGCCGACATCGATCGCGGCAGCAAAGCCGTCGGCATTGGCACTGCCGTGGCTCTTGATGACGATGCCGTTCAAGCCGAGGAACACGCCACCATTGACCTTGTTCGGATCCATCTTCTCGCGCAGCCTGTCGAAGGCGGGCTTGGCCAGAAGATAGCCGATCCTGGCCAGCAGCGTGCGCGACATCGATTCGCGCAGAAGCGTGGCGATCTGCCGGGCCGTGCCCTCCGCCGCCTTCAGCGCGATATTGCCGGTAAAACCTTCGGTCACCACCACATCGACGGTGCCCTTGCCGATGTCGTCACCTTCGACGAAACCGTGATAGGCGATCGTCGGCAGATTGGCCTCGCGGATCAGCCGCCCGGCCTCCTTGACCTCTTCCTGGCCCTTCACCTCTTCGACACCGACGTTCAGAAGCCCGACGGTCGGTCGGTCCACTTCGAAGAGGGAGCGTGCCATGGCCCCGCCCATGATCGCAAAATCGAAAAGTTGCTGAGCGTCGGCACCGATCGTCGCGCCGATATCGAGGACGATGCTCTCGCCCTTGAGGGTCGGCCATATGCCGGCGATCGCCGGGCGTTCGATATTGGCCATGGTGCGCAGACAGAACTTCGCCATCGCCATCAGGGCACCGGTATTGCCGGCCGAGACCACGACTTCCGCTTCGCCGAGCTTTACCGCCTCGATCGACCGCCACATGGTCGAGATGTAACGGCCGCGGCGCAGGGCCGCACTCGGCTTCTCCTCCATGCTGACGGCGAGTTCGCATTCATGAAAGACGGACCTATCCCGCAGCTTTGGATATTTCGCCAAAACCGGCTCGCATTGAGCCTTGAGCCCATAGATGAGGAAGGTCACATCCGGGTGGCGTTCCAGTGCCTTGGCAGCACCGGCAATGACGACCTCGGGACCAAAATCGCCGCCCATGGCATCGATAGAAATTCTGATCACGCGTCCCTGATCCTTATCTTCGCCGAACGCACGCCCCGAGCGGGGACCATGCGCCAGTTCTCACGTCTCCAGCGGTCCTTCGCTCCTCATGCGGGGCCGTGTCGGCGAATTCGTGGCCAAAATATAGTTTTTGCTGTCGCTTACAACCCGTCCTCAATCCTTTTTCCAGTCCTTAAGGACGGCAAAGGGATTGGGGCGTCCTGAATTTTCATCCGGATCGCCATCCAGGTGATCGGCGAACAAGACGCCGGGTTCGCGGGGATAGGGATCGATCGCAAGAGCTGCGACTTCAGCAACCACTGCGCCGAAAACTCTCGTGTCGCCGACAAACAATTCCGGAAGATC
>NZ_JBFTZM010000017.1:0-95146 GCF_056406795.1 Neorhizobium sp. P1_A6 | reverse complement strand
CGCCATAGGACAGGCAGATGACTGTGACGTCGTAGCCCTTTTCCTCATGAAGCGCGATCGCGCCGCCGCAACGCCAGACGAAATCCGCCGAATGGGCGCTGATGACCAATGCTGTCTTTGCCATGGGATGCCTCTTGACTTACTTGTGTGCCACCGGCGGCGTGCCGTGTGTGTGGAAGGTTTCGATCGTCTTCATCCCCCAGGCCTGGCCCTTCTTGCGGTCGGCTTCGGTCCAGACGACCGGCTTCCAGTCGGGGCGAAGGATCAGTCGCGCGCCTGCATTGGCGAGCTCGACACGGTTGCCGGCGGGCTCCCAGACATAGAGGAAGAACGTGCCCTGGATCGCATGTTTGTGCGGGCCGGACTCGATATGAACGCCGTTTTCCAGGAAGATGTCCGCGGCGCGCAGGATGTCCTCGCGCTGGTCGCAGGCATAGGTGACATGGTGGAAACGGCCGTGCGAACCGGTATGGTCCTCGGAGCAGGCGAGGTCATAGGTCTTGTTGTTGATAGTGAACCAGCAGCCGCCTACCCGGCCGTTGTCGAGCTGGATCATCTCGGTAACCCGGCTGCCCAGAGCCGTGGTCATGAATTCGCGGATCAGGCTGACATCGGCAGCAAGCAGATTGACGTGATCGAGGCGGCGCGGGCTCGCGCCGCGGCCATGATAACGCTGGGCGATGTTCTTCAACGCCGGCTTCTCTTCCGGTGGCGCCACATATTCCCTGGTGTCCCAATAGAGTTCGAACAGGTGACCGTCGGGACTCTTGAACTGGTAGGCGCGGCCATGACCGAGGTCGCCTTCGCTCCAGCCGACGCCCCAGCCCTTTTCTTCGATCACCTTGACGCGGCGCTCCAGAGCTTCGGCGGACGAGGTGCGATAAGCGATGTGGCCGACGCCGGTGGTGTGATGCCTGGTGAGCTTCAGCGTGTGGAATTCGTAGTCGTCATAGGCGCGCAGATAGACGCTGTCGCCCTCGCGGCCGCTTTCGGTCAACCCGTAGACACGGGTGAAAAAGTCGAGCGACTCGTCGAAACGGTCTGAATAAAGCTCGACGTGGCCGAGATGGGCGACATCATAACAGGGTTCGGTCATGGCTTTTCCTAGATGATCGATCTATCGCGCCCGGCGGATAGGCGCATCTCCTCCAAAAATCGAGCCCGCGTCCTCCACTCCAACACGGCCGGCGCATGGGGCACCGCAGCTTGGCATGAAGACATAAAAGCAGATCGGCAGCCTGACGAATAGGTTCTGCTGACGCGGCATAAGTTTTGGTTGAGATCAGGGAAAAGCGGCTTGGCAAATGGCGAGCGAAGACGGGGCTTTAAAGTCCCGAAGGAAACGGCGCGACGGCAGGACCGCCGCGCCGGAAGACATTACCCACCGATATAGGGCGCAACTTCGTGAAAGCCGCGCCAGATCATTTCGAGCGCCACGTAAAGGATGACGGCGAGACCGACATAGGCAATCCAGCGATGCTTGTTGAGCAGGCGGGCGATGAAGCTCGCCGCAATACCCATCAGCGCGATCGACAGGACCAGACCAAAAATCAGCACGCCCGGATGTTCGTGGGCAGCACCGGCAACAGCGAGCACGTTGTCGAGCGACATGGAGACGTCGGCAATGACGATCTGCCAGGCGGCCTGGGCGAAAGTCTTGCGCGGAGCCCCGCCGGCAACCGTGCCATCGGCGTTGAGGTCGGCCTCCAGCAGCGCTTCGCTGGCTGTATCCTCATGATGATGCGGCGTACGCAGCTCCCGCCACATCTTCCAGCAGACCCAGAGAAGCAGGACGCCCCCGGCCAGCAGCAAGCCGACGATCTGCAGCAGCTGGGTCGTGGCAAGCGCGAAACCGATACGCAGCACGGTCGCCGCGATGATACCGACCAGAATGGCTTTGGATCGCTGTTCCTTCGGCAGGCCGGCAGCCGCGAGACCGATGACGATCGCGTTGTCGCCGGCCAGCACGAGGTCGATCATGATAACCTGCAGGAGCGCGGACAACGCCTCCGGCGTAAAGAATTCCATCATTTGGCACCCAATCTCTTAAAAAGGCGGGAGTGCCCGCGTGTGGACCGAGACGAACCTAAGACGCTCACGACCTGCATTCCGCCTGCCGTGTAGGTCACCGCCGTTGTCGTCACATGATTTCCACAAACACCAGGCACCCAAGTTGGACTAATCCAGTCCGACATCACAGCTCAGAGATGAACTGTCAGAGGGGCCCGGTCCTGGTGGCATGAGATTTAGCGGCATGATTGCAGAAACTCAAGTGGCGAGTTTATGAAACAGCCCGCAATAGCGCTGTTTCCGGCCGGATCGTTGACGATCCGTTGCAATTCCACCCCGCAATACAGATGCAGGTGGCGGCCGGTCTTGCGGCCGCCACCTGAGATTACGCCACGTTTGGGACTACGAAAGGGTCGGATCGAGCTTGTCGCGCAGCCAGTCGCCGACGATGCTGATCGACAGCGTGGTCAGCATGATCACCACCGAAGGGGCAAGCATGATCCACGGCGCGCGGGTCAGGTATTCGCGACCGAAGCCCACCATGTTGCCAAGGCTCGTTTCCGGTGGCTGCACGCCGAGGCCGAGGAAGGAAAGACCGCTTTCCATCAGGATGATTTCCGGGAAAGTCAGCGTCATCGAGACGATCAGGGTCGAGGCGACGTTCGGCAGGATATGATGGAAATAGACGCGTGCCGGCGTCGCACCGAGCTGGACGACGGAGGCAGCGTATCCTTGAGAGCTTGCCGAGATCGCCAGGCCGCGGGCGATGCGAGCGTAGCGTTCCCAGCCGTAGAAACCCATGAGGCAGACGAGCAGCACCATGGACGAGCCGAAGAAGGCAAGCACGGCGAGCGACATGATCAGGAATGGCAATGCCGCCTGGAAATCGGCAAGCACCAGCACGAGATGCTCGACCGCACCCCGGAATTGCGCGGCCGCGAAGCCGAGCGCCGTACCGAACACCGCCGACAGGATCGTCGCACCGAAGGCGATGATCAGCGACACCCGGACCGACTGGAGGAGGCGCGAAAGCACGTCGCGGCCGAGCTCGTCGGTACCTAGCAGATGTTTCAGGGCGCCCGGATGGGAAAGGCGGCTCGACAGGTCCATCGCGGTGATGTTGTAGGGGCGGATCTGGTCGGCGAAGATCGCAACCACCACCATGGCCGCCAGCCAGAGAATGCCGAGACCGACGGTGAACGGCACGTTGCGGCGAAGGCGGGTGACGAAAGTCGCATACCAGCCCGGCGTCCGCGCGGTTTCCGACAGATTGATCGTAGCCATATCTCTTTATCCTCAATGCGCCGCGTTGGAGCGAAGGCGGGGGTCGAGCCAGCCGTAGAGCAGGTCGACGACCAGGTTCGAAACCACCATCGCGGCGGCGATGATCAGCAGGATGCATTGGACGACGGCAAGGTCTCGGTTACTGACCGAGACGATCAGCAGGCGGCCGATGCCCGGCCATGAGAAGATCGATTCGACCACCACGGCGCCAGCGATCAGCGAACCGACCATGAAGCCGACGATCGTCACGATCGGCACCGCCGCATTCGGCAGCGCATGGTTCCAGACCACGTCGCCCCATTTCAGGCCTTTGGCGGAGGCGGTGCGGATATAGGGCTGGCCCATCACCTCGATCATGGCGCTGCGCGAGAAACGGGCGAGGATGCCGATACCGCCGATGCTCATGGTCACCGTCGGCAGGATGCCGTGCATCCAGGTATCCTGGCCGCCGGACGGCAGCACGCCGAGGATGACCGCGAAGATCAGCACCAGGAGGAGGCCCATCACGAAGGACGGGATCGTGAAGCCGAGTACCGCAAGCAGGATCACGCCACGATCGGCAAAGCTCTGGCGATGCAGCGCCGCATAGACGCCCGCCGGAATGCCGAAGACAAGCTTGAGAAGCAGCGCCGGCAGCGTGAGCTGCAGCGTCGCAGGCAGGCGCTGCAGCACCAGATCCAGTGCCGACGCCTTGTCACGCATCGACACGCCGAAATCGCCGGTGAAGATCGATTTGATATAGGCGACGTATTGGATCCAGAGCGGCTGGTCGAGCCCCCAGGAACGGCGGAACGCATCGACGGCTTCCTGCGGCACGTCCGGGCCGAGCATGACCTGCGCCGGGTCGCCCGACATGCGCAGCACGACGAAGGCGAAGGTGACGACGGCAAAGATGGTGATCATTGCCCGAAGGAGTCGGACGGCTATGAAGCGGATCATCAGGAACTCCTCTCAGGCCGCAATCGAGGCGGCTTCGCCGGCCACGACATGGCAGGCGGCCGTGCGACCGTTGCCGATCGGGCGGAGCTGCGGCACGACGGAACGACAGACGTCCTGCGCCAGCGCGCAACGAGGGTGGAAGGCACAGCCAAGTGGGCGATTGGCCGGATTCGGCGGCTCGCCCTGGAGGATGACGCGTCCCTGGAGGATCTTGCCGGGCACCGGCACGCTTGAAACCAGCGCCTTGGTATAGGGATGCTGCGGCGAATGGAAAATCACGTCGGAAGAGCCTTCCTCGACGATCCGGCCGAGATACATCACCGCTACCCGGTCGGCGATGTTGCGCACCACCTTGAGGTCGTGGCTGATGAACACCATGGCGATGCCGTTCTGCTCCTGCAGATCGCGCAGCATGTTGACGACCTGTGCCTGGATGGAGACGTCGAGCGCGGAAACCGGTTCGTCGCAAACCAGAAGCTTGGGACGTGCGGCAAGCGCGCGGGCGATCACCGCGCGCTGCCGCTGGCCGCCCGACAGTTCGTGAGGGTAGCGCCCGGCCTGATCCGGACGCAGGCCAACGGCCGTCATCAGCTCGGCGACGCGGGCCTCCTGGTGTTGCTTCGGAATGAGCCTGTGAATGTCCAGCGGCTCGCCTATCTGTTTTGCGATCGTCACGCGCCGGTCGAGCGCTGCCAGCGGATCCTGGTAGACGAACTGCATCTTGGCCCGCAGCGCGCGCCATTCGGGCGTCTTCAGGTCCGGCATCGGCTTGCCTTCGAACCGGACCTCGCCACCCTGGGCGGCATCGATGCCGAGCAGCATCCGGCCGAGAGTCGACTTGCCCGAGCCGGACTCGCCGACAACGCCCAGCGTTTCGCCGGGCTTCAGTGCCAGCGAAATGCCGTCCACAGCGCGCACCGGGTGCGGCTGTGCAAACAGGCCGCGACGGATCTGATAGACGCGGACGAGATTGTCCGCTTCGATAAGGGCGGTCATTGCAGCATGTCCTCGGTCATTCTGGTTCTTGTCTCGACAGGCTCATTGGCCGGAACCGGCCGGAAGCAGGCGAGCTGCCGACCATCGGCCGACGTTTCGAGCGCAGGGCGCTCGCTGCGACAAGCCTCGACCGCCCGAAAACAGCGCGGCTGGAAGGAACAGCCTTCGGGCAGATGTTTCGGGTTCGGAACCGTGCCGGGGATGGGGATGAGCCGGTGGCGGGGACCGTCGATCCGCGGGATCGCGTCGAAAAGACCGCGCGTATAAGGATGGCGCGGCTCGGAGAAAAGCTGGGCGACAGTGCCTTCCTCGACGATCCGGCCGGCATACATGACGCAGACGCGCTCGCAAACCTGGGAAACGGCGCCGAGATCGTGGCTGATGAACACGGTCGCCATGCCGGTCTCAGCCCGGAGCTGGATCAGCAGGTCGAGGATCTGCGCCTGGATCGTCGCGTCGAGCGCGGTGGTCGGCTCATCGGCGATCAGGAGGTCCGGCTCACCGGCAAGCGCCATGGCAATCATCAGCCGCTGACACTGGCCGCCCGAGAATTCGTGGGGATAGAGATCGAAACGGCGGCGGGCATCGGGAATGCCGACCATGTCCAGCAGCCGCAGCGCCTCTCTTTTGGCTGCATCGCCCCGGAGGCCGCGATGCAACGACAGAGTCTCGACGATCTGGCGGCCGATCCTCAGCACCGGGTTGAGCGAGCTCGACGGGTCCTGAAAGATCATCGCGATCCGGCCGCCGCGCACCCGCTCGAAAGCCTCGCGGGGACCGCCCGCGAGTTCCTGCCCATCAAGCTGAACGGAGCCGCTGACACTCGCCTTGCCGGGAAGCAGTCCCAGAGCAGCAAGCCACGTCACCGATTTTCCGCATCCCGATTCTCCGACGAGACCGACCGCTTCGCCCCGGCCCACGTTGAGATCGATACCGTGCAGAACCTGGACGCCGTCAAAGGCGACCTTGAGGTCACGCAGTTCCACCAGATTGGACGATGCTCTATCCATATCCCGCCATACTCCTGCCTCCCGCCGGTTCCGGACCGAAGACATTGCCGTTTTTGAAAACAGACGCTCCGGCGGCCGCATGGTCGCCGGAGCAGAGGAGAACAATCCGATCAGATCGCCCAGTTGGAGGAGCGGAAGTCCATCGCGAAGGCCGGAGCAGCCTTCCACTTGAGCGATGACTTCATGCCCGTGAACACGGCGTTCTGGTGCAGGACCTGGTAGACGGGGTCTTCGCGCTCGCAGATTTCCAGCATGCGGGCGAAAGCCTTCTTGCGGGCAGCTGCATCGGTGCTGGTTTCCAGGATCGACGCCATCTGGTTTGCCTCAGTATTGGTCCAGTCCTTCTTCTGCTGCACCTCGCCGTTCGGACCGAACTGAGCGACGATCGAGGAGACCGGATCGCTGAAGGCGGCCGAGGCCGACCAGTCGCGAACACCCTTGACGCCAGCCGGATCGTGGATCTGACCCCAGTTTTCCTTCATTTCGATCTGAACGTTGAGGCCGACCTGCTTCCACATCTCAACCATGATCTGACCGTTCGAGGTCTGGTTGGTGTAGTAGTTGTTGAGAAGGCGGAACGGGATTACGTCGCCCTTGTAACCGGCCTGCTTGATCAGGTCCTGGGCGAGCTTGGCGTTGAATTCCGGAACCTTCCAGCCCTCGACGAACATCGGGCCGTAGAACGGGAATTGCAGACCGGCCGGGATCTTTGTCTGGCCGGCCCACAGCGCTTCGACGATCGCCTGGCGGTCGATCGAATGCGTCATGGCGCGGCGCATCAGCGGGTTGGCGAGGATCGGGTTCTGAGTGTTGAAGACCGAGATGCGGTGGTTGTTGATCGTCGATCCCTGAACTTCAAAGCCCTTGACAGCCTTGACGGTGGCGATCTGGTCCGGGGGCAGATCGCAGGCGAAGTCGTATTCGCCGGAGAGCAGGCCGTTGACGCGGGAAGCGACTTCCGGAACTTCGACGAAGCGGATCTGAGCGAGCGGCGGACGGCCACCCCAGTATTCGTCGAAGGCAACGAGCGTCAGCGAGACGTCCGGCTTGTATTCGCCCACCATGTAGGCACCGGTCGTAACCGGCTTGCGGGCCCAATCGACGTAGGTCTTGGCTTCGTCCCAGGCGCGGCGGTTGGCGATCTGGCTGCCGAAGGCGTAGAGGCGGCCTTCGAGCGTGACGTCCGGCGTCGCGTTGTGGAAACGGACGGTGTATTTGTCGACGGCTTCGACGCCGGCAAGTGCCGGCCACAGGCGGCGGCCGATGCCCGGGATGGCGGCCGGCAATTCCTTGGCGGTGACCGGCTTGTTGTCGTCGGCAAAGATGGTCTTGCCGCCGGCAGGCTGGGTGGTGCCGAACAGGCGCTGGGCGGAGAAGCTGAAGACGACGTCTTCTGCTGTCAACTCGTCGCCGTTGTGGAACTTGACGCCCTTGCGGAGCTTCAGTTCGAGCGTCTTGTCGTCGATGCGCTTCCATTCGGTTGCAAGACCCGGAAGCGGCCCCTGATTGCCCATCCAGTCACGCAGGATGAGGCCTTCCCAGAGGTTCGGGAAGAAAACGCGCTCGCCGACGTTCGACTGTTCGTTCCAGATGTCGAGCGTGTTGTTGTTGGTGATCTTCTGAACGGCGATCGTGATCGACGGGCGCTTGGCACCCTGGGCGAACGAGAAGCGCGGCAGGATCAGCGAACCGGCAGCGACGCCGGCAAGCCCGAGCGTGCTGCGGCGGGTGAAGTTGACCATGGAAATTGTCCTTTGGCTTCGGTTAATGGACGAGCTCGATCAGCCCCTGCGAGCTTGAGCGGTGACGGCTAAGGGGTTCGCAGAGCCTAGGCCGCCAACGGCACGCCATCCGTTCGGGCTGCGAATGCGAAAGCCGCCCGCCCCGATGAACAACGATGAGAAGCGTCTTGCTGCAGCTCACGACTACCCCCTGATTTGCAGGGGCTATTTGGCCAGCCTGTGTATCAGTTCCGTGACGCTAACTTGGCGATTCGATGAAATTGAACACGCATGCAAATTTCATCATCTCGTGTTACAAATGTAATACTGTCGACACAGAATTCTGAGATGGGGAGCCTGCGCGGATTTCTTCCTGCGCGTCCCTCCCCCGATATTTCCTTTATTTTTGACGGAGTTTTCCATGTCTTCCCTCCCCGTGATCGGCGCCGCCATGACGCTTGGCGAGCTCGAAGTTCACCGCAACTGGCTTTTCGAAAAACAGCGCGATCTCGAACTTCAGGATTTCACCACCGCCGACGTCCTGAACGGCGACTGGACGCCGCTCGCCGCCCGCGCCAGGAAGCTGCTGGACGGTTTTGAAGGCCGCCTCGGCATCCACGGCCCGTTCTGGGGCTTCACCATCGCCTCGAATGACCCGGATATCCGCGCCGTCGTCGCCAAGCGCCTGAAGCAGGGCCTCGACGTCTGCGCTTCGATCGGCGCGACGCAGATGGTCGCCCACAGCCCCTATACGACCTGGTCCTACAACAACCTCGACAACAACAGGGGCGAGTCCGAGCGCGTCGTCGAGCACGTGCATCTGACGATGAGGGACGCCGTCAAGCAGGCCGAAGATATCGGCGCTGTGATCGTTCTGGAAAACATCGAGGACATCGACCAGCACGTCCGCGTGGCACTCGCCGATAGCTTCAATTCGCCGGCCGTCGCGGTCTCGATCGATACCGGCCATGCCCATTACGCGCATGGTTCCACCGGCGCGCCGCCGGTCGATTATTATGTGAAGGCCGCCGGCAACCGCCTGCAGCACGTCCACCTGCAGGACGCCGACGGATACGCAGACCGCCACTGGGCGCTTGGTGAAGGCGATATCCTCTGGCCGTCGGTCTTCCAGGCACTTGCCGATCTCACCAGCAATCCGCGCCTGATCGTCGAGATCAAGGATAAGTCGAAGATCCCGGCTTCGGTCGAGTATCTCGCCTCGCTCGGCCTCGGCCAGTAACCTTGAGTTTAAAAGCTAACCCCGGCGGCCGCGCCGAGGTTAGCGCAGTTCCGGAGACATATCCCTCAAATGCGACTGAGTGGCGAGAATGTCCCCCACCATCATCTCCCGCGCCAGCGCGCCGTTGCGCTCGCGAAGCGCCGCGACGATCCGGAAGTGATAGGACGAGAATGGGTGTACGACGCCCTTGTCGAATTCCTTTTCCACGTAATTGGTCAGCATCCGCATATAGGGGCCGAACCGCAGCCAGAGCATTTCGATATGCTGGGGAAGCACCTCGGAACGCGAAGCCTCGTAGATGCCGAAGTGGAACTCCTGGTTCTTGCGCAGCATGCCGTAGACGTCGCCGGCCTTGCCGGTTTCCTCATGCTCGCGCGCAAGCACTTCCGAACGGTCGATATCCTCGTCGGTCATATGTTTGGCGGCGAGTTCCGTCGCCAGCCCCTCGAGCGCGATGCGCGCCTGGCAGAGATCATCGAGCCGCTCGCGCGAAACCGCCGGCACCCGGGCCGAGCCGTTATGGCCGATTTCCAGCCCGTTTTCCGCCGCAAGCCTCCGCAGCGCCTCGCGCACCGGCATGTGGCTGGTCCCGAACTCGGTTGCCAGCGACGAAATGGTGATCGCCTGCGACGGCGCGAAGGAACCCCACATCAGCGCCCGGCGCAGCTGTTCGTAAACCGTATCCTGAACGGTCACGCGCGACGTGACCTTCAAAAGCCCGCTATCCGCCATCCTTGCCCTCTGATCCCATTCAAATCACAACCAGGCCTCGCATAACAGGCCGCGTTCTTCAAGTCTCGCGGCGTCCGGCCATCTCCCGTTCGCGACGCGTTTCCCCTTGATCAAATGCCAATGGCACAATAGAACATTTGAAAGTTTGATCAAATGCTCATTAGGCTGCGAGCAAACATAAATAGGGGGAGGCTTATTATCACCTGTATCCCTCTTCATCGATAATACGACACCCTGGGAGAAATCCATGAACACGCATGTCACGGCAGGCGATAACCTCGCCAAGGCTTTTCCGGTCGATGAGCTCAGACTGAAATTTCCGGCTCTCCAGAAATACAAGGACTTCATCTTCTTCGAAAATGCCGGCGGTGCCCAGGTGCCCCAGGCCGTCGTCGATGCGGTCGCCGCCCATCTCGTAGACTGCAACGTGCAGCGCATGGCGCCCTATCTCCACAGCCAGGGCGTCGACCGCACCATTGCCGAAGCCCGCGTCTCCGTCGGTCTGCTGGTCAATGCCTACCGCCCGGAGGAAATCTCCTTCGGCCTCAACGCCACGTCATTCATCCGCCTCGTCAGCCTCGGCATCGCAAAAATGCTCCAGGAGCGCAACGAGATCATCGTCACCGACATGGACCATGATGCCGACATCGCCACCTGGATGGCGCTGGAGGCCGACGGTGCCAGGATCGTCTGGTGGAAGATGCGCGAAGATGGAATGCTGCATACCGACGACCTGAAGCCGCTCCTGAACGACAAGACCCGCCTGGTCGCCTGCACGGTGACCGCCCATTCAATCGGCACGATCGTCGACGTCGCGACCGTCGGCAAGCTGGCGCATGCGGCCGGCGCCGAGGTCTTCCTCGACTGCGTGCATTACGGTCCGCACGCGCTGATCGACGTCCAGGCCTGGGGTTGCGACTATCTCGTCTGCTCCGGCTACAAGAATTTTTCGCCGCATATGGGCTTCCTCTGGGGCCGTTATGATGCGCTGGTCAAGCTGCCGACCTTCAAGGAAGACTTCATTCCGGACGTGCCGCCCTACAAGATCGAGGTCGGCACCTTCACCTACGAGAACGTCGCCGGCATGAATGCTGCCGTACTCTATCTCGAAGACCTCGGCCGCAGGTTCCTGCCCGAAGGCGAACATTCCCGCCGCGAGGCGCTTGCCGCCGCCATGGGCGCCATCCGCGCTTACGAGCAGACGCTGTCGAAGAAGATGCTGTCGGTCTTGAAGAAGCACGGGGCGACGATCTACGGCGTATCCGACGAAGCGCAGGTGGAAAAGCGCGTTCCGACCATCTGCTTCAACATCCCGGGCCTGACGCCGCAATATCTGTCGGCCGAACTCGGCAAGAACAATATCGGCAGCCGCGACGGACATATGTTCGCGCCGCGCCTGATGAAGCGCCTCGGGCTGACCATGGAAACGGGCTGCATGCGCGTGTCGATGGTCCACTACAACAAGGCGGAAGAGATCGACCGTTTCGACATGGTGCTAGGCGAGATCATCGCCAAGACCAGGTGATGCAAAGACCTCCGCGGGACAAACTCCCGCGGAGGTCTCCATCTCACTTGAGATGATGATAGCGGCGCCGGAAATAGACGAGTGCTTCTTCATCTTCCGGGCCGTGGAGAATCCCGACGACCCGGCAGAACAGAACATGATGCGTGCCGCTCTCGACCGCATTTTCCACTTCGCAATCGAAAGACACGACCGCATCGGTAAGCCGCGGCGATCCCGTCGCGGCAAGCACCCAATCGCCTACCGCGAACCGGTCATCCTGCGGCGTCGAACCGCCGAACAGCCTCGACATCGGCTCGTGACCTGCGGCCAACGTATTGACGCAGAGCACCCGGTTTCTTTCGAACATGCCGGCGACCGAACTCGACCGGTTGAGGCAGACCAGCAGCGTTGGCGGCCGGTCCGTTACGCTGCAGACGGCTGACGCCGTAAAGCCCGCAAGCCCGCCTGGTCCGTCAGTGGTGACGATGTTCACCGCCGCCGCCAGCTGCGCCATGCCTTCCCGAAAGGCGAGCCGTGTCGCATCCACCTCGTCGCTTTGAATATTTATCGTCATTCGACCCTCAGCCCCGCTTTTCTTAACAAAGGCACGACGCGATCGCAGAAGAAAGGCAGCTCATAGGTGTAGTTTACGAAGGACATGGCGATGCCGGAATACCCCTGTTCGGCGATCGCGATCATGTCTTCGACGATCTTTTCCGGCGTACCGATCAACGGATAGCCGCCAGCACCGCCTGCAAACCGCTTTCGATAAAGATCGTAAGCATTTTTGTCGTGCGACTGGGTGAATTCCTTCTTGCCGGCCATGTGCGCGTCGACCGCTGCGTGATCGGCCATCGTCACGGCATAACGCTCGTAATAATCCTCGGCCTCCTGCTGGGTTTCACGGCAAACGACGTGGCAGACCGTATAGGCCCCGACGTCGCGGCCGAGCTTGTCCGCGCGGGCTTTGATGTCTTCCACATGCTTGCCGGCCTCGGCGATCTCGGTGAAGGTGGTGAACAGGTATTCGCAGTTCTTGGCCGCGAAATCCCGGCCCGGCCCGCCGAAGGCGGCGTTCATGGTGACCGGCCGCGGCGACTGCAGGCTGGCTGGCCGGCTGACGACGTCCTTCAGCTTGTAATAGGTTCCGTCGTAATCGAATGGCGCGTCCGACGTATAGGCCCGCTCCATGATCTCCAGCCATTCGTCGGCTTGGTCATAACCCTTCTCGACCAGCGGCACCCCGAACATGCCGAATTCCTTCGGGTTCCAGCCGCAGACGATGTTGAGACCCGCCCGGCCACCGCTGATATGATCGACGGTCGCCAGCGCCTTCGCCGCATAAAGGGGATGCACGAGCGGCACATGCACGGTCATGAACAGCCCGATCCGCTCGGTGACGGAAGCAAGGCCGGCCGCCCAGGTGAAGGTCTCGAAGGACCATTCACGCACCCGGTTCTTGCCGCCGAAACCTTTCCAGCGGGCGATCGGCAGGAAAAAGTCGAGCCCACCGCGATCGGCGATCTGCACGGCGTTGAGATTGTCTTCCCAGCGTGCCTGCCAGCGCTCCGGCACGTCGGTAATCGCAAGCCCCCCGTCCGCATTCGGCGAAAAGACGCCGAGTTTCAGTCTGCTGGGGCCTTTCAGCGGATGCGGCTTGATCATGCTGTTCCTCTCTTTTGTATTCTTCTGCGAGCGGGACGCGCGGTCTCCGCCTCTTCCAACTGGCGCCGCCGGACGGAGAGGTAGGCTTCCTC
This sequence comes from Neorhizobium sp. P1_A6, assembly GCF_056406795.1. Lineage (NCBI taxonomy): Bacteria > Pseudomonadati > Pseudomonadota > Alphaproteobacteria > Hyphomicrobiales > Rhizobiaceae > Neorhizobium > Neorhizobium sp. P1_A6. The sequence continues at coordinate 81,953 of NZ_JBFTZM010000017.1, read as the reverse complement.
CGCCGCGAACATGAAAAGCGTCATGCGGTCCTGAACCATCAGCGGGTCGTGCGCGAGGAAGGCCGCATGAATACGGGAAAGACCGTCGATATACTGATAGGCCGTAGCCGGGTCGGCGAACGTGCCAAGCCGCACCGACTGGAAATAATCGATGAAGCGGGAAATCGTCGCCGCCATATGCGGATTGTTGACCGCCTTGAGCCACGCATTGCGGAAATCGACATTGGCCGCCAGCAGGGCTGGAATATCGCTCGCACCCAGCGCCAGCTCCACCCGGTTCATCGCCGCCGTGATCTCCGCCTCGATCTCCGGCGTCATGTCGCGGGCGGCACAGGCTGCGGCGCGCGGCTCGAGCTGGCGGCGCACCTCGAAAAGCCCGGAAATGTCCTCCAGCGACAATTCCCGCACCGCAAAGCCGCGCGTCGTGCCGACCAGATACCCTTCGGAAACCAGCCGAAGCAGCGCCTCGCGCGCCGGCATGCGGGAAATACCGTGGGCATTGGCGATTTCGGTATCCACCAGGCGGTCGGTCGGCGAAACGGCGCTCCGCTGCAGCTTCAGCCGCAGATCGGCATAGATCGCATCCACCAGATTGTCGCTCGGCTTCAACATAGAAATCTCCTCCGAAAACCGTATACCGATTTTGGCAGATTTCAAGCAATTTTCACAATAATTGCCTTTTCTCTGCGCGATATCGTTAATTGCAGTATACTGTTTAATTCACTTGCAGCGTCCAGAATTTTAGGCTTAAACTTTAATTTGGCGCAGGTTTCAAAGCCGTTTCAGCAGATTTCAGAAGGTATCCCGATGAGCGACTTCCGCAGAAAATGTATCGGTCACGAGCGCGTCATCGGCACATTCGCGGCAATCCCGCATCCGGTCGCAATCGAGGTGACCGCTGCGGCCGGCCTCGACTTCATCTGCATCGACGCCGAGCATGCTCAGATCGGCCGCGAGCTGATCGAAAACCTCATTCGTGCTTCGGATGTCCATCGCGTGCCCGCCATGGTGCGCGTTCCGGGCCACGCCTCGGAATCGATAGCCGGCGTGCTGGATGCCGGAGCTGCCGGCGTGTTGGTGCCGCGCGTCTCGACCGCCGCCCAGGCCAAGGCCGCCGTACTGGCAACCCGCTATCCGCCGATTGGCGAACGCGGTGTTGGACCGGGACGTGCCGCGGGCTACGGCTACCGCATTCCCGACTATCTGAAGTCGGCGAATGAAAGCCTCGTCCTCGCAATCCAGATCGAGACCGCCGAAGGGCTCGCCAATGTCGAGGAAATCGTCGCCGTCGAGGGCGTCGACGTGGTCTTCATCGGTCCTGGCGACCTCTCCGTTTCGATCGGCGCGATAGGGCCGGATGGAGCCGAGAAGCTGGACGCGGCCATTCTCAAGATCACCAAAGCCGCCCGCAAGGCAGGTAAGGCCGTCGGCATCTTCCGCCCCTCCGCCGATGACATCGGCAAATGGTCGGAGGCAGGCATCAGCTTCTATCTGCTCTCAAGCGATACGAGATTTCTCGGCGCCGGTATCGCTGCCGACGTCGCCGCCGCGCGCTCCGCATAAGCCGCATCGATTTTCCAGGAGTGACGACGTGAAAGCCATCCAGTACAGCGAACACGGCCCGGCCGATGTGATGCACTATGTCGACCTGCCCGATCCGGTCGCCGGACCGGGCCAGATCCTGGTGAAGCTCGAGGCCGCCAGCGTCACGCCTTTCGACTGGAAGCTCCGCGCTGGGCATCTGCAAAACCATTTCACACTGCCGATGCCGAGCGTGCCCGGCCGCGACGGCGGCGGCACGGTGGTTTCCGTCAGCGACGGTGTGGTGGAATTCAAGATCGGAGACCGTGTCGCAGTCATGGCCGGCGTCTTTGCCCAGGGCGGTTATGCGGAAATGATCGCCGTCGATGAAAAGCATGCTGTCAAAATTCCGGACAGCCTCTCGACCATCGACGCCGTGGCACTCACTAATGCCGGCCTCAGCGCCTGGATTGCGGTGCGCACCGCGGAAGTCAAATCCGGCGACAAGGTTCTCATACATTCCGGTTCCGGTGCGGTCGGCGGGTTGCTGGTCCAGCTCTGCCACCATCTCGGCGCCCATGTCACCGCCACCTGCCGCTCCACCAACCGCGATTATGTCCTCGGACTCGGCGCCGACCGCGTCGTCGCCTATGACGAGGAGGATTTTTCCGAGATCCTCACCTGCCAGGACATCGTCTTCGAACTGATGGGCGGCGAAGTCCACGACAAGTCCTATAAGGTGCTGAAAAAGGGCGGCCACATGGTCTGGCTGGTCGCCGATCCGATCCGGGACCGCGGTGAGGAATTCGGCGTCAAAGTCACCCGCGCAATGATCACCGACGACAACTCAGCGCTTCAAGGGATGATGGATCTCGCCGGCGCGGGCTTGCTCAAGCCCCAGGTCGCCCGCACCATGCCCTTGTCGGAGGCAGCCGAAGCCCACCGCCTGATGGAAAAAGGCGCCATCTCGCGCGGGCGCCTGATGCTGACCATGTGACGTGCATGTCGCCCAAAAGTGTGACGCGGTTTTGGGATAACGACATGCAGAACGAACAAATTCAAGCGCCGCTCGGAAACAGCGGCGCCTGACGGCCGTTGGCGACGAAAGTCCGGAAATCCTCGACCGCATGCGCGCTGGCGAGCGCACAGAACGGCCCGCGGCTCACCTCGATGCCGCTGATCTTCTGCAGCCGCACGTCCATCTCGGCGCTCTTCAGCGCCACCGCCGCCGTGTTGACGACCGGCGCATGCAGCACCTTGAACCCGTATTCGCCACCGACCAGGAGGCCGGGCAGCACGCCTGCCGGCACCACGACATCGGCGCCATCACGCACCAGCGGTTCGGCGCAGGCGGTGAAATTGGCAAGCATCCGCCGCCGCGCATCGTCATCGCCCGCAAAGGCAGCGCTGAAATCCGAAGGCTCGCAGTTCATGCCGGCGACGTGCTTCACCCGACCGCCGAGGCCGTAGAGATCGGCCTGCTCGTAATGCCAGGCCTGAAAGACGTCATCGAGGGTGACCAGCGCCATGCGTCGGCCGAGCCGCGCGGCGTAGTGCATGCAGACCTCGCCGGCGCCAATCACGGGAATGGTCAGTGCCGACTTGAGCTCATAGAGGCCCGGATCCTGAAAATGGCCGATGACGACCGCGTCATATCCACGGCTCGCCGCCTCCAGCCCGTTGTCGATGGCGATCGCCGCGCAACGGAACTCCGCCAGCCGCCCGAAATGACGGTCCGGCGGACTGATGCCGAAGACATCCACGGTCGTGCCCGGCTCGGCAATACCGTTCAGATAATCCGAGAGCCGCGTCATATAAGCGGCGCTTGCAGTGGCATCGATGAAGCTCTGCCAGAAGATGCGCATATTTCCCTCGTTTGGTCCGCTTTCGTATGCGGTTTCGCACTCGTCAAAACTAGAATTTAAGGCTTTACTCGCGACGCGATTACAACCCGGAGAGCCACATGATATCGCCTGCCACGCCCGAAAACCCGCTGAGCGATACGGCCCTCGAAATGTCGGAAGCCGCCCTCACCGAATTCGAATGGTCGTTATGGCGGATTTCCGCCGCCTTCCTGCGCTGGCAGTCGGAATGCTCGAGCGAACTTGCCGGCGCCGGCCTGAGCGGTCTCGATACCGCTATCCTGCACACGATCCGTTACCGTAACAAGCCGAAAGGGCTCGGCGAGATTTCCCGCCTCCTCGGCCGCGACGACACCGCCAACATTCAGTATGCGATCAAGAAGCTCCAGACCCTGCAGCTCATCGAACGCGTCAAGGGCCGCTCCCGCAAGGACACGCTCTACACGCCGACCCGCAAGGGCACCAAGCTCACCCAGGATTACCGGGCTCTGCGGCGGCAGCTTCTCGTGTCGCTGATCCAGAAAATGGAACGTGCGGAACAGGGGCTCGGCGAGGCGACGGAAATGCTGGAACTGCTCACGAGCTTCTATGACACTGCCGCCCGGCGGGTGGCGAGCGGCTCTCATCCCGTCGAGCGTTCCTGAACCAGCGCCAGCACGCGCAGCGGGCTGCCCGAACCGTTCTGGATTTTGAGCGGTGCTGCAACGATCATCGCACCCATGGGCGGAAGCTGGTCGAGATTGGTGAGGCACTGCAGCCCGTAGCGGCCGGCGCCATGCAGGTAATGGTGCGCCGGATAGGGCGGCGAGAAATGTCCGGCCTGGCCGGCGTCCGTGCCGATCGTCTCGGTGCCGAAGCCGATGATATCCCGCTCGGCCACCAGAAAGCGCATCACCTCCGCATCCGGTCCGGGCGTATGGGCGCCGTCTGCCTGCAGATTGGCATAGGCGGCACCTGACTTTTTCGACCAGTCGGTGCGCAAGAAGGCCCAGGATCGCGGCGGAATGCGACCATGCTGTTCTTCCCACTTCACGACATCCGCAACCGTCAGCAGGAAATCCGCATCCTCGGCCGCCTGTTGGGAGCAATCGATCACGCAGGCCGGCGCGATCATATCGGCCGGCGGCAGCGTATCGACGGAATTCAGCGGCAGGTCGCGGCCGGTATACCAATGGATCGGTGCATCGAAATGCGTGCCGGTGTGCTCGCCGAAGGAGAGGTTGTTCCAATACCACGCCGGCCCGCCACCGTCGTAACGCGAAATCCGCTCCATCCGGAACGGCGCGGATTGCCCCAGTTCCGGCGGCATGACGATGACCGGAAAATCCGGAGACAAGGTATGGGTGAGATCAACGACGCGCACCGCACCGCTCGCCAATGCTCCGGCGAATTTGCTCAGAATATCGCCGCTCATTGACCAGCCTCCCGCTCGATGGCTTTCGGATTGTCGAACAGCCGCGCCTCGATGTCCTTGGCGACGTCACCGACGTAAATGTCTTCCAATCCGCGTTTCAATCCGTCGAGAACCGCATCGGCCAGAGCCCTTGGCGCCACCTTCGGCGGCGGCACCGTCTGGAACCATTCGGTATCGAGCGGTCCGGCGAATGCATTGATGACCCGGATACCGCCCGGCCTGAGTTCGGTGCGCAGCCATTGCGACAGCGACAGGCACGCCGCGTGCGCGGCGGAATGGACGCCGAACTGTGGCGCATTGCTGAGCCCATGAACCGAGAGCACATTGACCCAGGCAACGGCCCCAGCCGCACCGTCGGCGCCGCGCGAGCGCATCACCGGCCCAAAAGCCTGGGCAAGACGCATCAATCCCATCACGGTATGATCCATCGCCTCGCGCGCTATATTGGCCGCACCCACATCGAAGAGATGCGCCGGCCGGACGTGATCGGCGGTGTTGATCAGGATCTCCACCTTGGCGCCGATATCCATCGCCAGCTCCTGCACCGAACGTTCGCTGGTCAGGTCCAGATTGAGGACTTCGACACCTTCGATCGTCTCCAGCGACGCCTGCTGGTCAAAAGGTTTCCAGCGATCTGTCACGCCGACAAAGATCTTGGCTGCTCCCGCTTTCCCAAGAGCCTGCACCAGCGGCAGCGCAAGTGGGCTGCGCCCGTCGGTGATCAGAACGCGGCGGTGCTTTGGGTCGGCGGTCATCTCGCGCCATTGGGGATCGTCTTCCATGTGCGGCGTCTCCGAAACGGGTTTGGCGAAGAACACGGCCTGTCCTGCCCGGTCCAGCTGCAAGGACAGCTTGAGCCGGCTACCAGGTCCGCCGCAACTACCATGCAGATGCACGATAACAATCGGCCCGCAATCGAGCTGAACCAGCCCAGTGCGCCATGGCATGTGCTCGCGAAAATAAGGATCGCTGGTGACCTCTATCCGGGTTTCCGACAGCAGCGAGCCGCCGGCAGGCGCGTCATTGAACGTCAGGTCGGACGAAAGGCAGTTCGGGCAGGCCTCGCGCGCCGGATAGGTGTAGCGTCCGCATTCGCCGCAGCATTGCAGCATGAAACGGCCGGTCGCGGCAGCAAGCGTCAGCCCGTGCGCCTTGCGGCTGCGTGCTTGAGGCGGCAGCAGCGGCTGCGTGGTGCGGGCGAGCGGGTTCTTTCGCTTCGGTTTGAGGAAGGGTTCGGTCATCACGCCCTCGCCAGAATGGCGGCCGCAGAGGCGAGCCCGCGGTCGTAGTTGATCATGCCGAAACCTGAAACCAGCCCGAGCTTAGCATCCTCGACCTGCCTGCCTTCCGCTGTCCCCAGAAGCTGGCGCATCGCTTCGGTAACCCCGAGATGCCCGCCCGCGGCCCCCGCCTGGCCGACCGAAAGCTGGCCCCCAGACGTGTTGTGCGGAAAGGACCCGTCGATCGTGAATGTGTGCTGGCGCACGAAATCCGGCCCCTCGCCTTTTGCGCAGAAACCCAGATCCTCGAATTGCATCATCGAGATCACTGCGTAGTCATCATAGGTCTGGACAAAATCCATGTCGTCCGGCTTCGAACCGGCCATGCCGTAAAGTTCGTCGCAATCGACCACCCAGCCGCCGCGCACCTGCACCGGATCCTCGGCAAACGCGTTGTGCCGCTCGATAGCCGACAGCAGCCGGACAAAGGGAAGCCCGAGCGAGACCGCCGTCTCCTCGCGCATCACCAGAAAGGCTTCCGCACCGGCGCAGGGCATCACGCAATCGAACAGGTGGAACGGCTCGGCGATCGGTCGCGCCGACATATATTGTTCCAGCGTCAGCCGCTTCTTCATCAGCGCATCGGGGTTTTTGAGCGCATTGTCGCGCTGGGCGACGCAAAGCTTGCCGAAGTCTTCCCGAGTGGCGCCGTAGCGATTTATGTAGTGGCGTGCGATCAATGCGAAACTCGCATTGGGACCACCGGCGCCATAGGGATAGGAAGCATCCTGCGCAAAGCGGGAGAAGTTGGCGAGCGTCTTGCGGAACGTATCGACCTGATTGGTGTCGGCTGCGACGCAGGCGACGATATCCGCATCGCCCGCCTGCACCGCCCGCGCCGCGCGGCGGATCGAGGCGATACCTGCGGCGCCGCCCATCGGCAAATGATCGAGCCAGCGTGGCGACAGCCCGAAATGCTGGGTGAGCGCGATCGCCGCATCCGGCCCCATGGTGAAGCTTGCGACCGAAAAGCCATCGAAATCCCGGTGGCTGATGCCGGCACCTTCCGCGAGCGCCCTGAGCGCCTTTCCCATCCACCAATGCGCGGTCTCGATGGAATAGCGCTGGTAGGGTACCGTCACCGGCACCGCCAGAACCACGCCGTCATAAGATTGCCGCGCGCGGGAAACGACCATCAGGCCACCGTCAGTTTGACGTCGACATTGCCGCGCGTCGCGTTGGAATAGGGGCAGCGTTGATGCGCACCGGCGACGATCTCTTCCGCGACCGAGCGCTCTATGCCGGGCAAGGATGCCACCAGTTCCACCGCCAGCGCGTAACCAACCGGCACCGGGCCGATACCGACCTTGGCGGTGATTGAAACGTCATCCGGCAACGCGATCTTGCTCGTTCGCGCCACGAGCTTCACCGCACCAAGGAAGCAGGCCGCATAACCGGCGGCGAAAAGCTGCTCCGGATTGGTTCCCTCGCCTCCAGGGCCACCGAGCCCTTTCGGTACCGAAAGATTGACCGCGAAACTGCCATCAGCGCTCTGCGCTTTTCCTTCCCGGCCACCATGCGCGGTAACGGACGTCTCATAGAGGATCTTTTCCGGGGTCATGCGTGCCTCCATATCGTGATTTAAGCTGTTATTTATGCTATATCGGAACTGACGAGGAACCGTAAGGGAGTTCATCCGGCTTTGCGGATCGACGCCTTCAGCTTCCTGAGGTCGATCGCCGAACCATCCTCGACCGCCTTTGCCGCCATCGTCTTGATCTCGCCACGCTGCAGCTTCTGGGTCGAGCTCACCGGCAGCCTTTCGACGAAGACCACGTAGCCGGGAAGTTTGTGATAGGCGATATGGGCGCCGGCGGCCTCGATGATCCGCTTCGCCTTCTCGGCCGGCTCGCCCGTGCCGGTGGCCTCGCCTTCGACGATGAAGGCAAAAACCTCTTCGCCGCGCAGATCATCCGGCACCGGCGTCACCGCCGAGGCCTTGACCGCCGGATCCTTGGCAAGGGCCGCTTCCACTTCCAGCACCGCGATGTTCTCGCCGCTGCGCCGCACGATGCTCTTCTTGCGGTCGAAGAAGTAAAGAAGTCCCTTTTCGTCGGCATAAACGACGTCGCCGGTATGGAACCAGCCGCCTTCCCAAGCCTCTTCGGTCGCCTTTTCGTCGTTGAGATAGCCGCTGAAGAAGCCGTCGCGCGGGTTCGCGCCTTTGGCACGCACCAGCAGTTCCCCGGGCTTGCCGATTTCCGCATCATTTCCCGCATCGTCGACGATGCGGAAATCCATGCCGGCACGCGGCCGGCCGATGCAGCGCAGGCCCGGCGTATAGTCGTCCGCCGCGGTGGTGGTTACCGCCCGGCCGCCGGTTTCGGTCATCGCCCAGGCTTCGACGATCGGGATGCCGTAGCGCTTCTCGAACTCGATCTTGTGACGGGCATCGACGCCCGGTCCCAGCGCGAATTTCACCTTGTGCGCCCGCTCTGCTTCCACGGCCGGAAGTTGCAGCAGGATCGCCGGGATGACGCCGAGGCAATGGATGATCGTCGCGCCAGAATCGGCGATGGACGCCCACCAGCTGCTCGAATGGAACCGGTCGAGCGGCACGATCGCACCGCCCTTCATGATCATGCCGACGGCCGTGCAGCCCAGCGCGTTCATGTGGAACATCGGCAGCGGCGTCAGCGCCACTTCGGCTCCCTCGACCATTTCGGCGATGCCGCCCTGCGTCGTGTACCATTCGGCGATGCCGATGAAATAGATGTTCGAAAGGATGCAGCCCTTGGGCTTGCCGGTGCTGCCGGAGGTGAACAGCAGCGCGCATTCGGCATCCGCGCCGCCGGGCCGTGCCTCGCGTGTTTCCGGCGAAGGCGGAATGTCGTCACCAGCAGCGATCACCGTCACTTTGCCGGGCGATACATCCCGCAGATCATCCAGCCGCTCGCGGATGACGACCATCAACGGAGCCTCGGCCATGTCGAGCTGGAAGAGCAGCTCGTCGCGGCGCAGGTCGGGATTGATCGGCACGATCGAGACGCCGATCGCGTTCAGCGCCAGCCAGTAGTCGAAGAATTCCGGACGGTTTTCGAGGAGGAGGGCGACGCGAGCCCCGATCCCATATCCTGCCGCCGCGAACTTCTGCTTCAGAAGACCGGCGCGGGTAAAAACCTCGCCATAGCTATGGCGAAAGCCCTCGGGCGCATAAGGCAGTTTGGCGCTGACCGGCGCGATCAGCATCGGCGCATCCGGGTTTTTCAGCGCCTGGTTCTCGAATAGGAGGTAGGGAGAATGCATGGCTCTGTCCTTATGCCCGTTCCAGGATGCCCTTGATCAGGAACATCTCGGCCTCGTGGATCGTGCCGAACTGGATCCATTCCGCATCCGTCTGCGTCTCCAGCCGCCAGGTCAGCAACGTCACCACGCACTTGTCCGGCCCCATGCGCAGCAGTTCGCCCGGGATGACGCGAGACATGTTGCGGAACTGCATGGCGTCCTTGGCCGCACCGACCTCGTAATCCACCTGGAAGCGGGAGCGATCGACATTGAGCCGCACGAACGTCTGTTTTCCAGAAAAGGTCGAGGTGCCGCAGAAGAGGCCTGGCTCCACCTCCGTGCGATTGAGGCTGCCCCATGCCCACTGGCCCTGTTTCAGCCCGTCCGACATCAGTTCGAAGGCGACCGCCGCGGGGCGTTCCACCATGATGCTGCTGGAATGACAATGCGGATCGATCATGAGCGTCCCTCTTTCAGTCGCGTTGAGGCGTCATTCGTCTAAAAGACATTTTAAGCATAAAATAATTGGAAAGGACGTCAACGACTTTTTACGAGGCCGGATTTGAGTTTGCTCCCTTGGTGACCATCCTCGCTGGGGTCTCAACCTGAAGGCCGCCAAAAGCCCGGCATTTCCGGCCCTCCACACGCAGAAGTCGACGGAGTTCTCAATTTCCGACGATAAGAAATTTTAGGCTTGAAGTAATTTATACCTCGTTCTACGATCCCCTCAATTGTTAAGGGGACGACCGCAAAAAGCGGCATCGAAAATCAACAGAAGCCCCTGGCAGGATTGCAGGCTTGCGTTTCACTAACCGCCGCAGGTCCGTCGGTCGCGATCGACGGGCAGAACCAGAGGGATCGTCATGACTTTTGAAATCGACCGCAGAAATCTCCTGCAGATGCTCGGCCTTGCCGCGGTCAGCGGCTCCGTGCTTTCGCAGGCCACAATCGCCTTCGCTGCAGATACCGATAACGTCACCATCGGCTGGCCGTCCGACGTGCCGTCCTGGGACCCGAACCTTCGCTTCGTCCCGGATGCACAGCCGCTCTTCAAGATGGTTTTCGACCAGCCGCTCGACCAGTCACCGGACCTGAAGCTCATCGGCAATCTCATCACCAAATGGGAACTGAAGCCGGACGGTCTTTCGATGCCCTTCGAGATCCGCAGCGGCGTGAAGTTCCACAACGGCGATCCGATGACGATGGAGGACTTCAAATACACCTTCGTCGATCGCATCAAATCCGGCCTCAAGCTCGATATCGCCAATTCCTGGCGCACCCTCACCGACATCGAGATCCTGTCGCCGACATCGGGCGTGATGAAGTTCTCCGCCCCGACCCCGACCGCGCCGCAGTGGCTGGCTTTTCTCGGCAGCTATCTCGTACCGAAGAAGTATATCGAATCCGTCGGCCCGGAAGAATTTGCAAAGAAGCCGGTCGGCACCGGCCCCTACAAGCTGGTCGACTACCAGATGAATTCGCGCATCGTGCTGGAGCGCAACGACGACTATTTCGGCACCAAGCCGAAGATCAAGCGCGTCACGATTGACATCATCAAGGATCCGTCGGCCCGTACCGCAGCCATCCAGTCCGGCCAGGTGGACCTCACCGTCAACATTCCGGTCCGTGAAGCCGAGCGCCTCGGCAAGACCGAGGGCCTGACCGCCGAGATCAACCCCTTCACCCGTCTGATCCTCCTCCAGATGCGCAACGACAAGGGGTTTACGGACATGGCCGTCCGCCTTGCAGCCCATCACGCGATCGACAAGGCAGCGCTCTCCAAGGCCTTTTACGGCGGCGCGGCCGTGCCGCTCTCCGTCCCGGCCACGCCCGGGACGCCGGGCTACCTGCCCGACTACAAGTTCGCCTACGATCCGGAACTGTCGAAAAAGCTTCTGGCCGATGCGGGTTACACGGCGGACAAGCCGGCAACCTTTACGCTTGCAGCCACCAACGGCCAGTTCCCGAGCGATTTCGATATTGCCCGGGCGCTGGTACAGATGTGGCAGAAGGTCGGCCTGAAGGTCGAACTGCAGCAGATCGAATATTCCAAATATTTCGAACTGAACCGCGGCGGACAGCTGCCGGAAGCGACCCTCTACAGCTTCGACAACGCCACCGGCGACCCGGAGATCTTCTCCGGTTATCTGATGAACCCGAAAATGCCGTTCGGCGCCTGGAAGGGTCCGGAGATCGGCGACAAGATCCTCAAGCTCTTTGTCGAGCCGGTCTACGAGAAGCGCATTGCCGGCTATAAGGCCGTCGCGCAGGAAGCTGTCGAGACCGGGGCCAATATCCCGATCCTGCAGAGCGTCCAGACGCTGGTGCGCAAGAAGAGCCTGAACTACGTCAAATATGGCAATGCCTGGGTTCTGGGCAGCACCATGTCCTGGTCCTGATACCGACTGACCTCGCCATCCTGGGGTCCGGGTACGCCCGGACCCATTCCTTCACATCGTCATACGGGGCATGCGCATGTTTGCGACCATTGCCAAGCTCTTGGTAAAGCGTGTCCTCACCGCGATACCGATCCTGCTGCTTGTTTCTGCGCTTCTCTTCTGCATCCTGCGCATCCTGCCGGTTGATCCCGCCGCCATGTCCCTGCCACCCAATGCGACGGTTCAGGAAGTGGAGGCCATGCGCACCGAAATGGGACTCAATCTGCCGCTCTATCAGCAGTATGGCATCTGGCTGAACAAGCTCTTCCACGGCGATATCGGCCGCTCCATCCATTTCCGCCAGAATGTGACAAGCCTGATCGGCTCGACACTGCCCGCCACCGTCGAACTGGCTCTCATTGCCATGGTGGTCGCCACCGTCTTCGGCCTCGCGGGCGGCCTTTTTCTGTTTTACGTGCGCGGCACCCGCGCCGAAGCGGTGATGGATTTCATTTCGATCCTGTTGCTCTCGCTTCCGGAATTCCTCTGGAGCCTGTTCCTGCTCCTCATATTCGGCGTCTTTTTCGAGGTCCTGCCCTTCACCGGCCGCCTCAGCCCCGGCTTCGAGCGCCCGGTCGTCACCGGCTTCCTGCTGCTCGATAGCCTGATCACCGGAAAGCTCTCGACCTTCTTCAACGCGCTGGAACACATGATCCTGCCTTGCCTGGCGCTCGGCATCGCGCTGTCGCCATCCCTGATGCGCGTGCTGCGCTCCAGCCTGCTCGATGCCTATCAGGACGACTATATCCAGCAGGCCCGGCTTCGCGGGCTTTCCGAAAAGCGCATCCTGATCCGCCACGGCCTGAAGAACGCCATCCTCCCGACGCTGAGCCTGATGGGTGTGCAGTTCGGCTTCCTGTTCGGCGGGACGCTGCTGGTCGAGATCATCTATTCCTATCCGGGCATGGGCAACCTGATGGTCGATGCAATCCGCAACGCCGACCTGCCGATCATCCAGGGTGCGGGGCTCACCTATTGCGTCGCAGTTCTGGTGATCAGCATCGTGGTCGACAGCCTCTATCTGATCCTCAACCCGAAACTGAGGGTGCGTTGATATGCGACCGCTTCCGCTCTGGCTGAGATCCGGCCGCGTCCAGACAGGCCTCGTCATCATTTTCATTCTGGCCGTCTGCGCGATCTTTGCGCCTTATCTGGCGCCGAACGATCCGAATGAGCAGAACCTCCTCTCGATCCTCACGCCACCCGTGTGGGTCGATGGCGGTGATGCGATGTTTCCGCTCGGCACCGACAGCCTCGGCCGCTGCGTCCTCTCCCGCCTGATTTTTGGCGCCCGCGTGGCGCTCACCGTGGCGTTTACAGCCTCGATCGGCGCGATGATCATCGGCGCCTTCTTCGCCCATGTTGCCGGTTATTTCGGTGGCTGGGTCGATTGGGTGATCGGCCGCATCGTCGAGATCTGGCTCTCCTTCCCGCCGGTCATCCTGTCGCTCATCCTTATGGTTGGCCTCGGAACAGGGCTGCGCAACGTCGTGCTCGCCATCGTCCTGGTCGACTGGACGCGCTTCTGTCGCGTGCTTCGAAGCGAGGTGATCGTGCTTCGCCGGCGCGACTACGTTTCGGCCGCCCAGCTCGTCGGTTTCTCGCACTGGCGCACCATCACCCGCGAAATTCTGCCCGGCACGCTGCCGCTGCTGATTACCCTGATGAGCCTCGAAATGGGCGTCGCCATCATCGTCGAGGCGATCCTTTCCTTCGTCGGCATGAGCGTCGGCTCGGAAACGGCAGCCTGGGGCCAGATGATCGCGGATGCGCGCCAGAACATCTACGAGGCGCCGTTCAACATGATCGCCCCGATCTTCGCGATCTTCTTCGCGGTCTTCGGTTTCAATATCCTCGGAGATGGCCTGCGCCGCACCCTCGATACGCGCCTGACCCAGACGGAGCGCACCTGACATGGCCATTCTCTCAGCCAAGAATCTCTGCGTCGAATCCATCGGAGCCAAGGAAAGTTTCCCGGTCCTGACCGACCTCAACTTCTCGCTAGAGCCCGGCAAGATCCTCGGCCTGGTCGGCGAATCCGGTGCCGGCAAGTCAATGATCGGCCGCACCATCTCGCAATACCTGCCGAACGGCTTTGCGGTTACCAAAGGTACGCTCGCCTTCGATGGCGAAGATCTGGTGAGCATGCTGCCGGAACGCCGCCGGAGCCTGCTCGGCCGCGACATCGCCTTCATCCCGCAGGAGCCGCTCTCCGGCCTCAACCCGGTGCTGACGGTCGGCCAGCAGATCAAGGAACACCTTCTGCGGATCGGCCTTGCCCCCGGTGAAAACTGGCGCGAGCGGGCGTTGAAGGAGTTTGAGTCCGTACATCTGCCGCATGGCGCGGCGCTGCTCGAAAAATACCCGCATCAGCTTTCCGGAGGCATGTGCCAGCGCATCCTGATCGCCATGGCCTTTGCCAGCCGCCCGCGGCTGCTGATCGCCGATGAACCGACCACCGCGCTGGATGTCACCATCCAGGCCCGGATCGTCAAGCTGATCGCCGAAATGCAGAAGCGCGACGGTACGGCGGTGATCTTCATCACTCACGACCTGCGCCTCGCCTCGCAGATCAGCGACGAGATCATGGTGCTCTATGCCGGCCGCCCGGCCGAACGCGGTCCCGCCAAGCAGCTGTTCTCGGCGCCGGCTCACCCCTATACCCGTTGCCTGCAGCTCGCCAATCCGACCATCACCGGCCCGCGCCGCGGCCTCTTCATCCTGCCCGAGCGGATGCCGGGCCTGCGGGTGCTGAAGGAGCTGAAGGGCTGCCGTTTCGCCTCGCGCTGTCCGAACGCGATCGAGGCCTGCACCCGGGCCGAACCGCCGCTGGCCGATATCGGCCCGAATCATATCGCCGCCTGCATCCGCACCGAAAAAACACCGGATATCGTCCCGCCGCCGCTGGCGCCCGGCCGCGAGATCGCTTCAACCAAGATTCATCTCAACGGCGAGAAGCTCACCAAGGCCTATACGACCGCCTGGAGCCCGTTCGCCAAGCGAAGCGCCTTCAAGGCGGTCAACAGCGTCGATTTTTCGCTCGGCGAGGGTGAGTTCGTCGGCATCGTCGGCGAAAGCGGCAGCGGCAAGAGCTCGCTCGCCCGCCTCGTCGTCGGCCTCGATACGCCGACCGGCGGCAAGATCACGCTGGCCGGCCGCGACATCACCGCCAATGGCAATGCCGACCGGGCCTATCGCCGCGAATACATCCAGATGGTCTTCCAGGACCCGCAATCGGCACTCAACCCGCGCCGGCGGATCGGCAGCATCGTCACCCAGGCGAACGAGGCGAGCGGATTGCACAACAGCACCCGCGAGCGCATGGACCGTGCCGCCGAATTGTTGAAGGAAATCGGCCTGCCGCCGGATGCGGCGATGCGTTTTCCCTCGCAACTTTCGGGCGGCCAGAAGCAGCGCGTCAATATCGCCCGCGCGCTTTGCACCCTGCCGCGCATCCTTGTCGCCGACGAGATCGTTTCCGGCCTCGACGTCTCGGTTCAGGCCCAGCTTCTCGACCTCCTGCTGAAACTGCGTGACGAACACGGCTTCTCGATGCTGTTCATCAGCCACGACCTGTCCGTCGTTCGATATCTCTGCGATCGGGTGATGGTCATGTATCGCGGCGAGGTGGTGGAAAGCGGCCGAACGGAAACCGTGTTTGCCGATCCGCAGCACGCCTATACGCGCAGCCTGCTCGCCGCCGTGCCGCCGGACGACGTCAATGCGGAATGGTCGCCGGTGCTTGCGGAAGCCGGCTATCAGGTCGAATGATGCCAATCGCAGGACGCAGATATTACAGCGGCCGGGATGTCGACCGCGCCGTCACCATCGCCGATCTGCAGGCCATGGCGCGACGCCGCCTGCCGGCCTTCGTTATGGAATATCTCGAGGGCGGCGCCGAAGACGAATGGACGCTTCGCCGCAACCGCGAAGTCTTCTCGGAAATCGAATTTCGGCCCTCGACGCTGACCGGCATCGGTATACCCGATCTTTCGACGACGATCTTCGGCCGCAAGATGCGGCTTCCCTTCATCATCGCACCGACCGGCTTCAATGGCCTGTTCCAATATCAGGGAGATCGGCTGCTTGCCGAAGCCGCCGCCAAGGCTGGCGTCACCTTCACCCAGAGCACTGTCTCCAACATGCGGATCGAGGAGCTTTCCGGCATCCCCAATCTCTCCCACTGGATGCAGCTCTATGTCTTCCGCTCGCAGGCCTTCATGGACGAACTGGTCGGGCGCGCCGAAAAAGCCGGCTGCCAGGCGCTGATGGTGACGACCGATGCTGCGACCTTCGGCAACCGCGAATGGGACCGCCGCAACTACCGCTCCGGCATGGACCCGACCTTCCGCCACAAGCTGGATATCCTCTGTCATCCGCGCTGGGCGTTGTCGGTCATGGCACGCGGCATTCCGCCCTTCGGCAATCTGCTCGATTTTCTGCCGGCCGACCAGCAGACCTTCGCTCGCACGGCCATCTGGTCGCGCGAGCAGGTGGAGCCGGACCTTCATTGGACCCATATCCGCCGCCTGCGGAAAATCTGGAAAAAGCCGCTGATCGTCAAAGGCGTCATGACGCTGCGCGATGCCGAACTGGCCGCCGACGCGGGAGCCGATGGCATCGTCATCAGCAATCACGGCGGTCGCCAGCTTGACGGTGCGCCATCGCCGATCGCCATTCTGCCGAAGATCGCCAACAAGCTGAAGGGTAGGATCACCATCCTCGCCGACAGCGGTTTCCGCCGCGGCACGGACATCGTCAAGGCTTTGGCGCTCGGCGCCGATGCGGTGATGACAGGACGTGCAACACTTTATGGTCTCGCAGCCGGCGGCGAGGCTGGCGCGGCCCGCGCCATCACCATCCTCGAAGAGGAAATCCGCCGCACCATGGCGCTTCTCGGCTGTCGTTCGGTCGCGGATCTCGACCGCGACCATATAAAGTTCTGAGCGGCCTCACCGTCCGTCAGGGACGATGATCTGCGTCTCCATCGGGAAGTGCGAATTGCCGCCTTCGAAGGGCGGGAAGGTCTTGAAGTCCTCGCGCATTGCAATACGGGCCGGCGACTGCAGCGCTGCCTGAAGTGCGACAGGGCTGTCGAACATCACCCGGTTGCGCTGCATGTGGTTGACCCGCTCCCAGGGCAGAAACCCGCACCAGTCGACCCGTGAAAGGACCTCGATCTTGCGGATCCCCGGAAAGGTGCGCATCACCTGCGGGTGATGGCTGACATAGTGGTGCATCCAGACGTTCAGGTCCTCGGCCGGGCCGGTATAATGGACCACGTAGGAACAGGGATTGCCGTTCTTTTCTACATCAAGCCTGGCATCGTCGACCGGAAAGTGTCGCGCATACATGGCCTGCTGAGTGCCCTTGGCGCCGCGAATGCTCGACAGCACGCCCGAAGCCACAAGCTGATGCAGGTGGCCGGTCGGCGCCATCGCGTCTTCCAGGTCGGTCAACTCGTTGAAATAGAGCTGCATGCCGAAGATCGGAGACTGCTCGTCCTTGTTGTACATGTCCTTGGTGACCTCAGGCGTGTAGAGGTTGGCCGTGGTCAGCCCGGGTGTCAGCTTGATGATCTCGGAGACGGTCTCGACATCCGCCTTGCTCACGGCGAGCTGGCTTCCGTCGACATTCTCGAAAAAGGCGAAATAGGCAAAACGCATGGCTCGGCTTCCTGCTTCTCTTTAAGGGACCGCAACAATTGCCAGCGGCCTCTGTTCCCCGGTCGTGGCTCACTATCGAACCGTCGGAAAGAAAAAACAAGTTTAAACCTAAACTATTTTGAGCCATGATTCAGCCACCCGGACAACCGGTCTGGACATGATTTAAGCTTCAATCTTTCCCCTTGAAACTTGCCGGATTTTCCATCACGATCCGCTTCCAGGCGCGTTGAAAGAGGATATGAGACGCCGCCGGATAGCTCTTGGGAAAGGGCTCGCTCAGGTCACTTCATCTACCAACGATCAAGAAGAATTCGCATCCGATCCGGCAGGGAAAAACAGCCGCCGGTCACCAAAACAGAGGGAACGCAATCATGACCACGACCCTTTTCCGCCGCGCCTTTTTTGGCCTTGCGGGTGCCGCGGCGCTGTCCGTCGCGAGCGCCGGCTTTGCCTCCGCGGCATCGCTTGCCGTCGGCTCCTATCCAAGCAATCCGCCCTTCGAATACAAGACGGCTGCGGGTACGTTCGAGGGTTTCGAAGTCGATATCGTCAACGAAGTCGCCAAGCGTCTCGGCATGACGGTCGAAATTTCCGACCTCGGCTTCCAGGCTCTCTTTGCGGCCACCTCTTCGAAGCGTATCGATGTGGCGATCTCCTCGATCACCATCACCAAGGAACGCCTCGGCAGCCAGTCCTTCACCCAGGCCTATTATGACGCCGACATGGGCATTGCCACCCGCAAGGAAGCGACCGTTTCCAAGGTCGAAGACCTGAAGGGCAAGGTCGTCGGCGTGCTTGCCGGTTCGACCGGCGACAAGTGGGCCAAGGACAACAAGGAAAAATACGGCATCACCGACATCAAGAGCTACAATGCCCAGCAGGACCTGCTGATGGATCTCTCCGCCGGTCGTGCCGATGTGGCCGTTAGCGACGTCCCGGGCATGGAATACGCCTTCCTCAAGATGAAGGACCTCGCCGTCAAGGTGCGCATCAAGACCGGCGAACAGTACGGCCTGATGATGACCAAGGATCACCCGCTGCTGGCCAAGGCGAACGACGCGATCACCGCCATGAAGAAGGACGGCACTCTGGCCGCGATCCACAAGAAGTGGTTCGGCTCCGATCCGGCGGCCGGTTCCGCTTCCGCCGTCGAACAGCCACTGCCGAAGCCCTGAGCCGGCTACCGATAATACACCCTAGTCATGCCGGCCGGCGACGGCCGGCTTTTTCGTGAGCGTAAAGGCACCAGGAAATGACCCTCCTCGATACATTCTTCAACCTCGGGGTTCTCGGCGACGCATTTCCAGCGCTGCTGCGTGGATTGATCAACACCTTCCTGCTCGGCGTCGCGGGCATTGGCATCGGCATTCCGATCGGGTTGGTGATCGCGCTTCTGCGCCTCTACGGGCCAAAGCCGGTGCGTTATCTGACGGTGTTTTATATCGACATCTTTCGCGCGGCGCCGATGCTCGTGGTGCTGATCCTCATCTACTACGCGCTGCCGTTCGTCGGCATCCGCCTGTCCTCCTGGACGTCCGCCGGCCTCGCCTTCTCGATCGTCATGGCGGCCTATTCGGCTGAAATTTTCCGCTCCGGCATCGAGGGCATTCCGCGCGGCCAATTCGAGGCGGCGGCGGCTCTCGGCCTGCCTTTCTTCGTCACGCTGCGCAAGGTCGTGCTGCCGCAGGCGATCCGCATCGTCATTCCGCCGATGACCAATAACTGCGTCTCGATGTTCAAGGACACGTCGCTCGCCTCAACCGTCGCGCTGCCGGAGCTTCTCAAGGAGGCGACGGACGCTCAGGCGCTCTATGCCAACCCGACGCCGCTGATCGGGGCTGCGCTGATCTACATCGCCTTCCTCTGGCCGATGGTGCGGCTGGTCAATCTGCTCGAACAGAGGTTCAACAAGGAAAAGAAGCGCTGACGCCGGAGACGGCGAGGCCTATTCGAAGGCGGCGCCGGAGAGGTGGTTGTTGGCGGAAGCCTTGACCGTGCCGATCTCCGACCAGAGCGCCGCAACCGCATCCGGGTCGATATCCGCCATCATGTCCTGCAGCCAGCCTTCGTGCGCCGCGGCCATCGCCGCAAACAGTGTCACACCCGCCTCGGTCAGTTTTGCCACGGTCACGCGCCGGTCGCCCTGCGGCGTAACCCGCTGAACGTAACCATCGGCTTCGAGCCTCTCGACGAGCCCGGTGACATTGCCGTTGGTGACCATGGTGCGCTTGGAAAGTTCGCCGAGACGAAGCCCGTCCTTCTCCCGATAAAGCTGCGCCATCAGGTCGAACTGCGGCAGCGTCGCGCCGAACTCGGCGCGCAGGCGGCGGCGGATTTCCTGGCTGATCAGCTTGGTCGTCGACAGCATCCGCAGCCACAGGCGCAGCTCGGGCTTCGACCACCCATGGGCGCCCTGGACGATGATCTCCAGATCGACGCCGACCGCTTCTGCTTCTACCATTTCGAATGTTGCCTCTGTAACCGATCCACCGTCTAGAAGCAGATATTTGAAATGTCAAAGGTTCGTGCTGCGACCATTATTGGGAACGGCGCTCGCCAGCCCACGTGACTGGCCCGATCATCACCCCATCATTAGCCGTCATCCGCGTCCATTATTTATTCATATGCATACATTTGCTGAAAACAGCATCAAGAACAGGCAATCTGTCGATAAGCGGATAGCTACTCATGCTTGCCCTTCACTGAGTCCGCAACAGCCTATTTCTCACGGAAGTGATCGATGTTCTTCGATAGGGATCGACCACATAAATTTGCGCGATGCAGCCTCTCCCAGTTGCTTGCATCCTCATATTTTCTGCAATAGGCTCCCTCATCGTTCAGCGGCATCCGGAGAGGAAAACCGGCTGCTGCCCGGCTTACGAAACCGGTCAATTCAAGGGGAACCCGGCACCATGTCTTCCAGCACGCTCACCAATCTCGCTTCCGCTCTTCTCTCCGGCTCGGTCAAGGTCGTCGACCTGACGGCGCCGCTCGGGCCGGATACCCCCGTTCTTTACCTGCCGCCTCAGTTCGGCAAGAACACGCCGAAAGTCGCCGTCCACACGATCTCCGAATACAACGAGGACGGTCCGTTCTGGGCCTGGAACTGGCTGGAACTCGGTGAGCACACCGGCACCCATTTCGATGCGCCCTGTCATTGGGTTACAGGCAAGGACAAACCGAACAACACGACCGACACCATCCCGCCGCAGAATTTCGTGGCGCCGGTCAATGTCATCGACCGTTCCAGGGAATCCGCCGAAAACCCGGATTATCTGCTGACCGTCGACAGCATCAAGGAATGGGAAGCCGAGCATGGCGCGATCGAGGCCGGCAGCTGGGTGCTGATGCGCTCCGACTGGTACAAGCGCAACGGCTCGACCGAAACCTTCCTGAACGCAGACGAGAACGGCCCGCATTCTCCCGGTCCGACCGCCGAAGCGATCCAATACCTGATTTCGAAGGACATTATCGGCTGGGGCCAGGAAACCATCGGCACCGATGCCGGTTCGGCCGGCGGCATGAACCCGCCCTTCCCGGCCCATAACCTCATGCATGGCGCCGGCAAATATGGCCTCGCATCGCTATCGAACCTCGATCAGCTGCCACCGAAGGGCGCCGTGCTGATTGCCGCTCCGCTAAAGCTCGTCAAGGGCACAGGTTCACCGGTCCGCGCCCTTGCGCTGATCTCCTGATCCGATCGAAGGGCCGGACCGGAAGGTTCCGGCCCTTTCCGTATCCAGCAGGAAGACGGGCGGCATGGCGGATTTCGACTACATCATCGTCGGCAGCGGCATCAACGCGCTCGTCGCCGCCGCCATGCTCGGCAAGAAGGGCAAAAAGGTCCTCGTTCTGGAGCGCAGCGACCGCATCGGTGGCTGCCTGCACACCGATGAAATCACCGAGCCCGGCTTTGTCCACGACGTGATGGCCACCACCATGGTGCTGTTCCTGACCTCGCCCGCCTACGGCGCGCTCGGCAAGGATCTTGAAGCCCGCGGCCTCGAATTCGCCCATGCCGACCTGCCGACCGGCGTGCTGTGCCCGGACGGCTCCTCCGTCATCTTCTCAAAAGATCGCCAACGCAATATCGCAACCTTCGAGGCCCTCGCAGCCGGCGACGGCAAGACGTTCGACAAGGAAATGAATGCGCTTGGCACCGATGCGGCCTTCCTGTTCTCCCTGCTCGGCGGCGCACTCTGGTCCGGAACGACGCTGAAAACGGTCGCCAGACAGGGATGGGGCAAGGGCCTGCGCCAACTCGCTGCCTGGTTCGGCGATGCACTGACACCGGCGCGCGGTTATCTCGAAACCACCTACAAGTCGGAAGGCGCTCACGCACTCTGGGCGCCCTGGGTCCTGCATTGCGGCCTGGCGCCGGAAAGCGCCTATTCGGCCGAAATGGTCAAGGTCATCGGTTTTGCTATCGAACTCGCCGGCTGCCCGATCGTCAAGGGCGGCGCGGCTAACCTCGTCACCGCCTTCGAACGGCTGATCACGGATCAGGGCGGCGCGATCCGCACTGGCGCGGATGTCGAACGTATCCTTCCCGGTCCGGATAACAAGGCTGCCGGCGTGCGGCTTGCAGGCGACGAGACGATCCACGCCGCATCCGGCGTCGTCTGCTCCACGACGCCGAACCAGATCTATGACCGGCTGCTGAAGGACTGGCCGCAGCCCACCCCCGCAGACGTAAAGGAAAGCGTCGCACGCTACCGTTATGGCAAGGGCAACATGCAGATCCATTACGCCCTCTCCGCGCCGCCGCGCTGGAAGGGCGACCCGGAGCTCGCCAAAGTGGCGCTGCTTCACCTGACATCCGGTCTCGACGGCGTCTCGCGTGCCACCAACGAATGCGAACGCGGACTGCTGCCGGCCGAGCCGACTGTCTGCGTCGGCCAGCCCGTCAGCTTCGATCCGTCGCGCGCGCCGGACGGCAAGTCGATACTCTGGCTGCAGCTTCCCGAAGCGCCGCGCTTCATCAAGGGCGATGCGGCCGGTGAGATCGCCACACCTGCCGACGGCCGTTGGACCGATGAGCTGCGCGAACTTTATGCCGATCGCATCGAGGCTCTGCTTTCCCGCCACATCGAGAATTTTGCCGAGATGAAACTCGCCCGCCGGGCCTATTCTCCGACCGATCTGGAGGCGATGAACGTGAACCTCGTCGGCGGCGATCCCTATGGCGGCTTCTGCGGGCTCGACCAGTTTTTCCTCTGGCGGCCCTTCAAGTCGTCTGTTAACCACCGCACCCACGTGCCGGGCCTTTATCATATCGGCGCCTCGACCCATCCGGGGCCGGGGCTTGCTGGCGGCTCGGGCTTTCTGCTCGCATCGTCGTTGCGTTGAAACGACGTGGTCTAGGAGACATGGATTTCATGGCGGAACGGTTTTCAGGTGTGGTGCTGCGCTGGCATCAGGAGGGTGATCAGGAAAATCGGCCGACCATGGGCGAGATCGGCCTCAACCATTTCGCACCCTACCTGATGAACCGCATCATCTCCCGCTGGAATTCCAACATGGCGGAGGAGTTGCGCGAATACGACCTGTCGACGGCCAAGATGCGCACGCTCGCGGTCCTCAGCGTCTCCGCGTCACTCACCATCAACGAGCTTTCCGTCTTCGCCGTCATCGAGCAATCGACCATGAGCCGCACGCTCGATTCCCTCGAAGACCAGGGTTACATTCGCCGCACACCGCGCGCCGAGGACATGCGCATCCGTGATGTGACGATCACCGAGGAAGGCCGTGCCGCCTTTGGGCGCTTCTGGCCGACCATGTATGATTCATTGCTGCGGATGTTCGACGGCATCGACGAGGAAGAATACCGCGCCTTCACGGGCACGCTGCACAAGATCCTCCTCAACATCCGCAAGCACGAGATCTGACCGGTCTATTTCGAAAGCCGGGTCTGCAGGCTGTCGCGGATGCGTTTGCCGAGCGCCTGGTAGTTCTCGTCGAAATGATGTCCGCCCTCGATCGGCACCACCTCGACGCCTTTGGTCTTCAACGTCGGGCAGGGATCGTCGTCCTCATCGGTGCCGTAGACGCATTGGATGAGCTTCGGATCGATCCTGACGATGTCGGTCATCGGATCGCCTCCCTTTCCGTCGCTTGCGACGCCGAGCCACCCGGTCACGGAAATTTCGTAATCCACCTTGTTCGACAGGCCGAGCAGCGTGATCTGCTTCACTCGCACCCGGTCTGCCGCCGGCAGGAGGTTGTAGGCGGCTGGCAGCACATCGGCGCCAAACGAATAGCCGACCAGCAAGACGTTCTGAACGTCCCATTGCCGGCGATAATATTCGATGATCTTCGCCAGATCGTCCGCAGTCGCCTGCGGCGTGCGTTCGGACCAGAAATATCGCAGCGAATCCAGCCCTATCGTCGGGATTCCCTGCGATTGCAGATAACCTCCCACTTCGCTGTCGAGGTCGCGCCACCCGCCATCGCCGGAGAAGATCACCGCCATCGTGTTCATCGCCGGCTTGGCTTGAAGCACGTTCAGCGGCAGGTCGAGCGGCTGGCTTGTACGGCCGGTAGCCGCGATGCGTGCGGCAAGCGCCTGCGAGAGCGCCACATCGGAGGTCTCGCCCGAATTGCTGAGCTCGACCTCGGGATGATCCTGTTTCAGGCGAAGGCCATGTGCCTTGCCGGCTGCATCGGCTGTAGCGGTGGAAATGATCGTCACCGCGGCCGGCAGAGCACCGTCGTCAAAACCATAAACGATGCGATCGCCGATTTTCTGCTTGGAGGCCGGCGTGCAGAGTTCCTTCGCAAGCGGGATGCCTGCCAGCGGATCGACCGCAATGGCCTCGTCGATCGTCGCATTCGGGCTCTGGGAAATCATCGCAAGCGCCAAGGCGCCGCCCTCGCCGATGCCGGCGACGATCGGGTGACGATATTGCGGATTGCCGATCCGCCGCTGCACCTGCTGTGAGACGTCCTCAATATCGGAAACCATGTAGATGCATTCGCCGTCGTCGGCGCCGAGCGACTTGATATAGGAGGGGAAATCGATGCCGACCACGGCCGCACCGGCGGCAAGCAGCTTCTGCGCCTCGGTATCCTCCCGAGCCCCCCAACCCTGCCCGCCGGAAATCAGGAAAACGATGCCTTCGAGCTCGCTGCCATTGTTCGGCACGAGGATACGCGGCTGCGGGATCAGGCCTGTATGATAGTCCTGCTGATCCTGGGCGGCGACCGGCAAGGCGCCACACAGCAGAGCGGCAAGCGCGACAAAAAAAGAACGCAGAAACATCATTTACCAACCACTCCTCTCAAGCCGCCGCCGATCAGGAGCGTTGCGTCCATCATCACGATGGCGGGGCTTACGCCCCCTGCCACAGCGAGGTAACGCGGCTCCCAGGCGGGATGGAACTTCGACTTGAAGGCTTTCAACCCTTTGAAATTGTAGAACCGTTCGCCATGCTCGAAAACAACGCTGCCGATCCGGTCCCAGGCGAGCGCAGCCTCGCGTGTGGACATGCCTGACAGCGGAGCCATGCCGAGATTGAAATGTCTATAACCGGCATCGCGAAGATATTCCATGATCTTCACGAACAGGAAATCCATCGAGCCTTTCGGCGCATCCGGCATAAAGCGCATCAAGTCGACGGTACCTTCTTGCTTCGTATCGGTGAGCGACAGCGTCGCGAAAGCGACGATGCGGCTGTCCTTCCTGAGGGTCGCGACCGGCTGGGCGCTTACATAATCATCCCGGAAAGCGCCGAGCGAAAAAGTCTTCTCACGGGTATTGTGATCTTCCAGCCAAGCATCCGACACGCACCGGAGTTCTTCGACATGCGCCATCACGTCCGGCTGCTCGATGACGGAAAACTCCAGCCCTTCGCGTGCACCCTTGTTGACGGCTTGGCGAAGCCCGGCCAGCCGACTGCCCTTGAGGTCGAAGCGGGACAGGTCGACGATCGCCAATTCACCGAGCTTGAAGGCCCTCAGCCCAGCATCGGCGCAATGAGAAAGAAGGCCGGGCGAAATCTGATAGAGCACGGCGCGACCACCCTGGGCGCGAGCTTCCTCGACGAAACGCCAAACGAGATCCGCCATCTCCTCCTGCGGTCCGACCGGATCGAAAAGCGCAATCCAGGAGCGCCCCTGGATGCCGTACATGAGGAAGGCATTGCCGCTCTCGGAGAACATCAGCCGCTTGTCGCCCATCCGCACAAGGTTGGCGTCCGCATTGTCGTGAGCCATGACGAGCCGGATTGCCCGCTCCAGATCGTCCGCTGTGGACAGAGCCGAACGTCTGGCCGCCGGCCGCAAAAGACTGAACAGGGAGATTGTGGCCGCGAAAATCGCAAGGCCAAGGACTGCGCGCAAGCCGCGCGGCGCTTCCTCGGAAAATTCGAACTGCCACCAGAGTTCGCGGCTGTAGTCCACTTCGCGATAGACGAAAAGCAGTACCGTGATCGCTGCGGCGACGACGATGAGCATGGCGGCGATCCAGCTCGGCGACAGCACCTGCCCGAACAGCGATGCCCGGCGCTTGAACTGCCGGGCGCTGAGGAACAGGCCGATCAGCAGGATAACCAGGAACGATGCCTCGAAAAGTGCGAGCGCCCGCATGAAGGCCAAAACCAGTGCCAAGGCGGTGCAGACCATGGCGGCCCACCACGCACCGTCCAGCCGCTGGCCAATGCCGCGCGCCGTGATGAACAGCAGCAGGCCTAGAATGCTGGAAAGGAAATGCGCGCCTTCGAACACCGGCAGCGGCAGGTAGTTCCCGAGGAAATTGATATCGAAATCCGGTGTCGGCGTCACGCTCGAGAAGATCAGCATTGCGCCGGCGATCATCGAGAACGTCGCCAGAAGCGGCGGCGCGAGACGGAATTCGAGCTTGCGAAGCGTCGAGGCAACGGGATGATGGGCTAGCTGGCGAACTTCGATGCCAATCACCATCAGCGTGGCGATGAGCAGCGGCAGGACGTGATAGATAACGCGGTAGAGAACGAGACTGCCGAGCACTTCGTCAAGGCTGACCCGATTGCCGAGTGCCGCTACGATCACCGTCTCGAAGACGCCGAGACCGGCTGGCACATGGCTGAGGACACCCAGACCCACGGCGGTCGCATAGATTGCAAGGAAGGATGGCCAGCCAATTTCCGTCTGCGGCAGGAGCACGTAGAGAACCGAGGCCGAGGCGGCGATGTCGAGCGCGGTGATCAGGAACTGCTGTGAGGACGTGCGGCTATCCGGCAGACGGATGCTCAAGCTTCCGACCGAGACCGTTCGTCCGTCCCGCCCGAGGATCAGAACCGCAGTGAGTACGATGATGATCACGATTGCGCCGGCGCGCACCCAATCACCGTCGATATCGAGGAGGGCGCCGATCCTCGGCGCGGTGACCAGCGATGCGAGCGCCGTGACCGCCAGAAGCCCGATGCCGAAGGCAAGTGTCACGAATGCGATGACGCGACCGATATCGTCCGGCGAAAGCCCCAGGCGCGAATAGGCGCGGAACCGGATGGCCCCGCCGCTGAGCGCTCCAAAACCAGCCGTGTTGCCGACCGCGTAAGCACTGAAGGCCGTTATCGCGACAGGCACGAACGGCAAGGAACGGCCGATATAGGTAATCGCGTTCACGTCGTATCCGACCAGTGCCGCGAAGCTCAGGGCCGTGAAGAAAACCGCAAGGCCGATCGAGGATAAACGCGTGTTGGCGAGCGCCTCGATAACATCGTCATAGCTGACCTCGGTCGTGAGGTTGTAGATTGCAAAAGTCGTGAACGCGAAAACCGCCAGCGCCGCAACGGCGATGAGGTAAGGACGGTACGTCTCAAGAATGTCTCGAAAGCGACTTGGCTGACGATCCGTGGATTCCATGTGGGCTGCCGGTACTTGCAAAAACTGGGTGTCTAGACTTCGGTCAGATACGCAGCAAAAGCAACGGGATCGCGGCTATAATGTGTCTTTATCCTTAAAACCTAAAGCGTAGAGACCGTCTTCAACGCGCCGTCGAGAGCAATGCCGCTTTCGTCCAGAAGAGCCGCCTGGCGCAGGCGCTTCATCCAGGCAGCACCGTCTTCGCGGTCCGCCAAGGTCGTCAGCGCCGACATCACCCGGTCGAACTTCGAAAGCCCACGCGCATGGGTGTCGGAATAACCCTTCACCAGGCGGCGGTTGTTGATCACCTCGACCGCGAGATCGTAATTTCTCGGAAGAAGCGACATCGCGGTATTGAGCCAGGCCTCACGGTGTTCGGTCTCGCGCAAGTGCCGGAGCGTGCCACGGCGGGTGCGCCGCAACGCTGCCAGCGTATAAAGCGTCAGGAACCAGAAGAGCGTGCCGGTCTGCACGCGACGGCCCTTGTTGATGCGGCGATCGAGCCAGGCAAAGACCTTCGGGCGGTTTTCGACCCAGAGACCGAGCCGCTTCGGCATGGTCCCAACGACCTCTTCCATGCGCGGATGCATGTATTCGGTCATGTAGAGGATTTGGTCCTGCTTGACGCCGACCTCCCTGGCGACCCGATTGAAGCGGGTGCCACGGGTCTTGAGGTCCGCGACGCGGATGACATCGTCATAGGCCATGGCGACGGCGACGTATTTCGCCGACTGGACGGTGAAAGCATAATCGTGCTCGCCGCCGCCATTGGCACGATCGAGGGCATGAAGTTTGCCAACCCGATCGAGATATTCGCTGGCATAGGCCGGATCCTGGAAATCCGTGAGCTTCTTGACGCCCGCAAACAGCAGCGGCCAGGCGACCTCGGGGAATTCGGCGCGCAGGCGGTGCACCAGCCGGTCGAGATCCGGATGGCCAGCGGTTTCCGGCATCGTATCGAAACGCTTCGGCGCCATCGCGACCACTTCGTCGCGCGGCTTGGTTTTCGCCCGCTCGTAGGCGGCATTGAAAGCCCTGAGGCTGGGTTCGATGCCCTTGCCGCCGCCGCGAATTACCGCCTCGAAGGCTTCCTTCGGGAAGGGCAGCACGTCGGCTGCCGCAAGTGCGCCGAACATCGAGGCGGAAATCACGCTGCCGTTTTTCGTCGCCAGCGTGTCCATGTCGAAGGCGATGGTACGCCTCGCGGCGAAATCGGTCGCGCCGACCACCACGGTCGGATCGCCGATGCCGTCGCCCGGCTTCTCCTTCTCGCCGACCGCAAACGAACGGTGCGTCGAGGCGATCAGGGTGGTCTTGTCCGGCGTCACCAGACCGCGCAGCACGGAACGGCCGGCTTCCATCAGTTCGGCGGCCAGCACGATGTCAACGTCGCCCGGCGTCGGCATTAGCGAGAAGATCGGCGACACGCCGTCGCAGGCGGGCAGCATCTCGATGTAATAGATCGTCGCGCCGGTGCGCTGGGCAACGCCCGGCACCGATGTCGACTGCGCCATCCAGCCTTGCTCTTCGGCAAGGCCGACGATCCAGTCGGCCAGCACGCCGCCGCCCTGGCCGCCCATGGCCATGATCGCCAGCGTCAGCGGCTTGTCGGAAGCATGGAGCGCCTTGAGGTTCACGGTCTCGTTCATCGATCAAGCCTCCGCGAAAACGACGCGGCCGGCGGCACGGCGGGCCTGCAGCCAGCCGATCACCGAGCTACGGAATTTCGAGAGGAACTTGTCCCAGCCGGTCGGATTGTGGATGATATCGGCGCGATAGAACGACGGACAGAGAACGGCGGCTTCCGAAACCTCACCGCAATTGCCGCAGCCGACGCAGCTATTGTCGATCGCCGCGACCGGATCGTCCTTCAGCGGATCATCCGTATGCTTCACCGATAGCGACGGGCAGCCGGAAAGCCGGATGCAGGCGTGATCGCCGGTGCAGACGTCCTCGTCCACCCCGAAGCGCTCCTTCACCATGCGCTTGCCGTCCTTGACCGCCTGATTGAACTGCGGCTTCACGCGGCGCTGCTTGTTCAGCATACATTCGGAAGAGGCGACGATGATCTTCGGGCCTTTTTCCTTGCTCGTCAGCGCTTCCTTCAGCGTGTCGCGCATCTTGGCGACGTCATAGGTGCGGTCGATCTGGCGCACCCAGGTGGCCCCGATGCCCTTCACCGCATTGACGATCGAATTGTTGGTCTTGCGGTTCGGGTTGATGGCGCGGGAGGAGAGAATGTCCTGCCCACCGGTCGCCGCAGAATAGAAATTATCGACGACGAGGATGACGCCGTCCTGTTTGTTGAACACCGCATTGCCGACCGAGGTCGCAAGGCCGTTGTGCCAGAAACCGCCATCGCCCATGACCGCGATCGAGCGCTTGTCCGCCTCGACATTGAAGGCGGAAGCGGAAGCAGGACCAAGACCGTAGCCCATCGTCGTGCCGCCGATATTGAAGGGCGGCAGGATCGAGAACAGGTGACAGCCGATATCCGCCGAGACGTGGTGTTCGCCGAGTTCCTTTTCAACCAGCTTCATGGCCGCAAAGATCGGTCGCTCCGGGCAGCCGGTGCAGAAACCGGCGGGACGCTGTGGCACGACTTCGGCCAGAGCCTTCACCTTCGGATCGTTGAGGACATCGCTCGGATCCGGCACCGGCGGCTGGTTGCCGAGCAGCAGGCGATCGTACATCTCGATGAAGGTCTTCAGCCCCTTCATCATCACTGGCGCGGTATATTCACCGCCAAGCGGCAGGATGTCCTTGCCGTGCAGGCGCGTCTGGATATCGCGGCGGCGCATCAGCGTATGGAGCGTCTGCTCGACATATTCCGGCGCGCCCTCTTCCACCATGATCACGGCCTTCTTGCCGAGACAGAAATCGACCACTTCGTCGTCGATCGTCGGATAGGCAACGTTCATCACGTAGATCGGCACCGACGAATTGCCGTAGACATCCGCAAGGCCAAGCTGCTGCAGGCCGCGCATGACGCCATTATAGAGACCGCCGAGCGTAATGATGCCGATCTCGCCTTCTTCGGGGCCGAAATGCTCGTTGAGCTTCTTCTCCTTGATGAAGTTGACGGCCGCCGGCCAGCGGCGCTCCAGCTTGTCTTTCTCTTGCCCGAAATTCGCCGGCGGCAGGACGATGCGGTTAACGTCGCGGACCGGGTTTTCGAGCGCCTGGCGCAGCGTGAATTTTGGCCGCTGGTTATCCTTGGCAACGAACTGGCCATGCACATGGCAGGCACGGATGCGCACTTCCAGCATGACCGGTGTATTCGACGCTTCGGAAAGCTGAAAACCGTCCTCGACCGCCTGGACCATCGACGGCAGGTTCGGCCGCGGGTCGAGAAGCCACATCTGCGATTTCATCGCGAACGCATGGCTGCGCTCCTGCATGATCGACGAACCTTCGCCAAAGTCTTCGCCGAGAATGATCAGCGCGCCACCATTGACGCCGCCGGAAGAAAGGTTGGAGAGCGCGTCCGACGCGACATTGGTGCCAGCCGTGGATTTCCAGGTCACAGCGCCGCGCACCGGATACATGACCGAGGCCGAGAGCATCGCCGCCGCTGCGGCTTCAGAAGCCGAGGTCTCGAAATGGACCCCGAGATCCTCCATGATGTCCTTGGCGTCAGCCAATACGTCCATCAGATGCGAGATCGGGGAGCCCTGATAGCCGCCGACATAGGAAACGCCGGATTGCAGCAGCGCCTTGGTGATGGCGAGAATGCCTTCCCCACGAAAAATCTCGCCTTCCCCAAGCTTGAGATCCTCGACTTCGCGCGCAAAAGATCGCTCGGCCATGGCAGTTCCCCTTCGCCTTGTCGGCTTCAATCCACAATCATTTGCAAAAGCATATTTTCGGCACCCGCCACTTGTCAATTCACAAATGCCGACGGAACAGCAAGTACTGCTGGCGTCGAACATCGGGCAGGACAGAGGAGTGAGCAACAGGCATCACAATATATGCTATTGCATATTATTTGATCGACCTCACATGAAAACTGCCGGAGCTGCCGCAAATCCGCTTGACGGGTCGATCAAACGCCATATAGTTTAAACTTAAAATAATGAGCGACTAACGTCAGGAGGACTTGGATATGCGCATCGTCTGTATCGGTGGCGGCCCGGCCGGTCTCTATTTCGCGCTCCTGATGAAGAAGCTGCACCCCGAGCATTCCATTTCCGTCGTCGAACGCAACAAGCCTTACGACACGTTCGGCTGGGGCGTGGTCTTCTCCGACGCCACCATGGTGTCGATGAAGGCGTGGGACCCGGAGAGCGCGGCCGAAATCGAGGACGCCTTCAACCACTGGGACGATATCGAGCTGCTGTTCAAGGGCACGCGCCAGCGCACCTCCGGCCACGGCTTTGTCGGCATCGGTCGCAAGAAGCTCTTGAACATCCTGCAGCGCCGCTGCGAGGCGCTCGGCGTCGAGCTTGTTTTTGAAACCGACTCCAATGGCGATGTCGATTATCCGGATGCGGACCTGATCATTGCATCGGACGGCTTCAACTCGAAGATCCGCAACCGTTATCCGGAGGTCTTCGAACCGGACCTCGTCGTGCGTCCGAACCGCTATATCTGGCTCGGCACCAACAAGCTCTTCGACGCCTTTACCTTCGACTTCCGCAAGACGGATCACGGCTGGTTTCAGGCGCATATCTACAAGTTCGACGACAAGACCTCGACCTTCATCGTCGAAACGACGGAAGAGGCTTACGAAAAGCACG
Organism: Neorhizobium sp. P1_A6; assembly: GCF_056406795.1. NCBI lineage: Bacteria > Pseudomonadati > Pseudomonadota > Alphaproteobacteria > Hyphomicrobiales > Rhizobiaceae > Neorhizobium > Neorhizobium sp. P1_A6. The sequence goes on along the minus strand of NZ_JBFTZM010000017.1, from coordinate 49,965 downwards.
GCCTCGGCCAGATGGACCAGCAGAGCTCGATCGATTTCTGCCAGGACCTGTTCTCGGAAGTCCTCGAAGGCTCCGAACTGATGACCAATGCCCGGCATCTGCGCGGCAGCGCCTGGCTGAACTTCAACCGCCTGATCTGCGGCAAGTGGAGCCATTTCAACGGCAAATCGCATGTCGTGCTGATGGGTGATGCCGCCCATACCGCCCATTTTGCGATCGGTTCCGGCACCAAGCTTGCCATCGACGATGCGATCGAGCTTAGCAACCAGTTCAACAAGCTCGGCCATTCCAAGGACAAGATCCCGGAAGTCCTCGAAACCTACGAGGAAATCCGCCGCGTCGACGTCGCCCGCATCCAGAATGCCGCCCGCAACGCCATGGAATGGTTCGAAGTGGTCGGCCAGCGTTACGCCGATACGCTGGAGCCGGAACAGTTCATGTATTCGATGCTGACCCGATCGCAGCGCATCAGCCACGAAAACCTGCGCCTGCGCGATCCCAAATGGCTGGAAGGTTACGAGCGCTGGTTCGCCAGGAAAAACGGCATCGAGGTGACCGGCAACGGCCGCACCCTGCCGCCGATGTTCACGCCCTATTCGCTGCGCGAAACTCATCTGCCGAACCGCATCGTCATGTCGCCGATGGCCATGTACTCCGCCAAGGACGGGCTGCTGGACGATTTCCATCTGGTCCACCTCGGCTCCCGTGCGCTCGGCGGCGCCGGCCTCGTGTTTGGAGAAATGACCTGCGTCTCGCCCGACGCCCGCATCACTCCCGGCTGCCTCGGCCTCTGGAACGAGCAGCAGGCGGCCGCCTGGAAACGCTTCGTCACCTTCGTGCATGACAATTCCGCCGCCAAGGTCGGCATCCAGCTGGGACACGCCGGCCGCAAGGGCTCGACCAAGACCGCCTGGGAAGGCATCGACCAGCCGGTCGAAGAAGGTGGCTGGCCGCTGATCTCGGCTTCGGCGCTCCCCTACCTCAAGACCAGCCATGTTCCGAAGGAAATGGACCGCGCCGACATGGATCGGGTGACGGCAGACCACGTCCGGGCGGCCCGATATGCTGCAGAAGCCGGTGCCGACTGGCTGGAGCTGCACTGCGCCCACGGTTATCTTCTGTCGAGCTTCCTTTCGCCGCTCACCAACATCCGCACAGACGAATACGGCGGCAGCCACGAAAACCGCGCGCGTTATCCGCTGGAAGTCTTCAAGGCGATCCGCGCGGTCTGGCCGGCAAACAAGCCGATTTCCGTGCGTCTCTCCTGCCATGACTGGTTCGAAGGCGGAAACACGCCGGAAGACGCGGCGATCTACGCGCGGATGTTCAAGGATGCCGGCGCCGACCTGATCGACTGCTCATCCGGCCAGGTGTGGAAGGAAGAAAAGCCGGTCTATGGCCGCCTCTTCCAGACGCCCTTCTCCGACAAGATCCGCAACGAGATCGGTATCCCAACCATCGCCGTCGGCGCGATTTCGGAGGCCGATCATGCGAACTCGATCATTGCCGCCGGCCGCGCCGATCTCTGCGCCGTCGCCCGCCCGCATCTCGCCGATCCGGCCTGGGTTCTTCACGAGGCGGCCAAGATCGGCTTGACGGATATTCCCTGGCCGAAACAGTATTATTCCGGCAAGGCGCAGTACGAAACCAACCTCGCGCGTGCTGCGGCCGCCGTTGCCCCACCGTCTGTCGGCCCGGCGGCTGCGAAATAAGGATCGCATCATGAGCGAAGCGCCCTCTGCCAGTCTTGCCAGTGCCAGCCTTGCCAACCGTCACGCCCTCGTCACCGGCGCGGGCTCGGGCATCGGCGCGGCGATCGCGACGGCGCTGGTGGAAGCCGGCGCGCGGGTGACCCTCGCCGGCCGGCGTGCCGAGCCTCTGGAGGCGCTTGCCGCAACGCTTGGCAGGGACAAGGTCTGCGTCGCGGACGGTTTCGACGTCACCGACGAGGTGGCTATCGACAATGGCCTGAAGACGGCGCGAGCCTCGTTCGGTCCTGTCGATATCCTCGTCAACAATGCCGGCGAGGGCCCGAGCGCGCCATTCGAAAAGACCTCGCTGGAGATGTGGAACCGGGTCATGTCGGTCGATCTCACCGGCGTATTCCTGGTGACCCAGGCCGTGCTGCCGGATCTCAAGGCTTTTGGCGCAGGCGCCCGCATCATCAACATCGCCTCGACCGCGGGGCTCACCGGTTATGCCTACGTCTCGGCCTATGTGGCCGCCAAACATGGCGTCGTCGGCCTCACCCGTTCGCTGGCGCTGGAGCTTGCGAGGACCGGCATCACCGTCAACGCCGTCTGCCCCGGCTTTACCGACACGCCGCTGATCGCCCGTTCGATCGCGACGATCGTCGCCAAGACCGGACGGACGGAAGAGCAGGCGCGACAGGAATTTACCAGGAGCAACCCGCAGGCGCGGCTGGTGAAGCCAGAGGAAGTCGCAGACACGGTTCTGTGGCTGGCATCGCCCGGAGCAGCGTCGATCAACGGACAGGCAATCGCGGTTGCCGGGGGAGAAGTCATGGCAGGCTAGTCGGCCTCGGCATGAACCAGGAAACGAAACCGGGAGATCAGGATGGAACTGGAAAAGGGCATAACCGAGAGCGGCAGCGGATATAACGGCACCAGCTGGAATATCCTCGGCCAGGTCTATTTCCCGAAGGCGGTCTGCGACGACACCTTCGCCTTTGAAACCAACAGTCTGCCGGGACAGTCCGTGCCTGTGCACGTCCACCCGACCCAGGACGAATTCATCCTCGTGCAGGAGGGAGAACTCGATCTGAAGCTCGACGGCCAATGGGTCAAGGCGAAGGCCGGAGACCTGGTGCGCATGCCGCGCGGCATACCTCACGGTTACTTCAACAAGTCCGACAAGCCGTGCCGGGCGCTCTTCTGGGTCTCCCCGGCCCGCAAGCTCCAGAAGCTTTTCGAAGAGCTGCACGAAATGACCGACGTGGAGGAGATCGTGAAGGTTTCCGCCGCGCACGAGGTGGATTTCCTGCCACCCTCCGCCAACGACTGACCCGGGAGAGGTCCTGCCGCCCGGAAAGGGACGGTCGATGAAAAGGAGAGGAGACGAACATGAGTGACGTGATGAAGGACATGAAGCGCAGTTTTCGCGACTACCAACCGAAACATTTCCTCTGGGAAGTGAGCGAAAACGGCCGCGTCGGGACGGTTCGCCTCAATCGTCCGGAGCGCAAGAACCCGCTGACCTTCGAAAGTTATGCGGAATTGCGCGACCTTTTTCGCGATCTCGTCTACGCCTCCGATATCCGCTCGATCGTCCTGACCGGCGCCGGCGGCAATTTCTCCTCCGGCGGCGACGTCTTCGAAATCATCGAGCCGCTGACCCATATGGCGATGCCGGACCTGCTCGCCTTCACCCGCATGACCGGCGATCTCGTCAAGGCGATGAAGAAATGCCCGCAGCCGATCGTGGCTGCGGTCGACGGCATCTGCATGGGGGCAGGCGCGATCCTCGCCATGGCCTCAGACATGCGGCTGGCGACCCCCGAAACCAAGACCGCCTTCCTCTTCACCCGCGTCGGCCTTGCTGGAGCCGACATGGGCGCCTGCGGAATCCTGCCGCGCATCATCGGCCAGGGCCGCGCCGCCGAACTGCTCTTCACCGGCCGTTCGATGAGCGCCGACGAAGGCCAGGCCTGGGGCTTCTTCAATACCATCCATCCTGGTGACGTTCTCGAAGCCGAGGCCGTGAAGCTCGCCCATTCGCTGGCGGACGGTCCGTGGTTCGCACACACGATGACCAAGACCATGCTGAACCAGGAATGGGCCATGGGCATCGAAGAGATGATCGAATCCGAAGCCCAGGCGCAGGCGATCTGCATGGCGACCAAGGATTTCCGCCGCGCCTTCGAGGCTTTCGCCGAAAAGCGCAAGCCGGTCTTCGAGGGCGACTGATGGCCAACCCCACGACACTCAAAGGACCGGCGCGCGATTTCCTCGACTGGCCTTTCTTCGACGACAGCCACAAGGCGCTCGCCGAAAAACTGGACGCCTTCGCCGCCTCCGGTGCGCTGAGCCATATCGACCATTCGGACACGGACGGCGCCTGCCGCGCGCTCGTCAAGGCGCTCGGAAACGCCGGCCTTCTCGACGCGGCGACCGGCGCCGGCGGCAGCCAACCGATCGACAGCCGCGCCGCCGGCCTGACCCGCGAAACGCTCGCCTGGCATGACGGCCTTGCCGACTTCGCCTTCGCCATGCAGGGCCTCGGCACCGGCGCGATCGGCCTTTCCGGCTCTGAAGAGCTTCGCCGGACCGTCCTGCCGAAAGCGCAATCGGGCGAATGGATCTCCGCCTTCGCGCTGTCGGAAAAGGAAGCAGGTTCGGATGTCGCCGCCATGGCTTGCGCTGCCCGAAAGGACGGCGACCACTATATCCTCGACGGCGAAAAGACCTGGATCTCCAACGGCGGCATCGCCGACGTCTACACGGTTTTCGTCCGCACCGGCGAGGCGCCCGGCACGCGCGGCATCTCCGCTTTCGTCGTTTTCGCCGACGATCCCGGCTTCTCGATCGCCGAGCGCATCGATGTGATCGCCCCGCATCCGCTGGCGACGATCCGCTTCGAGAACTGCCGCATCCCGGCTTCGCGCCTGTTGGGCGCACCGGGTGAAGGCTTCAAGATCGCCATGCGGACATTAGACATTTTCCGAGCCTCCGTCGCCGCCGCCGCTCTCGGCTTTGCCAAGCGCGCGCTGGACGAGGCGCTCGCCTATGCTAAGGCGCGGCCGATGTTCGGCAATCACCTGTCCGATCTGCAACTGACGCAAGCAGCCTTCGGCGACATGGCAGCCCAGATCGATGCCGGCGCGCTCCTCACCTATCGGGCCGCCTGGCGCCGCGACGTGCAGGGCCTGCCGACCACCAAGGAGGCGGCGATGGCAAAGATGGTCGCGACGGAGAACGCCCAAAGCGTCATCGATCGCGCCGTGCAGATGTTTGGTGGCCGCGGCGTGAAGAGCGGCGAGATCACCGAGAGCCTCTACCGGGAAATCCGGGCGCTGCGCATCTATGAGGGCGCGACCGAGGTCCAGAAGCTCATCATCGCCCGCGAACTGTTGAAGACCTGAAGACGATCATGGCTTATACGACGTCCCGCCGATTGAACTTTGGAGATTGCGATCCTTCCGGCATCGCCTATTTCCCCTCCTATCTGAACATCATGGTCGGCGTTTGCGAGGAGTTTTTCGGCGCGATCGGCTCGCCCTGGCCGGACATGATCAGCCACCGCAAGATCGGTGTGCCGACGGTGACGCTGGATGTCGCATTCAAGAGCCCGGGCTACCACGGCGATATGATGGATTTCACCATCAAGGTTATGCGGATCGGCAACAGTTCCGCCGATCTCGAATACGAGGTGCGGGCCGGCGATCGGCTGCTCTGGACCGCCAGGCAGCGGCTGGTCGCCACATCGAATGAAACCCACAAGGCCCTACCCTGGCCCGACGATATGCGCTCAGCGCTGACACAGCATTTGGAGAAGAATAATGCACACTATCCTGCAGCCTGAAGGCTGGGCAAAACCGATCGGTTACGCCAACGGCGTCGCCGCCACCGGCCGCCAGGTCTTCGTCGGCGGGCAGATCGGCTGGAACGGCCAATGCCAGTTCGAAACCGACGATTTCGTCGGCCAAGTCAAGCAGACGCTGCAGAACGTCGTCGCCGTGCTGGCCGAGGCAGGCGCCGGGCCCGAGCATATCACCACCATGACCTGGTATTTCACCGATAAGGCCGAGTATCTCGGCAACCTCAAGGGCATCGGCCAGGTCTACCGGGAAATCATCGGCAAGCACTTTCCGGCCATGGCCGCCATGCAGGTCGTGGCGCTGGTGGAAGACCGCGCCAAGATCGAAATCCAGGCGACCGCCGTCATTCCGGCCTGAGGCAGATCATGAACGAGACGATCGAATTTTCCGCCACGGTATCAACCATGACCCGCAACGGAGTTCTGGTCGTCACGATCGACAATCCGCCGGTCAACGCCACCTCCGTCGATGTCCGCAGCGGGCTTGAGAAAGCGCTCGCCCACGCAGAAACGGCCCCAGATGTGACCGGTGTCGTTATCACCGGCGCCGGAAAGACGTTCATCGGCGGTGCCGACATCAAGGAATTCGGCAAGCCCGCCATGGAACCGACCCTACCTGATGTCATCGAGAAGATCGAAGGCCTGTCGAAGCCGGTCGTCGCGGCGCTCAATGGCGCAGCGCTCGGCGGCGGTCTCGAAGTGGCGCTTGCCTGCCACTATCGCATTGCCTCGCCGGCCGCACAGGTCGGCCTGCCGGAAGTCAAACTCGGCATCGTGCCTGGCGCCGGTGGAACGCAACGCCTGCCGCGCCTGATCGGCATTCCGGCAGCACTCGACCTCATCACCTCGGGACGTTCGGTGAAGGCCGAGGAAGCCCTGAAGCTCGGGATCATCGACGAGGTAGCCGCGGGCGATCTCGTCGAGGCCGCAATATCCGTGGCATTGGCGCTGGCCGGCAAACCTCTCCGCCGCACCGGTGAGCTGAATGTCGCCGCCGCCGATCCGGCCGAAATCGAAAAAGCCTCGGTCAAAATTCTCGCGAAGGCGCGCGGCCAGAAGGCACCCGCGGAAGCTGTCCGGCTTGTCACTACGTCCAATCGCCCGCTTGCCGAAGGTCTGGCGGACGAACGTGCCACCTTCCTCACACTCCGCGACAGCCGCGAGTCGGCGGCCCTTCGCCATGTCTTCTTCGCCGAACGCGAATCCTCGAAGGTCGAGGGCCTGCAAGGCGTCAAACCTCGCCCGGTCGAGACGATCGGCATCTGCGGCCTTGGCCTGATGGGCAGCGGCATTGCCGTCGCCGCTCTTGGCGCCGGTTATTCAGTGATCGGCCTCGATCAAACGTCGGAAGCCGCTGAAAAGGGCCGCCAGCGCATCATCGGCCTGCTGGAACGCAATGTTGCCTCGGGCCGCCTCGACCAGCCCGGGTTGGAGGCTCAGAAGGCGCGCCTTTCCGTGACAGTGGAAGATGTCGATCTCGCCCCTTGCGATCTCGTCGTCGAAGCCGTGTTCGACGATCTCGCGGTCAAGACCGACCTCTTCCGGCGTCTCGACAAGGTCATCCGCCCGGATGCCGTGCTGGCGACAAATACCAGCTACCTGAACCCGGACGAGATCGCCGCCGCAACCACCCATCCGGAACGGATGCTCGGCCTGCATTTCTTTTCGCCCGCCCATGTGATGCGCCTGCTGGAAGTCGTTCGCTGTGCGAAGACCGCACCGGATGTGCTGGCGACAGGGCTGGCGGTCGCCAAGAAACTGCGCAAGCTGCCGGTCGTCACCGGCGTCACCGAAGGCTTCATCGGCAACCGCATCTTTTCCGCCTATCGCCGCGAAGCCGAGTTCCTGCTGGAAGACGGCGCCCTGCCGCACGAGGTCGATGCTGCGCTGGAAGACTACGGTTTTCCCATGGGCCTGTTCGCCGTCTACGACATGGCCGGCCTCGAAATCGCCTGGGCCCGCCGCAAACGGCAAGCGGCGACCCGCGATCCCTCGGCACGCTACGTCGAAATTGCCGATACGCTGTGCGAGGCGGGTCGCCTGGGCCAGAAAACCGGTCGCGGCTGGTACGCTTATACGGAGGGCAAGCGCACCATCGACCCGGAGGTCACCGCAATCATAGAAGCCGCTCGGGCCAAAAAGGGCATCAGCCCACGCGCATTCTCAAAGAGAGCGATTGTCGAAAGGATGCTTGCCGCGATGGCTCTGGAAGGCGAGGCATTGCTGACGGAAGGGATCGCCGCGCGAGCCAGCGATATCGACCTGGTGATGATCAATGGCTACGGCTTCCCGGCTCACAAGGGCGGCCCAATGTTTGCCAGGACTTGAGCGCCGCCAAGCGGAGTTATGATCTAACGGGCTGAAATATCTGTAGTATCTTGATCCACCAAGGGGTGCGGAAGCGCTGCCGCATGCCCGCGATTTACCCATCCAAAAGAGTTACGCTCATTTGATCAAACATGCTTGCATGTTTCCTTAATTCGCCTATTGTTTGCCCAAGCCTCGCAAGTAGGCATCTCCAAACAATGACAGGGAACGCTGCATGCTCGCACTTCCAGAGCCCATTCCGTCGAGATATTTTAACCATAAAATATCTTCCGCATCGTTGTCCCGTATTCCGACTGTCTCGTGGCGCGCTTAGGAGATCATGATGCCTTTCCCGTTTTCTGCATTCAAACGTAAGATGCTGCTGGGCACCATCGCTGCAGCCGCGATTGCCGGCCCGCTTGGAAGCATGGCCCAGGCGGCGGATTTCAAGTTCGCCGGTCCACTCGATGCCTATACGCTCGATCCCCATGCGGTTTCGAACACGCTGATCTTCGCTGTTCTTGCCAATGTCTACGAGCCGCTTGTGCGCCGTAACGCCGAGCAGAAGATCGAACCGGCACTGGCAACCGAATGGAAGCAGACGGACGGCACGACCTGGGAATTCAATCTCCGCAAGGACGTGAAATTTTCGAACGGGAACCCGTTTACCGCCGATGACGTCATCTTCTCGCTGACCCGCGGTCAGGCCGGCGGCATCAAGGCGAACCTCAATTCGATTGCCTCGATCGAGAAGGTCGACGACCACAAGATCCGCATCAAGACCCGCGCCATCAACCCGATCCTGCCGAACCAGATCACCAACTGGTACATCATGGACAAGGAATGGGCCGAGGCGAACAACACGGTTCAGCCGGGTGCCGCCAACAACGCCACCGAGACGTTTGCCAACCGCAATGCCATGGGCACCGGCCCCTACGTCATCAAGGAACGGGATCCGGGCGTGAAGACGGTCTTTGCGCCGAACCCTGGCTGGTGGGACAAGAAGACCGGCAATGTCGACAACGCGACGTTCTTCGTGATCCCCAATCCGTCGACCCGCGTATCCGCCCTCATCTCCGGCGAAGTCGACATGATCGACGGCGTGCCGCCGCAGGATGCCGAGCGCATCGAGAACGATGCGAAACTGCACATGCAGGCGGGTCCCGACCTTCGCACCATCTACATCCAGCCCGATGTCGCCCGCGACAGCCTGATCTTCGGCAGCGAAAAGACCAAGAACCCCTTCAAGGACCTGAAGGTCCGCCAGGCCATGGAACTGGCGATCGATACCGGCGCGATCCAGAAGCGCATCATGCGCAACTTCTCTGTCCCGGTCGGCCTGCCGATCGGCAAGGAGGTCAACGGTTTCGACGCAGCCCTCGGCGCGCCGGTCAAGCCCGACGTCGACAAGGCCAAGGCGCTGATGAAGGAAGCCGGCTACGAAAACGGCTTCTCCGTCACGCTCGATTGCACCAGCGACCGTTTCATGAACGACGAAGCGACCTGCCTTGCTGTCGCCGCCTCGCTTGCCCGCATCAATATCAAGGTCGATCCGCGCGCCCAGCCGACCGCCAAGTGGGCGACCCAGGTCAACCCTCCGGAATACAACACCAGCATGGCGATGCTCGGTTATTCGCCGGCCACCTATGACGCGCACATCTTCCTGACCTCGATCGCCGCCACCCGCGATCCCAAGAGCGGCCTCGGCGCCTTCAACATCGGCGGCTATTCCAATCCGGAAGTCGACAAGCTGATTGACCTGATCGGCAAGGAGACCGACCAGGCCAAGCGCACCGGCTATATCACCCAGGCCTTCAAGCTCATGAAGGCCGATGCCGCCTTCATTCCGCTCCACCAGTTGAACATTCTCTGGGGCGTCAAGGACAACGTCACCGTCGTCCAGCCGGCCGACCTTGCCTATCCGCTGCGTTATTTCACGGTGAAGTAATGACCATTGCATCCGATATAACGAGGCAGCTTGCCAGCCTCGTTTCTTATCCCACGGTCAGCGCCGTCTCCAATCTCGACCTGATCAAATATATCGAAGCCCAGACCGCCCCCTTCGGCGGGCGTGTCCGGCGCTTTGCCAACCCCGAGGGCGACAAGGCAAACACGCTGATCACGATCGGCCCGGAAGCGCCCGGCGGCATCATTTTCAGCGGCCATACGGATGTGGTGCCGACCGAAGGCCAGGCCTGGACCGGCGATCCGTGGACACTGAGGGAAGCGAACGGCCGCCTGATTGGTCGCGGCGCCACCGACATGAAGGGCTTTCTCGCCTGCTGCCTGGCAGCCGTGCCCGGCATTGCCGCCAAGAACCTCAAGAAGCCCGTCCACCTCGCCTTTTCTTATGACGAGGAGGTCGGCTGCACCGGCGTCGGCTCGATGGCCGAATGGGTGGGCCAGAGCGACCTGAAGCCGCGCCTTGCCGTCATCGGCGAAGCGACCAGCATGGACATGATTGCGGCCCACAAGGGCGGCCTGATCGGCTGGTGCCGCATCAAGGGCAAACCGGGCCATTCCTCCCAGCCTGACCGCTACGTCAACGCAGTCATGGTCGCCGGCGACATGATCGCCGAAATCAACCGCATCCGCGAGGACATGCGCAACGGCCCGCAGTTCGAAGGATTGGATCCGCCCTATTCGACGACCCAGGTCACCGTCATCAGGGGCGGCCTGCACGGCAATATCGTCTCCGAAAGCTGCGAATTCTTCTGGGAAATGCGCCTCATTCCGGGTCAGAATACTTATGAAGTGCTGGACCACATGAAGCGTTTTGCCGCCGAAAAGCTCGAACCGGCCATGAAGGCGATCGATCCGTCCTGCGGCATCGTCTTCGACGTCCAGGCCAGCATCCCCGGCCTCAAACCCAACAACGATCCGGCGCTCGACGCGGAATTGTTGGCGCTTCTCGGCCGCACCGAACCCCGCTATGTTTCCTATGGCACGGAAGCGGGCATTTTCCAGATCGCCGGCATCCCTTCGGTCGTCATCGGTCCGGGGGATATCGCCGATGCCCATCAGCCGGACGAATCGGTCGCGATCTCCGAGCTCGAGAAATGCGCCACCTTCCTCGACCGGCTCGGGGATAGCTGCTGCTAAGGAATTTGTTGTGCTGAATTATGCCGCGTCACGGATCGTGCAGACGATCATCGTCCTGCTGGTGATCAGCTTCATCGCCTTCCTGCTGGTCGCCAATATCGGCGACCCGCTGGCGGCCCTCCTCTCCGCCGACGCGACCGTCAACGAGCGGCTGGAACTGATCGCCAAGCTCGGCCTCGACCAGCCCCTCTGGACGCGCTTCCTGCATTTCATCGGCAACATGCTGCGGGGCGATTTCGGCTTTTCCTATCGCACACAGGAGCCGGTCGCCAACCTGATCGCGGAACGCCTTCCCGCGACCGTCGAGCTCGCCTTCGTCAGCCTGCTGATCACGATCGTGGTCGGAGTGCCGGCCGGCATCTATTGCGGCGTCAATCCGAATTCGCTGTTCGGCCGCTTCATCATGCTGATCTCCACGGCCKGCATCACGCTTCCGAACTTCGTCGTGGGCATCCTGCTGATCGCGGTATTTTCCGTCCAACTCGGCCTGCTCCCGTCGTTCGGGCGCGGCACGGTGGTCGATCTCGGCTTCTGGAAGACCGGGCTCCTCACCGTCTCCGGCTGGCGGGCGATCCTCCTGCCGGCAGCGACGCTTTCCACCTTCCAGGTCGCCTTCATCATCCGCATGCTGCGCACCCAGCTGATGGAAGTCGGCCAGAGCGAGCACATCCGCTTTGCCCGCGCCCGCGGCCTGTCGGAAGCGCGCATCTGGTATGTCTATGCGATCAAGAACACGCTGCTGCCGGTCATCACCATGCTCGGCCTGCAGCTCGGCAACATCATCGCCTTTTCGGTGGTCACCGAAAACGTCTTCGCCTGGCCGGGCCTCGGCTCGCTCTTCCTGCAATCGATCCAGGGCGCCGACATTCCGGTCATCGCCATCTACCTGATTTTCGTCGGCCTGGTCTTCATGGTCATCAATCTGGTCGTCGAGCTGCTTTATCCGCTGATCGACGCCCGTGTGTTGAGGAGGCAATCATGACGCCTGTCGTCAACACCCCGGTAGCCGGCCCCGTTCGCCGCAGCAGGGGCGCCAAGCTTCTGCGCGCCATGCGCAGGGCACCCGGCCCCACTTTCTGTGCCGTCACGATCTTGGCCCTGCTGGTCTATGCCTTCGTAGTGCCGCTGTTCTCGCTGAACCCGTTCGAATTCTCCGGCATGTCGGTGCTGGACAGTTTCATTCCGCCGGCATGGATGGCGGACGGGTCAGCTGATTTCCCGCTCGGCACAGACGACCAGGGCCGCAACCTGATCACCGCCATGGCCTATGGCATGCGCACCTCGATCATCGTCGGCTTCCTGTCGGTCACCATCGGCCTCGTCCTCGGTGGCAGCCTCGGCCTGATCGCCGGTTTCGTCGGCGGCAGGGTCGACGCCTTCATCATGCGCGTCGCGGACGTGCAGCTCGCCTATCCCGCCCTGCTGCTGGCGATGATCATCGATGGCGCCGCCCGCGCGGTGCTCGGCACCGAGCGCAGCGTCGGCACCGCGATCACCATCGTCGTGATGTCCATCGGCATCGCATTCTGGGTCCAGTATGCCCGCACCATCCGCTCTTCAGTCATGATCGAGCGCGACCAGGACTATGTCTCGGCCGCCCGCATCACCGGCCGCAGCAATGTCGCGATCATCGTCCTGCATATCCTGCCGAACGTCATGGCCCCGGTCCTGGTCATCGCCACCATCAATCTCGGCATCGCCATCATCACCGAGGCGACCTTGAGTTTCCTCGGCATCGGCATTCCGGTCACCTCGCCCTCTCTCGGCACGCTGATCCGCAACGGCAACAATTTCCTACAGTCCGGCGAATGGTGGATTTCGGTCTGGCCCTGCCTAATCCTCGTCCTCTTCGTCGTCTCGGTGAACATCCTCGGCGACCACCTGCGCGACGTCTACAATCCGCGCCTGCGGGGCCGCTCATGATCAACGCTACCGCTCCCCTCCTCGACGTCCGAGACCTCACCGTCACCATCAACCGCGACGGAGGGCTGGTGACCGCGCTCGACAAGGTCTCCTTTTTCGTCAATCCCGGCGAAGTGCTCGGTATCGTCGGAGAATCCGGTGCTGGCAAGTCGATCACTGGCGCTGCGATCATCGACCTTCTCGTGCCGCCGCTGAAACGCACCGGCGGCACCATCACCCTTGCCGGGGAACGGCTCGACCAGTTGTCCCCAAAGGCGATGCGCGGCGTGCGTGGTGGCCGGATCGGGTTCGTTTTCCAGGACCCAATGACCAGCCTCAACCCAGTCATCACGATCGGTCAGCAGCTCTGCGACACCATCCAGGCACACCTGAAACTCAGCGGCAGCCAGACGAGGAAACGAGCGCTCGACTGGCTCGATCGTGTCGGCCTGCCCAATCCGGACGTTCAGTTCAAACGTTTCCCGCACCAGCTTTCCGGCGGCATGCGGCAGCGCGTGGTGATCGCTCTTGCACTTTGCGCCGACCCGGTAATGGTCATCGCCGACGAGCCGACTACGGCGCTCGACGTCTCCGTCCAGGCGCATATCCTCGAACTGCTGCGCGACCTGCACCGTGAAAGCAATGTCAGCATGATGCTGATTACCCACGACCTTGGCGTCATCGCCAAGATGGCCGATCGCGTCGCGGTGCTTTATGCCGGCCGCGTCGCCGAGATCAGCCCGGTCGGCGAGTTGTTCAATGCGCCAAAACATCCCTATACCCGCGGCCTGATCCGCGCGACGCCGATGCCGTCTGCCACCGGCGAGATGCGGCTCGACCAGATCCCCGGCGCCATGCCGGGGCTCGGGGCAGTTCCACCCGGCTGCGCCTTCAATCCGCGCTGTTTCAAGGCGGAAGGCGATTGTCGCGCGACCATACCGCCGCTTTATCAGGATGAAAGCTCTGCCTTTTCCTGCTTCCACCCGCTGGAAAGGGTGCCCGCATGAGCGCTTCCGATTTCCTCATCCTCAATCACGTCAGCAAGGTCTATCGCCGCAACCAGAGCCTCCTCGAGCGGCTGAAGAAGAACGAGACCGGCGGCACCAAGGCCGTCAGCGACGTCAGCCTCACCGTCCGCCATGGCGATACCATGGGCCTGGTTGGCGAAAGCGGCTGCGGCAAGTCCACGCTGGCGCGCCTCGTCTCCGGCCTGATGGCGCCCACATCCGGCGAGATCAGCTTTCCGCCCAATGCATCCGGCAACAAGCCGCGGCTGCAGATGATCTTCCAGGATCCCTATTCCTCGCTCAACGGCCGCTGGACGATCGAGGACATCATCGCCGAGCCGATCCGCGTCCATAAGCTCCGCCAGGGCCGCGCCGCGATCCGCGCCCGCGTCGACGAATTGCTGGTCCAGGTCGGCCTTTCCGCAGCGGACGCCGAAAAATACCCGCAGGAGTTTTCAGGAGGCCAGCGGCAGCGCATCTGCATCGCCCGGGCGCTTGCCGGTGAGCCCGAATTCCTGATCCTCGACGAGCCGACGTCCGCGCTCGACGTGTCGGTGCAGGCGCAGATCCTCAATCTGCTCCGCGACCTGCAGAAGAACCTGCACCTCACCAGCCTGTTCATCACCCACAATCTCTCGGTCGTGCGCATCATGGCCGACCGGATCGGCGTCATGTATCTCGGCGAGCTGGTCGAGGAGGCGACGTCGGAAGAACTGTTCCGCAAGCCGCGCCATCCCTATACCCGCCTACTCATCGATGCCGCGCCCGACATGGATACCAGCGACCGCTCGCTGCACCCGATTGCCGGCGAACTGCCGAACCCGGCCTTCCCACCCGCCGGCTGCCGTTTCCATACCCGCTGTCCCTTCGCGCAGGACATCTGTCGCAATACCGTGCCGCCACAGAAGGCGACCGAGGCAGGCGGCATGTTCCGCTGCCATTTCGATCTCGACCTGTCGAACGCGACGGTCTTTCCCGCCGTGAAGGCCAGGACGGCCTGAGTTTCCAAGGATGCCGCGATGACCCCTGCCTCCCGCCAAGCAACGATCGACAAGGCCGTCGGTTATCTCGATGACGGCTCATTTGAAGCCACGCTGCGCAAACGCGTGGCGATCCCGTCTGCCAGCCGCGTCGCGGCCAACAAGCCCGACCTCTGGCGCTATGTCACCGAGGATATGCAGCCGTTTTTCGAACGGCTTGGCTTCACGACGAAGATCTACGAAAACGATAGAGCTCCCGGCCCGTTCCTGATCGCCGAACGCATCGAAGACCCGCGCTTCACGACCGTCCTGCAATACGGCCATGGCGATGTCGTCGCCGGTCTCGACGGCCAGTGGGAGGCCGGCCTCTCGCCCTTCGAGATGACCGAAAGGAACGGCGCCTGGTATGGCCGCGGCACGGCCGACAACAAGGGCCAGCACGCGGTGAACCTCGCCGCCGTCGAGGCACTGCTCGCGACAAAAGGTTCGCTCGGCTTCAACCTCAAATACCTGATCGAGATGGGCGAGGAATCCGGCTCGCTGGGGCTGGAGGAAATGTGCGCGGCGCATCGCGACGAGCTGAAGGCGGACGTCTTCATCGCCTCGGACGGCCCACGCCTTGCCCTCGAACGGCCAACGATCTTTCTCGGCGCCCGCGGCGGCATGTCCTTCCACCTGGAAATCAATGCACGCGAAAGTTTCCAGCATTCTGGCAACTGGGGCGGCATCCTCTCCAATCCCGGCATCGAACTCTGCCACGCGATCACCGCGCTCGTCGGCCGCACCGGCCAGATCAAAGTGCCCGAGATGACACCGGGCTCGATTCCGGAAAACGTCCGCACCGCGCTCAAGGATTGCCACATCACGCCCGCCGCCGGCGATCCGCCGATCGAACCGTGGTGGGGCGAGCCGGGTCTGACGCCAGAGGAGAAGGTGTTTGCCTGGAGTTCCTTCGAGGTGATGGAAATGGAATGCGGCAACCTCGCCCAGCCGCTCTACGCCATCCCGCCAAAAGCCCGTGCCCGCATGCAGCTCCGCTTCCCGGTCGGCGTCGATCCGGATGCGGTGGTCCCCGCCGTCCGCAAAGCGCTGATGGATGYGGGTTATGACCGGGTGGTGGTCAAGGACCCGACCGACGCGATCTTCCTCGCGAGCCGCCTTGATCCCGATCATCCCTGGGTCAGCCGCGTTGTCGCCTCAATCGAGAAGACGCTCGGCACCCCGCCGGCAATCCTGCCCAATCTCGGCGGCTCGCTGCCGAATAACATCTTTTCCGATCTGCTCGGCCTACCGACGATCTGGATTCCCCATTCCTATCCCGGCTGCCTGCAGCATGCGCCGAACGAGCATCTGCCGATCTCGATCGTCCGGGAGGGCCTCGCGATGATGGCCGGGCTCTATTGGGATATCGGCGAGACTGCGGCCTGACCTTCAGCTTTCGCCGTCATGGTCGGTGGGCGGCACCGCTTGCCACGACCGGGCCGGTGGGCAGACCGGTCCGTGAACCGCCGAACGGTTCGAGGCTGACGGCAAGCGTCGCGCCTTCGGCCATGTTGCCGCGCAGATCTGTGGGAATGACGAGCTCGCCGGCCCGATCCGGCTGGAACACGCCGAGGGAACGCGGATCGCCGCTTCCGGGCACGAGCCAGAGCTCCAGCGATTTTTCTTCGCGTCCGCCGGCCGCGACCGGCACGATCCGCAATCGGCCGTTTCCGGCATCATAGGACGCGAGCAAGTTGATCTGCTCATTGGTCGAGGACAATTCCGCCACCAGCGGAGCGGCTCCCTGCGGCCTTGGAATCACACCCGACGCATAAAACACCGCAGCGACAGCAACCGCCGACGTGCCGAGCGCGAACCATCGCCAGAACAGCGCGGAATTCCACAGATCCCACGAGGGGGCGGCAACCCGGGCAGGACCGAAGAGACGGGTTTCTATCCGGCCAAAAACCACCGGGCGCGGCGCCACGTCCTCGTAGTCGTCGTTGAAGGAGGCAAGATCCGCCTGCCACCGTTCGACGATCCGAGCAAACGCGCGATCATTGGCGATCCGCTGTTCAACGGCGCGGCGAGCCTCGAGTGAGAGAACGCCGAGCACATATTCGCCGGCCAGGATCTCATCCTGCGGCCGCCTGCCCTGACTTTGTTCGCCCGACGTCATCGCTCCATGCACTCTCTCAACTTGAGAAGGCTCCGGCGCAGCCACGTGCGCACCGTATTCAACGGTACCTTCAATTCTTCCGCCAGTTCAAGATAACTCAAACCTTCCACATAGGCACGTCGAACTGCACGTGCATGCGCGGAATCCAGCTCCTGCATGCACCTGTCGATGCGACGGCCTTCATCCGCATTGGCCACCTGCTGTTCGGGATCGAGCGTGCCGTCATCGGCAAGGTCGTAAGCGGCATCAAGGTCTTCGGCGACAGGTTTCCTGGCCCGCAGGATGTCGATCGCATGATTGCGCGCGATTGCCGCCAACCAGGCGAGGGGCGAACCGGTATCCACGGCAAAAGTCCTGGAGCGCTGCCAGACCCTGACATAGATTTCCTGGAGCGCTTCTTCCGCGTCGGACCTGTCTTTCAAGATACGCAGGCAGATCGAAAATAGTTTCGGACTCGTCGCATTATACAACGAGGCGAACGCTTTGCGATCACCCATCGCCACGCGATTGATCAGAGCCGCGATCTCATTGCTTTGCATTCGGAAAAAACCTCGCCGTCCCCATCTATAGAGAACGCAGATCTCAAAAAACAAGGCGCCTTCGTCGCAAAACCCGCAGCAGGGTCTTCCATCTCCTCGCAGCCGATATCCCGCCCTGGCTTCGCCTCGTCGGGATCACTGCTGCTCGCCGGGGCATCAGGCGGCGTCGAGGGCCGGCACCGCCTGTCGACCCTTCGGAAAAGGCTTGAAGGTCAAGGCGATCAGGAAGGCGCCGATGCCGATACCCCAGGAGCCGACATAGAGCCATGTGTAGCTGGCGAGCGTGTCGTAGATCAGTCCTCCGGCCAGGGGGCCGGTCGCCATGCCCAGGCCGCCGGCCATTGCTGTCCCGCCGATCACCGTGCCCATCATCCGCATCGGGAAATTCTCGCGAGCGATCACCGCATAGAGCGGCATGACACCGGCATAGATGAAGCCGAACAGGGCGGCGACTGTATAGAATGACCCGAGACCTTGTGCGAAAACATAGGCCAGCGCGCCGAACGCCTGGGCCAGCAGACCGAGAACGAGCACCTGCTTGGCACCGAACCGGTCTCCGAGAATGCCGAACACGACGCGGCCACCCATGCCTGCCAGGCCTTCGACGCTGTAGATCGACACGGCGGCTATCATCGGAATTCCGCAGGTCACCGCATAGCTCACGGTGTGGAAGATCGGCCCCGAATGGGTGGCACAGCAGAAGAAATTGGTGAGCAGCAGGATGATGAACTGGGGCGATCTCAAGACCTGCCGCGTCGACATGGAGGACTGAGGATCTTCCCCCGGCGATGCGGCGGTATTGCCGCTCTCCAAAGCCGGCGCGCGCCGGACGAGCAGGGAGACGGGGATCATCACGACTGCCACGAGTATCGCGATGATCTGCATGGATGTTCTCCAGTCGTAGATCGACACCAGCCAAGCCGCGAAAGGCGACATCGTCATCGGCGCCATGCCCATGCCGGCCGAAACCAGCGAGACCGCGAGGCTTCGATGCGTGTCGAACCAGCCTGTGACGCAGGCCATCATCGGTGCGAAGATTGCCGCGATCGCCGTGCCGACGGCAAGTCCGAAGATGAGCTGGAATGCCACCAACGATGTCGTCATGCTTGCCGATGCAAGACTGACGCTGAGCAGAATCGAGCCGGCGAGAACGATGGGGCGAGGTCCCCAGCGATCGAAAAGGCTGCCCCAGGCAATGCTGGCGAATGCCATCGCGACAAACCCGATGGTCATGGCGCTCGAAACGCCGGTGACCGACCATCCGGTCTCGCGCGAGATGGGCATGAGGAAAACGGGCAGGGAAAACATCGATCCGATGGCGAGGCAGCCGAGAAGGCCGCCAGCCGCCACGATGATCCACCGATATTGAATATTGGTCATTTTTATCTCCATTTTGCAGTGTCCGGCAGCCGGTCGCGCGGCGATGAAGTTGCCTGCGTGCAGCCGTGAAATGCCGGCATGTCAGAACGTTAACTGCCTGAGCCGGATCGACCGAGTCGGCTCCGGTTCCTGTCAAGACTGGCCAAAGGCTGCCTCAATACTGGTCGTGCCGGCGCAGCCACGCCATCGGGAACCGGAATTCGTCCTCGTTGCGGCCCTTGGGCACGAGATCCAGAAAATGGTAGGCGCCGTTGAGCATGTCGACGCCGCGCGAATAGCAGGAATAGGTGTGGAATACCTCGCCGCTGTCGTTCCTGCAGAAGACGCTGATACCCACTTCTTCGGATGCGTTGCTCGGCTGGACCTCGTAATTGTAATAGGCCACGCCCTTGGGCAGATCTTCCGGCCTCACCGACGCCTGATAGTCGAAATTGAAATCGCCGCCGTTTGAGGAGAACCACGGGAAGTTCCAGCCCATGCGTTTCTTGTAGGCGTCGATCTTGGCAAGCGGAGCCCGCGAGATGGCGACGAAGGTCACGTCGCGATGGTTGAGATGGATCGGGATGCCGTTGAAATTGTCGGCCCAGAAGGAACAGGACTTGCATGCCTCCTCCCAGTCGGGACCGAACATGAAATGATAGACGATCAATTGCGACCGCCCGTCGAAAAGATCCGCCAGGGAAAGCTCGCCATTCGGCCCCTCGAACCGATAGGGTTTTTCGACCCGTTCCCAGGGCATCGCCATCCGGCGGCGCGTCAGCGCATCCCGTTGGCGGGTGAATTCCTTCTCCGCAGCGAGCAGATCAAGGCGAGCCTTCAACCATTCTTCCGGCGAAACGACTTGATTTTGCATATCAACCTCCTGTTTGTTGGAATGCAGCTTGGTGGTCGTGGGATAGACTAGGGCCGGATATCGAATGGTGAGAGTGACAAGTGTGACGGGATTCCGATGGACTCGCTGATCACCGCCGCGGCGCGTGCGCTCGCCTCGGGCGATCCCCTTGGTGCCTTGAAGCGGGTGGCGCTGCGCGAGGATGCGCCGGCACTCGCACTTAGAGGCATCGCCATGGCGCAGCTCGGCGAGCTCGTCCGAGCGAAGGCTCTCCTCAAAAGAGCCACTCGCGCGTTCGGCCCCAAAGAGACGATGGCGCGCGCCAGATGTGTCGTCGCCGAGGCGGAGATCGCGCTCGTCTCCCGCGATCTGACCTGGCCGGTGAAAGCACTCGACGCAGCCCGGGCGGTGCTTGAAGCGCATGGTGACCGGGTGAATGCCGCACATGCGTTCAATCTGGAGGTCCGGCGCCTGCTGCTGATCGGTCGCCTCGACGAGGCCGAGCACCTGCTCGCGGGCTTCGCGCCGCCGCCGCTTCCGCCGGCGTCGAGGGCTGCCTATGAGCTGGTTGTCGCCGGCGTTGCGATCCGCCGCCTCCGGACGAAAGCGGCACGCGCCGCGCTGGGCCGCGCAGAGCAGGCCGCACGGGAAGCCGACATTCCGGCAATGACGGCGGAGGTCGAAACCGCGTCGCTCGTCCTGAAGACGCCTGCTGTACGCCTGATTGCACGAGGCGAGGAACGTCCGCTGCTGCTGGAGGAGGTCGAAACCCTCCTCGCCTCCGGCGCGCTGGTGGTCGACGCATGCCGCAACGTCGTGCGGACCGGAGACACGATTATCTCGCTCTCGTCGCGGCCGATATTGTTCGCGCTCGCCCGCGCTCTGGGTGAGGCCTGGCCAGGCGATGTGCCGAGAAGCACGCTACTCTACCGCGCCTTCCGGGCCAGGCACGCGGACGAATCGCATCGCGCCCGCCTGCGGGTCGAAATTGGCCGGCTGCGTGTCGAGCTCCAGACGCTGGCGAACGTCACCGCGACCAAGAGGGGCTTTGCGCTGTCACCACATGGAAATGCCGACATCGTCGTACTGGCGCCGCCCGTGGACGAGCAGCATGCGGCGGTGCTCGCCTTGCTTGCCGACGGCGAAGCGTGGTCGAGCTCGGCGCTGGCGATCGCACTTGGCGCGAGTTCCCGCACCGTGCAGCGGGCGCTGGACCAGCTTTTGGCAGCCGGCAAGGTGCAGTGGTTCGGCCAGGGGCGGGCGCGTCGGTGGATGGCTCCGTCCGTGCCGGGCTTCCCGACAATCTTGTTACTCCCCAGTCCGCTGCCGAACGATTAGGATGGGCCCATGAAAAAATCTCAAGCCGAAATAATCCGAGAATACGGCCCCTTCCCTGGGATAAATGACGTACATGGCGTCACCTTCGATGGCCGGCACGTCTGGTTTGCCTCGGGAGACAAGCTGAACGCCTTCGATCCGGCGAGCGGCGAGACGGTGCGTTCGATCGATGTCGCCGCGCATGCGGGGACTGCTTTCGACGGCGAACACCTGTTTCAGATCGCCGAAGACCGTATCCACAAGATCGATCCGAAAACAGGCACCATCCTCGCGACGATTCCCGCACCTGGAAATGGTGGCGATTCCGGTCTCGCCTGGGCCGAAGGAACGCTCTGGGTCGGCGAATATCGAGGCCGGAAAATCCATCAGGTCGATCCCGATACGGGCAGGATCCTCCGCACCATCGAATCCAACCGCGTCGTCACCGGCGTGACCTGGGTCGACGGCGAACTCTGGCACGGCGTCTGGGAAGGCGACGAGGGCGAGGTGAGACGCATCGATCCCCAAACGGGAGAGCCATTGGAAATGCTCGAAATGCCACTCGGGCTCGGTGTGTCGGGCCTCGAATCCGATGGCGCCGATCAATTTTTCTGCGGCGGCGGAAGCAGCGGCAACGTCCGCGTCGTACGGCGGCCCAGATAGGGGCTTGCGGCCGCCTCGAAAGAGAGATTTTCACCCCGCGCAGCGAGATCGGCGGATGCCCTCTACGAACGTGGGCTATTCATGCCTATGTCGCGACAATGTTTGGAATTTGGGGATCAATCTGTTCTTGCTCCATGATCTTCGCCTCTGGCTGGGCAAGATAGTCCACAAGGTCGGAAATCATCGAGCCCGCTGCCTCTCCACGACGCAGCTTCGAAGCCCCTATCGAAACTACACCGAACGCCTCCGCAAGTTCACGGGACATAAGATGCGGTCGCAATCTGCGCTCAAGCGCGCGTTCGATTGTCCTGAAGATCCAGGTACCGTCCGCATCGATATCGGACCAATGAAAGAATGGCACGGTATCAGGCAGCATTGACGCAACTACCGCCATCGCTTTTTGAGCCGCCAGAGAAGGATACCCACCGACGAAAAGCGTGAGACCCGATCCATTCGGGTCCGCCTCTAAGACATGCCGGTTGAAGCTGGCAAAATTTTCGACCGTCAGAACGTAGTCCGGCTGCCGGCTGAAGTTTATCCGCATCATCTCGGTCGGCGGGATGCCCAGATAGGAGAGCGATGCCCCGACAGAGATGCCGTCGAGCAGGAACCTTCCGGACAACAAAAGCGGAGGGCTAAAGCGCTCTAGACCAAGGGTCGCGAAAGCCGCCCGCGCACTGCTTGCAGGAGGGACGTCAACGACGGCCCCGACCAACCGCAGGACAGCGCCCTCCAATTTTTCAAGCGCTTTGCTATCCGCGACGATCCTTCTGGAGAAAGTGCGATAATCCAGATCGAGGTGGCGCTTCTCCACAATCGCCTGAGCCAGGATGACCGCATTTCGCATGGAGGCCGCACTCTCGACGCCAATATTGATCCATTTGCGGTTTCGCGACCATGCCTCGACCGCCGATAACGCAACGTCACGAATGGCAGGGTGGATGTTCAATCCGCCGAGCACTTCCTCTCCAACGGTCAATGCCGTCTGGTGGCTGGGTGTGCGGTCGAGATATTCGTAAAGCAGCCGCGCATCGGTCAACCTCACCAGTTTCAGTTCTCCGCGCCTCCGACCGGAACCGTAAACAAGTGCGACACCGCCTCGGCGTTCTGCCTCGCCGATCTTCCTCATAAAAACATCGCTGGCGGTAATATCGGCAAAACCGCCATGATCTGGATAACCGACGGGCTGGGCTGTGCCGTCCTCGAAACGGTCGAGCAAATCCTGCAGCAAATCTTCGGCGATGGTAAATTTGCGACCGCGTGCCACGACCTTTACTCCGCCGCCATCCTTGCGGCGATGTCGGCATCACTCAGCGTTTCCGGATTCATCGCAAGAATTTCGTCTCTGGCGCGTTTGCCGATATAGACGACGTTGGCGAAGGATTGTTCGTCGATGCGGTCGATCTCGACCAGGCTGTGCATGTAGCCGATAATGGCTGGCTTCTTTTCCAATGGGGCGGCGATAACGACCTGAAGTCCGAGATCTGCATAAAAAGACATCATCGCCCGTTGATTTTTGCCATCCATCTTGGAAAAGGCTTCGTCGAACAGTGCCGGCGACATGCCCTTCTGGCCCCGATGCGAAACGGCACTGCCGTACACGGCTGCGAGCGAAGCGCCGATGGCAACATAGAGCGGTACCTGCTGCTCGGCACCAGATCCGGTATTCCGCCGCGTCTCCCACCGGGTCCGAGCTTTGGTGTGAACATCCTCCATGTGGATTTCGAAGGCATAAAAGTTCCGATAGTCTTCAAAGGCCGAAACATCCTTGTCCGGATCTTCCAGCAATTGCTCGACAGCCTTGATCGTATCCTTGTGTTGAAAATCATCGGGAACATTGGGCTTGAAAAGGGTATCGAGCGCTTCGTCCGAGATCCGACTGATGTCGATAATCTTCAGGATAGGCTGGAACTGGGCCTCCGCAGTCCTGTGAAACGAATAGATTTCATTGTGGAAGGGGTGCCCCCTGAGGCTGCGGTTGAGCGCTTCTATGTCCCTCTCCATCTTCGAAACACGCGTATTAAGTGCGTTCACGAACTCACCGCGGAATAGGACTCCCGCCCGCTCCGATGCCTCCTTCGCCTTGTCTTCGTAGCGCCTTAATTCGTTTCTCTCGATGTCCTCGATCAAGAGGTTCATCCAGGGTTTTATGTCGGCCAGCAATTCGCTCTCGGGCCCGACCTGTGAACTCACGCCGAACTTGGGGTTATTGAAATAGTCATGGAGGGCACGGCGCGCATCGAGTTCCGCGCGGCGGTTTCGGTCGGCTGCGCGGTCGGTTGCCTCGGCCGCTTGTTGACCAAGTTTGCGATGCGCCATTGCTTCGTCGCGAGCGGATTGGCCCATTGTCCCGGAATCGTGAGAACGTCGCCTTAGTGCCTCCAGCCTCTGACGGTAAGCCTCGCCGCCTTCCGGATACTGGTACAATCTGCGCTGAGTGCGATAGCGGGCTTTGGCAATAGAAAGATTCATGGCCGAACCTTCCGTTCCCTCGCCGCTCTTCAAAGCTCGCTCACCGACTTCTACATCGACCTGATACTTGCGCGAGCGCTCGTCGATCGTCCTTAGTTCCTCTTTCTTGCGATCCTGGAACGCCTTCTGGGCGCGGAACCGTTCCTTGAGCCCATCGTCGCCCGCCGCGTCGATGGCCGCGACCCGCTCTTGCGCATCCCGCATGCGTTCCGCACAATCGTCGATGCTGTCGAGCATGTCCGCCAGTCGGTCCGTATCCTGCCGTTTCAGCAAATCAAGCGCTGCCAGGGCATGCGTCAGAAGTTTCTCTTCGCGCTGCAAGCCCGACAAAACGTCTGCCTTTTGAGCAAAATCTTCCTTCAGGTTGATGAGATGATCCGCCTGCGCTGCCCTGCCGATCTTGTGATCGCGCGGATTGACCGCTCTGTGGCTACGCACAAGCCCATCGTCATAAAGGCCATCCTGCATGATGGCGCGCCCCGGCTGATTGAACTCCTCGAGCGTCAACGCGAGGCGCACATTGCTATATCGGCGCTGAAGAAAGGCACGAGCGTCGGGATCGGCGGACCGGAAGAGCGCTGGGAATGTTCCCTGTCGAGGCGCATCGCGGAATTCGTCGAGTTTGTTCAGACTAACAAGGGAGGCGCCTTGAAAATCCCGGCGCCCTTCGCGGAAAAGCGCTGTCGCTTCACGAATATTGTGTCGTTCAACGAACACGGCTTCTCGGTCGCGACCCAGCAACGCCTCTGCCGCAGCGGTCCAACTCGCATCGGCAACTTCGAGCAAGTCGCAAAATGGCCTGGCATCCATGCCCCTGCTTTCGAGCCGCCGCAGCAGGAGTTTCGTCTCACGCGAGAGATATGCGGCAGAGCCCCGCTCATCCACTTCGTCCAGCACCTGGCGAATACCCGCAATTTCCTTTGTCAGCAGCACGATTTGCGCTGCCGTCTCCCGACGACGTCTCTCTACCGTCTCCACGGTGACGACGACATGGGTGCGGAAATTCTGCTCGGCATCTCGCATAGCTTCGCGGTCAGCTTTGCCATCTGGCCCTGCGACCCGGGTGCAATAAGCTTTCATGAAACCGGTATCGTCGAGCACCTGTGTCAAGTCGGCGAGCTCGATCGCCGACTTGCGCCTCCTGTCGACCTCCTTCTTCAGGCGGTCGTTGTCCGCCGTGAGGCTCTTTAGGACCTCCAGCCATTGATCGCGCCCGGACTGCGCTTCGTGCGTGGCAATTGCTTTCCTTAGCCGCTCGATTTCTTGTTCGGCATCCTTGATCCCCTCGATCGCGAGGTCCCTGTCCTCTTTCTCGGCGTCGATAAAGCGCCTGGCTTCGGCAATCCGCTCTTTGAGAGCCCGATTTTCCGCACGGGAAGCAAGCCACCATGCCCGACGCGCCAACCAATTCTCCAGGTCCTTCTGGCCCAAACTCTCCTCGAAGGCAGCGATGAACCCTCCCATCTCCTTGAGAGCCTCGAGCTTTTCGCGCAAGGTCACGATCGTCGCGCTTACGCTCCGATAGGTTTCGATCGAACTACGCAAATCGCGGATGTTGATGGGGTTGTCTTCAAGGATGAACCGTCGGACGAACTCGGTCGCGGAATATCCCTGATTGAGCGTCATCGCGTTCACGACCGCTTTTAACAGCGCGGAAGCGCTCTGCTCGGCATTGGGAAGGCTTGGCACCAGCCGGCGCATATACTCGCGGACAAAGTCGATTGCCTTGTCGCGATGATTGACAAAATTTGCGTCGCCGACGGACGCAATGATCCGGGCCTTCACCTCATCCCATTGCGTGGCATAGATGCCGTCAGCGCGCTTGTCCGTAAAGTCCGCCGTCGTCAGCAGCTTGCCGATGACCACGAAGCGCCCGAGAATCGTTTCCGCAGCGTCGGTTTGCCGTGCTTCGATGGCAAGCCCAATTGTGATCGGAGGATGCTGCTTTTCTCGATCCTCGAAACCAAGCGCTATATAGGTCAGCGTCTCGGGGCGGCGGACGTCGCCGTCATTCAGCGTTCCCAGGCAGTAGCTGAGCACGCTGCGCTTCGATGCCGAGCGCGCCTTGCTCCCTTCCCCAGCGACGGCGTTCAGTCTCAGATAACTTCGGCTCGCCCCGGACAGAACGACCTGTATCATGTCGAGGATCGTCGACTTCCCGGACCGGTTCTCGCCAAGAATGCCGAAATTGCCCTGAACTTCGATATCCTCGACATCGAACAGATGCCAGTTGACCAACGTGATGCGCCGCAATTCCATCATGGAGTATCACCTTTTGCGGCAGAGACATCGACGCGGAGCAGCTCGCCGGCGGCCGGCATCGCACGAGAGCGCATACCCCGTTCCTCCGCCGTCACATAGCTTTCAAGGCGTGCGAGAACATCGGCCCCGCTGACGAACTTGATCATCGGCCGTATCACAACCTCCCGATCCTGAGCGTCGTAATCGAAGTCTCCGATCGAGATGAGATTGCGAACCGCGACCTCCTTGAGCAAATCGAGGAAACGGCTGGCCGTGATCGTGGGCTTGCCCGTATTCTGCAGCATGTCCCTGTAGCGTTCATGAAGCACGTTGACGGTGGTGACCGCAGTTGCCCGATCGAGCAAGTTGCCGACATCCGCTTCCTCCTGCCAGTGACTGCCCAGCACCAGCACCACGATCGTTTCGTCGAGTCGCATTTTCGGAACGGAGGAAGGATCGTCATCATCGAAGAGGATACCGACCCACTGCTCCTCCGCGTTTTTATGGACGCGATAACCTATGCTATCGAAGAACCCATCGATAATTCGTCGGAAACGATTGTCGGTCAGGGTGTTATAGACGGTCGCGGCACCGCGATCTCCAGAATAGGCGAACTGGTTTCGCAACAAATAGCGACATGCCTTCCTCAGGTCGGCCGCCTTGTCGATACCATAAGTCGCCTCGACCTGCTCGAACTCGCTCAACATATCAGGCCTCCCGACGCGAAGGATCGCCCAGACGGCGAATGGAGAAATTGCTGCAGCGAAGCCATTCGCAGTCATGCGGTTCGCTCTCGGGCAGATGCTCAAGCTCGAATTCGTCGGAAACGGGGCTGGGGACATCGCGGGTCAGCGCATAACGCCGAGCCGCATCGAAGGCCAGGAAATCATCGATGTTTCGAAGCTCGACAAATCGCGCTTCGATGGTGTGATAGGGGGATGATATGCGCGCAAGAAACTGGCTGACGCGTTCAGCCGATGGAGAAATTCGATCGAGATAGTCTGTTCGCATGCGTTTTCGCAGTTCATAGACCGGATCATAAGGGCGCTTGGCGAGCGGCTTTGCTTCGATTGGCAACCTCGCCTGCCTTTGCTGCGCAAGCTGTTTTTGCGACCAGGGCACAAAGATTCGCGCAACCTCGCAGGGAACGGTCGGCTCCACATAACGATCAGGCTCGGCTGTCAGCAGCGTTTCCATGCGTGCCACCAGTGCCCTTGCCCGTGAAGAAAGTCCGCGTTCTCCCTGTTCAGCGTATTTCACCGTGTTCTTGAGCCGCATTTCCAGCGCCCGACGAAATTGTGCGATACGGTCGAACATCTCTCCGACGGTATCGAACGTCCTTTCGATGGATAGGAGATCGCTGACCGCCTCATCACGGGCCTGCTGGATATCGGACGTGATCCCGATTTCGATATATCCCTCTGCGACAATCGCAAGGAGGTCCGGCGCATAGGAAATCCGGCGGGCTGTCGTCACGATCTGGTCGCGAAAACGATAGGGGTGATTAAAGGTGAGGATCGCCTGAAAATCCTTCAGGATCAGTTCGCCGATGAATTCCTCGAAATAGGTGTCCATCTTCTGGCGAAGGTTTTCCGACTCCACCAGCGCTTTGCGAATACGCCGGAGATCCGACAAGATCGCCCGCAGCGTCTTCACGAACTGATCCGCCTGAACTCGCGCTTCGCGCAATGCATATAACGCACTCGACCTCGCTTTATCGGGATTTTTGATCGAAAGATTTTCGACCAGGTCGAGGCTTGCCTTGATATGGACCACGAGACCGCCGAACCGCTGCGAGACGTCAGACTTCAAGCTCGAAAGCCGCTGGACGACCAGGAGCGCTCCCATCGGCATATCGACGGTGATCTTCAGGCCGTATTCTTCCTCTTCCAGCCAACCGGTGCGCACGAGACCCAGATAAACCTGTTGCGCGGCCTTCAGAACTCGATCCCCGGTCTCACCGCCAGTTCCGGCAAATTTCAGCCTGCGGCGCCCCTTCGAAACGACCTCCGGCAGGCCCTCGATGAGATCGTCTGCATCCAGAAGCAAATCCGGCCGTCGGCCAACGACATCATAGATCGCATGGACCAGTTCCTGGCGCGTCGGGAAGGTTGAGCCTGTCGAGAAGCAACGGTCATATACTTCAAGCAGCGACTCTTCGTAGAGATAACGGTGCTTACGGGAAAAAATCAAAAATGCGTCGTCATGAAGATACTTGAATAATGGCATAAGTCGTCAATCTGCGCCTCGCAGCCGCTGGAAACTTATAGTGGTATATGCCCCACAATACACGCTCGCTATGGTGTGTAAATATGGTTTTAGAATCTGCTGCAGGTTTCGGCTACGATGTAAGCATATTTTGAAATCCTGGCGCCCGATGAGTGCTTTGAGACGCCGAACAACAGTCCGATCGCCACAATGAGTGATGATCCGCCCATCAATTTGCCTGCCGCAAGTTGACCTGCTCCCGGCCTGACCTGAAAGCGCGACGATCGAACGAGCTACTCCACTCCCTGGGACATCATCCAGCACCACCTCACCCCAGCGTTAACGCCATGGAATTGAAAGCCATTCTTCGCAATATCCAGGCCTATCGTAACAATTTGCATCGGGAATGGCTCCCGTAGTTGCACAATCAACGGTGGTGAATTTAGCACTGCGGTTGCGGTTGCGGTTGCGGAAGCAGGGGCCGTCCATCCCATCAAATGTATGGGGAGAGCAAAACTCGATCTACTACAGGCACGATTGATTTGGCGCGTCCTGGGTTCTGTACGTCAGCAAAAGTGCGTCAGAGCCAGCTCTCAGCGGAAATCAACAGCAGATCCTTCTCGACGACAATTCGGCGAGATCGAGCCTAGAGGCGACCGAGCAACGAAGCAGCCTCTCGCACAGGCGCAATCCCATCACGTTGTGCCGGCCGACGCAGCCAACGACATCTCGTGCAAGATTGGCGACGAGATCGTCGACACAAGTGCGACGAGATCGGCCTGACGTGAGGTGGAGGTCTTTGCATAGATCCGGCTGAGATGGGTTTTTAGCGTATTCCCGCTGATGGCAAGCGCGGCGGCACATTGCGCTGAACTCAATCCTCTGCCGATCTGCAGGACGACGCGCGCCTCCGCCGGCGTCAGATCGTAGAGGGCGATCAGCACGTCTTCAGGCGGCGGCGAAGCGGAGATGGTGGTCGATATGAACACGGCGGCGCACGCAGGCCTGAAGGCCGCTCGTGCAGTGCCTTCGCTGAGCGGCAGGACGTAAGCGACCGCCGGAGACTGTCCCGGGGCAGAAATTGGCAGACCGATACCGCGCGAACCCAGAAAGGCGTCCGCATGCGCCGCGGCCGCTATCGCGTCCAGCAATGCGCGTGAAACCATAGGGGCGTGAGCCTGAAGGACGCCGCTTCGCGAGCGCAGAAGTTTGTTCTCGTCGAGCATTTTTACCGCATGGGCATTGGCATGAAGAATCGCACCATCTGCTCCGGCGAGAATGACGGGAACAGCGAGGCTGTCGAGCACGCCGCGATATATGCCGGCGGTGACGCGCGTGTGGTCCAGGAGATCGCCGATCAGCGAAGCGCGGCGCAGGTGGGGTGAAAGCAAAGCCAGAAAGCTCTGTTCTTCATCACTGATCGGCGGCCGATTCGCCCAGGTCGTGGTACTGAATAGTCCGATCCGATCCGCCGTATGGACGAATTTCGTCGTGCACGCCTCCCGCAAACCTTGAGGTTTTGCCCATTCCTGAAAGAACGCGGATTGCTCCAGTTCCCCTTCACTGATGATAGACAATGTCCGCTGGGGCAGATCGATGTCGCCGATGACCGCGGCCCTTAGGCCAGGTATCGCGTCAAGCTCATAGTCCTGTAGCGCTCTCAACTGCTCGGCATCCCAGGGAGACTGCGCCGCAAATCGACCTCGACTGTCCCTGACGCTGGTCAGGGCAATCGTCGTGTAGGCAGCGTCGATGGTACTCGTGATGCGGGTCATGACGCCTGTCCAGCCTTCCGGACTCAAGGCGCAATCATAGATATCGCCGATGATCGACGACAATATTTCGTCACTCAGTCTGCTCATGCCGCCCCCTGCGCACAATCGCGTCGTGTTCACCTCTGCCGGCCGGACATTGGCAGGAATACCGGGAAATATGCAATCGGAAGCTTTAGCGCAGCTAACTGGCCGGAAGACACAGCAACATCATACTTGCGGGTGACGACGATGCCAGGAACGTAGTTTAGAGGGCTTGGTCAAGGCGCGACGCGCGCTCTCCAGCTTCGATTTTGAGACCCGTCATGGATACCCGAATCCACCAGCAGCCGCGCCTTGTCGTCGTTGACGACGGAGCAAACCCATGGCGACGACGCGCGAAAGCCGTTGCCGCATTCCTCCTGATCGTGTGGTCGAGATGATCGGACCATGTGCATTTACCAAACTGGTTGCCTTGGCCCTCATCTGTTGCGCCGCCGTTGCAAGCTCTTCGTTGCCGGCTGCGGCAACGGTGTCACTGCCGGAGCGGATCGAGAAAACCGACGTGGTGGGAACCGCCTTCCGGCTTACCTTTTCGAGCGGCAGAGTTCTTCAGGGCAAAGAATTGATCGGCGCTACCCTGTCGCTGCTCCTGTCCGGCGACCCTGTTGCCCATCGTGTTCGCATCGATGACATCGTGACCGACAGTCGCGATCCCGAGGGCGAGGTGTTGCTGCACAAGGTCACCGTTGTTGACGGCGCGATACCGGCGGAGCTCTGCGATGCCGATCCCGATGGAAATCGCTGGATGTTTCCGCTCAAGGGGCAGTGGAACGGAGAGGGAAAAATGACTTCGCGATCCGGCTTCACCCTTACATGTTCGGCCGGAGCCCAGGGGAAATGCGTCCGCTTCGGTTATAAGCCCTGGAAAACCCTGTCAGACGGTATGGATCTGGCGGAGTACCACCGCGCCTGCGTCAATATGGTCCGTGCCGACTATTGCGGCGACCACGCGACGACCCGAACCGGCATGAAGATCGACATTTACGACGATCGCGGCATCCAGCGCGAAGCCGAGAGTTCCGGCAGCGATGAGTTGAGCTTTGAAGCGGCATGGAGTTCCACGGGGGCCGTCTGCGTAGCGCATACCCGGGTCCCCGAAAGGATGACGCTCGACGGCCTGAGCCGCTCCTGCCCTCGCCTCGCCGACCGCCTCGGCACGCCTTGCACACGACAGAATGCCGGAGCCGGGCTGTTCGGTAAGGCGTTGCTTTTCAACCGCTCCCGCTAGCCGAAAACCGTTTCCTGTCCTTGAAAATTTTGAAGCGCAGGAATTTTGAAACCGCTGGATTGTCCTCGGTTCCCTTCAGACAAAAGGAAATGATCATGAAAATCCGCCAACTCGCGCTTATCGCGCTTTTCACTGCCGCCGCAATTCCTGCATCCGCGGAAACCGTGAGCAATGCGATAACCTCCAACGCCATCACTTCCAATGCCATCACCTCGAATACCAACTCCTCCAACATGAATGTTGGTTCGGCCGAGGGTGTCGAGACCGGTGCCGGCCGCGTCGATGACGTCGTTGGCGTAGAATTGCCGAACGGCAAGACCATCACGAAATGATCTCGGAACGGGCGAACGTTGTTCGCCCGCTCTCTCCTGCGAGGCCCAAAAAAAATTATTGCTCAAGATCGGTTCCAATTACACTTCCTGGTGATCTCACTGTGAGAGTTTCAGACGGTCTGGCGCAGTTCTGCGATCGAAAGCAGCATCACGTCCTCAGGAAGCGCAGGAGCGCCGACATGAAGGCCGCCCGTCCGGCTTTGTCGCGGTCGAGATGCACGAAGTGCGTGGCATTCGGAATGGTGACAAGTTGCGCATTGGGCGCTTCCCTGGCGATGGTTTCGGCATCTGCTGATCTGCTCCAGAAATCCAACTGGGACCGGATCACCAGCACAGGCATCGACAGCGCTGACGCGTCCCATTGCCGGCGATCGAGCGCGAGTTCGAAACTATCGGCCATTGCACCGCTCGGAGCCCGAAAGCTCGGCGGATTGCGCGCCGACGTCGTTGGGTCCGAAGCGAGCGCGGCATCGCCATAGGCCTTTGCCACCGACGGGTCCCGCCACTGCGACTTGTCTGCGGCGGGAATGCTCTTGTCCCAGGCGGTAAACAGGCTCTCCCGGGTGTTCAGACGGTAGGCACCGAAAGCAGCCGTATCGAAGGTTCCAGGACTTTCCTTGTCGTCAAGCGGCGAACCGCGTCCCAGTGTCGGATGCTCGTCGGACCCTCCGTAGAGCGTGTTGTAGAGAATGGCACGCTTGACCTTTTTCGGGTTTTCGCTCGCATAGGCGCCGATCCAGTGGCCGCCTGTGGCCCAGCCGACCAACGACACCCGATCATCGCCACTCCATCCGGATATGGCATCCACCGCGGCACCGATATCGGCAACCGCATCGGCCGTGCGGGCAAGCGGTGCGCCGCCTTCCGGCGGCCCATCCATACCCGGCGGCCGGCTCGATGCGCCATACCCCCTGAGGTCGAGAATGTAGATCTTGTGGCCTTCCGCTGCGAGATCGGCAGCGAGCGATCCGCCTTCGGCCGGCAGATCGAAGGAGGCGAGCCCGGGAACGCGCGCGCCATGCACAAGCAGTACCGCTGATCTCCCGGGAACTTCCACTCGGCGCTTGACCTCCCGGACGAGCAGCCGCTCGCCGCCGGCAAGCTCGACGAAGCGATCGGTGCGCTCTATGTCCGCCGAAGCGGCAGTGCCGATAATCCCGGCAAGGGCAAGGGTGACGATCACGTCAGATGAGAACATGATGTTCATGGCTGAATTCCTTCCGTTTTATTTCACGGCCATATTTGGACGAGACGGATCCGGAATCGATGACGCGCATGAGGCTTTTTGATATTATCGCGATATGGAACTCCGGCACATTAGACATTTCCTCGCCGTCGCGGAAGAGCTGCATATGGGCCGCGCCGCCGGGCGGCTGGGCATGGCGCAACCGCCGCTCAGCCAATCGATTGCCCGGCTGGAGAAGGAACTCGCCGTCAAGCTCTTCCTACGCATCAACCGAAGGCTAATTCTTTCCGACRCCGGCCGGGTTTTTCTCGACGATGCGCGCGCGGCACTGCGGCATGCGGACGCCGCCATGGCGCTGGCGCGCGAGGCAGCGGACGGCGAGGCGGGTGAACTCCGCCTCGGTTTCGTCTCGGCCGCGCTCTACCGGCATCTGCCGCGGCTGCTGCGCCGGTTGAGGGATGAACTCCCGGGGGTGCGGCCGCATCTGTTCGAGCTCAGCAGCAATGAGCAGCTCGCGGCGATCTCGGAAGGCGATCTGGATATCGGCTTTACCCATCCGCCGTTCGGCACAGGCGAACGTCTCGATATCCTGACGTTTCCGGATGAGGAGCTTATCGCCGTGCTGCCGAAGGACGGCGACCCGGATAGGGTGACCCTTGGTGAGCTCGCGGCGCGCGGGCTTGTGCTTTTTCCAAAGGAACAGGGGCCGGCGACACATGCGCGGATCCTGGATGCTTTTGCCGCGGCTGGCCAGGAGCCGCAGATCGTCCAGGAGGCAACGCGGGCCCTCACCATGCTGTCGCTGGTCTCGGCTGGCCTCGGGGCCGCACTTCTGCCGCGATCGACACAGGTGCTTTCGTTCGAAGGCGTACGTTATGCGTCGATAACTGATGGCAGGTTGCCGGCCTTCTCTCTCTCGGCGATCGCCCGGCGCCGGCCGCGCCGCGCCGTCATCGACAAGGTCTGGAAGGTGTTGGCTGTTGTTGCTGCCGAAGCGACGCCGGGCAGCTGATAGAGCGTCAGATTGTCCCCCGCGGGAATAGCGGCAGACGGCGGGTGCGGTGACCGGTCGCCTGCGCAGCGCGTTGTCTGTCTCAATCCTGCCTGACCTTGGACTTCTTCACCACAAAATCAAGGAAGGCCCGTAGAGAAGCTGGCACATGGCGGTAGCTGGCGTAAACGGCATAAAGCTCTCCGCGGTCAATGCCGACGTCCAGCAGTAGTCGCCTGAGTTCGCCTGACCGTAAGTGGACAGCCGTATCGCTGGTCGACACCATGACACTGCCGAATAGGACTGTATCCCGCGGTCGATTAGACAGATTCACGCTCGACGAGGGCGCATTCGACCTTCAGCTGGTCATGACTGCTTTTCAGGCCGCCGGCGATGTCGTGGATCATTTCCACGGCCATGGCACCCATCTCGAACAGCGGCAGGTGCAGGGTCGTCAGCGGCGGACGGATGAACTGGGCGATGTCGCGATTGTCGAACCCGATCACGGAGACGTCCTTCGGGACGGACTTCCCCCGCTCCTTGAGCGCCTCGACGCACCCCAGCGCCATCAGATCGTTGGCACAGAAGATGGCGTCAGGAGGATTGGGCAGGTCCATCAGCAGGTGGGTTTCGCTATAGCCTGATGACGGCTCCCAATTTCCGTAGCGCACCAGTTGCGGGTCGAAGGTGAAGTCGTTGCTGGCCAGCGCCTGCTTGTAGCCGCGCAACCGGTCACGCGGATTGTCGAGACCCTCCTGGCCGTTGATCAAGGCGACCCGGCTGCGGCCGGCGCGGATCAGCCGCTCCGTGGCGGCGCGGCCACCGGCGACGTCTCCCGGCACGATGGAGGGCAGTCGCCTGTCCTGGTCGTAGCAATTGACGAGCACCGAGGGCACAGTGAACAGGGCCGCCGGCGGGTCGATCTTGCGGGTCAGGATGGTGCCGAAGATATAGCCCAGCAAGGGCTGCTGCCGACACAGCGAAAACACGTCCTCGTCGGGGTCCTCGCCCGCGCGAAAAATTCCGAGCGTGACGATAATGCCGAATTCGAGCGCCTTTTCCCGCGCGCCCTCGAAAGCGAGCGCCATCCAGGGATCGGTTGTCAGCTCGTCCGTGATGAAGCAGATGACCCTGCTGTCGGACAGGTCGCCAGACGGCGACCTGTTGGGGAGCCTGTAGCCGAGCTCCTGAACCGCATCCATCACCTTCTTGCGCGTGGCTTCGCTGAAGCGGGCGCCGGCACTGCCGTTGAGGATCAGGGAAACGGTTGCCTGTGACACACTTGCTCGCGCCGCGACATCCATCATGGTTGGTTTCAAGGCGTTCTCCATGTCGCTTGCCACAACACCGCAAGGTTTTCCACCTATCGCCGCATATTCCGGAATCGGTCGAATGCCACAGCAACGATTATGAACGTACCTATGAACATTCCTTGCCAGAAAGTCGAGATGCCCAACAGGATCAGGGAGTTGCGAATTACCTCTATCAACAATGCGCCGACCACCGCGCCAAGCGCATTGCCCTCCCCGCCCGCCAGGTTGGCGCCGCCGATTACGGCGGCGGCAATCACGGTCAGTTCCATTCCCTGTCCGAGATTGGTCGTGACGCTTCCCAGCCAGCCGGCCATCAGGATGCCGGCCAGCCCGGCGGTCATGGCCGAGAACATGTAGATGCTGACTTTCAGACGCCGCACCGGAATGCCGGCCAGCACAGCTGCGTTCTCGTTGCCGCCGATGGCGAAAAGATGCTGGCCCCACCTCGTCCAGCGAAACACCAGCGACATGACCACGGCCAGCACACACAGCACATATAGTGGATGGGGAAGCCCGAGTGTCGAGCCGCCGCCGATCCACAGCAGCAGGTCGTGATCGGGACCGAACTCCCAGATCATCTTGTTGTCCGAAAGCACCATCGCCAGGGACCGGGCGGCCGACAGGCTCCCGAGCGTCACGACAAAGGCCGGCATACCGGCATAGGCGATCAGGATGCCGTTGAACAGGCCGATCAGCAGGGCGGCACCCAACGCAAGACCGGCAGACAGCCAGAAGCCCATGCCGCTGGCCATGGCCACACTTATCACCATGGCGCTCAGCACCACGCTCGAGCCGACGGACAGGTCGATGCCGCCCGATGCGATCACGGCCGTCATGCCGATGGCAATGACCGCCACGAAGGCGAAATTTCGGGCGACATTAAAGAGATTGCGGTCGCTGGTGAACGCATCGGTCATCAGCGACAGGGCCAGGCATGCCAGCACGGCCGCTATGAAGACCCAGAAGACCTGCAGGTTCTTCAGTCGGGCAAACCAGCTGTCGTGCCGGGAATTGTTGATGATGTCGTCGAGTGTCGTCATGGCAATTTTTCTCCTAGGCGGCATCGATGGCGCCGGTGATCAGTCCGGTCACTTCCTCGGGCGACGAGGCGCCCACCGGTTTTCGACAGACCAAGCGCCCGCGGCGCAGGACGGCGATATTGTCGGACACGCTGAAGATGTCCGGCATCCGATGGCTGATCAGGATCACGCTGATGCCGCGGTCGCGCAGGCGGCGGATCAGGTCGAGCACTTCGGCCACCTGGCGTACCGAGATGGCCGCCGTCGGTTCGTCCATCATCACGATCTTCGGTTCCGACAGCAGCGTGCGGGCGATCGCGACCGCCTGGCGCTGCCCCCCGGACATGCGCCGCACGAGCTGCCGCGGGCGGGTTTCGGACTTGAGCTGCTTGAACAGGTTGGCAGAGACCGTGTTCATCCGCTTGAAATCGATGTATCGGATCGGCCCGAACCGGCGCAGCGGCTCCCTGCCCAAAAAGACGTTTGAGGCGGCCGAGAGATTGTCGGCAAGCGCGAGGTCCTGATAGACCATCTCCACCCCCTCGCGCTGCGCATCGATCGGCTTGTGAAAGACGACAGATTTTCCATCGATGCTGAGTTCGCCGGTAGACGGGCGGAAATTGCCGGCGATGATCTTGACCAGCGTGGACTTGCCCGCGCCGTTGTCACCCATCAGTCCCAGCACTTCTCCCGGTTCGATGGACAGCGACACGTCGCTGAGTGCCTGGATGGCCCCAAAGTTTTTCGAAATTCCTGAAAAGACAAGTCGCGACACGTGGTTCTCCTCCCCCGCGATGGTTTCCTGGCGCGCCCGCAGGCGGCTCTTTGCCCCGCCGGCGTTCCCGTTTTGCGCATTTAATAACTAATTACTTGACTTAATATTATTAGTAAACAAAATCCGCCACACAGGAATGTTGCAGGGGAGTGCGACATGAAACTGCTGGTTACAGGCGCCACAGGGAAGGTAGGACAGGCTTTCCTGCCGGCGTTCCTGTCTGATCTCCGTTTCGCGGATTGGGAGGTGGCGGCGCTTTGCAACAACAGGACCGTCATGCCTGCAGACCGCCTGTCCGTCGTCGCCGGTTCCATGTCGGATCCCGCCGTGGTCGCCGGAGCCCTGCAGGGGGTAAGCCATGTGATCCACATGGCCGCCGTCAAGGAGACGCCGGAACAGATCTTCGATGTCGCGCTGAAGGGCCTTTTCCTGCTACTCGACGCGTTCCGCAAATCCGATACCGCCCGGCAGTTCATCCTTCTCAGTGGCGATTGCACCGTGGGCCATATCTTCCAGCGCTACGACGAGCCGATCACGGAAACCTCGGCGCGCCGCGCCTACAAGGGCTGCTATGCCCTGACCAAAACTCTGGAGGAGGTGATGCTGGAGCAGTTCGGCATTCAGTATGGGGTGAATTGGACGACCCTGCGGGCGCCCTGGATCATGGAAAAGGATGACTTCCGCTTCGCGCTTGCCCTGGGCGACGACCAGTTCGGTGGCCCAAGCTGGTCGGAACTGATCGACGCAGATGCGCTCGAACAGTGCCGCAAGGGCGGCTATGCGCCCGTCATGCGCGACGCCGGGGGCGGCTACCTCAGGCGCAATTTCGTCCATGTCGACGATCTGGTCGGCGCGATCCTGGCTGCTATCGACAACCCGCACGCCACCGGCCAACTCTTCAACATTTCAATGGACCAGCCAGTGGATTACGGCGATCTCGGCGCCCGTTTGGCGGCGCGGCATGGATTACGGCCGATCGAGATCGACACCCCGTTTCACAGCAATTGGCTCGATAATTCCAAAGCAAGGATGCTGCTTGGCTGGGCACCGCAGGTCGATCTGGAGCAGATGATCGATCGCGCATGGCGCTACGAGCGCGCGGACAACGACCCGCGCATTGTCTGGTATCCCGGCTGAGGCATGAGGCCTCGACCGGTGTAAGAGGAGGAGGAAAGAAAATGAAAATCAATATATTGGCAATGGCGGCCATGGCAGTTGCGGCGCTTGCCGCGGCGCCGGCCGCAGCGCAAGTCAAAAAGACCTTGGCGATCGTCGTCAAGGGTCTCGACAATCCGTTCTTCGAGCAGATCAATCTCGGCTGCAAGAAGTGGAAGTCGGAGAATGCGAGTAGCGAATATGAATGCCTCTATACCGGCCCGGCCTCATCGGCGGACGAGGCCGGCGAGGTCCAGATCGTCGACGACCTGCTGACGAAAGGCGTTGCGGCCATCGCCATTTCGCCCTCGAACGCGCCGGCCATGGCGACCCGCATCAAGGCCATCGCCCCGTCCATTCCGGTCATGACTGTCGATGCGGACTTTCTCGATAAGGACCATGCTCTGCGCAAGACCTATCTGGGCACCGACAACTACCTGATGGGTGTGAAGATGGCCGAGCAGGCCATGAAGCTGAAGCCGAAGGGCGGATCGGTCTGCCTGCAACTCGGCAACGTGGCCGCCGCCAATATCAATGCCCGCGCCCAGGGCTTCCGCGACACCATCGGCGGCGCCAAGAACATCGATCGCCTGACCGGACAGGGCGGTTGGAAGGAAATCGGAGGGTGCCCGGTTTACACCAATGACCAGGCAGACCTTGCTAACCAGCAGATGTCGGATGTGTTCACTGCAAATCCCACACTGGACGCCTTCATCCTTGTCGGCGGCTGGGCGCAGTTTGCCCCGCAGGCCTATGCGCAGGTCACGGACCAGGTGATGCCCAAGCTCAAGAGCAAGGAGTTGATCATCATCGCCGGCGATAYGCTGCCGCCGCAGACCAAGGCCTTCCGCGAAGGTCGCAGCCATTCGCAGGTCGGACAGCGCCCCTTCGAGATGGGCTACAAGGCGCCTGACGTCATGATCAAGCTGATCAAGGGCGAGAAAGTGGCCGATCCGCTGTTTACCGGCCTTGACGTCTGCAACCTCGACGATCCGGGTTTCTGCGCCAAGAACTAGTGCGGATCCCTGCCAGGGAGGTGCCGGTTCGTCTCCCGGCCCCTTTGGCAGGATGCGAGTTATTAGTAATAATATTACTAAGCCACCAGATGTGAAACCGTGTTTAGCGCGACCTTTGAGGAATGGGTCGCGGGGAGGAACAACATGAAACGTCTCAATTCACTGATGCTTGCCGCAGGCCTGGTGCTTGCCGCCAGCCCGTCACTTGCCGAGGACAAGCCGGCGCTCGCCTTTGTCGTCAACGCCGCGTCCGATTTCTGGAAACTGGCAGAGGCTGGCGTGAAGGCGGCCCAGGCCGAATTGCCCGGTTACGACCTGCAGTTCCGTTACCCGGCCCAGGGGACCGCCGCCCTGCAGAATGCCCTGATGGACGACCTGGTCGCCGCCGGGGCAGATGCGATCATGATCTCGTCGGCCGATCCGAAAAACTCGATCGGCGCCTTTAACAGGATCGCGGCCCAGGTGCCGCTGTTCA
The DNA here is from genome assembly GCF_056406795.1 of Neorhizobium sp. P1_A6. Taxonomy (NCBI): domain Bacteria; kingdom Pseudomonadati; phylum Pseudomonadota; class Alphaproteobacteria; order Hyphomicrobiales; family Rhizobiaceae; genus Neorhizobium; species Neorhizobium sp. P1_A6. The sequence goes on along the minus strand of NZ_JBFTZM010000017.1, from coordinate 9,994 downwards.
CGACCGATAGCGATGCGCCCGCCAGCAAGCGCATCGCCTATCTCGGTTCGTCCAATACGGATGCCGGGGTCCAGGCCGGCGAGATCGCGCGGGCGGCCATGCCCAAGGGCGGAAAATGCATGGGCTTCGTCGGCTTCCTGGGAGCCGACAATGCCGTCGAACGGATCGCAGGCTTCCGCAAGGCGGTTAAAGGATCCGGCATAGAACTGGTCGATGTGCGTGGCGACGACGTCGATTTCGCCCGCGCCCGGTCGAATGTCGATGATGTGCTGGCCGCCAGCCCTGACATCACCTGCATGGTCGGCTTCTATTCCTATAATCCGCCCAAGATCTACGAAGCGCTGCAGGCGGCCGGCAAGCTGGGAAAAATCCAGGTCATCGCCTTCGACGAAGATCCCGTCACCCTCGGCGCGGTGAGGGAAGGCAAATTCGCCGGAACGGTGGTCCAGGATCCCTACCAATGGGGATACCAGGGCATGAAGCTGATGGCCGCCTACCTGAAGGGCGACAAGTCGCAGGTACCGGCAAACGGCCTGATCATCGTGCCGACCAAGAAGATCGACAAAGGCAATGTCGATGCCTTCGCCGCCGAATTGAAGGCGCGCGTGGGGAAATAGAAGTCGTCTCTAAAACGGTCCTGCTGCACGAACTCCCGTGGTTCGTGCAGCACCTATCCGTTTCTGCCATCCGGGAGTTTCGATGACGGCCTATCGGCAAAAGGACATATCGCTCGACCTTCTGGGGATTACCAAGGTCTATCCGGGAGCAATCGCCCTCAACAATGTCTCGCTGAGCATTCGCGGCGGCGAGGTGGTCGGCCTGGTTGGAGAAAACGGTGCGGGAAAATCCACGCTGATGAAAGTGCTAAGCGGCGCAATCGCTCCGGACGAGGGCCACATCGTCATCGATGGCGAGGAAGTGACATCGCTGACATCGGCGCGCGTGCACGAGCGCGGCATCGCCCTTGTCCACCAGGAACTCAATCCGTTTTCCAATCTCGATGTGACGGCAAACGTGCTTCTGGGGCGCGAGATCAGGCGCGGGATGTTCGGCTTTCTCGACCAGGCCGCCATGGAGCGCAAGGTCGCGCCGATCCTCGCCAGGCTGGATACTCGTTTCGGTCCGAATGACGCTGTCTCCGGCCTGTCCCTGGCCGACCAGCAATTGCTTGAAATCGCCCGTGCGCTTTCGATCGATCTGCGCCTGCTCATTCTCGACGAACCCACGTCCAGCCTGACCCTGTCCGAGACCAAGCGTCTTCTTGACGTAATCAGGCAGTTGAGCGCCGACGGCGTGGCGGTGCTGTTCATCACCCACCGCCTGGCTGAAATCGAGGAGGTGGCGAGCCGCGTCGTGGTGCTGCGTGACGGCCGCAATGCCGGAACCCTCGGTTGCGGCGAAATCACCAAGGACGCCATGATCCGGTTGATGATCGGCCGCGATGTCGGCCAGTTCTACGAAAAGGCAGAGCATGACCCCGGCAGGCCGGTGCTGGAATTGAAGGGGCTGCGCACAAAGGCCTATCCGCAGCATCCGCTCGACCTTTGCCTGCGCGCGGGCGAGATCCTGTGCCTGACGGGCCTCGTCGGCGCGGGGCGTACGGAGCTTGCCCGCGCGCTTTTTGGCATAGACCGCATCGAAGGGGGCGTGCTGGAGATCGAGGGCCAGCGGCTCGTCGGCCATTCCGTTCCAGCCGCCATCGCCGCCGGCCTCTGCCTGGTGCCGGAGGATCGCAAGACGGAAGGCCTTTTTCTCGATTTCTCGATCACCGAGAACATCGCCATGCCGAGCCATGCCGCGCTGTCGCGAGTAGGATTTGTCGATACAGGCGCCGAGACCGCCCTGGCTGAAGCATCGCGACGCAAACTGAACATCAAGACGGCAGGCCTTGGTCGCGCGGCGGCAGAAATGTCCGGTGGCAACCAGCAGAAGGTGGTCTTGGCCAAATGGCTGGCAATGAAGCCCAGGATCATCATTCTGGACGAGCCCACACGCGGTATCGATGTCGGCGCTAAAGCGGAAGTCTACCGCCTGATGCAGGCGCTCGCCGCCGATGGCGTAGCGCTGCTGATGATCTCGTCGGACATGGAAGAGGTGATCGGGATATCCGATCGGGTCGCCGTCATGTGCCGCGGTCGCATCGCCGGTACGCTCGCGCGCGATCAACTGACCGAGGAGACCATTCTCCAACTGGCCGTGGAATAGGAACTCTGCAACATGCAGAAAAAAGATATCGGATTAGCCACGCTTGTGATGACCGTCGGTGCAATCGTCGCCGTGATGAATCCACGATTCCTGTCGCCGATCAACCTGGCCAACACGGCAAACTTGATCGGCCTCTTCGGGCTGTTCTCCATTGCCGAGGCCTTCGTCATCGTCACGGCGGGCATCGAACTGTCCATCGGCTCGGTGATCGCGTTGATAGGCGTCATTTTTGTCGATCTTATCGCCAGCTTCGGCGTTCCCTGGCCGGTCGCACTTGCAATCGTGCTGGTGCTGTCAGCCACCATCGGCCTTCTGCACGGCTGGCTGATAACCCGCCTCAAGCTTCAGCCTTTCGTCGTCACGCTCTGCGGGCTTTTGATCTATCGCGGCATCGCGCGCTTCTACACCAGGGATGGCACGGCCGGCTTTACCTTCGGGTCCGACTTTCCGATGCTGGAATATCTGATCGCGGGCCGCACAGCCGGCGTGCCGCATTCCGTCGTCGCGTTCCTGCTGGTAGCTGTTGCCGCCTGGTTTCTCCTGCACCGGACCGTGCTCGGCCGGCATCTTTTTGCCGTCGGCAAAAATCCCGAGGCTGCAAGTTTTTCAGGTATCGACACCGCCAGGGTCATCATCCAAGCCTATGTGCTTTGCGCTTTCCTGACGGGCATTTCGGCGGTGTTTTTCGCCATGTATACCCGCTCCGTCCAGCCTTCATCCCATGGGAATTTTTACGAACTGTACGGCATAGCCGCCGCTGTCCTGGGCGGCTTCTCCCTGCGGGGCGGCGAGGGGTCGATCATCGGCGTCGTGCTGGGCGTGATCCTGCTTCAGGTCCTGCAAAATCTCGTCAATCTGTTGGGCATCCCCTCTTCACTGAATTTCGCCGTCATGGGCAGCGTCATCCTTGCCGGCGTGATCGCCGACACGCAGTTTTCCCGCTACCGCGACGCCCGCAGGCAGGCCATTGCCATGGCCGCCTTGGAAGACGGTGGCAAGCCTCAAGCGTGAGCTGAGAGCTTCCGACGGAGGCTACGATTGCAGGTGACCTGGGACGCAAGTTTCCTCCGGGAATTCGGAGAGTCCTGGGTTTTCTCGTGGAGGACGAGGGCTGGTTGGGAACGGTACAATATCCCTCGACAACAAAAAAACTCCCGGAGCGATTGCTTCGGGAGTTTGGGGAATTTGGTTGCGGGGGCAGGATTTGAACCTGCGGCCTTCAGGTTATGAGCCTGACGAGCTACCGGGCTGCTCCACCCCGCGTTAAGCGCAAAACCCTTTGGGTTTTGTCGCGGTGCGTAAACTRCAAAGCAGTTTACGCTTCTGCCGGAGCAAATTGCCGAAGGCGATTTGTCTCCTGTAAGGGACGCACTGCAAGTTTCCCTTGAACGACGAAAGGCCGCTTGTGGGCGGCCCTTGAGGTCGGCTTCAAGGGCCGTTAGGTTTCGTAATGAGAAGATATGTTGCGTTTGGCAGACCTGGCAGCGACCTACTCTCCCGCGTCTTGAGACGGAGTACCATTGGCGCAGGGGCGTTTCACGGCCGTGTTCGGAATGGGAACGGGTGCGGCCGCCCCGCAATGACCACCAGGTCAGCGAAGCGCAACATTGTGAGAAGCTGGTTCACTCGTGAAGAGTGATTAGTGACTAGTCGATAGTGATTAGTCTTATGAACACGTCAGATGGAGCCTTCGGTTCTGCACCGGTGCTTTGGGCACCCATACAGGCCAGAGGCCGTCGCGCTCCGGTTTTTGCCTTCAGGCAAAATACCGCTTAGCGCGGGCCGTCCGCAGCGCGACTAGCGCGCCAGGACAAGAGAAGTTGCGTGTCATCAAGCAAAGCTTGATGAGCACAGGCAACAAGAACGATCAAGCCAATCGGGCGATTAGTACCGGTAAGCTTCATGCATTGCTGCACGTCCACACCCGGCCTATCAACGTGGTCGTCTTCCACGGCCCTGATAGGGAATACTCGTTTTCAGGTTGGTTTCCCGCTTAGATGCCTTCAGCGGTTATCCATTCCATATATAGCTACCCTGCTATGCCCTTGGCAGGACAACAGGTCCACCAGAGATATGTCCATCCCGGTCCTCTCGTACTAGGGACAGATCCTGTCAATATTCCTACACCCACGGCAGATAGGGACCGAACTGTCTCACGACGTTCTGAACCCAGCTCACGTACCGCTTTAATTGGCGAACAGCCAAACCCTTGGGACCTGCTCCAGCCCCAGGATGCGATGAGCCGACATCGAGGTGCCAAACAACCCCGTCGATATGGACTCTTGGGGGTCATCAGCCTGTTATCCCCGGCGTACCTTTTATCCGTTGAGCGATGGCCCTTCCACGCGGGACCACCGGATCACTATGACCGACTTTCGTCTCTGCTCGACTTGTCAGTCTCGCAGTCAGGCGGGCTTATGCCATTGCACTCGACGACCGATTTCCGACCGGTCTGAGCCCACCATCGCGCGCCTCCGTTACTCTTTCGGAGGCGACCGCCCCAGTCAAACTACCCACCATACACTGTCCCGGATCCGGATGACGGACCGCGGTTAGACATCCATGACGATAAGGGTGGTATTTCAAGGATGGCTCCACGAAGACTGGCGTCCCCGCTTCAAAGCCTACCACCTATCCTACACATGCCGACACGAATGCCAGTGTAAAGCTATAGTAAAGGTGCACGGGGTCTTTCCGTCTGACCGCAGGAACCCCGCATCTTCACGGGGAATTCAATTTCACTGAGTCTATGTTGGAGACAGCGGGGAAGTCGTTACGCCATTCGTGCAGGTCGGAACTTACCCGACAAGGAATTTCGCTACCTTAGGACCGTTATAGTTACGGCCGCCGTTTACTGGGGCTTCGATTCAAAGCTTGCACCTCTCCTCTTAACCTTCCAGCACCGGGCAGGCGTCAGACCCTATACGTCGTCTTTAGACTTCGCAGAGCCCTGTGTTTTTGATAAACAGTCGCTACCCCCTGGTCTGTGCCACCCCATTATGGTTGCCCAAAATGGGGTCACGCTTCTTCCGAAGTTACGCGTGCAATTTGCCGAGTTCCTTCAACATAGTTCTCTCAAGCGCCTTGGTATACTCTACCTGACCACCTGTGTCGGTTTCGGGTACGGTCTATACGGTGGAGCTATTTCCTGGAACCGCCCCACTGCCCAACCAATCCAATAAGGTTGAACAATTTTTGCGATCCGTCACTACCACCAGGCCCACGAATATTAACGTGGTTCCCATCACCTACGCATTTCTGCCTCGGCTTAGGGGCCGGCTAACCCTGCTCAGATTAACTTTAAGCAGGAACCCTTGGTCTTTCGGCGAGAGGGTCTCTCACCCTCTTTATCGTTACTCATGTCAACATTCGCACTTCCGATACCTCCAGAGGCCCTCACGGGTCCTCCTTCACAGGCTTACGGAACGCTCCGCTACCACATACACTTGCGTGTACATCCTCAGCTTCGGTGCATGGCTTTAGCCCCGTTACATTTTCGGCGCAAAGACCCTTAATTAGACCAGTGAGCTGTTACGCTTTCTTTAAATGATGGCTGCTTCTAAGCCAACATCCTGGTTGTTTTGGGATCCTCACATCCTTTCCCACTTAGCCATGACTTGGGGACCTTAGCTGGAGGTCAGGGTTGTTTCCCTTTTCACGACGGACGTTAGCACCCGCCGTGTGTCTGCCGATTAGTACTCCCGGGTATTCGGAGTTTGGTTAGGATCAGTAAGACGGTGAGTCCCCATAGCCCATCCAGTGCTCTACCCCCCGGGGTATTCGATCGACGCACTACCTAAATAGTTTTCGCGGAGAACCAGCTATTTCCGAGTTTGATTGGCCTTTCACCCCTAGCCACAAGTCATCCCAATCTATTGCAACAGATGCGGGTTCGGTCCTCCAGTTGGTGTTACCCAACCTTCAACCTGCTCATGGCTAGATCACTCGGTTTCGGGTCTAATGCAACTAACTGAACGCCCTGTTCAGACTCGCTTTCGCTGCGCCTACACCTACCGGCTTAAGCTTGCTAGTTACACTAAGTCGTTGACCCATTATACAAAAGGTACGCCGTCAGGGTTGCCCCCTCCGACTGTTTGTAGGCATCCGGTTTCAGGTTCTATTTCACTCCCCTTGTCGGGGTGCTTTTCACCTTTCCCTCACGGTACTTGTTCGCTATCGGTCATGCACGAGTACTTAGGCTTGGAGAGTGGTCTCCCCATGTTCAGACAGGATTTCACGTGTCCCGCCCTACTCTAGGACAATCAGTGTTCTACGCCTACGGGGCTATCACCCGCTACGGCCGCCTTTTCCAAAGCGTTCGGCTTTATTCCTGATTGCCACTGGCCTGGTCCGTGTTCGCTCGCCACTACTTACGGAGTCTCGGTTGATGTCCTTTCCTGCAGGTACTTAGATGTTTCAGTTCCCTGCGTTCGCTTCTTACCCCTATTTTATTCGAAGGTAAGATACCTTATTATTGATATCTAGAAACCTTTCAGGTTTCACTCACGCTTGTTCCGCACTTGCGTGCGGCGCTGCGTGGACGCGCCGGACGACCGGCGACGGCCTCTGGCCTGCATGGGAATTCCCAATACAGCGCAGAGCGCGTCGGCGATCGTTCGCCGCAACGTCGGACCAAAGGTCCGACAACCAGAAAGATTTTCTAGATATCTAAGGTGGGTTGCCCCATTCGGAGATCCATGGATCAAAGCTCATTCGCAGCTCCCCACGGCTTATCGCAGCGTATCACGTCCTTCTTCGCCTGTGCATGCCAAGGCATCCACCAAATGCCCTTACGACACTTAATCGTTCTCATTGCCAATGCTCATCAATATAGCCACCCATCAGGTTTCCCCAATGCGTGGCGGACCGGTTACCTTTTACAACCAGCCCTTCTCATGATGCCATCGACGTGTTCGACAGATCTGCTTGTATGGAACTACGCCGAGCAGTTCGCTTGCAGTCTGTCTTTAAGACCAGCTTCTCGAGATGTGATCCAGGACCGCGCGGTCAGGCAACGGCCATCAGTAAGTCATCAGAGCCATTCTTCAGGACAAGTCCCTCAAAACGACAACAACGACCGACCAGAGTGACAAGCTTCCTACCTATTCCGGCCCCTCTTTCGTATCCGGCCGGCTAGGCCATCAACGACATCATTGGAACCGGCTTCGGACATGGGCCTAAACCCATACCTGGAAGCCTCCAGATCAATCTTCTCTTCACGATTTTTGCAGAACAGGCACAGACGCAGATCGCGTCGTGCAAACTTGTTTTTCTTCAGAAGACAAAGGCGGCAAACCAACAACCGGTTCACCCATACAGGCCAAAGGCCGTCGCCGATCGTTCGGCGGCCCGTCCGGAGCGCAGCGGCCAAAGGCCGCGACAGCGTCAGGACAAAATATGGTGGAGCTGAGCGGGATCGAACCGCTGACCCCCTGCTTGCAAAGCAGGTGCTCTCCCAGCTGAGCTACAGCCCCAATCACTTGGGAACAGCTTGCAGCCGACAGCGTCAGCACAAAGCCCGTTCATCAACACCATAATCCGCGCGCCATTCAACTGTGTTCGCCACCCGTGCGGCGCCAAGCCATCTGCTTTTCAACAAATGGTGGGCCCGGGTAGACTCGAACTACCGACCCCACGCTTATCAAGCGTGTGCTCTAACCAACTGAGCTACGGGCCCATTCAGTCAAACCGGTCGTGCGGTTTTTTGTCTTCTTGAAGAAAGAGAAACGTAGTCGGCGGGTTCGCCATACCATCCGATGCTTAAAGCATTCCGTGGCGTATTGCGTTTCGATGGTCACCTGACTGGTGCCATCTATTGTTCTAAAAAGCACGGGAAGGTTCATACCGGGGCATGTCCGAAGACACGAGCCGGTCGTCTTACCGTTCCACAGCTTCCTTAGAAAGGAGGTGATCCAGCCGCAGGTTCCCCTACGGCTACCTTGTTACGACTTCACCCCAGTCGCTGACCCTACCGTGGTTAGCTGCCTCCTTGCGGTTAGCGCACTACCTTCGGGTAAAACCAACTCCCATGGTGTGACGGGCGGTGTGTACAAGGCCCGGGAACGTATTCACCGCGGCGTGCTGATCCGCGATTACTAGCGATTCCAACTTCATGCACTCGAGTTGCAGAGTGCAATCCGAACTGAGATGGCTTTTGGAGATTAGCTCGGGATCGCTCCTTCGCTGCCCACTGTCACCACCATTGTAGCACGTGTGTAGCCCAGCCCGTAAGGGCCATGAGGACTTGACGTCATCCCCACCTTCCTCTCGGCTTATCACCGGCAGTCCCCTTAGAGTGCCCAACTGAATGCTGGCAACTAAGGGCGAGGGTTGCGCTCGTTGCGGGACTTAACCCAACATCTCACGACACGAGCTGACGACAGCCATGCAGCACCTGTGTCCCGGTCCCCGAAGGGAACACTACATCTCTGTAGCTGTCCGGGCATGTCAAGGGCTGGTAAGGTTCTGCGCGTTGCTTCGAATTAAACCACATGCTCCACCGCTTGTGCGGGCCCCCGTCAATTCCTTTGAGTTTTAATCTTGCGACCGTACTCCCCAGGCGGAATGTTTAATGCGTTAGCTGCGCCACCGACAAGTAAACTTGCCGACGGCTAACATTCATCGTTTACGGCGTGGACTACCAGGGTATCTAATCCTGTTTGCTCCCCACGCTTTCGCACCTCAGCGTCAGTAATGGACCAGTAAGCCGCCTTCGCCACTGGTGTTCCTGCGAATATCTACGAATTTCACCTCTACACTCGCAATTCCACTTACCTCTTCCATACTCAAGATACCCAGTATCAAAGGCAGTTCCAGAGTTGAGCTCTGGGATTTCACCCCTGACTTAAATATCCGCCTACGTGCGCTTTACGCCCAGTAATTCCGAACAACGCTAGCCCCCTTCGTATTACCGCGGCTGCTGGCACGAAGTTAGCCGGGGCTTCTTCTCCGGATACCGTCATTATCTTCTCCGGTGAAAGAGCTTTACAATCCTAAGACCTTCATCACTCACGCGGCATGGCTGGATCAGGCTTGCGCCCATTGTCCAATATTCCCCACTGCTGCCTCCCGTAGGAGTTTGGGCCGTGTCTCAGTCCCAATGTGGCTGATCATCCTCTCAGACCAGCTATGGATCGTCGCCTTGGTAGGCCTTTACCCCACCAACTAGCTAATCCAACGCGGGCTCATCCATCCCCGATAAATCTTTCCCCCAAAGGGCGTATACGGTATTAGCTCCAGTTTCCCGGAGTTGTTCCGTAGGGATGGGTAGATTCCCACGCGTTACTCACCCGTCTGCCGCTCTGTATTGCTACAGCGCTCGACTTGCATGTGTTAAGCCTGCCGCCAGCGTTCGTTCTGAGCCAGGATCAAACTCTCAAGTTGAGAATCCAATCCGACTAATCACTCTTGTTCTGAATCGACGAGAACTCACTATGATCAGGTCCGCATCACTGCGCACCTAACCAGGTGTTCTCTTGTTCAAAACGTGACCGTCATTTGTCTTCCAATGAGCAAAGCCCGAAAGCTTCACCCGCGAAAACCGCCGACCACGTTTCTCTTTCTTCTCATCTTCAATTGTCAAATAACCGACGCTTCCAAACCCAAGGGCCAAACCGTCAAAACTTCTCGAAACAGCAACACCCCAAGAGACCAAACCGAAACTCGGTCCCAACCAGCATGCGCCAATCAATCAGTGATTTCTGTAGAACGAAAGTCGTCGTCGCCAGCAGCGCCGCCGCCCTCGTTCAGTGAGCGGGTTATAGTGCCGACCCCAGTTTGAAGTCAACAG
>NZ_JBFTZM010000016.1:0-96870 GCF_056406795.1 Neorhizobium sp. P1_A6 | reverse complement strand
AATCTCCCCACCTGTGGGGGAGATGGCCGGCAGGCCAGAGGGGGGCGATCTTGCTCCAACATTCATTCTTTCAAGCCAGGAGACACACGATGTCCCTCGTTCATGAAATCGACTACGGCACGCCGGCCTCGCGCTCGGAAGCGCAGGTGACACTCACCATCGATGGCCGCGCCATCACCGTGCCGGAAGGCACCTCGATCATGCGCGCTTCGATGGAGGCCGGCATCAAGGTGCCGAAACTCTGCGCCACGGACATGGTCGACGCCTTCGGTTCCTGCCGCCTGTGTCTCGTGGAGATCGAAGGCCGCAATGGCACGCCGGCCTCCTGCACCACGCCGGTCATGCCGGGCATGGTGGTCCACACCCAGACGGGCCGACTGAGGGACATCCGCAAGGGGGTGATGGAACTCTATATCTCCGACCATCCGCTCGACTGTCTCACCTGCGCCGCCAACGGGGACTGCGAATTACAGGACATGGCCGGCGCAGTAGGCCTTCGCGACGTTCGCTACGGCTATGAGGGCGACAACCACGTCAAGGCTCGCAACGATGGCGCGATCAACGCCAAGTGGATGCCGAAGGACGAGTCGAACCCGTACTTCACCTACGATCCGTCGAAGTGCATCGTCTGCTCCCGTTGTGTGCGTGCCTGCGAGGAAGTGCAGGGCACGTTCGCGCTGACGATCGAGGGCCGCGGCTTCGGCAGCCGTGTCTCGGCCGGTGCCCACGAACTTTTCCTCGATTCCGAATGCGTTTCCTGCGGCGCCTGCGTTCAGGCCTGCCCGACGGCGACGCTCACTGAAAAGTCGGTGATCGCGATCGGCCAGCCGGAACATTCGGAAGTTACCACCTGCGCCTATTGCGGCGTCGGTTGCTCGTTCAAGGCGGAAATGCGCGGCGAGGAACTCGTGCGCATGGTGCCTTGGAAGGATGGCCAGGCGAACCGCGGTCATTCCTGCGTCAAGGGTCGTTTTGCCTATGGTTATGCAACCCACAAGGATCGCATCCTCAACCCGATGATCCGCGAAAAGATCTCCGATCCGTGGCGGGAAGTGACCTGGGAAGAGGCGTTTTCGCATGTGGCCTCGGAATTTCGGCGTATCCAGTATCAATACGGCCGTGAATCGATCGGCGGCATCACCTCGTCGCGCTGCACCAACGAGGAGACTTTCCTCGTCCAGAAGCTGATCCGCGCCGGTTTCGGCAACAACAATGTCGATACCTGCGCCCGCGTCTGCCACTCACCAACCGGTTACGGTCTCGGCCAGGCCTTCGGCACTTCGGCCGGAACCCAGAATTTCGACTCGGTCGAGCACACCGATGTCGTCATCGTCATCGGCGCCAACCCCACCGATGGCCATCCCGTGTTTGGTTCGCGCTTGAAGAAGCGCTTGCGCCAGGGTGCAAAACTGATCGTCATCGATCCGCGCCGCATCGATCTCGTCCGCACGCCGCATGTGGAGGCCGATTATCACCTGCCGCTGCAGCCGGGCACCAACGTGGCCGTGCTGACCGCACTTGCGCATGTCATCGTCACCGAAGGCCTGTTCGACGAAAAATTCATCCGCGAACGTTGCGACTGGTCCGAATTCGAGGACTGGGCCGGCTTCGTTTCGGAAGACGCGCACAGCCCGGAGGCGACCGAGAAATATACCGGCGTGCCGGCGGATCTCGTGCGCGGTGCAGCCCGGCTTTACGCCAAAGGCGGCAACGGAGCGATCTATTACGGTCTCGGCGTCACCGAGCACAGCCAGGGCTCGACCACCGTCATGGCGATTGCCAACCTTGCGATGGTCACCGGCAATATCGGCCGTCCGGGTGTCGGCGTGAACCCGTTGCGCGGCCAGAACAATGTCCAGGGCTCCTGCGACATGGGTTCGTTCCCGCACGAACTGCCGGGCTATCGCCATATCTCGGACGATGCGACCCGCGACACGTTTGAAAAACTGTGGGGCGTGACGCTCAACAGCGAACCGGGCCTGCGCATCCCGAACATGCTGGATGCGGCCGTCGAGGGCACGTTCAAGGGCATCTACATCCAGGGCGAGGACATCCTGCAGTCCGACCCGGACACCAAGCATGTTTCGGCAGGCCTTGCCGCCATGGAATGCGTCGTCGTCCACGACCTTTTCCTGAACGAGACCGCCAATTACGCGCATGTCTTCCTGCCGGGTTCGACCTTCCTCGAAAAGGACGGCACGTTTACCAATGCCGAGCGCCGCATCAACCGCGTCCGCAAGGTAATGAGCCCGAAGAACGGTTATGCCGACTGGGAGGTCACCCAGAAGCTCGCCCAAGCGATGGGGCTTGCCTGGAACTATGCGCATCCGTCCGAGATCATGGACGAGATCGCCGTATCGACGCCGAGCTTTGCGCTGGTTTCCTATGACTATCTCGACAAGATGGGTTCGGTTCAGTGGCCGTGCAACGAGGCGCACCCGGTCGGCTCGCCGATCATGCATGTCGACGGTTTCGTGCGCGGCAAGGGCAAGTTCATCCGCACCGAATATGTCGCGACCGACGAACGCACCGGCCCGCGGTTCCCGCTGCTGCTGACCACCGGCCGCATCCTTTCCCAGTATAATGTCGGGGCCCAGACGCGCCGTACCGAAAATGTCACCTGGCATGCGGAAGACCGGCTGGAGATCCATCCGCACGATGCCGAACAGCGCGGCATCAAGGAAGGCGACTGGATCAAGCTCGCCAGCCGTTCGGGCGATACGACGCTGCGGGCGCTGATCACCGATCGCGTCGCGCCGGGCGTGGTCTATACGACCTTCCACCACCCGAACACGCAGGCAAACGTCATCACCACCGACTTCTCCGACTGGGCGACCAACTGCCCGGAATACAAGGTGACGGCGGTGCAGGTATCGCCCTCCAACGGTCCGACCGAGTGGCAGAGCGATTATGACGAGTTGTCGCGGCGGTCTCGTCGGATCGCGGGGAAACTGGAGGCTGCTGAGTGATGCAATTGCTTGGCGTGCTTCGCGTTACCCCCCTCTGCCTGCCGGCATCTCCCCCACAAGGGGGGAGATCGGCAAGACGCGCCGCCGTTATTCTTCAGCATTGGAAATACGTTTGCTCACTCGATGACGTTAATAGTGGGCTGGACATCGCCACATCCGATCTTCCCCCTTGTGGGGGAGATGCCCGGCAGGGCAGAGGGGGGTATTCCTGCCCCGACGTCCGATGACCTTATTCAACACCACCGCAACAGCCCCCGAGATCGCCCGCCGCAACGGCGTGGTCCGTGCCGGCTCGCGGGTGGTGCCGGAAGAAGTGGCGATCGCTTTTTCCTATGGCGGATCCACCCACGCGGTGATGATGGGCACGCCTGGCGATCTCGAGGATTTCGCGGTTGGGTTCAGCCTGACGGAAGGCATCATCGCTTCGATGGCCGAGATCGAGAGCATCACCGTCATCGAGGAAGGTGCCGGTCTCGATGTCCAGGTGACGCTCGCCGAGGATAAGGAAGATGCGCTGCGCGCCCGCCGGCGGCATATGGCGGGGCCGGTCGGCTGCGGGCTTTGCGGCATCGAATCGATCGAGCAGGCCATGCGCCCGGTACCGGATGTTTCCGCGGTGACGATGGCGCTCAGCCCGAAAGAGGTGAGCGAAGCTGTCGCGGCGCTCAACAGTGCGCAGCCGCTGCATCGGCAAACCCATGCGGTTCACGGCGCCGGCTTCGTCGTGCCGGGCAAGGGACTGGTTGCCGTGCGTGAGGATGTCGGCCGCCACAATGCGCTCGACAAGCTCGCCGGAGCGGTCATCGCCAAGGGCCTCAAGGGTTCTGAGGGCGTCGTGGTCGTCACCAGCCGCATCTCCGTCGAGATGGTGCAGAAGACGGCGATCCTCGGAAGCCCGGTGCTGATTGCCATTTCCGCGCCGACAGCACTTGCCATCCGCACGGCGGAAGCGGCGGGCATGACCTTGATCGCGCTGACCCGCGGCGAGGATTTCGAAATTTTCACGCGTACCGATCGCATAACCACTGGAGTTGTCGCCGATGTCGCATGACCAAAGCCCCGAGCAACTGGTGCTCGACAAGCTGGTCCGGATGGCCAACCAGATCGCTACCTTCTTTCTGTCGCAGCCGGAAAGCGTCCGCGCCGAGGGCGTTGCGACGCATATCAACAAATTCTGGGAGCCGCGCATGCGCCGGCACCTTTTCGAGCATCTCGACAATGGCGGGGCAGGGCTGCTGCCGCTCGTCGTCGAGGCTTCGACGCTGATCCGCCGGCCGGAGGCGAAGGTCGGATCGGGCGTTGGTGTGGGCGAAGATGCGAGGCAGGGTGCGCCGGGCGGCAAGGGGCCCGCTGAGGGAGAATCGCTTTCCGAACCGAGCATTCCGGAGAGCGCCGCATGAATTCATCCATCCGGCAGGTGAGGGGCCGGAGGGGGAATAAAGCATAGCCGTCATCCAGAGGGAGGATATTTTTTAATGGCAATTGCAGACACGACGAACGAGGGCCTGACAGGCAATGTCGGGCTCCTCGATAGGGAACGTATTATCGCAAAACCGGGCTTCAATCGCTGGCTGGTGCCGCCGGCAGCTTTGGCTATTCACCTTTGCATCGGCATGGCATACGGCTTCAGCGTCTTCTGGCTGCCGCTGTCCCGCGCCCTAGGTACCACGCAGGACCCGTCCTGCGCCAGCCTCAACCTCATCTCGGCCCTGTTCACGACAAGCTGCAACTGGCGTGTCGCAGACCTCGGGTGGATCTACACGCTGTTCTTCGTGCTGCTTGGTTGCTCGGCGGCGATCTGGGGCGGCTGGCTGGAACGGGTCGGTCCGCGCAAGGCCGGTTTCGTCTCGGCCTGCTGCTGGTGCGGCGGCATTATCGTCGCGGCCATCGGCGTCATGACCCATCAGCTGTGGCTGATGTGGATCGGCGCCGGCGTCATCGGCGGTGTTGGCCTCGGTCTCGGCTATATCTCGCCGGTCTCGACGCTGATCAAATGGTTCCCGGACCGCCGCGGCATGGCGACCGGCATGGCCATCATGGGCTTCGGCGGCGGCGCGATGATCGGTGCTCCGCTTGCCAACCTGCTGATGAACTATTTCAAGACCGGTACTTCGGTCGGCGTCTGGCAGACCTTCATCTGCATGGCGGTGATCTATTTCTGCTTCATGATGGGCGGCGCCTTCGGGTACCGTATCCCGCCGGCCGGCTGGCGTCCCGAAGGCTGGACGCCTCCGGTCTCCAAGACGACGATGATCACCACCAGGCACGTCCACCTGCGGGATGCACACAAGACCAAGCAGTTCTGGCTGATCTGGGCGGTGCTTTGCCTGAACGTTTCGGCTGGCATCGGCGTTATCGGCATGGCCTCGCCGATGCTGCAGGAAATCTTCGCCGGATCGCTGATCGGCCTGCCGAACCTGACCTTCTCGCAGCTCGATGCGAGCCAGAAGGCACAGATCGCCACGATTGCCGCCGGTTTTGCCGGGCTTCTATCGCTCTTCAATATCGGCGGGCGCTTCTTTTGGGCGTCGCTCTCCGACAAGATCGGCCGCAAGAACACATATTATACGTTCTTCGTTCTCGGCATCGTGCTCTACGCACTTGCTCCGACGCTTGCCGACATGGGCAACAAGGCGCTCTTCGTACTCGCCTTCGGCATCATTCTGTCCATGTATGGCGGCGGCTTTGCGACCATCCCCGCCTATCTCGCGGATATCTTCGGCACCCAGTTCGTCGGCGCCATCCACGGTCGCCTGCTGACGGCATGGGCGACCGCCGGCATTCTCGGTCCGGTCGTCGTCAACTACATCCGCGAAGCGCAGCTCACCGCTGGCGTACCCGCCGGTCCGGCGCTCTATACCGGCACGATGTATATCCTCGCCGGTATGCTGGTGCTGGGTCTGGTCGCCAACGCGCTGGTGCGTCCGCTTGCCGACAAATGGTTCATGTCGGACCACGAGGTCGCTTCGCTGCAGGCAAAGACAGCTGCGGCGAATGCCGGTCCGACCGGTTCCTTCGGCATCGGCACCGGTGGTCTGGATGCCAAGGCGACGCTTGCCTGGGCCGTGGTCGGCATTCCGCTCCTCTGGGGCGTCTGGGTGACGCTGCGGAGCAGTCTGGTGCTGTTCGGCTGACATTCGGCAACAGGAATGACGAGGGGCGGCTTGCCGAAGCCGCCCTTTCTTTTTGCCTTGCACACAAATGTGAGGATAAAAACGGAGGCAGCTCCGCTTGACCTCGGCCGAATCCGGGCTAGATTGCCTTCCGGAACCCGAGTTCGCATTCTTTGCGAAACGCACGCGCCCGCGTGCCCGATCCGGCTTCCAGCGACTGCTTTATCTCTTCATATCTTCAGTGCACACGGGAGTTCTCCATGCGCTACAATCAATTGGGCAATACAGGTCTTTTCGTCTCCGAACTCTGCCTCGGCACGATGACCTTCGGCGAGAACCAGACGGGCGCCGTCTGGAGTGCCGTCGCCGGTCTCGATCAGGACGCCGCCGACAAGATCGTCGAGCGCTCGCTGGCCGCCGGCGTCAACTTCATAGATACGGCGAATGTTTATTCCCAGGGCCGGTCAGAGGCCATCCTCGGTCAGGCGATCAAGAACCTCGGCGTGCCGCGCAAGGACGTGGTCATCGCCACGAAATTCCATGGCCAGATGGGCGACAAGCCGAACGATCGCGGCGCCTCCCGCGGCCATATCATGGACTCGGTGGAGCAGAGCCTCGAACGGCTGCAGATGGACCATATCGATCTCTACCAGATCCATGGCACCGACACGGTGACGCCGATCGACGAGACGCTGCGGGCGCTCGACGATCTGGTATCGCGCGGCCTCGTTCGCTACATCGGCCTCTCCAACTGGGCTGCCTGGCGGATGGCGAAGGCGCTCGGCATTTCCGAGCGCAAGGGTTATGCCCGTTTCGAGACGGTGCAGGCCTATTATTCGATCGCCGGCCGCGACCTGGAGCGGGATATCGTGCCGCTGATGCAGGAGGAGAAGCTCGGCCTGATGGTCTGGTCGCCGCTTGCCGGCGGGCTGCTCTCCGGCAAATACGGTCCGGGCGCTCCAGGTAACGGGGAAGGCCGCCGCGCCAACTTCGATTTTCCACCGGTTGACAAGGATCGTGCCTGGGCCTGCGTCGCGGCAATGCGCGAAGTCGGCGCCAAGCATGGTGCGAGCGTCGCGGAAGTGGCGCTGGCCTATATTCTGGCGAAACCGTTCGTCACGAGTGTCATCATCGGTGCCAAACGGCTGGAACAACTCGAAGAGAATTTGAAGGCCGTGAAGCTGAAGCTCGACGCGGAGGATATGGCAAAGCTCGATGAGGTGAGCGCGCTTGCTCCGGAATATCCGGGCTGGATGCTGGCGCGCCAGGCTGCCGGACGCCGGCCGGCTCCATTCGAGCCGAAGGGATAATCATGAAAAAAGCCCGCGGTGGTTTGACGCTGCGGGCTTCAAAGTCAGGTGACGGCTTAGAGGTCTTTCCAGCCAACCGCCTTGGCCTTGAGGTGATGCTGCAGGCGTGGCAGGTGCTTCCGCTTGCCTCGCCTGTCAGAAATCAGGCAGCCAGATCGTCGGCCTCGGTGCCCTTGAACATCTTGGCGAGGTTCAGGAAGCAGATCATGCCGTTCTCGTTGGCGATGATGCCTTCGGAGAAGGACTTGTCGAAGGAGGCGGAGATTTCCGGAACCGGCTGGACCTGGCTCGAGGGGATCGTCAGGATGTCCGAGACGCGATCGACGAGCATGCCGATAACCATGTTGTGGACTTCCGCGACGACGATGGCGCTGCGCTCGTTGGCAACCGTGCTCTTCATGCCGAGCTTGTAGGCAAGGTCGATGATCGGGATCACGGAACCGCGAAGGTTCATGACGCCGATGACATCGGCCGGGGCGTGCGGGATCGGCGTCGAAGGCGCCCATCCGCGGATTTCGCGGATCGTCGTCGTCTTGACGCAGAATTCCTGGTCATGGAGACGGAAGGCGATGATTTCCAGCGTTTCGCCGCTGTAGCTTGTGGAGTTGATCGTCGTAGCCATCAGAATTCTTCCCAACTATCCGTTGCCTGAGCGGCAGCGGCGGCACCCGTTGTGGTCCGCGCGACCGTTGCCATGAGTTTGCGTGCCGGCGATGCAACGGGTCGTGCATCAGGTCGCGCTATTTCAATCTTACGCGAAGAATGTTGCGCAAATCTAAACCGTCCCAGGAGATCCCGCAGGGTTTCGGCTTCGCGCGCCAGACTGTGGCTGGCAGCGGTCGTTTCCTCGACCATGGCAGCGTTCTGCTGCGTGTTCTGGTCCATCGAGTTGACGGCCTTGCTGATCTCCTTGATGCCCGTGGACTGTTCGCGGGCAGCCTCGACGATCGCTGTGACATTGCCGTTGATCTCGTCCACCTGGGACATGATCTCGTCGAGCGCCTTGCCGGTTTCGCCGACCAGCGCGACGCCACGCTTGACCTGTTCGGAGGAGGTCGAGATCAGCGTCTTGATTTCCTTGGCCGCACTGGCGGAACGTTGAGCCAGCTCGCGGACTTCCTGGGCAACGACCGCAAAGCCCTTGCCCGCTTCGCCGGCGCGCGCCGCCTCGACACCGGCATTCAGCGCCAGCAGGTTTGTCTGGAAGGCGATCTCGTCGATCACGCCGATGATATTGGAGATTTCCCGGGACGACGTCTCGATCTGGCCCATCGCGTTCACCGCGTTGCGCACCACGGCGCCGGAATGTTCGGCGCTTTTTTTAGCATGCGAGACAAGGGTACCTGCTTCTTCCGCGCGTTTGGCGCTATCGGTGACGGTACGGCTGATTTCTTCAAGCGCCGCGGCGGTCTCCTCGACTGCCGCTGCCTGCTGCTCGGTGCGCTTGGCAAGGCTGTCGGAAGCCTGGCGAATCTCGCTGGAGCCGCCCGCAATCCCCTCGGCATTGTCCCCGACCGTGCGCATGGCATCCGCCAGCGTTGTGATGGCTCCATTGAAATCGAGGCGGATCTGCTCAAGCGTCGAAATGAAAGGCTTCTCGATGCGGATGGTCAGGTCGCCGTTTGAAAGGGACGTCAGGCCATCGGCGATATCATCGACCGCGCGGACGCGTTCGGTGATATCTGTCGCAAACTTGACCACCTTGAAGACCCGGCCGTCGGCGTCGAAGATCGGATTGTAGGACGCCTGGATCCAGGCAGCCTTGCCGCCCTTGCCGATGCGCTTGAACTCGGCGGCAATCGCTTCGCCACCGGCGAGCTTCTTCCAGAATTGCGGGTATTCGGCGCTGTCACGGAACGACGGCTCGCAGAACATGCTGTGATGTTTGCCGGTGATTTCCGAAAGTTGATAGCCGAGGCAGGCGAGGAAATTTTCGTTGGCGGTCAGCACATCGCCATTGGGAGTGAACTCGATAATGGCCTGCGTGCGCGAGATGGCGTTGATCTTGCCTTCGTCCTCGGCGGATTTGAGTTTTGCGGCGGTGATGTCGGTTGCGAATTTGACGACCTTGTAAGGCTTGCCGCCCGAGGCCACCGGATTGTAGGAAGCCTGGATCCAGATCTCGCGACCACCCTTGCCGATGCGCTTGTAGGCGGCCGCGTCATATTTGCCGCTGCCGAGATGCGCCCAGAAATCCTTGTAGGCCTGCGACTTCACATAGGCCGGATCGCAGAACATGCTGTGGTGCTTGCCGACGATCTCGGAAAGAGCGTAGCCGAGCGTCTTGCAGAAGTTCTCGTTGGCCGTGAGGACTTTTCCGGACAAATCAAACTCTATGATAGCCTGGGATTTATTGAGCGCTGCAAGTACTGCTTTCGCGTCAGCACCTGGAAGTGAAAGTATGGACATCTGGCTTGCCTGCCCCCATCTGTAAGGTCCCGAACCGCTCAATTTTGCCTGCCGCCTAACGAGGTAATCTCTCGTCGCCGGGACACTGAGTTCTGCTAAAAATAGCATTGAGGACTTAACGGAAGGTCAATAATTCTTTTCGGCTCAAGTCAGGGGAAATACGTATCTGTTCTGTGTTTTGTCAAATTCCGGATGATGCGTATTTGTGCCGCAGTAGCCCCAGTTTTCGATGTATGTTCGGGACTTCCGCGAAGTAATTTCGATCGATATTTTAAATATAAACTTACGCCGCATATCAGGCGCTGGGCGACTAGGCACTCGTTTTGCGGAGGTACGCCGATCCATGTGATGTCCTCGGAGGTCAGGGTTTTCTCCCGAGCAGGCAGGAACCAATGGATATGGGAGATTAGTATTCGCGCTCATAAAAGATGCCGGCCTTGCCACCTTCGGTGCCGGCGCCGGCCTTGAGCTTCACACCGCGACCGACATCGAGGTTGATCGTCGCTTCGGCGCCGCCCTCGCCGCCCTGTTCGACCTGGATATAGGTGCGGTTGTTGATGTAGCGGCCGACCGAAACGGTGGTCTGGCCGGTCGCATCGGTGTTGATATCGAGATCGTCGACACCGAGATTGTTGCGCAGCGTTTCGAGCAGCGATGTGGAGCCGCCGCCGGCGAGTTGCGCGACGGCGTCGGCCAGCTGGGCGATCTGCAGCGGTGACAGCCGCGACATCGACTGGCCGAAGATCAGCCGCGCCAGAACCTCGTCCTGGGGCAGGGCGGGTGAGGAGGAGAATGCGATCGTCGGGTCGTTGGCGACACCGGTGACTTTTACCGTGATCGTCGTCGCGGCGGAGGTCGTGTTCGCTTCCATGTTGAGAACCGGGATCAGGCCGCCGCCGAAGGTGATGTCGCCATCGGTAAAATCCAGCCGTTTGGCGAGGATGACGATACGGCCGCGGCGCATCTGGAAGCCGCCGGCGACGACCGGCGCGACCGCCGTACCCGTCACGGTCAGGTCGCCGCCGAGCTCGGCGTCGATGCCTCGCCCGCGAACGAAAATGCCGTTCGGCGCACTGATCTGGAGGTTGAGCGCGATCGGGTTCGAACTGCCGCCGGCACTCTTCGGGCGCAGTTTTTCCATCTGCCGCAGCACGTCGGGCGGTGCGTTGCGGTGGCGGATATCGATGGCGGAAAGCGAAGTCGGCAGGCGGGCCGGTACGGTAATAGCAGCCTTGGTCAGCGTTACCTTGCCACCGAGGATGGGGCCGGAGGTCAGCGGGCCGGTGATCGTCAGGGCGCCGTCGGTGGTTGCAGCAAACAGCGTGCCGTCGGCATAGGATGCCTGAGCAAGCGTGATCCTGAGATCGGCTGGAAATCCGGAGCCGGGTGTGATGCCGACCGAGCCCTGGACCGAGACCGTGCCGCCACCCGAGAGCTTGGCCGTGAGCCTCGAAATATTGGCGCCCTTGCCATCGAAGGCGACATTGGCGGCGAGATCCGTCAGGGCGAGGTTACGGCGAACATCTACCAGGCGGGCGCCGGAGGAGGATGCCGTGCCGGTGATCGCCGGCGCTGCCGCGGTGCCGCCGATCGCAAGATCGACATTGCCGGTGCCTTCCAGCACGAACCCTTGAGCGGCCATCTGCCCTGCAAGGATGGAGAAGGGCAGTTTCCCGCTGAATTTCAGATTGAGCGGCTTTTCGCCCGCAAGCGAGACGGAGCCGCCGCCCGACAGCGAGACGCCGCCACCGCCCGAAAGGCGGGTATCGACGGTGACGGTGCTGTTCTGAAACGTGCCGCCGGCGGTGATGTTGAAGGCAGCGACCCCGGCGGAGGTGGTCTGCGCGACGCCGGCATCGGCCCAGCGCAGATCATAACGGACGGCCGGGGCTTGCGGGGTTCCCGTCGTAGTCACCGTGCCGGAAATAGTGCCGCGGGCGTCGAGGCCCGGCGCAAAGGCGTTGACCAGGCTGGCGGGCACGGCATTGGCGCGGGCGTTTATGTCGAGCGCGGGAATGCCGTCCTTCAGGATAACCTTGCCCGCGGCGGACAGGTCGAGACCGCCGGAGCCCGTCAGGCGCGTCCTGTCTAATGTGACTGTCCCGTTGGCGAAGCTGCCGCTTGCTTGGACTCGAAACGGACTGATGCCAGCGTCGCGCGACTGGCGAAGCTGTGCATCACTCCATTCTAAATCGTAACGTATGGCAGGGGCAGATGCGGCGCCGGTGGCGTTGATCGTGCCGGAAATCGTGCCGGCAGCGTTGATCGCGGGCACAAAAGCGTTGATGAGATTGGCGGGCAAGGCCTTGATATTGGCGGTCAGGTCCAGCGCCGAGCCGGCTGTGCCGTTGACGGTGACGCTGCCGGTGCCGGTTGCGATGGTGAGGTCAGCAAGCCGCGCACCGCCGTTTGCGACCGCGATGCGGGTCGGCGCGGCAAGCCGGACTGCGATGCTGCGGGGCGCGGCGGTGAAGCTTTCGATGCCGACCGAGATATCGGAACCGCTCTGGATATCGCCGATCGCAGTGAGGGGTGCGTTGTCATATTGGGCGGCGAGGTTGAAGTTGGTCCGGTTGCCGCCCTGGCTGACGCCGAGATTGACGTCGTTGATGCCGACCGATCCGGCGCCGATGCGGGTGGCGCGGATGGTGCCTTCGGCCGCGATCGCCTTGATGTCGGGAATGGCAAGATCGATGTTCGGCTGGGCGATCTCCATCGTGCCGCGGCGAAGGGCACTGCCGGATGCCCGGATCGCAGCGCCTGCCTTGCCGCCGGTATTGCTGAACATCACCGTTCCCTTGAGATCGCCCTGGGCCTGCTGGGCAGCAAGTGCCGCAAGCAGGGAGACATCCGGGAAATCGAAGGTGAGCTGGCCTTCCGGCAGGAAGGCGGGGGAGAAGTTCAGGGCGCCAGAGAGCTTGTTGGGGCCGATCTCTGCGGTGATCGCCGGCGCGCTGGTGCGGCCCTGGACGGAGGCGACGTCGGCATTGACGCGGATAGGCTGGCCGTCGAGCGAACCGGTGCCGGTCAGCTTGCCCTTGGGGGCGTTCGGATCGGCGGTGCCTTCGAGGATGAAGCTCATGTCCTGGAGCTTGCGGCCGACCAGCCGGGCGTCGGCGGAATTGACCACGGCCCTGACGCCCATTGCGGCGAGCGGCCCCTTGGCGGAAATATCGAAACCTGCGGCACCTTCGGCCTCGGGCAGCCAGCGCTTGAGATCCGGCACGCGGCCGGCGAGGCGGCCGGTGACGGTTTGGTTTTCGAGCAGCATGTTGCCATGCGCCTCGATCGCGTTCGACCGCATCACGAAGTTCTCGAGGCTGACGCGGCCGCCGCTCACCATGTTGACATAACCTTCGGCGGACAGCTTGCCGTCGAATTTCGAAACCAGCCCCGGCGGCAGAACGGCGGGATTGGCGAAAACCCGGAAATTGCCGGTGACCGCCTGCTTCGACATATCATAGGCGCCGGACAGCGTGCCGTTGACATTGCCGCTGTCGAAGGTCGCCGCATCGAGGCCGATCGCCGGCGGCGCCAGCCTTAGCGGCGCATCGAGCGTCACCGGACCGCGGATCACCCGGTCGAGGTCGTCATTGGTGAAATGCGTGCGAGCCACAGTGAAGCGGCTGCGGATGCTGCCGGAGCGGTTGATGAGGTTCAGATCTTCGCTTTCCGCCTGCAGGCGGATCTGGCCGAAGCGCCCCTGCGGCAGTTCCGCGGCGCTGAGTGCTGCCGTCGCGTTGAAGCGCGCCGAGGCGGCCGCTCCGGTCAGCGTAAAGTTGATGCTTTCGAAGGAGAAGCGGCTCTCCTGCCCGTTGATCGGCCAGACGAAGTCGACCGGGCCCTTTACGCCGTTGAGGCTGGCGGTGAGGCTGTTGTCGCCCGTCTGGTCCCAGGCCCCCTTGGCAGCGATCTTCACGGCTCCGGAGGTGAGATCACCGCGTTCGATATCCACGCGGCCGGAAGGCGCATAGACTGCGGCGATGTTGATATCGGTCGTGCCGCCGAACAGCGGACGAAAGGCGGGCGGGAGAAGCGTCGAGAGCTGACCGCCGCCGGTCACCTCCACTCTGTGCCTGCCGTTTGCGACCAGCATATGCTTGCCATCGACCGAGATGACGGGAGTGCCGCCGACGCTGCCCTGCAACTTGCCGGCCCAGTCGGAAAGAGGTCCTTCGCCATCGAGGGCGAGCTGGACCGCCGGGGTGCCGGGTAGACGCAGAACCCGGGCGAGCAGGCCACCCTGGGGCTCGGACACGGCAGCCTTGAGCGTCAGGCGATTTTCGGACGGCGCGTAGACCACGTCGGCAGATGCCCTGGCATCCGGCTCGTCCTTGCGGGTTGCCTGCAGGTCGAGCGAAATGTCAGGTCCGGTCGCATCGATCGATCCCTTCACCGAAAGTGAGAAATCCCGTCCCGAAAGTGCCTGGGAGAGATTGATGTCCGGCAGGTCGATCTGCGCGACGCGGATCCCGACGGGCAACGGCGACCCGGAGGAGTTCGTCGTCTGCGTCGTTGCGGGCGCTTTGGGCGGCCGCGGTGCACGGATGAAATTGACGGTGTCTGCGGAAATGTGCTCGGCGCGGAAAACACCGGTCACCAGGGATGTCGGCGACCAGTCGATCTTGATGCCGCCGATCTGGGCATAGGGGCCCATGTCGTCGGACAACGTGAGGGCATCGATACGCAGATCGCCGGTCAGAAGGCCTTCCGGCCGCGTGAAAGAGATGCCGCGGTCAGGCGTGGAGACGATGGCGGAAATCCGGTCCGCGGCAACGCGTCCGCCGACCGGGGTGAGGGCGACGAAAAGGACAACGCCCAGGGCCATGACGAATAGGATCGCGACCACGCCAAGCGCGGCCTTCAAGATCCATTTCAACAGGCGTACCATCAGCATCATGCCTTAAACGCTACCCTTCACTGCCTTTCAGAATGCCTGTCCTATGCCCGCATAGATACCGTACTGGCTACCGCCGTCATAGCGCTGCAACGGAATTGCAACGTCCAATCTCAGCGGTCCAAAAGGCGTGGCATATCTCACGCCGATCCCTGCGCCAGCACGTATATCAGAAAAATCGGGCACGATTCCGGTCGATACCGTACCAATGTCGACAAAAGGTACAATGCCTATATTTTCTGACACTTTTACCCTCACTTCGAAAGATCCCAGCGTATAAGAACGCCCGCCCGTGGCTTCATCGGCGCTGTTATAGGGCGAGATTTCCCGATAGGCGTAACCGCGCACCGATCCGCCGCCGCCGGCGAAGAATCTGCGTGTCGCCGGGATTCTTTCAAGGTCGCTTCCGCCGACCAGTGTTCCAGCGGCCAGACGGGCAGCCAGCACGATCCGATCCTCCTGCCCGAGGCCGAGATAACCCGAAATCGAGCCCTCGAACGACGAGAAGATCGTGCCGTCCATCAGCTCGTAGCTCGGCTTGGCCGACAGCGTCGCGTAATATCCCTTGGTCGGGTCGAGCTTGTTGTCGCGCGCGTCGCGCTCGAAGCTGATCGGCAGGCTGAGGGTGAGGTATTGATTGTTGCCGAAGGCATCGTCGGCATCGATATAGGCGATTTCCCCGCCGCCCTTGAGCTTGTCGGTCTCGTTCAGCTCATAGGTGATGCCGGCCGAATAGATGATGGTCTGCGCCTCGTAGACGTCAGGCGTCTCGCTCTTGGCTTCAAGGCGTGATTCGAAGGTCGCTTCCGGCACGAAGGCGCCGGGCTTGGTAAAGATGATGCCGGCGGAATAGTCGAAGGTGGTGACGTCGGTTGTCGCGCCGATGCCGGACACCTTGCCTTCGATGCGCAGCGACTCGGCTTCCCCGAAGAGGTTGCGGTGGCCCCAGTATCCTTCGAGACCGGCGCCGTCGATTGAGGAATATTCGGCGCCGAAGCCGAAATAGCGGTGCTTACCTTCCGATACCTCGATTGTCAGGGGCAACGAACCGTCCGGTGCAAGCTTCTCCGCCTCGTGGATCGTCACGCTCGAAAAGACGCCGAGTTCGCGCAGGCGGTCGTTCGCCTTCTTCAACTGCTCGGGCGAATATTGTCCGTGTTTGTCGAGCCGCGAATAACGGCTGATGAAGGCGGCATCGACGGTGCGCGATCCCTTGACGGCGACGGTGCCGAACGGCGCGACCGGACCGCCGACGGCACCGAGCACGACGTCGATCGTGTCGGTTCGATGGTCTGCCGTCACCTGCCGTCGGGTCAGTTTCGCGAGCGGTCGTCCTTCGTTCTTCAGATCGACCAGAAGCTGTTCGCCGGCTTTGAGGATCAGCCGCGAACCGGCCTTGCCGCCGGCGACGAGATCGTATTTTCCCGGATCGTGGCCGGCGGCATCGCCTTCGAAGCGAACCGAACCGAGCTTGAAGACCGGGCCGGGATCGATGCTGACGGTGACCGGCACGGGAGCCGCGTGGTCGAATGTGGGGTTGGGCGGCAGGCGGTCAATATCGGTGCCGGCGACGGAGATGTTGACGGTACCGCCGTAACGGGCCTCTTCGTAAAGCACGGCGATCAATCGGTCGCGGTCCTCGCGTGCCTTGATGATCACCCCGAGGTCGCCCGAGACCGGCTGTTTTTCGTCGGTGATCAGGGAAGCCGCCGATTCGAGGCGCTTCTTGAGATCCTTATCGGCGCTGCCGGTTTGGAGCGTCGCATCGTAGTGGACGGGATCGATGACCTCGACCTTGTCTTCATCGCCGCCGAACAGGGTGATGCCGAAGAGTTTAAAGGCGTAGGCCTTGCCGGAAAGCGGCGGGGAAACAAGAAGTATAGCGGCAAGCATCGCAGCTGCGCCTGCCCCCCTCAATCTCCGTTTTTCTGTCCGCCCAGTGTTTTCGTTCCGCATACGCAAACTGCTGTGGATTCCCCCGGCTGGAAGCCGTCATAGCGTCCGACGAAGCGAACTATCTAACTGCAAAAGACGAAGCCGGGTACCCCCGATCGCTCTTCGCAATGATTTCATGACAGAAAAAGCCCCGGAGAGTGCTCCGGGGCCACAGTTTTTTCTACAATCCCCGCGGTTATCAGTAGCGGCGCGGGCAGCTGTCGATATAGCGGCGGCCATACCGGTCGCGGTAGTAACATTGACCCGGCTGTTCGGCGACAGAGCCGATCAAGGCACCGGAAACGCCCCCGATCGCAGCACCTACGGCTGCGCCGCGGACGTTGCCGGTGGCGAGGCCGCCGATCACGGCGCCGGATGCTGCGCCGATGCCGGCGCCCTGTTCAGTTGCCGTGCAGCTCGCGAGCGAAGCGCCGACCATCAAAAGCACCAAGGCTTTTCTCATGAGATCCTCCTGTTTGTTCTTTGTTTTGCCCGGCCGTCTCGCAGACTCCGAACGTTTCCGCGGGTCAATTCAACAGCCATCAATGGGAACAATAGGTCGCGGCGCACAAGAGTCCATATGACCTCAATATTTTTAAGCGCCGATTTTGTTTGAATTGTCGATAGTTACTCGAAATCCGAGAAGATCGGAGGACGATGGCTTGACCGGTGGCCGGTCAAATTATTGCCGTTTCCGTAGAAAGTAGCGGTTGATCCCCTAAGTAAAAAAGCAAATGATGTCGGGCATGTCCGGGAGGGACATGAGGAGGATCATATGACGAAAGTGACGCTGACCGTGAACGGCCGCGCGATGAGCGGCGAGTGCGAGGACCGCACCCTGCTCGTGCATTTCATCCGCGAAAAACTTGGTCTGACGGGCACGCATGTGGGCTGCGATACGACCCAGTGCGGCGCCTGCGTCGTTCATATGGACGGCCATTCGGTGAAGAGCTGTTCGATCCTGGCGGTGCAGGCATCCGGCTCGACGATCACGACGATCGAGGGTCTCGCCGGCCAGGGCGAATTGCATCCGGTTCAAGCGGCCTTCAAGGAGCATCATGGCCTGCAATGCGGCTTCTGCACGCCCGGCATGGTGATGACGGCAGTCGACCTGATCAACCGCGAAGGCGGGACGCTGACCGAAGAGACAGTCCGTGCCGGGCTCGAAGGCAATATCTGTCGTTGCACCGGCTACCACAACATCGTCAAGGCGATCCTTGCCGCCGATGCCGAAATGGCAACGGGGCGGCAGGCCGCTGAGTGAGTGGGTAGTGAGTAGTCGCTAGTGATTGGTGGTCCGAGTGGCCGCATTTCAGCTCCTGAACTACTCACTACCGACTAACTCCTACTCACTTTCCATCACTAATTACCATCTCGGGAGGAGATGAACATGGGTGTTGAAGGAATCGGTGCACGCGTTACTCGGAAAGAGGACAAGCGTTTTCTGACCGGCAAGGGCCGTTACACGGACGACATGACCGTCCCCGGCATGAAATATGCCTATTTTGTCCGCAGTCCTTATGCACATGCGAAGATCAGACACATCGATGCGACCGCGGCGAAGGCCATGCCGGGCGTCATCGACGTGCTCGACGGCAAGCAGCTTCAGGCGGACGGCATCGGCAATCTCATCTGCGGCTGGATGATCCATTCCAAGGACGGGTCGCCGATGAAGATGGGCGCCTGGCATCCGCTCGCGGTCGATACCGTGCGTTATGTGGGCGACGCGATCGCCATCATCGTCGCCGATACCTCCGGCGAGGCCCGCGATGCTGCGGAAGCCGTGGTCATCGATTACGAACAGCTCCCGGTGGTGACCGAGGCCGTTGCAGCACTCGCCTCCGGCGCGCCGCAAATCCATCCGGAAGCGCCCGGCAACCTGATCTTCGATTGGCAGATCGGCGAACCTGACGCCGTGGACAAGGCGATTGCGGCGGCTGCGCATGTCACCGAAATCGAGATCCTCAACAACCGCCTGTCGCCGAACCCGATGGAGCCGCGCGCCACRCTCGGCATCTACGATACCGCCGAAGATCACTATACCTGCTACACGACCAGCCAGAACCCGCATGTGGCGCGACTGGTGATGAGCGCCTTCTATAATGTCGCGCCGGAAAACAAGCTGCGCGTCATCGCGCCGGACGTCGGCGGCGGTTTCGGTTCGAAGATCTATATCTACCCGGAAGAGATCATTTGTCTCTGGGCGTCGAAGAAAACCGGCGTGCCGGTGAAATGGACCTCGGACCGCACCGAGGCGTTCCTCACCGACGCGCATGGCCGCGACCACGTCTCGAAGGTGAAGATGGCCTTCGATGCCAACAACCGCATCACGGCGCTGAAGGTCGATACGATCGCCAATCTCGGCGCCTATATGTCGCTGTTCTCCTCGGCCGTGCCGACCTATCTCTATGCGACGCTGCTGTCCGGCCAATATGCGATCCCGGCAATCCATGCCAATGTTCGCACCGTCTATACCAATACGGTGCCGGTCGATGCCTATCGCGGTGCCGGCCGTCCGGAAGCGACCTACCTCTTGGAACGGACCATGGAGACCGCAGCTCGTGAACTCGGTGTCTCGCCGGCGGAACTGCGCCGGACGAACTTCATCCGCACCTTCCCCTACCAGACGCCCGTCATCATGAACTATGATGCGGGCGACTACGAAGCTTCGCTGAATGCGGCGATGCAGGCCGCCGACTGGACGGGTTTTGCCGCCCGGCGGTCGCAGTCCGAAGCCAGAGGCAAGAAACGCGGCATCGGCATGAGCTGCTATATCGAGGCCTGCGGCATCGCGCCGTCGGCGGCGGTCGGGTCGCTCGGCGCCGGCGTCGGCTTGTGGGAATCGGCGGAAGTGCGGGTCAACGCCGTCGGTACGATCGAGGTGCTGACCGGCTCGCATAGCCATGGCCAGGGCCATGAAACGACCTTCGCGCAGCTGGTCGCCGGCCGCCTCGGCGTGCCGATCGAAAGCATCAACATCGTCCACGGCGACACCGACAAGGTGCAGATGGGCATGGGCACCTATGGCTCGCGCTCCGGCGCGGTCGGCATGTCGGCGGTCGTCAAGGCGCTCGACAAGGTCGAGGCCAAGGCGAAGAAGATCGCCGCGCACCTGATGGAAGCCTCCGAGGAGGATATCGTCATCGAGAACGGCGAATTGAAGGTGGCGGGCACCGACAAATCGGTGCCGTGGTTCCAGGTGGCGCTCGCCTCCTATACGGCCCATAACCTGCCTTCGGGCATGGAGCCGGGCTTGAAGGAAACTGCCTTCTACGACCCTTCCAACTTCACCTTCCCGGCCGGCTGCTACATTGCCGAGGTGGAGATCGATCCGGATACCGGCGAGACGGATATCGTCCAGTTCGTCGCGGCGGACGATTTCGGCAACATCATCAACCCGATGATCGTCGAGGGTCAGGTGCATGGCGGCATTGCCCAGGGCATCGGCCAGGCGATGCTCGAAAACGTTCAGTATGATGCGAACGGGCAGCTGCTGACGGCAAGCTACATGGACTACGCCATGCCGCGCGCCGACGACCTGCCGTCGTTCAAGCTGTCGCACCAGAACACGCCTTGCCCGGGCAATCCGCTCGGCATCAAGGGCTGCGGCGAGGCGGGCGCGATCGGTTCGCCACCGGCGCTAATCAACGCCATCACCGATGCGATCGGCCATAACAAGCTCACCAT
Organism: Neorhizobium sp. P1_A6; assembly: GCF_056406795.1. NCBI lineage: Bacteria > Pseudomonadati > Pseudomonadota > Alphaproteobacteria > Hyphomicrobiales > Rhizobiaceae > Neorhizobium > Neorhizobium sp. P1_A6. Next base: position 76,550 of record NZ_JBFTZM010000016.1, on the reverse strand, counting down.
GCCAGCGACCCCGATGAAGGTCTGGCAGGCACTGCATCCGGCTCACTGAGGAGAACAGACATGTACGCTACCAGCTATCATCGTGCATCCTCGGTGGAAGATGCCGTTAAGCTCAAGTCCGCCAACGAGGAGGGCAAATACCTTTCCGGCGGCATGACCTTGATCGCGACCATGAAACAGCGGCTCGCCGCGCCGAGCGACCTGATCGACCTTCGCCATATCCCGACGCTGCGCGGGATTTCGATCGGCGGCCGCAAGGTGACGATCGGCGCTGCCACGCCGCATGCGGATGTGGCGGCTTCGCGGGAGCTTGCCGCCATCTGTCCGGCGATCTGCAAGCTTGCGGGCCATATCGGCGACCCGCATGTGCGCCACATGGGCACGATCGGCGGTTCGATCGCCAACAACGACCCGGCGGCGGACTATCCCGCCGGCCTGCTCGGGCTCGGCGCGACCATCGTCACCGACCGGCGTTCGATCCCGGCCGACGATTTCTTCACCGGTCTTTTCGAGACCGCACTGGAGGAGGGCGAGATGGTGACCTCTGTCACCTTCGATGCACCGGAAAAGGCCGGCTACGCCAAGTTCAACAACCCGGCCTCGCGTTTTGCGATGACCGGCGTTTTCGTCGCCAAAACCGCCGGCGGCGTGCGTGTCGCGGTGACGGGCGCCGGCTCATCGGGCGTTTTCCGTCATCCCGGCTTCGAACAGGCGCTTGGTTCGAACTGGTCGGCAGATGCGCTGAGCAATGTCGCGGTCGACGCTTCCAACCTGATGGCGGACATGCACGCGAACGCGGAATACCGCGCCAACCTGGTGAAGGTCATGGCGAAAAGGGCGGTGGCGTCTGCCGGTTGAGGCGAATCGAGAACACAGGTGAAAAGCCTGGAAGAGCGGTGAGGCCGCTCTTCTTTTTGCTGCTTGACGTGGATCAATTCTCACATTTTCGAAATCGCTTACCTTTTTATTGGAATAATTCAAAAAAAGCGGGCCTTTTGCCGCAGGTTGGTTCTATTCACGCGGTCCGGGGTTGACGAAAAGCGTGGCTGAAACCAAAACCGAGGTAGGTTCTGGAGTGTGAGCATGGACTTCGAGGCATTTTTCAAGAGCGAACTGGACGGACTTCACGGGGAAGGCCGTTATCGTGTGTTCGCCGATTTGGAGAGGCATCGCGGCAATTTTCCCCGCGCCACGCGCCATACTCCCGATGGTCCGAAGGAAGTGACTGTCTGGTGTTCGAACGACTATCTCGGCATGGGCCAGCATCCCGCCGTGATCGAGGCGATGAAAGAAGCCATCGATCACTGTGGCGCGGGTGCGGGAGGCACCCGGAATATTTCTGGCACGACGCACTATCACGTGGTTCTTGAACAGGAACTGGCGGACCTGCACGGCAAGGAAGCGGCGCTGATCTTCAATTCCGGCTATATGTCGAACTGGGCGACGCTCGGCACGCTCGGCCAGAAAATCCCCGGCCTGATCATCTTCTCCGACGCGCTGAACCACGCGTCGATGATCGAAGGCATTCGTTATGCCAAGTGCGAACGGGTGATCTGGAAGCACAACGACCTCAACGACCTCGAGGCAAAGCTGGCGGCAGCCGATCCGAACGCGCCGAAGCTGATCGCCTTCGAAAGCATCTATTCGATGGACGGCGACATTTCGCCGATCAAGGAAATCTGCGATCTTGCCGATAAATACGGCGCGATGACCTATCTCGACGAAGTGCATGCGGTCGGCATGTATGGCCCGCGCGGCGGCGGCATTGCCGAACGCGAAGGCCTGATGGACCGCCTGACGATCATCGAAGGCACGCTCGGCAAGTCCTTCGGGGTGATGGGCGGTTATATCGCCGCATCGACTGCGCTCTGCGACTTCATCCGTTCTTTCGCCTCGGGCTTCATCTTCACGACCGCCCTGCCGCCGGCTCTGGCAGCCGGGGCGATTGCCTCGATCCGGCACCTGAAGGCAAGCCCTTTCGAGCGGGTCCGCCATCAGGACCGCGTCCGCAAGCTGCGCACGATGCTGGATCAGAAGGGCATTCCGCATATGCACAACCCGAGCCATATCGTGCCGGTTATGGTCGGCGATGCGGCCAAGTGCAAGTGGATCTCCGATATCCTGCTCGATACCTGCGGCGTCTATGTGCAGCCGATCAACTATCCGACCGTGCCGCGCAAGACCGAACGCCTGCGCATCACCCCGACTCCGCTGCATAGCGATGCGGATATCGAGCACCTGGTCGGCTCGCTGCACCAGCTTTGGTCGCGTTGCGCGCTGGCGCGGCACGTGGCTTGAACGATCAACAAAGATCCGAATAACGCATGGCCGCGCTCACGCGGCCATTTCTTTTTGCGCGACGATCTTTCCGGCGCGGCGCCGCGCCTCGGCATCGGCCGCAAATACCCCATCCATCGTCGTTGCGGGCGGATAGTCCACCATTTCATCCATCACCTGTTCGGCAATATCGGCCATGTTGAGAAAACCGATGCGGCCGGCGCAGAAGGCGTGGAAGGCGATCTCTTCGGCGGCGTTCATGACCGCACCCTGTACGCCACCGCGTTCGAGGGCGGTGCGCGCCAGCCTTAGCGCCGGAAAACGAACCTCGTCAGGGGCCTCGAAATCCAGCCTTGCGAGCTTTGCAAAATCCAGCCGTTCGACATCGAGCTTCGAACGGTTCGGATAGGTGAGCGCATAACCGATCGCGGTGCGCATGTCCGGACACCCGAGTTGGGCCAGCACCGACCCGTCGGCATAACCGACCATGGAATGGATGACCGATTGCGGATGGACGATCACCTCGATCTGGTCGGGGCGCAGATCGAAGAGATGTTTCGCCTCGATCATCTCCAGCGCCTTGTTGAACATCGAGGCGCTGCCGATCGAGATTTTCAGGCCCATCGACCAGTTGGGGTGGGCGCGGGCGATATCCGCGGTAACGCCCGCCATCTGCTCGCGGGCCCAGGTGCGGAAAGGCCCGCCGGAGGCTGTCAGCACGATGCGCTCGACCGCGTGGTGCTGGTCGTCTTCGAGCGACTGGAAGATGGCGCTGTGTTCGCTGTCGACCGGGATCAGCCGTCCGCCGCCCTCCGTGACGGCCTTGACGAACAGTTCGCCGGCCGAAACGAGGCATTCCTTGTTGGCGAGCGCGATATCGGCGCCGCGCTCCGCGGCGGCCAGCGTCGGGGCAAGGCCGGCGGTGCCAACGATCGCCGCCATGACCCAGTCGGACGGGCGCGCACCCGCTTCGATCAGCGCCCCACGGCCGGCGGCGACCTCTATGCCGGTGCCGGCAAGCGCGTCCTTCAGCGCCGCATACTGGCGGTCGTCGGCGGTAACCGCGAGTTTCGCGCCACAAGCCTTGGCCTGTTCGGCCAAAAGCGCAATATTGCTGTTGCCGGTGATTGCCACGACCTCGAAGGCTTCGCGGCCGCCGAGCTGGTTCACCACATCCAACGTATTGACGCCGATCGAGCCGGTGGAACCGAGGATGCTGATGCGGCGCTTGCCGGTTTCGGCCATGCTGTCTTCCATTTCCTAAAGCTGCCGTTGGTCTACAAGCGAAAGCCACGGCTCACAAGAGCGGGCTTGAATTCGGCCCGGCTGCGACCAAGTGCAGCTTGCACAACGGGTGCTCTTGGCGCGAAGTGGCATGATGAGCGAACACCATGAAATCCAGACGACCTGCGTGATCGCCGGCGCCGGCCCGGCGGGTCTGATGCTCGGCCTCCTGCTGGCGCGGGCCGGAGTCGATGTGACGGTCGTCGAAAAGCACGCGGATTTCCTGCGCGATTTCCGCGGCGACACGATCCATCCCTCGACGCTGGAAGTGATGCACGAACTCGGCCTGATCGACGAATTTTTGCGGCTGCCGCATACGCGAGCGCCAAAACTCTCCGCCGAAATGGGTGGGAAGACGATCATCATCGCGGATTTTTCGCGACTACCGGTCAGGAACCGCTTCATCGCCTTCATGCCGCAATGGGATTTTTTGAGCTTTCTAGCCGAGAAGGCACAGGGCTATCCGAACTTCCGGCTGATCATGCGGGCGAAGGTGGTGGACGTGCTGGAGGACCGAGGCGCAATTTCGGGCCTCGTTCTGGAGACGCCGGAAGGAGAGCTCACCATCCGCTCGGCGCTCGTCGTCGGTGCCGATGGCCGCAATTCGGTCGTGCGGGAAAGGGCCGGGCTCGATGTCGAGAGTTTCGGCATGCCGAGCGAAGTCGTCTGGATGAAGCTGTCGAAACAACCGGGCGATCCCCACGAGGTGATGGGTCATGCCGGTCCGCGCCAGGGTTTCGTGCTGATCGACCGCGGCGACTATTGGCAATGCGGTTATGTCATCCGCCGCACCACGTTCGCCGATATCCGCGAGAAGGGCATCGAGGTTTTTCGGCAATTGGTGATCGACGTTTCACCGCTGCCGGCCGAACGGATGCAGGAGGTCCGCAGTTTCGAGGATACCAACCTGCTGACGGTGCGGATCGACCGGCTGAAGCAATGGTGGCGGACGGGGTTGATCTGCATCGGCGATGCGGCGCATGCGATGTCGCCGATCGGCGGCGTCGGCGTCAATCTGGCGATCCAGGATGCCGTGGCGGCCGCCAATATTCTGGCCGCACCGCTGCGCGACAAGCGTCTGACTGAAGCGGATCTCGCAGCCGTCGAAAAGCGGCGCAGTTTTCCAACCAGGGCAACGCAGAAGCTGCAGTTGATGATGCGCAGCAGCCGGCGCACTGATGAGGGAGACGACCGGAAGCGCCGGGGCCCGCCGGCCTTCATCCGGGGGATCGCCCGTTTTCCGCTGCTTGCCCATCTCGCCGGCCGCCTGATCGGGCTCGGTTTCCGCATGGAGCATGTGCGGGTAAAATAAGGCAACCTTTGACAGCCCCGCGTCGTTGATCGGCAAAACAACCGAGGTTTTGCCATGCTCATGCTTGGACGAATGCTGACGATAGCGATGGCGCTGCTGGGCGGGATCTTCTTCTCCCAGGCGCCGGAATTCGCGCAGCAATACCGCCAGCGGATCGGCGGCGCGCTCGACGAGCTCAAGATCATGATCTCGGAATTCGACGCCCAGGCCAACCACAACGGCCTCGACCGCCAGGAGGCACTCAACATCTATTCCGCCTCGCCGCAGACCTTCCTGCGCAATCAGGGCGAAGCGATGCGGCGGACCTTTTCGCGTTACGAGATGCTCGCCGAGCAACAGAAAGAGCTGGCCCTGGCGCCGCCGTTCACCAAGCCGTTCGTGGTGATGCGAAATCCTGATTCGACGACGTTTGCAAATGCCTGGCGCGATTTCGTGCCGGGCGTGCCGGTGGATTTCGCAGGCCTCACCTGGGCCGCAGGTGGGCTCTTCTGTGGCTGGCTGATTGCAGCGCTGCTGGGAGCCGCCCGTCGCGGCGTCGTTCGCACGGTAAGGCGGCCGAAACGGACGGACCAGACGTCGACGATTGCGCGCTGAACGAGGGTGGTGATCCCAGATGGATTCGAACCATCGGCCTTAGGATTAGGAAACCGCTACAGGTCCCTATGGCGTAGGGGTTTCAGCGCAGCATGTCGCGTCGATGTTGCGTCACGCCAGAAATGCGCGCTCGGCCTCTGCCATTTCTTCGGCGTCGTCGCCCCTCGGGAATAGGTGCCCGTAGACGTCCATGGTCATGGCAATTGTGCTGTGGCCGAGGCGCTCTTGTACGACCTTGGGGGGCAATTCCAGGCCACCATCTTTCCGCCGGTTTATGCACCACGAGGCATAGAAATGGCGTAGCGCATGCAGGCCTTTGTACTTCGCATCGAGGATCGGCTTCCCCTTCTTGTCCACCTCTCCTCTGTCGACCGTGACGCCGGCAGCGATCCAAGCCGGGTGCAGGCCGCGGCGGAGAAAGTTGTTCAGCGTCTCGACATTTCCGGCACCCGTAGGGAACACGAGATCGAGAACCTTGATCTTCTCACCGGCCGCATCCTTCTTGCCGGTATCCCGTTTCGGGCAGACCAGTTTCCACTGCTTCAAGGCATTCATCACCATAGGCGGCGCCGGCAAGGATCGTTCGCCAGCGATCGACTTCGGCCTGCCGATGTCGTTGTATCGATCGGCCCGCTGATGGACCCGTATCTCGTTCTTGCCGAAATCAACATCCTGCCAGCGCAATCCGCGTAATTCCGACGAACGCAAGCCGCAGAAGATGGCCGTTAAAAACAGCGGCCTGTGACGGCCCTGCAGTACGCCGACGAGCGCTTTCGCCTCTTCCCGCGTCGGAATGTCCACGCCCACCTTCAGACGGCCCTTTTGCCGCCTCTCTTGGCGTTTCTCCCCATTTCCCCTTCTGCCTTTAAGGTCGCGGACGATATTCCGCGCCACGAGGCCGCGTTCCTGCGCGTCCGCTATCAGTGTGCCAAGGCTCACGAGAGCCTTTTTGATCATGGTCGACGTTCGGTCGGCTTCCCTCAGTGCGTCTTCGAAGGCCCGCACCTTGGCGATCGATAAAGAGGAAAGCTTGAGCGACCCGTTGAATGGCACAATATGCAGGCGCAAATGACGTTCGTATTGGTCGATTGTCGACCGCTCCAATTTCGACGCCCGGCAACTAGCAATCCACAGCTTTCCGGCGGCCTCTACGGTGGCGCTAGCGCTGTCGGCTACATGGACCCCCTCGCGCACCTCGACCGAAGCGGTCGCAGCAAACTGGTCAGCTTCCTTCTTAAGCCGAAAGGTTTTGATATGCCTTTTCCCGGCGGCATCGGAATAGTCGACGATCCATGCGGATTTCTCGACACCTTTCGGCGTGGTCCATTCGCGCTTCCGAACTGACATGGTCTATCCCCCACTCCCCACAACACCGCCCTGATACCTGCTCCAAAGCTCATCTGCGCGTGGCGCGACACGATCTAGGGTCCGCTGCAGCTCGCCGACGACGTCAGTGAGGCGGTTTACCTCAGCCCAAAGCCCTTCTTCTTCACGGAAGCTCTCCTCGAGGCGCTGGACAATTTCCGCATTCAAAGATCTTCCGGTTTTTGAGCTTTCACTTGCTATCCGGTCGCGCAGGTTTGCCGGCATCCTTAGCGTCAATCGGATTTCGTCTGTCAGATCGGTCATTTCATTCTCCAAATGTTTAGACACCAATACGACACCATCTCGACACCATCAATCGCATGACACTACATTGGTGTCGTTATGGTTACCGGAGACTGAATGAGATGACAACTATTGCAAAAAACGAAACCCCCGCTCTTGATCTGATTTGGGAGGTAGCGGACATCGCAAAGCTGATCGGTCGGACCGAGCGACAGACGTTCCATATGCTTAATAAAGGGGAATTGCCCGCCAAGAAGGTAGGGGGTCGCTGGGTTGCCGAACGCTCCAAGCTCATCGCTTTCTTCATGGGGGATGCGGCATGAAAAGCTTCAAGACCGTCACCGTGAAGCTTTTCGACGAAGAGCAGGTCTACGTAGTCGAGAGCAACATCACAGAGGCCCACATTGCCGCCGGCAACGAGGAAGGCGTCGTCTGCCACATGGTGGACGCGACCAAGGCCGAATTGATCGTCACGTTGCTGAACGAGCGCGACGTTCAGCGTAGGACCGCGGTATGAGAGACTTTCCTCGCCCCGCTCTCGTTCGTTTAGTGCTCGCCGCCATTGCTACGGCGCCCATCAATGATCGGTTGGCATTCGCCGCTCACGTCAAGCGCTGCGGACAAGGTCCGTCTTGGAAACCCTGCTTGCCGCGCCTCGGAAGGCACCCGAGTTCCTTGCCGAATGCCATCCGCATCTCGACGGCGCGACCCGGGCTGCGCGCCTTCGTCTCTGCCAGGATTGGCTCGTTTGGAAGGAGGTCCGCCGATGAGCGCCACCCGAAATGACCTAGCCGCCAAAGAGCTGACGGCCCTGCGTGAGCAACCCGGTTTCGACGAGTCGGTATTCATCGCGTGGGATCTGGGGAGCTTTGCAGACCGCTTTTGCATATCCACGCAAGAAGCCGCAGACATTTTGCGTAATACCAGGCCAGCACCGGACAAGAGCCGCTTTCAATGGCTAGAGGCAGTCACACAGGCCTGCGGCCGAGGGCAAATGTCTCAAAAGGGTGTCCTCGTGGCGAATGTCCTGTTTGGATGCTTCAACGACAGCTCTCCGTATTGCTGGCCGTCGCAGCAGACAATCGCGAAACGTGCGGGCTGGACGAGCATCCGAGCTGTCACTTACGGACTGAGCCAGCTATCCGAGCTCGGAGCCATTGAACGCATTCTAGCCCGAAACCTTCCGGTCGACGTAGCAGAGAAGGTTCTCGGGGCGAAAGAGGAAGGCGGAAGTGGTCGAGACGTCCGTTCTGCTGCCTATAAACGCGTACCGCCTTCGGTCTGGCAGAAGGTCGAAGCCCGCACAGAGTGTTCCACCAACAATAGGAACAGTTCATTCCACCTCAATCATAAAACTCAACCTGAACCGGCTTCGCCGGATACACCTTACTTATCCGTTGAAGCGTCGCCTTTAGCGTCTCCACTTGTGGAGACGTATCAGTATGGCAGTGATGGAGAAAAAGCTCATGGCTGAGGTTCTTTCTCTCCCCGCAGATTTCGACAGCCGTGTTCGATTGCTCGCCGCTGAGCTTCAGGACCGAAGGGGCACGATCCAACTCCGCGAGATCGCGACACATGCCGGACGTCTTGCTGAACAGGCTCGCTGCGCCGGGGCCCAGCGCTGGCAGGCGGTCAGGATAGAAGACACTTTCAAAGCGGCTGTGCGTGCTCGCCTCGATGAACTTGCCGGCATGCCCAGAGAACGGCCCGCCCGGGTGTTACCCCTGAAGTCCCAAGGTGCAGCATGACCGTATTCGTCGACATCAGGCTCGCCATGCGTCTGGGCGGCCTCATTTGGAAGGAGATCGGCAAATGACCTCAATTCTCAACGTCACCCGCAACGACGAGGGCCAGTACGAGATCACAGACCAGCGTGGCACGTTAGTCGAGGGTCCGTTCGACACCAACGCTGCTGCCTGGCGCGCGCTCAAGCAGATCGACCAGGGCAGCAACGGGCAGAAGGCGCGCCACGGCAAGAAAGCCCTCTGCGGAGAGCCGGAGCGGCCAAAGCAGTCGAAGAAGGTGCCCCGCAAGGAAAGTGCGAAACAGGAACGCGTCAATCACCGCATGAAGGTCAACGCAGCAAAGGCGCCCGGATGGGTCCGTGGCGTTGCTGCTGCGAAATTTGATCCGGCCGGCGAGCGCAACTTCCGGGATCACAAGCTCGGGACATTCGGCGCGGCTTCGGAAGTCAAGCGGATCGATCCGGCGGAGTACCTGGCCGCAAAGGCGCGAGGTGAAGCTTGAAGCGGCACAGCGTCAACATCTACAAGATCGCCCGGGAATGCGGCGTGAGGCTGAGGGATGCCAGCGAGCATTCGCCCGCCAGCCGCCGACCGGGCGACTGCTTCTGCAAACCGACGATTCGGGAAATTGGCGAAACCCACGGCGAGGCCCATCTCCGCCTCGTCCTGATGCTACTCACCGGCGACAAAGCCAACGCCCGCGAAATGTATGCCGATATAATCAAGGCAGTCTCTCGGCTGCTGGCGCAGCACCCCGACCTTGTCCGCTGGCCATCGCTAGTGGACGAGTTCAACGCGATCGACCTCGGCCTCATGCGCCGGGCTGCCAAGGATCTGAAATCAGGCGTTCCATCGAGCGACGTGCTCCTGGTCATGTTGTCATTGAGATTGATGGTGCCCGTCAGGGGCAGAATGGGAGAAGCAGCATGAAGTTTGGCGACTGGACGGCCAAGGCAGTTGAGGAGTGGATCATCGAGATGGCCGACACGCTGAGGAAGCTTCCGGCCGCCAGGGGTCCGAAGGTATTCGGAAACGCGATGCCGGAGGCGCTGAGGAGCTTCGAAGAGAGTTACGGCGCCCATGCCGCCCGCTATCGAGAAAATGCGTCAGCGGGCGCTCTGGCGAGAATGGAGCAGGTGTTCGGATGGATCAACGCCCTGCCCCAGGAGGCGGACCGCAAGCTGATCTATGCGTGGTCGTGGGTAAAGGTCCGTCGAGGCCGGACAATCTCCGCTTTTGCGGAAGAAAATGCCTTCAACGAAAGAACTCTGCGCCGCGCTGTAACCGCTATCTGCCAAGCCATTGCGGACAATCTCAACCAAAAAGGCCAGGTTCGGCTTCTTGCCCCGGATTGTGCCGTGTCCGAAGTTCAGGCAGATATCGCGTCAACAACGGTAACATCCGGAAATTGCGTCACAGCCTGGCGCTCACCGGATGCTAAGCCGCAAGTCGACCCTGCTCTCGCTCGTCGAAGAGTACTCGAACCCCGGCACGCCCGGGCGCGGTGAGATTCGTGGCGCAGCGCAACTGATTTTTTTCCTGTAAGACAAGCTTACAGTTTGCGCCTTTGACAAATTTGTAAGATGATCGAGGCATACCCAAGGGGAGGACAGGTTCCAGCCAATCCTCCCCAAGGCGGGTATAGCGCCAAGGCCGGGATCACGACGTTTATGGTGTTGTCAGCACCGTCGTTGTCCTGGCCTTCCGCATTATGGGCAGGCTCAAATGCCAAGATCAATGACGAATTTTACGCCAAATTAAGCGTAACCCGTTGACGAAGCAGGCGTGATTAGAATGCCACAGAGGCATCCATGGAGAATCGCTGTCGAATCAATGGGATTCATAACTGAGATCTTTTAAGAGCCATCGTTAACAGAAAAAATAAAAAAATGCTTGACGGCGCTTGGGGGGTAATTCTGGCAACTGTCTTTTAGTAAGCTGCCGGTAAATGCTGGTCATCGTTGGCTTTTTCATGCGAATCATCGCTCGTTATTGGAAGCGTCCGGGGTTGGTTTCGATCCCTGGACGGACGGCATAACAGGCGGCCACGAGAGTTTCATGTCGGAGTAGAGCAGCCCGGTAGTTCCTCAGGCTCATAACCTGAAGGCAGGTTCAAATCCCGCCCCCGCAACCAACGATCCCTGTGATCCCAAAAAAGCCCCCTCGTGGGGCTTTTGGCGTTTTTGTCCTTCGATCGTCCTGGTTCGACCCATGAGGTCTTCCAGGATTGCCTTCTCGTGGAGGAATTCGGGCTTCTTCTTGCCAGATGCAAAAGTGAGGATCGCCGCAAGATCGCCCCGCAGCACGATGACAAGTTGCTCACCATCAGGCACGAGATCGATGCGGCTGACCAGCGTGCGAAGCTTGTCGGCCGCCAGTGCCCGCGTCTCTTCGTTGCCAAGCTGGTCGTGAAGAGCGGCGATCTCCTCGTGATAATATTTTGCCAGATTGGGGTGGAGGAGGGGAGGTGGTTCTTCCGCACCGTCGAGGAAGCCGGCCAGCTCTTTCTTGCGTGCCTCAAGCTTGGTGCTGCGTTCCTTGACCATATCCACCGGCAACGCATCTTTGAGGTAGAGATCGAGGATCTTCTCAAGCTCCCGGTCAATCCGTTTCGTTTCAGTTTGCGCGGTGTCGATGGAAACGCGAGCCTCCATTCGGGCCTTGTTGACCTCCCGCGTAAACTCCTCGCAAAACTCCTTGTAGAGTTCCGGTTCCATCAGGTGCTTGTCGAGCCCATTCAGAACGGATTGTTCGAGCGTGTCGCGGCGGATATTGAGCCGGTTGTCGCAAGTCCCTTTGGTCCGGGCGTTGGTGCAGCCGAGCATGTCCTTAGAAATCATCGAGTAGCCGCCACCGCAGCAGCCGCATTTGACGAGCCCGGTGAACAGGTGTTTTGGCCGGCGGCGTTCGTTCAGAATACGGTTGTCGCCAGGCAGGGTTCCGGGTTCCAGCGCCAGCTGCTCCTGCCGCGTCTTTACTGCATCCCAGAGGTTCTGATCGACGATGCGCAGATCCGGCACGTCATTAACGACCCAATCCGTTTCCGGATTGAGACGGGATACGCGTTTGCCCGTATCTGGGTCCTTCAGGTATCGCAGGCGGTTCCAGACCAGTTTCCCCATATACAGTTCGTTGTTGAGAATGCCTGTCCCGCGTTTTGGATTGCCATGAATTGTCGACGGCCCCCATTCGCTTCCTTGCGGCCCTGGCACACCTTCACTGTTCAGCACCATGGCGATCGTGCGCGAGGATTTTCCCGCCAGATATTCCGTGAATATGCGCCGGACGATATTGGCTTCCAGCTCGTTGATGGTGCGCTCGCCGCGGTTGGTTTCGCCTGATGTGTCGACCTGCCTTACGACGTCGTAACCGTAGCAGAGGCCACCGCCGGATTTGCCTTCTTCGACCCGGCCGCGCAGGCCACGTCGCGTCTTGTCGGCAAGGTCTTTCAGGTAGAGCGCGCCCATCGTGCCCTTGAGGCCTATATGCAGTTCGCTGACTTCACCTTCGGATAGGGTAACGATGCTGACGCCGGCAAAACGCATACGCTTGTAGAGACCGGCAATATCTTCCTGGTCGCGCGAAAGGCGATCGAGTGATTCCGTCAGGATGACGTCGAAGCGCCGCTTCAGTCCGTCGGCGATCAGTTCCTGGATACCCGGCCGGATCAGAGAGGCGCCGGAGATGGCGCGATCCGTATAACTGTCGACGATTGTCCAGCCTTCACGCTCGGCGCGGCTCCGGCAAATGCGAAGCTGGTCTTCAATGGAGGCATCGCGCTGATTGTCGGATGAATAGCGGGCGTAGAGCGCAACCTTCATGAATTGGCCTCCCTATTTGAGGAGGCGTTCGGGGGTGGCACGCTCCTGTTCTGCTTCGACGAATTTACGGGCTGCCTGTCGCGCAAGCAAGCGGACAAGTTCCCGGAGGCGGGGATCGGGCTTTGACGGATCGTAAAACGGCATGTCGTCGGCGGGTGCGAGAACGACCCGCACGCTGTTTGCCGCTGTCCCTTTCCGCTTTGCCACAACACAATCCTCGACCTTGAGCGGACCGTTCCGCTTCGGGGAAAGACTGGGCCGGCAACCGGCGGATTTGAATGCGAAATCGCGGGCATGACAGCGACCTCCAGCGTAAAGTACCGTCCCTTGTCGCTTTGGCTCGCAGTCGTTCGCAGATCATGCGGCGGAAACAAAGGGCATTGGCGTAAGAATACTTGAATTTTGCGGCGAGCGAATCCCCCTGCGCGTAGAATTATTTTGCGTTCTTCCTCCTCCTGACCGGCTCAGATTCTTTCCCTAGTCATTATGCGGCACCTTCCAATGAACACAAGGAGAGCTTCGCTCGCTTTGTCTTGATCGGCTGCGGCCAAGCCTTGCCGACCCGTAGGGAGCCAAGGGAAACTTTTCCCCTTGCTCCCACAAACGCCGCCTGCGCATGGCAGGGCCGCCCGCTTGCAAGCCGTGCGATAGCAGTCAATGTCCAGACAGTCGGATCCGTCCCGCTCGCCGCGCAGCCCGGCGATGCTCGCCGGCATTTGCCCCCTCCATCCCCGCGCGCTCACGCGCCCCCGGGAGGCATGTCGGGGACATGCCTCCGGCATTAACGGAAAAGGATTGGAACAATGGCAAGGACACAGAAGAAGGCGCAGGCCGTGACGGTTGCAACGGTGGACGTGGTAGAGGCGACGGTAGCAAGTGCGGAAATCCGCAGCGTCGGTGAAGCCGTGGCAGATGTGGTTGATGCGCTGCCAACACCGAAAGTCATAAGCGGCGCAGAACTCTTCATTCCGCTCGACAAGCTCAAGAAGTCGCCGCGCAATGCGAGGAAGACCCCGCACAGCGAGGCGCATATCGAGGCGCTTGCGGCCAGCATCGCCGCAAAGGGGATGCTGCAGAATCTTGTGGTCGAACCCGAGACGGACGAGGCGGGCGAACCGACGGGCTTCTATCTCGTGACGGTCGGTGAAGGCCGCAGGCTGGCGCATCTGCTGCGCGTCAAGCGCAAGCAGATCAGGAAGTCGGAACACGTGCGGTGCGTCCTCGATACCGCGAACGACCCGCAGGAAATCAGCCTTGACGAAAACGTCACCCGCGAGGCGATGCACCCGGCAGACCAGTTCGAGGCGTTTCGCGAGCTTGCCGAACATCGCGGATGGGGAGCCGAGGAAATCGCCGCCCGCTTCGGTGTGACGGCGCATGTTGTGAAGCAGCGGATGCGTCTTGGCGCAGTCAACCCGAAACTCATGCAGGTCTACCGCGATGGCGATCTGACGCTGGATCAGTTGATGGCCTTTGCCGTCACCGACGATCATGCGCGGCAGGAACAGGTTTATGCCGGGCTTGGCTATAACCGTGAGCCGTGGACGATCCGCCGCGACCTGACACGGGCGCATGTGCAGGCGAACGACCGCAAGGCAATATTTGTCGGCCCTGACAACTATACGGAAGCGGGCGGCATCATCATCCGCGATCTGTTTACCGAGGATCGCGGCGGATATTATGACGATCCCGCACTTCTGGATCAGCTTGTCATCGCCAAGCTGGACGGCATCGCCACAGACCTCAGAGAAGCGGAAGGTTGGAAATGGGTGGAAGCCTTCATCGATTTCCCGCACGCCCACGGCATGCGGCGTATCTATCCGCAGATGGTGGAGCTTTCCGAGGCAGACGAAGCCGCCTATGCCGCAGCGAGGCAGGAGTTTGATCACCTGACGGCGGAATGGGAGAACACGGACGACGATTTGCCGCCCGATGTGGACGAACGTTTTGCCGAGCTTGAAGCCGAGATCGAGCGAATCGACGCGATGCGCGAAGGTCATGATCCCGATGACATCATCCGGGGTGGCGTCTTCGTCACGCTGAACCATGACGGAACGGCCCGTGTCGAACGCGGCTTCATCCGCCCCGAAGACGAGAAGCCGGAACCTGAACGGGAGGACGCCGGAGGCGTCATCGATGGTATCCGCGTCAATGCAGACGGGGAAGTTATCGAAGACGATCAGCGGGACGGGGAGGGCGACCACATATCCGGCCTAGCGCCGCAGGAAGAAGAGGAGGGCGATGCGGGTCAGCCGCTTACCGATCTTCTCACCCGCGACCTGACGGCGCACCGTACGCTTGGACTTCGCCTTGCGCTTGGCGAGCAGCCGGATATCGCCCTGATCGCCGTCACCCACGCCCTTGCCGCACAGACGTTCTATCGCGGCGTTGACGTCCATGCTCTCGAAATTCGCCCCACCAGTCCGCAGCTTGGCGGGCATGCGGACGGTATAGAGGACACGGCGGCGGCGAAGATGCTGGCGGATCGTCATGCCGGATGGGCGGCAGATATGCCGCAGAACGTGGGCGAACTCTGGGACTTCATCGCGGGGCTGGATCACGTGAGCATCATGGCTTTGTTCGCCCATTGCGCATCGCTGACCGTCAATGCCCTCAAGCTGCCATGGGAACAGCGGCCCCGTGCGCAGCGGACTGCTGATAAGCTGGCGACGGCGCTTGTGCTGGATATGAACCAGCAGTGGACGCCAACGGTGCGCACCTACTTCGGGCGCGTAACCAAGGCGCATATTCTCGCAGCCGTGCGGGAAGCCGTGGGCGACGAGGCAGCGGAGCGCATCGCAGCTATGAAGAAGCAGCCTATGGCGGAAGCCGCAGAGCAGTTGCTGGTCGGGACCGGATGGTTGCCGCCGCTGCTGCGCACCGAACGCACCGCATAGCAAACGGCAGGGGATGCAGTTGTGGAAACCCCGGAAGCTGTCGAACTTGGCCCGGAAACATCGGCCCCCGACACGGCAGACTACAGTTTTGAAGAAAACTGCGTCGAGGTGGATGGCGCAACCTTCCACATTGCCGCCGAGTGAACAGCCATGGCCGGAGCCGCGCAAGCGGTTCCGGCCTGTTCCCGACCGTCCCCGAGGAAAATTCCGGCCGCGCCGAACGGGCGCGGACGGAAACCTCGACCGGATCACAGGAACCACGACAATGAGCACCTATAAGGAGCAGCGGACAATGCTGGCCCGCATCATTGAACACCGGCTCAGCATCCACACGATCGCCAGCCATGCCGGGATGGTCGTCGTCCGAGCACACAATCTGGCGTGTTTGTGGTCATGACGCGTCGGGCCGACCATGTAGAGAAATCGAGGGAGTCCAGAGGTGGTTCCGCTGACAATGTTGTCCGTTGTACTGACCGGTGCAATGTGCGCGCTCGCCTATACGCTGGCGACTTACGCTCTACCGTTCCTGTTCGCTGTCACCATGACGCGCCTTGCCTTCGCGACGGGCGCCGGATTTGTCGGCGCAGGCATCGTCGGGCTGTTCGCAGGCGTGGCGGCTTACGGCTTTCTGGCCTACCTCTTTACCACGCTACGCTCATCGAGCCTGCGCCTTGCGGTTGCCCTGATATTCGCGATCCCCGCCGCCATCGCAGGGTATGCTCTCGCGTATGGCATCACCCGCGAAGCCATTCCTTCTGAAATCTGGCGACAAATCTTCTGTGTCGTTGGCGGCATATCGGTCGGCTTATCCGCACTTGCGAAGCTGGCAAATCCAACACACCTCCATGAACGATGAAATGTCCCGGAAGCGCAACCAGCGCGCATGGGGCGACGGTGGCACTGTAGAATCCTACAGTTTTAGAGCCGGAACTCATCGGTTATGTTGGTGTCGTCGTTCATGAAATCCGGGAAACCGGGCGTAGTATGTTGGAGGAAATCGTGTCTCAGGAACCGTCTTTTACTTTTTACACCTATTCAGCAGCCACAGAGCCAGAGGAACAACGGTGGGCCTACACAGGCATTCCAGATAATTTTTTTGGCGACGTTCATTCAGCGCGAGCAGCTGTTCTGGAACTCCGAAATGATATCATCGACGATCCGGACGGAGAGTGGCCGCGCATGCATATCGAGAAGATCGAGACGCTCCCCGTGTCGAAAGACACGCTGCTCGCATTTCTCAATGATGGCGTTGGTGCGTTTATCAGGTGCTACGAGATCGTGGAGACCATCGAGTAACGGCAATTTCTACATTGCTCGGAATGGAGTGATGTGCGCCGAGAGGGTGGATATAGCGTCCCCTTCGGGCCGCGCTCTATTCGCTGCCTGTGGCAACTCGCAAAGCCCCTTGCGGGTCTTCGCCTTCGGTAACGATCGCTGACGCAAGGGATGGCGGCGGTGGGTATCTCGCGAGGAAGCCAGCCACGTTCACGAAACCAGGCCGTGGCCTGTTTAGTGATGGCCCGGCGCCGATGAGGCAGTATCAAATCCCGGCATCCACCTCGACCACGCCCGCGTCCCGGTGACCGCCCAACCCTCTAGCTTGGCAGAGAGATAGGGGATGGCCCTGTTGCGACAGAAGCCTGCTTCCACGCTCGGCGAACTCGTTGCTCTGGGCAAATGCGAAGGCGAAAGTCACGTCCGTTTTTGTTTTTCGAATGGCAAATGGGCAGTTTCACGGATTTGACGTTGAGGCGATCGTCCAGTTCGCAAGGGAGCCGGCGAAGCCGTTGTCGGTGCTCAGGGGAAAAGTGCTGATCAATAGCGGTCATCAATGATTTCCTTTTCCCGACTGAACAAATCACGCCCACCGCGAACTCGATTGATCTGGTCTGACCGAAGACCGGCAACGCAAGCGCCGCCTCTATCTTGATCCCGCAACGTCCGCTGTCAGCTTTTTTCCGCCGCCTACGGCTTTGCACCGCGAAGCAAAAAAGCTGTCGTCGGCCGCCCTCCATTGCATTCCGGCCCAACGAGCCACCCCATTGCGCAGGCGCAACGGGGACCCCGGGGGGTGCGGGCCGATCGTCCCCGGTCCATCGACCATCATCGAGATCGCGATGGGCGCGACCCGATCAGCAAAAGGAAATCATGTGATGGCTACGATTGGCACTTTCTCCCGCACCGACAACGGCTTCACAGGCTCGGTCAAGACCCTCACCCTCAACGTCAAATCGGTGAAATTCGTCCCCGCCGAGGGCGAAAACGAAAACGGACCCGACTTCCGCGTATTTGCGGCGGCCACGGAATTCGGAGCCGCATGGAAGAAGCAGTCCGACAAGGGCAACCCCTACCTCTCGGTCAAGCTGGACGATCCGAGCTTCCCCGCTCCGATCTACGCGAGCCTGGTCGAAGTGGAAGGCGAGGATCTGGCCCTCATCTGGTCGCGCCGCCGCGCCAGCAACTGAACAGGCCAACGGCCCGGCCCCGCGTAAGCGGGGCTTCGCCATGCTCATGCCCCACCGCCGCCACTAGAAAATACGGAGATCTGCGATCGCTTTGATGGCGCACATTGTACTGGTCGCAAAAGTCTATATTTTGCGAAATCGCAAATGTCTGATGCAAGACAGAAACAAAAATTGGGCGTTACGCAAATCCGTGACGCACATAGTACTGTTGTTCACCAGAGAAGTTTTTCTCGGTTTTCATTGGGCCTGGAGACCGTCAGACGGTGCGCCGGATCGGGTGGCAGTCGGTCCCGCCTCCCCTTCGGGCCACTATGTTGAGGCTCCTGCGGCTGCCATGTTTCCCGCTCCGGCGCGACGAGAACTCCCGAAATCCCTCCCTGCGGGCGGCGCTTTGCTGATTTCTCCGGTGCTCTTCATTTAATCACTTCGGAAGATCGAGCGACGTCATCCCATTGGCTGCTTCGGCGAGTTCCGCCGGACTTTCGATCAACCGATCGGCGCCGGCGCTCTCCAATTCTTCTCTCGTCCCGTAGCCCCAGAGTACGCCGATCGAGCGCATTCCATTAGCATGCGCACCAGCTATGTCGTACCGCCGGTCCCCAACCATGATGCATCGATTGCGGTCGAGATTATTTTCTCGCATGATATGAGCGATCAATTCCGGCTTGTGGTCAATATTGCCAGCTGGCGTCGATCCATAAATCCCGACAAACAGCGCATCCAGCCCTTTGTTCTCGACGATCCTGCGCGCAAATGTCTCGCGCTTCGACGTGGCCAAATACAATTTGGCAAATTGGCTCATCGCCATGAGAGCCTCGGGGATACCGTCGTAAAGTTCACTGAGTAACAGACCTCTTGCGCCGTAATCCTGCCTATAAGCGTCGACACCTTGCGTGACGCGATCGTCACCAAATTGTTGAAGGAGGTAACGCATGACGTCTTCCATCGGCGGACCGATGATCGACGCGATATCCATCGCCGGATCGGTTTCGTGCCCAAGGGAACGCAACGCCGCGCGGCAGCTCGATAGGATGCCGGGCTCCGAGGCAATAAGCGTCCCATCGAGATCGAGCAGGATTGCGGAAAAATCAGATGACATATGACGGCCCTACATTGAATTGCTGAATGTGCAAAAGCGGAAGCAGTGTTCAAATACACCTCGTGAATTCGAAAGGTCTAAGACGGTGCTACTCGCCGTGGTCTCGCGTTCTGGCCCATAGCTGTCGCTGTGCTGGGTAAAGAACATGGGGTGCCGAGACCTAAAAAAACGTCAATTTGAAAGGTGTCGCAGCTGCGCCCATAGCTGCCGCGTCCGGCTTGATCTCCGAGACGATCAATTTCGGGCTGGCTCGCCAGACGCCGTAGCGCGGTTTCCCGAACAGGTGCGTCCGCTCGATCATCATTTCTGCCAGGGCCGGCGGGATCTGACCACCAAACACGATGGCCTGCGGGTCGTACACAGCCCAAATGGCATTCACCAGCCGATTGTAGGCGGGGGTCACTTCATCCAGCCATTCCTCCACGCCCGGCCATTTCGGGTCGAAGTGTTTGCGCAGGTACGTGATCGACGGCACGTCTACACCGCGCGCTCTGAGCTTCTCCATAACGAGCTGCAGGGCAGGGCGCCGGTGAACTTCTTCGTCATCGTACATCTGCGAGAATTCGCCGGCATTGCCGTTGCCACCATGCAGCAGCTCGCCGTTCCAGATCAGGCCGCCGCCGAACCCGTAGTTGAAACTCAAATAGGCAAAGTCCTTGATATATCGTCCTACCCCGAACATGGATTCCGCCACCGTGCCGGTCTTTCCGCCGTTCAGAGCCCAGACCGGCCTTTCAAAGTAACTCGTCAAAAGGGGACCGAGCTCGATCAGCGACCATTCGTGCAGGGGCAGGGACGCGTTGAAGCTTGTACCGCTGACATGGAAACCTGCGATCCCCAGCCCGACGCCGAAGAATTGCTCGTCTGAAAGGGAGAGATCTGCCTGCTGATCCCGAACCCAGTCGCGAACGCGCTCCAGCGCCTGGGCGACCGTGCGCTCGCGCAACTGCACGTTCGTCTCGGCGAGAACCTTTCCGCCGAAATCCATGAGGCAGACGTCGATGACGTCTGTGTTGACGGACATGCCGCAAGACCATGCATAGCGGCTTTCGAGCGTCAGCATCGGGCTCGGCTGTCCCTTGCCCAGACCCGCTTTGGGAGAACCCAGATTGATAATGCCGCGCTCGGCCAGTTGATCGAGCAGCCGATGGATTGTCTGCTGCGCCAGATCCGTAAGACCGGTCAATTCCGTTCGCGAAACCCCGGGGTTGCGCCAGATGACCCGGAGAAGAGTTCGTTCATTGGGCGTCGCAACTGCGTCGTCAGTCGGCCGAAAGAAACGCGGAGAGATCAATGTCTCCGGCGAATATCCCATCAATCTTCCCCCTTAAATCTACCAACACTGAGTACCAAGTCCGGATGGTTTCGCTTGGTCGATCCATAACTTGGTTCTTTTCCTGCATCAAGCTCTTGCACTTTGTCATATTATTGTTACTCTGTCTGAGTAACTAAGACGTTGCCATAACTTGCCGAGGAGGGCTCGGTGACGTTCCAACAGGAGGGCATCATGAAACTTTCCACTCTAACGGCGACGGCCGCGCTTCTCATGAGCGCAGCGTCTGCAAACGCCGCGAATATCGATTTCTGGTACGGCAACATCGGACCCGTGGAAGTTGCGATCCGGGCTCAATGCGACGCGTTCAACGCCGCGCAGAGCGAACACAAGGTCAACTGCGTCGGCCAGGGCAGCTACGAAGTCCTGATGCAGAAAGCGATCGCCGCATACCGCGCCAAGAATGCTCCGGTCCTGCTGCAGGTACTCGATGCCGGTACGCTCGACATGATGCTGTCGGGTGCCGTCGAGCCCGTTCAGGACGTCCTGCCCGACGTGAAGTGGGACAGCTACATCGCTGGTGCCCGCGCTTATTACGAGACGACGAAGGGCAAGCTCTTCGCCCAGCCTTATAATGCCTCGACGCTGCTGTTCTATACGAACAAGACCGAGCTCGAAAAAGCTGGCGTCACCAAGACACCGGAAACCTGGGAAGAGGTGATGGATGCTGCGCGCAAGCTGAAGGCTTCCGGCAGCACCTGCCCGTTCGTCACCAATGCAGAGCCATGGATCGTCTTCGAACAGTTCTCGGCCCGCCACGGCCTGCCGATCGCCAGCAAGCATAATGGCTATGATGGCCTGGATGCCGAGTACGTGTTCAACACGACATTGGCAGCCAAACACCTGACCAACCTCGTGGACTGGCGCAATGAGGGCCTCGTTCGCCTGAACGCAGATACTAAGGGCGGCAACCTTGTCGCCGCATTCAGCTCGGGCGAATGCGCGATGATCGAGGCGTCGTCCGGTTCCTACTCGACCTTCACCAAGGCGTTTGAAGGCAAATACGAGATCACCGTCGGCATGGCGCCGATGTATCAGGGCCAGGAGCGCCACAATACGCTCGTCGGCGGCGCGTCGCTTTACATCATGAAGGGACATGACAAGGCCGAGGTCGATGGTGCCAAGGCCTTCCTCAACTTCCTGCGCCAGCCTGCCCAGCAGATGTCCTTCGTCGCTGCGACCGGATATGTGCCGGTTACCAACGACGTCCTCGACGCCATTGCCAAGAGCCCGGATGCGAAGTCCCCGAAATACGCCACTGCGGCGGTCGGCATCGAGTCGATGAGCAAGCCCGCGACGCCCGACACGCGCGGCATCCGTCTCGGCTCCTACATCCAGTTCCGGCAGATCTGGACGGAAGAAACCCAGAAAGCGTTTGCCGGTCAGCAGACCATGCAAGTGGCTCTCGACAATTCCAAGAAGCGTGGCGACGAACTGCTGCGTCGCTTTCAGCAGACCTACAAGGGCGTACAACTACCCTGATCGCAATTCATGGTGCGGGGTCCATTTACCCCGCACCGTTCCACACATCGGGGTTTATCATGTTTCTTGAATCCACCATGTTCCGGCATCGCTGGCTGCCGATGCTGTTCGTTGCGCCGCTTGTGCTGCTGGTCGTTCTGTTTTTCTACGCCCCGGTTTTCCAGGCGTTCTACTGGTCCTTCTATCTGGAACGTCCGTTTGGCGGCGGCTCGGAATTCGTCGGCTGGGACAATTTTGCCCGCGTGCTGTCGGATCCGGAATTCTGGAAGGCCAGCTGGCGCACGCTGATCTTCATGGCGACCGCCTCATCCCTTGCCGTCCTCGTTCCGCTGGTCCTTGCGATTGCCGCCGACCGGGCGGTTCGCATGTCGCTTCCAGCAAGAAATGTTTTGATCTGGCCGAAAGGGATCGCTGGTGTTTCCATCGGACTGGTCTTCTCTTTCATCTTCAACCCATTCCTTGGTGTACTCGCACCACTGAACGAGTTGTTTCCCGGCATATGGCAGCCAGGTTTTGACGGGTTTGACGCCTTTATCACACTCGTCGCCGCGCATGTCTGGGGCAACATTCCATTCAATTTCGTAATTCTTCTCGCAGGCTTACGCGCCGTCCCGCATACGATCATTCAGGCAGCGGCCATGGATGGTGCAGGCCCGTGGCGCCGCATCTTCGATGTGCAGTTGCCGTTGATCATGCCGCAGCTTTTCCTGACGCTGGTGCTGGAGTTCACCGAAAGTGTGACCTCTGCCTTCGCGCTGATCGATACGATGACCAAGGGTGGTCCAGGCGGCGCGACAACGCTTCTCGTCTACAAGATCTACCAGGACGGCTTCGCCAGCTACGACCTGTCCGGCGCTTCCACCCAGACCGCGATCCTCATGGTCTTTTTCATCCTCGTCGCCGCTCTGCAGTTTGCGCTGCTCGGCCGGCGCATCAACTACGAGCGGTAAATCCATGGTCGAGAACGCACGTTCCATCAACATCGCAGCAGGCCTGATCCTGATAGTCGGCATCGCCTACATCGTCGTCCCGCTTTATCTGACGTTGACCACAGCCACGCACTCATACGAGTTCATGCTTCAAAATGGCCTCGTCTGGTCATTCGGCAGTGAGCTTCTCGTCAACATGAAGCGGATCTTCACCGAGACGTCGATCCCGTTGCAGATGATCAATAGCCTGATCGTCGCCACGGGCAATGCGGTCGCGAACTGCGTTCTGTCCTTCATGTCAGCCTACGCAATCGTTTACTTCCGTGTCCGTTGGGCAAGCATTGTCTTCGCGCTTATCCTCGCGACGGTAATCCTGCCACTCGATATGCGGTTCGTTACGACCTACCAGGTAGCATCGAACGTGTTCTCACCACTGAACGCCCTGCTTGATGTGACCGGATTGAACGACGTGATCGCAGACCTGTTCGGCGCACCGTTCCATGCCGAGTGGAGTATCCTCAATACGCATGTCGGGCTTGTCGTGCCGCTGCTTGCGCACGGGATGGGAACGTTCCTGTTCCGGCAGTTCTTCCTGACCCTTCCCAAGGACCTGTTCAAGGCGGCTCGTATGGACGGCGCTGGACCAATCCGGTTTCTGTTCGACATCCTGCTGCCCCTGTCACGCACCACATTTGCCTCGCTGTTCGTGCTGAGCTTCCTAAGCGGCTGGACCGGGTATTTGTGGCCGCTGGTCGCCTCCTCGACAGCCGAGATGCAGACGGCAGTCGTCGGTCTGGCGAGGCTTGTACCAGATGAGGCGTCCGTGCCCGACTACCCCCTCATCATGGCGGGCGCCATCCTCGTATCCATTGTGCCTCTGACGATGATCGCTCTTTTGCAGCGGTATCTCGTCCAGGGCCTCGTCCTATCGGAGAAATGACAATGAACGCCATCGATCCCGCGATCCACATCGCTGCAGCCAATATCAGGCTCGACGGAGTGAGCAAGACCTATGGATCTGTCACCATCATCCCGAAGCTCGATGTCGAGTTCAGGGAAGGGGAGTTCACGGTCGTCCTCGGACCGTCGGGCTGCGGCAAGTCCACGCTGATGCAGATGATCGCCGGTCTCGAAAAGGTGAGCGGCGGCAAGATCGTCATTGGCGACCGGGAGGTCCAGGATCTGGAGCCGAGGGAACGTGGCTGTGCCATGGTCTTCCAGAACTATGCGCTTTATCCGCATATGACGGTGTTCGACAACATCGCCTATAGTCTCAAGATCGCCGGCCTGTCCAAGGCTGAACGGCGCGCCCGCGTCGACGTCGTCGCCAAGATGCTCGGCCTGACGGACTATCTCGGCCGCAAGCCGGGCCAACTGTCCGGCGGTCAGCGCCAGCGGGTAGCGATCGGCCGGGCCATCGTTCGCGAACCGGCTGTCCTGCTGTTCGACGAGCCATTGTCGAACCTCGACGCGCAATTGCGGCACGACACGCGCATCGAACTGGCAGACCTGCATAGAAGGATCGGCGCGACGACTGTGTTCGTCACCCATGATCAGGTCGAGGCGATGACGCTGGCGGACCGGATCCTGATCCTCAACAAGGGTGAGGTCGAGCAATACGATACGCCGAAGGCGATTTACCACAGCCCCGCCTCCGTGTTTGTCGCCAAGTTCATCGGCTCGCCGCCGATGAACATTTTAGCCGTCAGTGGTGATGGATCCATGTTGCGTCTATCCGACGGCCAGCCGGTCGCCGAATGCCGTCTCAAAGGCGAATTTCAGCTAGGCATCCGACCCGAGGATATCCTGGTCGACAGGACGGGAAACGCTTCAGCTCTCAAAGGCCACGTCCGTTACCGGGAGGATCTCGGATCACATTCGATCCTGGCCGCCGACCTCTCAGGCACGATGGTTCGCATCACGACGCCGTTCGGCTCGCAGGCGCCCGATAGCAACGTGCTGCTCCTCTCATGTCCCCAGGCAAAACTGCACCTCTTCGACCCGGTGAACGGCAAGGCAATCGCAGGGGCGTTCACCGCCACAACGAAGGTATAGAAATGAACTATTTCGACTACATGACCGACCCGCATCGACAGTGCGCGATCGTCGCGCATCGCGGCGTCTGGCAGGATGCTCCGGAAAACAGTTTACTCTCGATCCAAAGGGCAATCGACGCAGGATATGACATCGTTGAAATTGATGTTCGCCGCACCGCAGATGGCGAGTTCGTTCTCTTGCACGACGAGACACTGGCGCGCATGACCGGCCTCAGCAGCGAACCCGAGGACCTGACGCTTCAGGAACTGACCGCCATTGCGCTCCGCAACCGCGATGGTGGGCCGGACAACTCCCTGACCGTCCAAAAGCTTCCAAGCCTTCGCGATGTATTCGAGCTCACCCGTGACAAGATCCTCATTCATCTCGACATCAAACATCGGAGCGTCATTCCCGAGGTCCTGGCCTATGCCCGGAAAATGGGTGTCGATCGGCAGGTCGACTTTTGGGCGGATCTCAAGACCGAGGACGACCTTGGCTGGATCAAGGACAATATTGCCCTCCACGACGTCCCGTTCATAGCACGCACCCATCTGGAGCACGACGATGCCGATGAACAGGTGGAACTTGTCTTCCGGTTGAAGCCGCTGATCTGCGAAGTCTCGTTCAAGGACATCGCGCAGGTCGAGGCGATCAGGCAGCGTTTCCAAAACGCCGGCATCACCTTGTGGGTCAACACGCTTGATGGCGTTGCCTCTCCGGGCTTCACGGACACCGCCGCTCTCAAAGATCCGGATGCGATCTGGGGCCGTTTGTTGAGGGCAGGTTTCTCAGCAGTGCAGACAGACGAGATGGAAAAGTTGCGCGCCTACGTCGCGGCACAGCACGCAGCGACGGCAAGGAGCAGGGCATCCGTTTGAGGCCCATTCATCGCTGCAGAAAGAGAGGACTTCGTGGAATTCGATCTTCGAGAACTTGGTGACAAGCTGCGCCATGCCGCAGGACAAGAAATCCTTCCCCGGTTCCAGCAGGTGAGGGACCTCGACGTCCGCACCAAATCAGATGCAACGGATCTGGTCACGGCCGCGGACGAAGCTGCCGAGCGCTTCCTCGCCCAGGAGATTGCACGCATGTTGCCGAACGCGCTGTTCGTCGGCGAGGAAAGTGCATCAAGGGACTCGGGGCTGTTGGATCGACTTGACGAGGCCGAGCTGGCGGTCGTTGTCGATCCTCTGGACGGAACGGCGAATTTCGTGGCGGGCATGCCGCTCTTCGGCGTCATGGCAGCGATCGTGCGGCACGGTAAAGCCGTCGCCGGCGTGATCTACGATCCGATGAGTGATGACTGGGTCATGGCTGAACAGGGCGGCGGCGCTTTTTTGGTCCGAGCCGATGGCACCGAAAGACGGCTCCAGATCTCGGAGCCGGCGCCTCTGGCGGAGATGACGGGGTATGTCTCCACGGACTTTCTGCCCACAGCGGTCAAGCCTGATATCCTGGCAAAGCTGGCGAAACCTCGGATGTTCTCCAGTCATCGCTGCGCAGCACACATGTATCGAGCCTTCGCCAGCGGCCACGGCCATTTCGTGATGCTCGATCGACTGACCCCTTGGGATCATCTTGCCGGAACATTGATCGCGACCGAGGCCGGCGCCTACGTCGCCTGTCTTGATGGCTCGGTCTACGACGCGACCAAACGCACTGGAGCGCTTTTGACGGCGACCGACCCTGACAGCTGGCAGCTTCTCGTCCGCGAGGTGTTCGCCCACGAAGGGTGGGGTTTTACCGACAAATCGGCTTTAGCAGCGAGTGATCGGCCATGGCAGGGCCTGTATGGACACCGGAATAACGGCTGATCAAGCTGTTGTCTGCCGGCTGGTGCAGTAGAGCCAGCATCCTCCTCCCGGGGAGGGCCGTCGCCTGCGTTAGGCGGACCCTGTGTAAAGCAGGCGGCGGCTCGCCTGGGAGCAACCGCTATTGTTCGTGTGGATCAGCCACCATTGCTGTCCCGCGATACCCAGCGAAAGAGAGGCCAAGACTTGGAAACCACGATCGTGATGATCAACCTGTTCGGCGCGGTCGCCTTGCTGCTGTTCGGTTTGGCACAGGTCAAGGACGGCGTGTCGCGTGCCTTCGGGGCAAAACTTAGAACGGGTCTCGCGTCCGGGACGCGCGGCAGTGTGCGCTCCTTCGTGTCGGGCTTCGTCGCAACCGTGACGCTGCAGAGCTCAACGGCGACGGCGCTGATGGTTGCCTCGTTCGTCGAGCGTGAACTGGTCAAGCCGCGCATGGCGCAGATCGTGCTGCTCGGCGCCAATGTCGGCACGGCTGTGACTGCCTGGATCGTCGCCACCGGCATTGAGTGGCTCTCCCCGCTCGTGATCCTGGCCGGCATCGTGCTGCATCGCAGCGGCTCGACCAGTCGTCAGGGCGGTGGTACGGCGCTGATCGGTATCGGGCTGATGTTGCTGTCTCTGCACCTGCTCGGGGCTGCGACCGAACCGATGCGTCATTCGCCTGCGCTCGCCGCCTTCATCGGTCTGCTCGACAATGCGTGGCTGGTTGCGCTTGTCTTCTCGGCGGGTATCGCCTTCGTTTCGTCGTCCAGCCTCGCCGCAGTGGTGCTGATCCTGTCGTTGGCGTCGACCGGGATCCTTTCGGCTGAGCTGATCATCGTGCTGGTCCTCGGCGCCAATCTCGGCGGCGCCATTCCGCCCGTTGTCGCATCGCTTTCCGGTCCGGTCTCAGTCAGACGCGTGACGCTCGCCAACCTCATCGTGCGGGCCGCCGGCTGTTTCATTGCACTACCGCTCGCAGGCTACGGCGCGCACCTGCTCGAAATGATGCCGCTGGCGGAAGAAAAATTGCCGGTGGATGCGCATCTCGGCTTCAACCTCGCCCTGGCGGCGCTCGCATGGCCATTCTCGCGGCTGTTGTCGCAGCTGATGATCTATCTCGTGCCTGACGGGCCACAATCCGAGAACGGTCCAAAATATCTGGACGCCCAAGAGCTATCGACGCCGGTGATTGCACTCGCCAGCGCTACGCGTGAGGTACTTGGCATCGGGGATCTCATCGAGCGCATGCTGATACGCGCCTCCGACGCCTTCGAGAAAAACGACATCTCGAAATCGAACGAGATCCCTTTGCTGGAAAGGCGTGTCGATAGCCTCCAGCAGGAGGTGAAGATCTACCTCTCCAAGCTTGGCCGGCAGGGTCTTACCGAGGAGGACGGCCGCAGGTCGATCGTC
The DNA here is from genome assembly GCF_056406795.1 of Neorhizobium sp. P1_A6. Taxonomy (NCBI): domain Bacteria; kingdom Pseudomonadati; phylum Pseudomonadota; class Alphaproteobacteria; order Hyphomicrobiales; family Rhizobiaceae; genus Neorhizobium; species Neorhizobium sp. P1_A6. Next base: position 48,458 of record NZ_JBFTZM010000016.1, on the reverse strand, counting down.
ATCATCGACTACGCGATCAACCTCGAGCATATCGGTGACATCATCGAAAAAGGTCTCTTGCCGCAGGTCGTCAAGAAAGCCTCGCTCAGCCTCAAGCTCTCGGCGGATGGATACGAAGAGTTGAAAATGCTCTTCGATCTGACCATCGATAACCTGCGGATCGCCCAGACGATCTTCGTTACCCGCGACTTCACTCTCGCCAGGCAGTTGATGGAAATGAAAGTCGAAGTGCGCCGGATGGAAAAGCAGTCGGCCGAGCGTCATCTCGAACGCTTGCGCGATGGCCGCGCCGACAGCCTGCAAACGAGTTCGCTACATCTCGATATTCTGCGCGACTTGAAGCGCATCAACGCCCATATTGTCTCGGTCGCCCATCCGATCCTCGATGAGAGCGGCCTCCTGATCGAAAGCAGACTGCGCACCGCAGGCTGAGAGACCTGACCTATCCCGATTCCAAACTCGAAAGGGGAAGCCAAGGGAAACTTTTCCCCTTGCTCCCCGCAAACGCCGCCTGCGCATGTCAGGCCCGCCGGTTCGCAGAACGGCCAGGCAGTCACTCCTCCAATCCTATTCACTCCGTCCCGCTCACGCTGGCAGGCCGGCCATGCTCGCCGGCATTTGCCCCCTCCATCCCCGCGCGCTCACGCGCCCCCGGAAAGCATGTCGAGGGACATGCCTTCGGCATTTACGGGAAAGAAAAGGAGCAAAGAAATGACTTTCATCGCCAGCAGCCAGAACGGCCATCAGGTCAACAAGGGTTTCCGCGTGGATGTGACCCGTGGTGAGCATAACGGCAGGGTTTCGTCGGAATGGTTTTCGCGCCCTGACGACGAGCGGTTTTTGTCGCTCACCGAACTATACGACGCGGTGAAGGGGCGGGCAGATCGCGCCACCGCCCGAACCGTGGAAAGCCGCGCTGTACGCGTTGAAGCCAGTCGCGACAACGCGGAGCGGTTGGCACTTGTCGTTCCCGGACAGGATGAACCCATTTCGCCGACCCATTGGAGTTTTGGCCAGCTTTGCAGCCTCGTCGGCGCACCGGCAACCTATATGCGCCAGCTCCCCGCGCCTCTGGCGGGCATCAATCTACAGCACGGCTTGCTTTCGCACCGGGCCGAACTTGTGAAAACCTATGAGGCAGATGAAGGCCGCATCGAACTCCGGGCGGTGACAGGACCGGACTACGGAAGGATTTTTGACCATGAACTTATTGCAGCCGTCATGAAAATCGCGGGCAATGGCGTGGGCGATACCATGTGGAAGGTGCCCGGCATTCTGGATTGGGCAACCATGACGCATAACCCTTTCGTTGACATCACCAAGGACACCACGACGCTCTACGCCAGTGACCGTGATGTTTTCGTTTTCCTCGTGGACGATACGCACCCCATCGAAGCCGGACGCCTACCAAACGGAGAGCCGGACCTGTATTTCCGGGGTTTCTATTGCTGGAATAGTGAAGTCGGCAGCAAGACGCTCGGCATCGCGTCTTTTTATCTTCGGGCGGTTTGCATGAACCGCAATCTTTGGGGCGTCGAAAATTTCGAGGAGATCACCATCCGGCACAGCAAGTTCGCCGCGCAGCGTTTCGCCCACGAGGCAGCCCCTGCGTTGTCCAGCTTCGCAAATTCCTCACCTGCCCCGTTCATGGCCGGGATCAAGGCGGCGCGGGAGAGGATCGTCGCCCGCACGGACGAGGACCGCGAAAGCTTTCTGCGCAGGCGTGGCTTCTCCAAGGCCGAAACCGGCAAGATCATCGAAACCGTGTTGCAGGAGGAGGGTCGCCCGCCCGAAAGCATCTTTGACTTTGTGCAGGGCATGACCGCCCATGCTCGCACAAAAGCGCATCAGGATAGCCGTCTTGAACTGGAGGCAAAGGCGAAGGTCTTGCTTGAACGGGCCGCATAAATGAGGCCGGGACGCGGCGGAAGCAATTCCGCCGCGTCCGATCCCATCGGTCCGCCGCAGGGTTTTCCGATTTTTGCATCATGCCAGATTCCCGCTACGCCGTGCGGCCCCGATCGATGCCCTGACGCCGCGACCGCGCTCGCCGGGATGTGCCCGGCTCGCAAGATCACACACAGATTTTTCCAAGGGTATCTATCTCGACAGACGAATACCTAGTATATTGGGTGGTTAGTATATTAGGTATGCGGCGACTCTCCCTACATGAGCTTACGGGAGAGAGTCGCCAGAAATCTGCGTCGTTTAAGGCAGGAGCAATCCATGTCGCAGGAGGAGCTTGCCCACCGTGCCCATGTCAATCGCAACTATGTCGGCATGCTGGAGCGCGAAGAATATGCCGCGTCGATCGACATGCTCGACAAGCTTGCAGCTGGTTTCGGCGTCGATCCAGTCGAGTTGCTGCGCGACGAAATCTGACGCGCCATCAAAAATGATCCGACACCGTTCGTTGACGTGGTTCCGGCATGCTGCCATTCCATGAGCGCAACAACCTTGTTATCGTGTACGGATCGCTTTCCACGAGGACAGAGATTGGTCCGGTCGGGACGGGAGTTTTTAAGGACATATCGATGAGCAAGCCTCTCCTGGATGACGGCCCACCGCTGACCGAGCGCGTAAGCGCCTACGACGAGGCCCATTTTTCTACCTATCTGCGTCTGCTCGACGCGGCAGAGGAAGGTGCGGACTGGCGTGAAGCGACCAGAGTCATTTTCGGCCTGGATGTCGCTGCCGATCCAGAGCGTGCCAAGCGCATTCACGACACGCATCTTGCTCGCGCCCGCTGGATGACCGAGGCCGGTTACCGCCATCTGCTCGAACCGGGTATTCAGTAACGCGGGGATCCTTGGTCACCGATGACATCCACTGATTGAGAGCCTTTGCGCTTATCGCACTCCGATGGGTTGCATATTCCGATTATCTGCATTGTTCCACGGCTCCTGACCTGAAAACCTGACAACTTCTCTCATAATTGTCGTTGGGGAGACGAGGGCATGGAGCCATTGCCGGATTGGCGTTCGCCGCAGTTCGAAGAACAATTGAGCCGTCTCGATCGGAGTGGCGTCGCATTCGAGTTTCTCCGCCGCAACAAAAACTACCAGACGGACTATGCGGACACGGTGGATGGGATTTCATCCAGCAAGGTGAAAAAGCGCGACGCGATAGCGGATTTGTCCGAACGGTGGGGCGTCACCTTTCCCGGCCGATCCATCTCAGTCGGCCCAAAAATCCCGCCCGATCTGGCGACCGCAGCTCTTTCCCGCGACGGTTATCGTTGAACAAGCGGCAAACGGCTTCGACACCACATCATTGCTCGATCCTCTCGCCCTGTCGATTGAGGGGGAAATGGCCGAGGATGGGTTCCACGCCATTGTGAGGGACGATCAGGGCGATCACCGGATATGGTTGCCGCAAGGCGGGCAGACCATGAATGCAGCCGTTGTTATCCCCTTGGACGAACATTTTTCCGAGCGCATACAGAACATCCAGCGTTTCCAGCGCTGGCTGACCGGCAAGCCATCCGGACCTTTACCCCGCTGGCAACGGTTCTCGCGCTACCAGATTTACAGGTTCAGCTTGATGCTGCGGGCCTGGGACGGCATGACTGGCGGTGCCTCACGCCAGGAAATTGCCGGCATCCTGCTCAACCGGGATGTAGAGGCGCTACGCTCTATTGACTGGAAGAACGCACCCGAGCGTCGGCGTGTCATCCGCCTGCTCAAAAGCTCCCGGGAGTTGATTGAGGGCGGCTATTTGCGCCTGCTCCAGCCATAGCTTCAAGCGGCCATCTACCTTTCCTGTGATCCCCTGTCATCGTTGCATCCACGGTCCTTACCGGCTCTTTTCGCTGCGGCTTGAAGGGGGACACATCCATAGAATCTGGATTTTTGTCACTCCGCCGGACCGCATTTTTTTCGCCATTGTCGCAGCCAACCCGCCGCTTTGACGGCGGCCGCGATGGAGGCAGACGATGCAGGAAAAAACCGACAGCAATTGGCCGCGCTTCGTGCGTACCCCCGAAGCGGCCCGCCTTCTCGACCTTTCGCCCCGCACGCTCGAAAAGCATCGCTGCGACGGAACCGGGCCGATCTATCACAAGCTCGGCGGTCGCGTCGTTTATGCCGTCACCGACCTTCACGCGTGGATTGACGCATCCGCACGCCAGTCGACCTCCGAGGCCGCTTCGAGCGCGCGGATGCCTCACGTGTCGATGGCAGCTCGTGCCATTGGCATGACGCGCTGATCGCCGCCGATGCTCGGGCACAGGACATATCAGGGACAGCAGCTTGAGCTGTTTCAGCCAAGCGGCGGCAACATCGCCGCCCGGGACGCGCAGGATCTCATGTCCTGGCCGTTCTTCTCGCTCGCCAAATCCCGCCGTGTAACGCCGATCGATTTCCGCATGGGTGATGTTTCGATCCGCGTCGAGGCGACTGCCGAACATGGCATGGCGACCATATGGGACGCAGACATCCTGATCTGGGCTGCGTCGCAGATTGTCGAGGCCCGCGACAACGGCTTGCGGACCTCACGGCTGATGTCGGCCACTCCCTATGAAATCCTCACCTTCATCCACCGGGACGATTCCGCCCGCAGCTATGAACGGCTGAAGGCAGCCCTCGACCGACTGCAATCCACCACCATCGCCACCACGATCCGCCAGCCGTCCGAACGGCGTAGGCATCGCTTCTCATGGATCGCCGAATGGAAGGAGCGACTTGACGCTCACGGACGGCCGCTCGGCATCGAGCTCATCCTGCCAGACTGGTTCTATGCGGGAATCGTCGACGATGCGCTGATCCTCACCATCGATAGGGATTATTTCGACCTTAAGGGTGGCTTTGAGCGTTGGTTATACCGGCTCGTGCGCAAGCATGGTGGCCGCCAGACATGGGGCTGGAGCTTCGATCTCAAGCACCTGCATCTGAAATCCGGAAGCCTCTCGCCCCTCAAACACTTTGTCTATGACCTGCGCGGCATCGTCCAGCGCCAGCCGCTGCCTGGCTACCGACTTGCGCTCGTCACCGATCCGGACGGCCGCGTACGCCTCACCTTTCAACCAACCTCAACCGATCCGTCTGGCATCGCCGCGTTCCGCGCGCCGCGCCGCCGTTCGATCAGACTGTGAGCAAGCTGTGGACAGACCCGTGCTATCGAGGACCCCCAGGCCCGTGCTATCGGGGACCGGATTCCCGTGCTATCAGGGACCGAAATCGGACTTAACCATCCGTATTCCTTCTGTTATTCGCTCCCCTAACGTTCCTAACCTAGATTCCTTCGGAATCTTTCTAACGGACCGCCCTGCATCGGCGGCCGGTGGAGCTCACGCAGCGTCATATGTCTGCAGCCTCATTGCACCCCTCTCGTCTTTCACATCGGGAGCGGGACAATGAAAACGGGTATGCACATTGACAGCATTCCGCCCAGTCGAACCCTGGTCGAACTGACATGGCGCGAGAAGCGGATCGAGCATTGGATCCGCTTCGGCCGGATCGCTGAAGAACAGCGCATCGATCGCCACCGCCGCATCGTTGGCTTTGCTCCCGGAAGCGTCTTTGCCTTCGTCCGTTGGGCCGCGAATAACTACGGCACCGTCGTTTCCCGTATCGATATCCTGCGTGCGGTGGCGGCAGGCGAAGCATTCCAGACGCTTCCTTTTGTGCGTCCCGGCGGCGACATCCTGTTACGCATCCACGGTTGGCCGAAGGTCGAGATGGTCCTGAACACCATCGACACGATCGAAATACTTGGCATCGATCCGGCCGACGCCGCGCCGGATCACTGGCGGCATGTGCACAATCGCCTCAGCGTCAACGAGCCGTTTCGGACCTACAGCCGCGAGCAGCACCGTGCCTGGCTCAAACGGCGGACCATTCTTCGGGCGACCGGCAAAACCACAGGCAACGATCGCACTGGAGACACCCCATGACGCGCTTCGCATGGGTGATGGTGACATACTTTTCCGCACTCGCGACTGGCGTGTCGGCGTTTATCAATATGCCGAAGATGCTGATCTGGAACGCCAGCGCCAGCGCGCCGGTCGGGCTTTATCGAGTCGTTCCGGTCGATCGCATCGACGTCACCGATCTGGCTGTGGTTATGCCGCCCGACGAACTGGCAAACTTCCTTGATGAGCGCCGCTATCTTCCGAAGGGCTTGCCGCTTCTCAAGCGCGTGCTGGCGCTTGGGGGCACCGAAGTTTGCCGCTCCGGCACTGATATCACCGCTTACGGCATGAGTTACGGACAGGCCCGCGGGCGCGACGGCCAAGGCCGCTCGTTGCCCGTCTGGCAGGGATGCCGGCAGATCGCCGAGAGCGAAGCCTTCTTCATGAACTGGCATGCACCCGACAGTTTCGACAGCCGTTATTTCGGGCCGCTTCCCCTCACAACCGTCATCGGTCGGGCGATCCCGCTCTGGACGACCGACGGTCCTCATGCGGCCACAGACAGCTTCAGTGAGCCGGTACCCGACGAGCCGTGATGGCTCGTTCAACCACCAACGAAAAGGATTTTCCCATGACCCAGATTGGTACCTTCACCCGCAACAGTGACGGCTTTTTCGGCCGCATCCGCACGCTCACCCTCGATGCCGAAGTGACCATCCTGCCAGCCGACGAAACCGACGCTGAAAATGCGCCGAACCATCGCATCTTCGGCGATGGCCTTGAGGTTGGCGCGGCATGGGACCGCACCGGAGAAAGGGCAGGGGCGTATCTGTCCGTGACCATAGAAGATCCGTCCTTCGTCGAGCCGATCCGCGCCCGGATGTTCGAGTCTGACACCGGCAAGGATGTCTGGAATCTTCACTGGACGCGCAAGACGCGGCGCGACGAACAGGCGTGACCGTCATGCGCTGCCGTCCTTCCCGCGAACCTTCAGGCGTAATCCTCTTGATCGATCGAGCGCCGATCAATCCCCTCGACCCGATCGCCTACGAGCAAGCCGTTGCGCGCAACGGAGGTCAGGGGCGGCGGCATGTTTTCCGGGAAGTGGACACGTCATCAGGCGTCGACCGTCCGGAAAATATTGGCCGGCGGCGAAGCCTCGCCCTTGACCGAAGCGAGCACGATGGCAGGCTGATGGCGTTTCGGGACGGCGGTGCTCACGCTGCTGTTCCGGCGATCACGGCGATGTTCGTCGCGGTCATCATGATCGTCACGCAGCCATACATAGTGTTGGCTGATCCTCTGAAAACCGCTGCTCTGTCAGATAGCTCAGACGCGGCCGCGCCGCCGTCTGATCCATGGGCAAAGCACATCACTGAAGCTGCCAGACGTTTCGCCATTTCCGAACGATGGATACGCGCTGTCATGCAGGCTGAAAGCGATCGTGATCCGCTTGCCGTCTCGCCGAAAGGCGCGATGGGTCTGATGCAGATCATGCCCGCCACATGGACAGAATTGCGCACCCGCTATCACCTTGGCGACGATCCTTATCAGCCGCGTGACAACATTCTCGCTGGTTCTGCCTATCTCGCAGAACTGCATGATCTCTATGGCTCGCCGGGTTTCCTCGCCGCCTACAATGCCGGCCCTGGCCGCTACGAAAAGCACCTTGTCACCGGCGGTCCGCTGCCGGCCGAGACCGTCAATTACATCGCGAAAGTGATGTCACTGATTGACGTGGATACAGCGCTGGCCAATCGCACGGTCGTTCAGCCGTCGCGCTCTTCATGGTCGATTGCACCGCTGTTCATCACGCGTTATCTCGCCGGAAATAGTGATGATAACAAGACCGCCAATCTCCCTTCCGGTCGTTCCTCTAGCGCTCGTACGATCGTCGATCTGTCGGCGCTCGCACCGCCGTCCGATGGCCTGTTTGTGCGCCGCAACGTTGAAGAGGAGCAAAAGCGATGATTGTCGTGGCTTCTGTTACTGCATCGGGCTGGATCGTAGGGATTGCGGGGTGGGGAGGGACATCGGGAGACACGACCGAGGGAAGGCGAGATAAAAGCAGACGATGTGCGCCTGTGTTCGGTCGTGTGTTTTCAGGGACTTATGGCGCATTTACGCGAGGTGCGCCTGATCGGCGCAGCCTGCGCATTCGTCATCTTTGCAAGGATTTCCTCAGCTTTGCGCGATGTGCGAGGCCCCAGCCATGAGCGGCGAGGAGGATTTCCGCATACGGCCAGGCCGCATCCGCTCCACCCGCGCACAACAGGCGCGGCCCTTCATCGCCCAGGCACTGGCGGCCGCTCAGCGCGCCGGCGGCAGCGTCTCGCGCTCCGGCAAGATCAGCTCGGGCAACCGCTCGCGGTTCGGGCGAGGCCAGCGCGCGACCGTGCAGGCCAATCGGCTGCTCACCGGCCGTTCGCGTAATACAGTCATCAAAACGCGCGTCGTCCGGCACACTGCTCGTTCGGCGCCCCTGAGCGCCCACCTTAGCTATCTCCGGCGTGAGGGCGTTACCCAGGATGGGGAGAAGGCGCGGCTGTTCGGGCCGGAGACCGGGGACGCCGATCCCAAGGCCTTTGGGGAGCGGATCCAGGACGACCGGCATCACTTCCGGTTCATCGTCTCGCCCGAGGACGCGACCGAGATGTCCGACCTCAAAACCTACGCCCGGGAACTCATGGGAAAGATGGAGAAAGACCTTGGCACCAAGCTGGACTGGGTCGGCGTCGATCACTGGAACACCGACAATCCCCACGTTCATATTATCCTACGCGGGCGTACCGGTGACGGTCAGGACCTCGTCATCTCCCGCGACTATATCAAGGAAGGCATGCGCGCCCGCGCCCAGGATCTCGTCACCCAAGAGCTCGGGCCGCGCACCGATCACGAGATTCGCAACAACCTCGAACGGCAGATCGAGGCGGAGCGCTGGACCAATCTCGATCGCCAGCTTGCCCGAGACAGCTATCGCACCGGCGTCGTCGATCTCGCTCCGCATCCTGACCGCCAGCCTGACGAATTCCACACGATGAAAGTCGGCCGGCTGCGGAAGCTGGAGATGCTCGGCCTCGCCGATCAGGTCGGTCCCGGTCAGTGGGTGATGGGGGACAATGCCGAGGCGACGTTGCGCGAGCTGGGCGAACGCGGCGACATCATCAAGCGCATCCATCGCGGTCTGACCGAACGCGGTATCGAGCGCGCCGCCGCCACCTATGTGCTCGCCGGCGAGAGCCTTGACGATTCCGTTGTCGGCAGGCTTGTCGATCGTGGTCTCGACGATGAGCTGAAGGGCACCGCCTATGCCGTCGTCGATGGCACCGACGGACGCACCCATCACATCAAGCTGCCCGACCTTGACGCCGCTGGCGACAGCGCGCCCGGCTCGATCGTCGAGCTGCGCAAGTTCGATGACGCGCAGGGCCGCAGGCGCGTCGCGCTCGCGATCCGCTCCGATCTCGACATCGAACGGCAGGTTCATGCCACCGGCGCCACCTGGCTCGACCGGCAGGCAATCGCCCGCGAGCCGGTGGCGCTCGGCGGCGGCGGCTTCGGCGCCGAGGTGCGCGACGCGATGGACAGGCGAGCCGAACATCTTGTTGGTCAGGGTCTCGCAGAACGGCAATCGCGCGGCGTCAGCTTTTCGCGCGGTCTGATCGATACGCTCCGACAGCGCGAGGTGGACGCTCTCGGCCAGAAGCTTGCAGCCGAGACCGGCAGGCCGTTCACGAAAGGGGGGACCGGCGAATACGTCGCCGGCACATATCGGCAGCGCTTTGCGCTCGCCTCCGGCCGCTTCGCCATGATCGACGACGGCCTCGGCTTCCAGCTCGTGCCCTGGACGCCATCCCTCGAAAAGCAAATCGGCCAGCATGTCTCCGGCGTCTCGCGCGGCGTTAGCGGCGTCGATTGGAGCTTCGGGCGCAAGCGCGGGCTCGGGATGTAATCCAATTAAAGAAGGAACTCGCCATGTCAGCGACCAAGATCCTCTGGGGCCAACTTATCACCGTCTGCCTGATCGTCCTGGTCACGATTTGGGCGGCGACACAGTGGACAGCATGGCGGCTCGGCTTCCAGCCGCAGCTCGGCGTGCCGTGGTTCGAATTGGCCGGCTGGCCGGTCTACTATCCGCCCGCCTTCTTCTGGTGGTGGTATTTCTACGATGCCTACGCACCGCCGATCTTTGTCGAAGGTGGTTTCATTGCCGCGTCCGGGGGCTTCATCGCTATTGCCGCGGCGATTGGCATGTCGGTCTGGCGGGCGCGCGAGGCGAAGCATGTCGAAACCTACGGCTCCGCCCGCTGGGCAGGTCCCGACGAGATCAAAGCGGCCGGTTTGCTCGGCGCCGATGGCGTCGTGCTCGGCAGGCACGATCGCGATTACCTTCGCCATGACGGGCCGGAGCATGTGCTGTGCTTCGCTCCGACGCGGTCCGGCAAGGGCGTTGGCCTGGTGGTGCCGTCACTGCTGACCTGGCCTGGCTCAGCGATCGTCCACGACATCAAGGGCGAGAACTGGACGTTGACCGCTGGCTTTCGCGCCCGCCATGGTCAGGTGTTGCTGTTCGATCCGACTAACGCGAAGTCTGCGGCCTACAATCCGCTGCTGGAAGTCCGTAAAGGGGAATGGGAGGTTCGCGACGTCCAGAATATCGCCGACATTCTCGTGGATCCGGAAGGCTCGCTGGAAAAGCGCAATCACTGGGAGAAGACCAGTCACGCGCTGCTGGTTGGAGCGATCCTCCATGTCCTCTATGCCGAAGCCGACAAAACACTCGCTGGCGTCGGGGCCTTCCTGTCTGATCCAAAGCGGCCAATCGAATCGACGCTCGCCGCAATGATGAAGACGGCGCACCTGGGCGAGGCCGGGCCGCATCCCGTCATCGCGTCCGCCGCGCGCGAGCTGCTGAACAAATCCGACAACGAGCGATCCGGCGTGCTGTCGACCGCCATGTCGTTTCTCGGGCTTTATCGCGATCCCGTCGTTGCCGAGGTCACTCGGCGCTGCGACTGGCGGATCGTCGATATCGTCGGCGGTAAGCATCCCACCACGCTCTACCTCGTGGTGCCACCGTCCGACATCAACCGAACGAAACCGCTGATCCGCCTGATCCTCAATCAGATCGGACGCCGCCTGACCGAAGACCTGCAAGCGAAAGGCAACCGCCACCGACTGCTGCTAATGCTCGATGAATTTCCCGCACTCGGCCGCCTCGACTTCTTTGAGAGTGCGCTCGCCTTTATGGCTGGATATGGCCTCAAGGCGTTCCTGATTTCACAGTCGCTGAATCAGATCGAGAAGGCTTATGGCCCGAATAACTCGATCCTCGACAACTGCCACGTGCGCGTCAGCTTCGCGACCAATGACGAGCGCACCGCCAAACGGGTATCCGATGCGCTCGGAACAGCCACCGAGATGAAGGCGATGAAAAACTATGCCGGCCACCGGCTCTCGCCATGGCTCGGGCATTTGATGGTTTCCCGCTCGGAGACGGCGCGGCAGCTCCTCACACCTGGCGAGATCATGCAGCTTCCGCCCTCGGACGAAATCGTCATGGTTGCCGGCATCCCGCCGATCCGAGCCAAGAAAGCCAGATACTATGAGGATCGACGCCTTCAGGAGCGCATCCTCACCCCGCCCACCCTGACCAAGCCAAAGAGCGGACAGGCCGATGACTGGAGCAACATCGAACCTCCGAAGCCGCCGGTATTAGACACGCAGGTCGCGGCAGAAGCGCAGACGGACGACGATCCGACGGAATCCGAACGCCGACATCAGCCGGAACTGAGCCGAACCAAGACGGTCGAACGTAAGGATGTGATCGAGAACGAATTCGAGATCGATCCCCGCGACGATGTGGAGGAGGACACCGCCCGCCTCAGCCGTATGAACCAGACCATGCGCCAGGTAGCACGTCAGGCCTCGCTCGATCCGGGCGATGGGATCGATCTGTAGGAGACGATTGTGATAAAAGCTCCCAAGAAACAGCGCCTCTCAGTCTATCTCGATCCTGATGTCATGAAGGCGCTCGCTGCGTATGCTGCTCGGCGCGATCAATCTCTATCCGTGATAGCCGAAGCGGGTATCGCGTCCTTCCTGTCACCCGATGCAGCCGAGCGACAGGAGGCTGCCACTACCAAGCGGCTCGACCAACTCGACCGCCGCATGACGCGAATGGAGCGCGACCTCGGCATTTCCGTCGAGACGTTGGCAGTGTTTGTGCGCTTCTGGTTGTCGACAACTCCAGCGCTGCCAGAGCCTGCTGCGCAGGCTGCTCGGGCCAAATCGAGCGAACGCTATGAGGCGTTCGTCACCGCGTTGGGGCGAAGACTCGCGAAAGGTCCAAAGCTGAGGCAGGAGATTTCTGAAGACCTCGAGTAGCCGGTCAGAAGGCCGCTGATCTTGGGCGAGGAACAACTTACTTAGGGCAAGCAAGCCCGTTCCCACTTCCCAAATGGTGGGAACGAGTTGCGCCAAGGGCATTTTCGACGACCTTAGTTATTTTGTTCCGCAGCAATCCGGACGGACCATGTTCTACTAGGTCTGAACTATCAGTTCCCTAGCCGCGACGGAAGCTGGCTCCACAGCTTTCTCTGACTACCAACTCATGGTCGACTATGATGCGTTTCGCCTTTGCCGAAGGATTTTTAAGATTCTTGAGCAGCATTTGGGCGCCCAGTTCCCCCATCTTGCGCCTAGGGGTTCTAACTGTAGTCAACGCGGGCTCATACACGGCTGCGAAAGGAATGTCGTCGAATCCGACGAAGGCGACATCTTCGGGGACGCGCAAACCATTTTTTCTCGCATGGCGGATTGCGCCCATTGCCATTTCGTCACTCGCGCAAACGATCGCCTCGGGGGGGGCGCCATTTTTCAACAACTGCTCCATCGCGATCTGTCCGCCGTCAATGTTGAAACGCTCGACGGCTTCGACGCGGGCCCGGTCTGCAAGCCCGGCCCCCGCCATCGCCATTTCATATCCTTTGATGCGCGCCGCAAAGGTTGGACTGATCCTTGGGCCGCCGAGGTGAGCGATGTCGGTGTACCCTAAGCCGATAAGATGGAGGACCGCCGTTTCGATCGCTTTCTCGTTGTCGATATTTACATAAGGAATGTTCTTTTCTTCGATCGCGCGGGAGACCGCGACGATGCGCTGTTCGAAGCCTGGAAAACTGCGGACGGCGTCTGGAAGATGACCATTCAGAAGAATGATTCCATCTGCCGCACCGTTGAGCAGTTGACGCGCAAGTTCATCTTCTCTGGCGCGATCGTATTGCGTGCTGCCGATGATTACACTCATCCCCTCCTTATGCACCGTTTCCTCAATCCCTAATATTACTTCGGGAAAAAAGGTGGCTGCGATGTTTGGAAGTATCACAAGTATATTTCCGGCCATTTGATTGCGAAGCATACGTGCGCCGTGGTTGACAACGTAACCGGTCTCTTCAACGATCTTTCGTATTCGTTGTTTGGTCTCGTCGGTTACTCTTGAAGAACCGGCCAACGCCCGGCTGACCGTGGAAACATCGACTTCAGCAAGGCGCGCGATATCGATCATGGTCGGCCGAGATTTGCGGGGGCGRTTGGATTCTACCAATGCTGTTTTGGAAGGCAATTTGCCTCCTCCTTTTTAGTTGGCCCTCGCGGCCTGCATTTATCAATGACCATTAGATGCCTCGGGTGGCCGATGTCACTATCAGACAGGCTCAAAGCTTAACCCAAGCACTGTTTCTTTTCGAAGAGACAACGCAGGCTTCCACGAACGCGACCCCCTTAACGCCGTCGTCGATGGTCGGGTAGATCACGGCCTTGTTGACTGCGACGCCATTCTTGGCGGCGTTAATGGCGTGGGCGGCTTCCGTGTAGATAGTCGCGAAGGCTTCGAGATAACCTTCCGGGTGGCCGGACGGGATGCGGCTGACGCGGGCGGCGGACGGGCCGGAACCGGCACCGTTGCGGGTGATCAGGCGTTTCGGCTCGCCGAACGGCGTGAACCACAGATAGTTCGGATCGGCCTGCACCCATTCAATGCCGCCCTTGGTGCCGTAGACGCGGATTTTCAGGCCGTTCTCATGGCCCGGCGCCACCTGGCTGCACCAGAGCATGCCCTTGGCGCCGCCCTCGTAGCGCAGCATTACATGCGCGTTGTCGTCGAGGCGCCGGCCTTCGACAAAACTGTCGAGATCGGCGGCGAGGCTTTCCAGTGTCAGGCCGGTGATGAAGGCTGCGAGGTTATAGGCATGCGTGCCGATATCGCCGGTCGAACCGCCGGCACCCGATTGGGCCGGATCGGTGCGCCAGACGGCCTGCTTGGCGCCGGTCTGCTCGACGGCCTCGGTCAGCCAGTCCTGCGGATACTCGACCTGCACCACGCGGATTTTCCCGAGATCGCCATTGGCGACCATTTCGCGGGCCTGCCGCACCATCGGGTAACCGGTGTAATTGTGGGTGAGGATGAACAGCGCGCCGCTCTCGTCCGCCGCCTTCTTCATTTTCTTGGCGTCGGCGAGGTTGGAGGTCAGCGGCTTGTCGCAGATGACGTGGATACCGCGCTTCAGAAATTCCTTGGCGGCATCGTAATGCACGTGGTTCGGCGTGACGATCGACACCGCCTCGATGCCGTCCTTCAGCCGCGCCTCGCGGATCGCCATCTCCTTGTAGGAGCCGTAGGTGCGCGACGGATCGAGACCGAGGTCGCGGCCCGAGGCGATCGCCTTTTCCGGCGTCGATGACAACGCGCCGGCGACCAGATCGAACTGGTCGTCCAGCCTTGCCGCCATGCGATGCACCGCCCCGATGAACGCCCCCGCCCCGCCGCCGACCATTCCAAGCCGGATGCGTGGCTGATGTGCACAATCGCCCTTGCCTTCGATCGTCATGTTTCACTCCTTTTCAAAGGCCCAGCATCCGCCGGTTTGCCGCCTCGTCGGTCCCGCCACTGGCGAAATCGTCGAATGCCTTTTCCGTAACGCCGATAATGTGGGCCTTCACGAATTCGGCGCCTTCGCGGGCTCCGTCCTCGGAATTCTTCAGCGCGCATTCCCACTCGACCACGGCCCAGCCGTCGAAATCGTTGGCGGTCATCTTGGAGAAGACCGAGCCGAAATCGACCTGGCCGTCACCGAGCGAGCGAAAGCGGCCGGCGCGGCCGACCCAGCCCTGGTAACCACCATAGACGCCCTGCCGGCCGGTCGGGTTGAATTCCGCGTCCTTGACGTGGAACATCTTGATCCGGTCCTTGTAGATGTCGATGTTGTCGAGATAGTCCAGGCATTGCAGCACGTAATGCGACGGGTCGTAGAGCATGTTGGCCCGCGGATGGTTCTTCACCCGCTCCAGGAACATCTCGAAGGTGACGCCGTCATGCAGGTCCTCGCCGGGGTGGATTTCGTAACAGACGTCGACGCCGCAGGAATCGGCATGGTCGAGGATCGGCGTCCAGCGCTTGGCGAGTTCATCGAAGGCGGTTTCGACCAGGCCGGCCGGGCGCTGCGGCCACGGATACATATAAGGCCAGGCAAGCGCGCCGGAAAAGGTCGCATGCGCCTTGATGCCGAGATGTTTCGAGGCGGTGAGCGCCATCTTGACCTGCTCGACGGCCCAGGCCTGGCGTGCTTTCGGATTGCCGCGCACCTCGGGCGCTGCAAATCCGTCGAATCCCTCGTCATAGGCCGGATGCACGGCGACGAGCTGGCCCTGGAGATGGGTGGAAAGCTCGGTCACCTCGACGCCGTTCGCCCGCGCCACGCCGGCAAATTCGTCACAATAATCCTTGGAGGAGGCAGCCTTTTTGAGGTCGATGAGTTGGCCGGCCCAGGTCGGCACCTGCACGCCGACATAACCCTTGTCCGCCGCCCATTTTGTGATCCCATCCCATGTGTCGAACGGAGCGGCATCGCCCGCAAACTGCCCGAGAAAGATGGCAGGTCCTTTGATCGTAAGCATTTTTGAAATCCAATCGTTTGGATTGTTTGTTTGCGAGGTATAGTTTGATGCGCCGGTTGGTTCAAGCCATCGTTTTCAGTTTTCCAGTACCCAACCTCGCCCCGTCCCTTCAGGCGACAATAAATCTTTCCTAAGTGGCATTGACAATCATACAAACGTTTGGATAGCGTAGTACAAACGATTGTATTCAGTTTTTTAAGGCCGAGGGAAATAAATGACCGTTTTGTCTGTTCAACTTTTCACGTTGAGATCGATTGAAGACGATCCTCGCTTACTCGACGCTGTTGTGGCGGCCGGATACTCGAACGTCGAACTCTACGGCGGCAAACTCGCTCTCGGACTCGACCTCGCAAAGCTCATGAAGGAGCGTGGGTTGAGGGCAACCGGAAGCCATGTAGCCCTGTCCGATCTTGCAGGTGATCTCGAGCGGGTAGTGGCCAATGCGCAAGCGTTCGAACTGACGTCGCTGTTCGTACCTTCGGTACCTGTACCTCAGCGTGGGATGGCTGCGGAAGGTTGGCGGGCCCTAGGGAAGCAGTTGGCCGACCTCAGCGACAGACTTTTGCCCTTCAACATGACGCTTGGTTATCACAACCATAACTGGGATCTGGATCTCAAGGAGGGTGACAAAACCGCTCTTGATCTGGTGTTTGAAGCAGCAGGCTCTGCGCCGGTGCAATGGGAAGCGGATATCGCTTGGCTGACCCGAGCTGGAGTTGATCCAGTGGTCTGGCTCAAGCGACATTCCAGCCGTTTGTCGGCAGCCCACGTCAAGGATATGGCGCCGGCTGGTCAAAATGAGGAAGAGGCCGGCTGGGCTGACGTTGGAGCAGGGACTCTTGACTGGAAGGTTCTTTGGCCTGAAGCAATCTCGAATGGCGCCAAAGTTATGGTGGTCGAGCATGATCGCCCACTCAATCCGGCCAAGACTATCGCGCATAGCTTCCGTTACCTACAGGAGGAGGTGCTTTGAATACCCCTCCGATGTCAATCGGCATCATAGGTTGCGGCGTCATTAGTGCGGCGTATCTGCGAGGTGCCTCTCGTTCAAAGTACATACGGGTCAAGGCAGTCGCTGATATCCGCGAAGAGGTCGCAATCGCCCAAGCATCGGCATTTGGCGTAGACGCCACGAGCATCGACGCAATGCTCGGGGATACATCGATTGATTTAGTGATCAACCTTACCGTGCCGAATGCACATGCGGAGGTTAGTCGCCGGATTTTGGAAGCCGGCAAGCATGTCTATTCAGAGAAGCCGCTAACGGTTTCGATCGACGATGCGCGGCAACTGTTGCAAATGGCCGCAGAGCGGAAACTTCGCGTGGGTTGCGCACCGGACACATTTCTTGGTGCCTCCCATCAGGTTTGTCGCGAGATGATTGACCAAGGGCGGTTGGGAACGGTCCTTAGCGGTTCGGCGTGCTTCCTGTCCCGCGGGATGGAGGCTTGGCACCCCAATCCTGATTTCTTTTTTAAGCCCGGTGGCGGACCGGTCCTTGATCTCGGACCCTACTATATTACCGCCCTCGTCAATCTTCTTGGTCCTGTCGCATCTGTTGTCTCGACCTCGGCAACGGGCTACGCGACCCGAACGATCGGCGGCGGGAACCGCGTCGGCGAGACGATCTTAGTGGAGACGCCGACCAGCTACAGCGCTTTGCTTTCGTTCCGAAGCGGATCACGGATCACGCTAGACGCATCTTGGGACGTGTGGAAACACAAGCGTTCACCGATTGAACTTTACGGAACCAACGGCACTCTTCTCGTTCCCGATCCAAATTTCTTTGGCGATGAGCCTAAAGTGAGTGAGCGGGACGGTGACTGGCAAGACGCCGACATATCCGTTTTCGCCTTTGGCGAGCGCAACAGAACGCTTAGGACTGGGCGCGAGGTCGCTGATCATCGTTCGATCGGGGTCGTTGACATGGCGCTTGCTATCAGGAGCGATCGTCCTCACCGCGCGAGCGGCGAGCTCGCTCTGCATGTGCTTGAGACACTGCAGGCGATTGCAGTGTCAGCGGCCGAAAGCCGCGCTGTCAGCATCTCGTCTCATTGCGAACGCCCATTGTCTTTGCCGAGAGGCTTAGACGAACGTGTATTTGCGGCGCCGGCCGAGTTGGCAGGCGGCGAGTTGGCGCAATAGCTGCCAACTTTTACAGGAAGAATAGGAGATTGGTATGCCGGGACCCAGAGTGGATTCGGTCCATGGAGACGAGCACTTACCCGAAAAGGTTGATGTCGTCATCATCGGCGGCGGCATCGTCGGAGCATCTACCGCACTCGAGTTGGCTGAGCGTGGTATCAAGGTAGCTCTGTGCGAGAAGGGTGGAATCGGACAGGAACAATCAAGCCGCAACTGGGGTTGGGTACGACTATCGCGCCGTGACCCGCGCGAAATTCCACTCATGATCGAAGCGCTCCGTATCTGGGACACGCTCGACAACCGCATTGGCAGAGATACGGGTTACAAGCGGGCGAGCATCACTTTCGCATGCGCGACCGAAACACAATTCAACACCTACGCCGACTGGATGCGCTATCTGGAGCCCTACCAGATCGAAAGTCATATGATGAACGGCGACGAGTTCGCCGAAATGTTTCCTGGTCTTACAATCAAGCCGTATGGTGCACTTCACACTCCAGGGGACGGTCGTGCCGAACCCCAGAAAGCGACAGCTGCCATTGCTGAAGCCGCCCGTGAGAAGGGCGCTGTCATTTTGACGGAATGCGCGGTCAGGGGGTTGGATTTATCAGCCGGACGCGTCAGCGGCGTCGTGACGGAACGCGGAACGATCGCTTGCGATGCCGTTGTGATGGCAGGCGGCGTCTGGAGTAATTTATTCTGTCGACGCTACGGTATTAATGTGCCGCAACTCAACGTCATGAACTCGGTATTGAGCACAAAGCCCGTAGAAGGCGGCCCTGAGGGTGCGCTTTGGACAAAGGCATTTGCTATACGGAAGCGACAGGACGGGGGCTATACGATTGCGTCAGGGCATGAAAATATCGTCGATATTGTCCCCAACTCCTTCAAGTATGCCCTTAAGTTTCTACCCTCGTTTCGGGAGGAGTGGCGCTCGTTGCGTTTCCGCGTTTCCGGCCGCTTCTTCGAAGAATTGCAGATGGCGAAAGCCTGGCAGATGGACGAGGCCAGCCCTTTCGAATATTGCCGCGTCCTAGATCCTGTTCCGTCAAAGAAGTATGCGGACGGAACGCTCGCTAAACTTGCGGCGACTTGGCCAGTGTTTGCCAAGGCCGAGATCGCGCAGCGCTGGGGCGGCTATATCGACGTTCTGCCTGACGCGGTGCCAATCATTTCGGCCGTCGATTCCATTCCAGGCTTTCATATCGCCACCGGCTTTTCGGGTCACGGCTTCGGCATCGCGCCAGCCGCCGGACGCTTGATGGCGGATATCGTCACGGGCCGTTCGCCGGTCGTCGATCCGTTTCACTTTCGCCTGTCCCGTTTCTCGGATGGCTCAAAGATCGAGCTTATGCCCGATATGCGCCAGTAACCGCAACTGCCCGACAAGAGGCAGCCGCACTAAGGTATACTTCAAACCAAAAAAGGGGTTCCGCCATGACGAACGATAAAGAAACGCATAGCTTAAATTTCACTCGCAGAAAGATGCTTGCCCTTCTCGGCGCTGGGGGAGCAGTAAGCCTATTTGCTCCCAATTTACTTGGTCGGGATCAGGCTTTTGCCGCGGCGCCTTCCAAACCGCACGGCCAGCTCATCGTTGGGCTTTCTCAGGAGTCGACGGTCTTCAATCCGCACAAGCTTCATCTTGAAGTGGACGAAGGGATCCAGTTCGCCCTTTTTGACACGCTCTTTATCGTGAATGCAGAGGGCATTTTCGAACCATCCCTGGCCGTCGAGGTGCCGACGGTTGCCAACGGCGGCGTCTCTGAGGACGGCCTCAACTGGCGCATCAAGCTGCGCGACGACGTCAAGTGGCACGACGGCAAACCGTTCACTGCGGCGGACGTGAAGTTCACGCTCGAACTTCTCGTCGATCCAAAATTCAATAGTTGGCGCCGCACTGGGCATCAACTCATCCGCGACCTTACTGTGGTATCCCCGACCGAATTGACTTGGCGTATGGAACGGCCGTTCGCGCCTTATCCTTCGATCCTCGCCGCAACGTTCATTGTCGCTGCTCATACGTTCGATGGTGTCGCAGACAAGAATTCGGCTTCGATCGATAGTGCTCCCATCGGAACTGGACCTTTCAAGTTCGTGAATCGCAGGCCGGGAGACAGCATCGAAGTGGTCGCTAACCATGATTATTTCGGCGAAGGGCCGTACATCGAGAAGTTGGTCTTCCGCTACATTCCCGATCAAACGGTGCTCTATACGCAGTTCACCACCGGCGATATCGATCTGATTAGCATTTCCTACATACCGCCCGACAAGTACAAGGCCGCCCAAGCTCTCCCTGGCAAAGCCGTGGAGTTAATGCCGGCATCGTCGATCGAATGTATCGCATTCAACACCGGGCGGGCGCCCTTGGACGAGCAAGCGGTCCGCCAAGCCATCTACTATGCTTTCGACAGGGATGCAGCGCTTGAGCAGATCTATTCTGGCGTGCCGCTGGCGACCGAGAGCTACATGCCGCAGCAGTCGTTCTACTACAATCCCGACTTGCCCAAGCACGAGTTTGATCTTGAAAAGGCGAAGCAACTCCTCGACGCTGCCGGATGGGTTCCAGGTTCTGATGGCATTCGCGTCAAAAATGGGCAACGCCTGTCCTTCACGAACTCGACGACGGCCGGCAATTACGTCCGCGAGCAAGTGCAGCAGTACCTGCAGCAAACACTTCGTGAGGTCGGCATTGAGATGAACATCGAAAACATGCCCGCGGCAGTTCTGTTCGCCGATTTCTGGCTGAAGTCGCAGTTTCATAGTGTCATGCACGGCCAGGATTATCTCACAGGATCCGACCCGGACACGAGTGACTTCTTCTTGTCGACCAACAGCGCAGCCAAGGGCGGCGGTGGCCTGAACTTCTGGCAATATGCGAACCCGGAAGTGGACAGGCTGTTGGGAGAAGGCGGTAAGCTGTTCGTGCCCGAGGAACGCAAGCCCATTTACGCGAAGATCCAGGAGATCGTGCGCAATGATCTGCCGTTCATTACGATGTGGCAGCGGCGTACCGCTCGCGGCCATAAGGAGGGCCTCAACGGTTACGCGGGCAATGTGAACGTACGTATCGACACTTGGAACATCGGCGACTGGTATTGGTCGTAAGCGATGTTGAAGGGGAGGCCTGACCGGGCCTCCCGTCTCCAAATTTGGGCGCCTTCACGCCCAGGAAGACAGGGAAATCTCCGATGTTTCGATACGTTTTGGGACGTCTGTCGCAGAGCATAGTTCTGCTGGCAATCGTTTCTTTTATCGGCTTTTTTATCATCCATCTCGCGCCCGGCGGCCCTTTGGCGCAATTCGTTGCGATACCCGGAATGACAGCTGCCGATTTGGAGCGCATTAGCGAACAGATGGGCCTGAACAGGCCCCTTCCGATCCAATATGTAGAGTGGATCGGAAGGATGCTCACTGGCGAGTGGGGTCGGTCCTATCGAGACAACACCCCTGTTCTATCCGTCATCGCCTCGCACTTGGGCGCAACACTCGCACTCATGGTCGCGGCTACGCTGATCGCAGTGCTCGTTGGTTGCTGGGTCGGCATACGGAGTGCTGTCCGCCAGTATTCCCTTTTCGACTATTGCACCACAATTGTGGCCATGGTTGCCCTCTCGATCCCGACATTCTGGTTTGGCCTAGTCGGCATCTATATATTCTCAATCAGACTCGGCTGGCTGCCACCCGGCAACATGTACACGGTAGGCGATGAGAGCTTCCTCGGATATTTGAAACATCTCATCATGCCGTCTCTGGTGCTTGGCCTCGTGCACCTCGCCGTCTGGAGCCGATATATGCGTACAGCAACGCTTGAGGCTCTCAATCAGGAATATGTCCGAACCGCTCGGGCGAAAGGCATGTCTCCGCGCCGTGTCCTAGTGCGACACGTGTTGCGCAACTCGCTCCTGCCGATGATCGCGCTTGCCGGGCTGGAGCTCCCAATGCTCCTAAGCGGTGCTGTCGTGACCGAAACGGTGTTCACCTGGCCTGGCATGGGCCGGCTGTTCCTCGATAGCCTGAGCTACAAGGACTATCCGGTCATCCTGGGTCTTTTAATGTTCTCCGCCGTGCTCGTCATCGCCGGAAATTTTATCGCCGATGTCGTGATCGCCCTGGTCGATCCCCGCATCCGCCATGCGTGAGGAGGTAATAATGACATCCGGTTCCGACGCAATCTCGCTTCCTCCGCGGCCAGCGACCAACCCCGCTCTTCGGCGCTTCATGCGCCATAAGCTGGCGATCCTTGGCATCGTCTGCGTTGCGACACTTATACTGGCGAGCATATTTGGCCCGTATCTCCTTCCCTACGACCATCTCTACATCGACTTGCGAGCGCGCTTCGCGGCGCCAATGACAGGTAACCATTTTATGGGTACGGATCCGCTAGGCCGCGACGTTGCCGCGCGGCTGCTAATGGCGGGGCGCTTGTCCCTTCTTGTAGCATTCTCGGCGATGTTCATCAGCATTGTCATCGGCGTCAGCGTCGGGATCATCGCGGGCTACTATGGTGGCAAGGTCGGTGCCATGATGATGCGCATCGTCGATGCCTTCCTATGCTTTCCATCAATTTTGCTCTTATTGACGCTTGCCGCCTTCATTCGGCCAAGCCCCACTATGATCACCTTGCTGATCGCCGCCACAAGTTGGATGGAGATCGCTCGTATCGTCTCGGCGGAGGTCAAGTCTCTGAAAGAACGTGATTTTATTGCGGCCGCCCGAATGGCAGGTCTTTCCGCTCGCTGGATAATGACTCGTGAGCTGCTACCGAACGTGATGGGGCCAATCATCGTCGCTGCTACTCTGACGGTCGCCCGCGCCATCCTTTCGGAGGCCTATATCAGCTTCCTTGGCTATGGAATTCAACCGCCCTATCCAAGCTGGGGCAATATGCTTAACGGAGCGCAGCAATATCTCGCCACCGCACCGTGGCTGGCAATTATTCCTGGCATGGTAATAACGCTGGCCGTTACCAGCTTCAACTTCATCGGCGACGGATTGCGCGACGCCCTCGATATCAGGAGCCAAGACTGATCATGATGGCAGGAAATCTCTCCGTTGGAACCACAACTGCAGCTACGCCACTGTATTCTGTCCTCTCGGTCAGAGGGCTTTCGGTCCGGCTTCCGAAAAATATGGAACGGACCTTTGCGGTCGAGGATATTTCGTTCGATCTGATGAAAGGAGAAATTCTTTGCATCATCGGCGAGTCCGGTTCCGGTAAATCGGTTACGGCAAATACCATCATGGGGCTTCTGCCGCACACGATCAAGGCTACCGCCGGCAGCATCCTGATGGGGGGGCGTGACCTCCTGAAGCTTCCGGAGCGCGAGTTGCTATCGTTGCGCGGACGCACGGTCTCAATGATCTTCCAGGATCCGTTGTCGGCGCTCAATCCGTTGATGCGGATTGGTGACCAGATTGCCGAAGTGATGGAGGTTCATGCCGTAGGCTCGACCGCCTCGCGCCGAGCAAAGGTTTTGGAACTCCTGGAAGACGTCGGCTTGCCCGATCCCAAGGTTTTACAGCACCAGTATCCTTTTCGTTTGTCAGGAGGGCAACGCCAGCGCGTGATGATCGCGATGGCTTTGGCCCTCGATCCGGATATTCTGATCGCCGATGAACCTACCACTGCGCTTGACGTTACTACCCAGGCTCAGATCCTCGAACTTATCCGCAGAATTCAACGACGCAAAAACATGAGCGTGATGTTCATCACCCATGACTTCGGCGTGGTGGCGGAGATCGCCGATCGTGTCCTTGTGATGGAAAAGGGCAGTCTTGTCGAGCAGGGCGTTGTCAAGGACGTCTTGGAACGACCGACCCATTCCTATACACGAAAGCTTATCGCCGCCGTCCCGAGGATGTCGCAATCCGACCGCAAAAGCTCAACTGATGCCGATGTCGTGCTGAAGATAGAGCATCTTAGCAAGACCTATCAAACCTCTATCGGTATCTTTAAACCTCACCGTATTGTAAAGGCCGTGGATGACGTTAACGTTACCCTGTTTGAAGGGCGAACATTAGGAATTGTCGGAGAGTCCGGATCTGGAAAGTCTACGCTTGGCAAAATAATCGTAAAGCTAATGGACAGCGATAGCGGAAGCATCGTTTTTCGGGGAACGGATATCGCGAAGATGTCCGACAAAGACTTCCGTTCCCAGAGACCTCTCATTCAGATGATCTTTCAGGACCCATTCGCATCCCTCAATCCCCGGCATACTGTTTTTACGGCCTTGACTGCCGGGCCACTCGGCCAGGGAGGTATGACGGTTTCCGCCGCGCGCGAAAAGGCGGTGCGCCTTCTCGATCTTGTTGGCCTGGATGAGAAAAGTTTGTCTCGATATCCGCACGAATTTTCCGGTGGCCAGAGGCAGCGCATCGGCATTGCACGGGCTTTGATGTTCGATCCGCAAATCCTAGTGGCCGACGAGGCTGTCTCCGCGCTCGATGTTTCGATCCAGGCGCAGATTCTCGATCTCCTCACTCAGATCCAGAAAGAGATGAGAATCGCGATGATCTTCATCACCCATGATTTGCGCATAGCAAGCAAGATTTGCGACGAGATCATTGTCATGCACCGAGGCCGGATCGTTGAGCAAGGCTTGCCGCATTCGATCTTTCGACGGCCCAGTCACGAATATACAAAGGAGCTGGTTGCTTCCATCCCTGGCACCGACTGGGCAGAATCTTGAGGATAGCCAATGATCGTTGAGAACCCCACGTTGGCGTTCGCGAACGCCATTGAAGCTTCCGCGCAAAGCTACACCGACGATGACCGAAAATCGGGGCTGATGAATTTCATTGACGGATTGGCTACAGCCTACGCCGGATACCGGCGGCCGGAAATGAAAAGGCTGCTTGAAAGCCCGATCGTGGATCTCTCTGTCAACCATCCGGCATGGCTGGTTGGCAGTCCGTTGAGAGCCCGTCTGCCGGATGCTGTATTGCTCAACGCAATGGCGGCTCACATTGATGATTTCGATGACGACGAGGCAATCGTTTCCATCGCACATGTGACAGTGCCGACCATGGCCGCTGTTCTCGCCGCAGCCGCTACCCAGAATGTGGATGGATCGGCCATTCTTGATGGCTATCTTTCTGGCGTCGAAACCATGGTGGCCCTTGGAGAGTTGCTTAACCCAGAACATTATGCGCTGGGGTGGCATGCCTCGGCAACTCTCGGTGTCTTCGGCGCAGCGATGGCGGCCGCGCACATACTCGGATTGACGGCTGAGGAAAAAGCAACAGCCCTCGGTTTTGCCGTTACTGGTACCAGCGGAACGCGTTCCGCTTTCGGAAGCAGTGCCAAACCGTGGCAGGTCGCCGCTGCGGCTCGTGATGGCTTCAACGCCGTGCTCCTGGTCAGGGCCGGTCTCGACGCAAATGCGTCGCTTTTCGGTCGAATGGGATTGGCAGAACTCTATGGCGGTAATCCCGACCGCATCGATGCGGCATTCGCCAGACTCGGCCGCGGCTCGCCATTCATCGAGCCGGGTGTTACGATTAAGGCTTATCCTTGCTGCACCGCTGCTCATACGGCGATGGAGGCGTGCGAGATGATTCGTAAGCGGGCCTCCGCCATGTCATGGCGGGACATCGCCGCGGTAACCGTCGATGTCGGGAGAACGATTCCCTCCATTCTCGCGCACAGCACGCCGAGAACAGCGCTGGAAGGCAAGTTCAGTATGCAGTTCTGTGCCGCGGTCGCGCTTTGTTTGCCTTCGGCAGGTCTGGCGGCCTTCACCGACGCCCAACTGGCTGATCCCGCCATTCGTCATGTGATCGAACGTGTCGAGATGCGCGGGCTCCCGGAGCAGGATGATCCCTTTTTGTGTAAGGTTACGGTTACATTTATCGATGGCACATCAGCGTCTGAAGTCGTGGAGCAAACGAAGGGCAGTCCGCAGAGGCCTTTTAAGCGCGGCGATCTGCAGCACAAATTTTTATCACTTTGCGGCAGCCCAGATGGGGAAGAAGCATTCGAGCATTTGTATGGATTGCCGTCTGCCCCAAATTGGAAGGCTTTCGAGCGGCATTTGGCGAGCCTTCTGAAAGTCAATCGCGCTGATGCTTAGGGGCAAGCTTGAAGGAAGCCGGCGATGCCGGCTCCCATTATGCTGTCAGCGTACTACGACATACATTTTGCGCACGGTCTCGATCGTCCGCCAAGTGCCCCGGAAACCGGGTTTGAACAGGAAGCTATCGCCCGAGCGGTAGATCTTGGGCTCTCCTCCATTTTCGGTGATTTCCACGACGCCTTGCAGAATAAGGCAGTATTCGTAGACACCCTCCTTGATGGCATGGGTCAACCCAGGCGTGGCTTCCCAGATACCGGTTCGGACCTTCCCATCAAATGACTCGTCTTGAAGCCAGGTGCGGAAATCCGGATCGCCTTCGATCTTTTCCTCTGACGAAGGTTTTCTGGTTGTGGGATCGGGTAGTTTGTCAACGTGATTTTCCAAAGTGACGAGAAGTGACATAGCAATTCCTTATTCGTTTGCGCAATCGTTTGTATTTTGCAATACAAACGATTGTCAATGTAAAATGACCGCCACCTCAGAGTTTTTGCGCTGAGAGAAAGAAACTGCCGCGCGGAAGAATGGGCGCCCAATACAAGGAATACGCAAGTGGAATTGCGTCATCTTCGATATGTTGTGGCCACCGCTCGGAATGGAAGTTTCAGTGCTGCAGGCAACGAGCTTAACGTCCACCAGCCCATCATCAGCAAGCGAATACGTGAACTGGAAGATGAACTCGGTGTCCCGCTTTTTGACCGCTCCACATCAGGCGCACGGCTGACCCCGGTCGGCGAGGAATTCGCAGTGTCCGCGCGCCGTATCATTGAGGATATCGAGCAACTCAGGGATCGTGCCAAGGCGAGCGGTTCGGGAAGGTTGGGGCGGGTCGTCGTCGGTTTTTACAAATCCCTTTCATCCGGACCGTTACGCGCCGCCTTGCGGGATTTCCGAAACCAATATTCCGATATCGAGGTAGAATTGATCGAGACCCCGTTCATCGACGTTGCGGCCGGTGTGTTGTCCGGCGCCATAGATGCCGCCATCGTGCTGGGAGACGTGATTAGAGGCGAGGCTTTTGATTTTGTACCGCTGTGGTCGGAAAACCTCGTGGTAGCGTTACCACAAGATCATCCTCTCGTGGAAAGGTCAGTCATCTATTGGCCGGACCTGAAGGGTGAGCGCTTCCTGATCAGCTACCACGATCCCGGCCCGGATATCCACGCGATCCTTCTCCGGCATCTGGCTGCACCTTCCGATCATCCCGACATCATCACACGGCGTCTCAGCCGCGAAAGCATTCTGAGCGAAGTCGCCAGCGGGCAGGGCATAGCGCTGCAATCCGAATCCGCAGTTGGCTTGTCCAGTCTCGGGGTCGTCTTTCGCCCGCTGCATAGTGGTAGCGGAGCGACACGCCTCGGCTATATGGCTTACTGGAAACCAGACAACCAGAACCCGGCACTCAAGACTTTCATCGATACCATCAAGCGGCAAAGCTGATTCGTCCTGCCATGCGCAGTGCAAGACAAGGGCAGCCGGTAGCACCGTATCTCGCAAGTAATTTTTCGCTCGTCTACGAGCGCCTACGATCCCGGAAAGAATAGTGTTGCCGGCACATAATTTGTGCCTTTCTTGATTGTCCCTGTTGCCATCCGACCGTTTTGCGGATGGCCCGAACGGGGGCATCATGGCCAATCATCATCACGAAGGGCAAGCCGTTTCACGCGGTGCGCGCATGCTGCGCACGGCGCTCGGCCCGGCAATCGCCGCCTATCTCGAAGATCCCGCCATCGTCGAAGTGATGCTGAACCCGGACGGACGCCTTTGGGTCGATCGTCTGAAGGAAGGTCTTGTCGCCACAGACGACATACTGATCCCGGCCGATAGCGAACGTATTGTGCGGCTGGTTGCCCACCATGTTGGTGCCGAGGTGCATGCCGGCGCACCGCGTGTCTCGGCCGAACTGCCGGAAACCGGTGAACGCTTCGAGGGATTGCTGCCGCCGGTCGTTGCTGCCGCGACATTTGCCATCCGCAAGCCTGCCGTTGCTGTCTTCACCCTCTCCGATTATGTCGCCGCCGGCATCATGACCCAAGACCAGGCCGAGGTGCTTCGGCTGGCGGTGGAGAAGCGCAAGAACATACTTGTCGCCGGCGGCACATCCACCGGCAAGACGACACTCACCAACGCGCTGCTGGCGGAAGTCGCCAAGACTTCCGATCGCGTGGTGCTGATTGAGGATACCAGAGAGTTGCAGTGCGCGGCTCCGAACCTTGTCGCGCTGCGCACCAAAGATGGTGTGGCCTCGCTTTCCGATCTGGTGAAGTCATCGCTGCGCCTGCGACCTGATCGCATTCCGGTCGGTGAGGTGCGCGGCGCGGAAGCCCTCGATCTTCTGAAGGCCTGGGGCACCGGCCATCCGGGTGGCATCGGCACGATCCACGCCAATACGGCGATCGGCGCGCTGCGGCGGCTGGAGCAACTCGTGCAGGAAGCCGTCGTCAGGGTACCCCGCGCGCTTATCGCCGAAACCATCGACATCATCGCCGTTCTGGCCGGCCGTGGCGCTGCCCGCCGTCTTGTGGAAATCGCTCTTGTCGATGGGCTTGATTCCGCCACCGGCGATTACCTGACCCTCAACTCTCACCTTCCTCCCGCTCACCAACCGCTCCCGAAAGGAGACCAGCAATGAATAAACCTGTCTTGTCTGTCCTTCGTCGTTTCCGCAATCGCCTTGTCAATGCGACCGCGCTCGCCTCGATCACGCTGCTGATGGCGGCACCCGCGCATGCCTCCGGCTCGTCCATGCCCTGGGAGGAGCCGCTTCAGCAGATCCTGGAATCCATCGAAGGGCCGGTCGCCAAGATCGTCGCGGTGATCATCATCATCGCCACCGGCCTGGCGCTCGCCTTCGGCGACACGTCCGGCGGCTTCCGCAAGCTGATCCAGATCGTCTTCGGGTTGAGCATCGCGTTTGCGGCCAGTTCCTTCTTCCTGTCGTTCTTTTCCTTCGGCGGCGGAGCGCTGGTCTGATGGCGGGCGGTTTTCAGCAAGAAGATGACGTGCGTGGCTTCTACGCCACCGTCCATCGTTCGCTCGCCGAGCCGATCCTGCTCGGTGGAGCTCCCCGTGCCGTTGCCATCGCCAACGGAACGCTCGCGGCTGCCGTCAGCCTCGGTCTTCGCCTCTGGATCGCCGGGCTGGTGATCTGGGCCATCGGCCATTTCGCGGCCGTCTGGGCAGCGAAACGTGATGCGCAGTTTGTCGATGTCGGGCGCAGGCACCTGCGCTATCCGGCGCACATAGGCGTGTGAGGTATTGCCGATGATGAACCTCGCAGAATATCGCAAACGCTCCTCCTACCTCTCCGACTTCCTGCCATGGGCGGCGTTGGTCGCACCCGGCGCCGTCCTGAACAAGGACGGTTCGTTCCAGCGCACCGCCCGGTTTCGCGGACCCGATCTCGACAGCGCTACGCCGGCTGAACTCGTCGGCAGCACGGCACGGCTCAACAACGCGCTGCGTCGCCTTGGCTCCGGCTGGGCGATCTTCGTCGAAGCACAGCGCAATCCGGCCACCGACTATCCGGAAAGCCTGTTTCCGGATTCGGCATCTGCGCTTCTCGACATAGAGCGGCGCGAACAATTCGATGAATCCGGCCTTCTCTACGAGAGCAGCTATTTCCTGACCTTCGTCTGGCTGCCGCCTGCGGAAGAAGCCTCGCGCATGGAAAGCTGGCTCTACGAGGGCCGGGAGAAAAGCGGCGTTGATCCGTGGGAACTGCTGAACAGTTTCGTCGATCGCACGGACCGGGTCCTCCATCTCGTGGAAGGCTTCGTGCCGGAAGCCGGATGGCTGGATGACACTGAGACGCTCAGCTACCTGCATTCGACCATTTCCACCAAACGCCATCGTGTCCGTATTCCGGAAACACCGATGCACCTCGACGCGCTGCTGGCCGATCAGCCCTTGGCCGGCGGGCTTGAACCACGGCTTGGCGACTTCCATCTGCGCACACTGACTGTGATCGGGTTTCCGACGGTCACCTTTCCCGGCATCCTCGACGATCTCAACCGGCTGGCCTTTCCGTATCGGTGGAGCACCCGGGCAATCATGCTCGACAAGACCGACGCGACACGGCTGGTGACGAAGATCAGGCGGCAGTGGTTCGCCAAGCGCAAATCCATTGCCGCGATCCTCAAGGAAGTGCTGACCAACGAGCAATCGGTGCTGGTCGATAGCGATGCCGCCAACAAGGCAGCCGATGCCGACGCAGCCCTGCAGGATCTCGGCTCCGATCAGGTCGGGGAAGTCTACGTAACTGCCACGGTCACGGTCTGGGACACCGATCCGGCGATCGCCGACGAGAAACTGCGGCTGACGGAAAAAGTCATCCAGTCACGCGACTTCACGGCGATCGTCGAAAGCGTCAATGCCATTGAGGCATGGCTTGGCAGCATTCCCGGCCAGACCTATGCCAATGTCCGCCAGCCGCCGATCTCGACGCTGAACCTCGCCCACATGATCCCGCTGTCCGCAGTCTGGGCGGGACCGGCGAAGGACGAGCATTTCGACGCGCCACCGCTGTTTTATGCCCGCACCGAAGGATCGACGCCGTTTCGGTTTTCTCTGCATGTCGGCGATGTCGGCCACACCATGATCGTCGGTCCGACCGGTGCCGGAAAGTCCGTGCTGTTGGCGATGATGGCCCTTCAGTTCCGCCGATATCTCCGTTCCCAGGTCTTCGCCTTCGATTTCGGCGGGAGCATAAGGGCTGCAACGCTCGCTATGAATGGCGACTGGCAGGATTTGGGCGGCTCGCTCTCCGACGATACATCGCTCCTCAATACCGTGTCACTCCAGCCGCTTGCCGGGATCGAGGACACACCGGAACGTGCATGGGCCGCCGACTGGCTTGTCGATATCCTGATCCGTGAGGGCGTCACCATCACGCCGGTCGTCAAGGAATATCTCTGGACGGCGTTGACGTCCCTGGCTTCCGCACCGGTCGTGGAAAGGACCATCACCGGCCTGACGGTGCTGTTGCAGTCGTCGGCGCTCAAGCAGGCCTTGCGTCCCTACTGCATCGGCGGCCCATACGGTCGCCTGCTCGATGCAGAAATGGAATGGCTTGGGGACGCGCAGGTGCAGGCGTTCGAGACCGAAGGATTGATCGGCACGGGAGCGGCGCCCGCCGTTCTTTCCTATCTGTTCCACCGGATTGAATCCCGCTTCGACGGTCGGCCGAGCCTGCTGATCATCGACGAAGGCTGGCGGGCGCTGGACGACGGCGGCTTCGCCCAGAAAATCAAGGAATGGCTGAAGACGCTGCGCAAGAAGAATGTCAGCGTCGTCTTCTCCTCGCAGTCGCTTGCCGACATCGAGGCCTCGCCGATCGCGCCCGTCATCGTCGAAAGCTGCCCGACGCGCATCTTCCTCGCCAACGAGCGGGCCATCGAGCCGCAGATCACCTCTATCTATGAACGCTTCGGTTTGAATGCGCGCCAGATCGAGATCATCGCCAGGGCAACGCCGAAGCGGGACTATTACTGCCAGAGCCGCAGAGGCAACCGGCTGTTCGAGCTTGGCCTCGGATCCGTCGCGCTGACATTTTGCGCCGCATCGACCAAGGCTGACCATGCGCTGATCGATGAACTGATCCGCGAAGGCGCGCGCCCATACTTCCTCGAAGCCTGGCTCGAGGCCAACGGCTTGCGCTGGGCCTCCGATCTTGTTCCCGACCTCACCAACGTCGTCGACCAGTCGGCGGAAAAGACGAGCGGCTCGAATCCCATCCCCCTGTCACCCGAAGAGGAGATTTCCCCATGAAGACTACCGTTGTCCGTGCTGGCCTCAAAGGCCGCGTCCGCGCACTCGCCTGCGCCGCAGCCATTCTGGTCCTGCCGTGCGCTGCCGTTCCATTCCTGGCGACGCCGGCTTTCGCATGGCGGATCGTCTACGACCCCACCAACTACAGCCAGAACCTGCTTTCGGCTGCCAGGGCACTGGAGCAGATCAGGAACCAGGTCACGTCACTTCAGAACGAAGCGCAGATGCTGATAAATCAGGCCAAGAACCTTACCAGCCTGCCGACCTCGATGCTGTCGCAGATCGAGGACAATTTTTCCGAGATGAAGAACCTGCTCGGGGAAGCGGACCAGCTTGCCTACGACGTTCAAAATATCGACGAGCAATTCAACGCCACCTATCGCGATTTTGCCGCGGGTGACCGAACGGCAACGCAGCTCGTCTCGACCGCGCAACAGCGCTGGCAGCAATCGGTTTCCGCTTTCGAGCATTCGCTGAAGGCGGGAGCCGTGGCAGTCGACAATATCGAGGGCACGCAACAGCAGACCAGCGAACTGGTCGATGCCAGCCAGTCGGCGGTTGGCGTGCTGCAGGCGACCCAGGCCGGCAACCAGCTCATGGCCGTGCAGGCAAAACAGATCTCCGACCTGACCGCGATGCTCGCCGCGCAGGGCAGGGCCAGTGCGCTGGAACAGGCGAGGGCAGCGGCAGCACAGGAACAGGCCCGTGAGCAGTTCAGCCGCTTCATGACCGGCTCGGCCTACAGTCCGTCCAGCGTCCGCATGTTCCACGATTGAGGAGCACGGAGACAAATGGACCTGAAGATCGCCGCCCGGCTACTTGCCGTCTTCGCACTTGGTGCAGGGCTGACCGCCGCAATCGTGGCCCTGCAAGATGAAGACGCAACCGATGCAAAAGCCCCCAGTATCGGGCGTCCGGGCGGCGAGCCCGTCAAGACCGCGCTCTCGCGCTGCCGTGACCTTGGCATGGCCGCTGCCGATGAAGCCGCCTGCCGCAAGGCCTGGGCAGAGAGCCGCCGCCGCTTCTTCGCAACCGATCGGCCGGTCGCACCGAAGACCGGCGAGGTGCCGTCGCCATGAACAATACCGGCATCATCGACCGTTTCCTCGAAACCTTCACCGCCTACATCGACAGCGGCTTCGGTCTGCTCGGCGGCGAGGTGGCTTTCCTGACCTCAACGTTGATCGTTATCGATATCGTGCTCGCTGGCCTGTTTTGGGCATGGGGCGCGGATGAGGACGTCCTGCAGCGGCTGGTGAAGAAGACGCTTTATATCGGTTTCTTCGCCTTCATCATCGGCAACTTCAACCGGCTCGCGGGCATCGTCTTCGAAAGTTTTTCCGGGCTCGGTCTCAAAGCCGGCGGCTCCAGCCTCTCGGCTTCGGAACTGTTGCAGCCCGGCCGTGTGGCGCAGGTCGGTATCGATGCCGGCAATCCCATCCTTCAGGCCGCCGGCGAACTGATGGGCTATATCGCCTTCTTCGAAAACTTCGTGCAGATCTTCGTATTGATGGTCGCCTGGGTCATCGTTCTCGTTGCCTTCTTCATTCTCGCCATCCAGATCTTTGTCACGCTGATCGAGTTCAAGCTGACGACGCTTGCGGGCTTCGTCCTGATCCCCTTCGCGTTGTTCAACAAGACATCCTTCCTCGCCGAGAAGGTGCTCGGCAATATCGTCGCCTCCGGGGTCAAGATACTGGTGCTGGCCGTCATCGTCGGCATCGGCTCCGGCCTGTTCGACGAGTTTACATCCAGTTTCTCTGAACAGCCGACCATCACCGAGGCATTGTCGCTGGTGCTCGGCGCTCTCTCGTTGATGGGCCTGTCGATCTTCGGCCCCGGTATCGCGAGTGGCCTAGTATCCGGCGCCCCGCAACTTGGAGCAGGCGCTGCCGTCGGAACCGGTCTTGCAGCGGCCGGTTTGGGAGCCGCCGGGTATATGGGTGCCAGGGCTGGACTGGGTGCTGCCGCAAGTGCTGCCAGCGGTGCGGCAAGGGGAGGGGCCACACTCGCCGGCGGCGCCAGGACCGCATACGGTCTTGGTGACGCAACCGCTGGATCGACAGGGACCGGCGGTGGTGCTGCCGGTTTTGCCGGTGTCGCAAAAGCAGCCGCGGGTCTTGCCATGAGCAAGGGCAGGGCCATGGGGTCCGGCGCATCACAATCCATGAGCTCCAGCTATCGCTCTGGACAGGCCGCCGCATGGAAGGCGACAGGCGGCAAGAACGACGTTGGCGTCGGCATGCCCGAAGCCGCCAACGATCCTTCGTTTGCCGGTTCGCAGTTCGCAAGTTCCGCCGCCGTGTCCGGCTCTGACATATCGCCCTCGACGCCGCCCGAATGGGCGCAGCGCATGAAGCGAAGCAGCGCCGTCAGTCACGGTGTCAGCACCGCCGCCCATACGGTCCGCTCCGCAGATCACGGCGGTGGCTCCATGTCCGTCTCTCTCAATCAGGATGCCCGATGATGAACATCTTCAGACGACCTTCCGTGCGCTACGCACGGACCCCGGAACCCGAAACGCCCTATCAGAAGGCAGCGCAGGTCTGGGACGAGCGCATAGGGTCTGCCCGTGTGCAGGCGAAAAACTGGCGGCTGATGGCTTTCGGTTCTCTGTTTCTGGCTGGCGGTTTTGCATCGGCGCTGGTCTGGCAATCGACGCGTGGGACTGTGGTGCCATGGGTGGTGCAGATCGACAAGTTCGGCGAGGCGCAGGCCGTTGCCTCTGCCGTGACCGACTATCGGCCGACCGATCCGCAGATCGCCTGGCATCTCGCCCGTTTCATCGAGCAGGTTCGCAGCATTCCCGCCGATCCCGTCATCGTGCGGCAGAACTGGCTCCGCGCCTACGAATATACCACCGATCGCGGGGCGATCGCGCTCAATGACTATGCCCGTGCCAATGACCCGTTCACGAAGGTCGGCAAGAACCAGATCGCCATCGAGATCTCCAGCGTCATCCGGGCATCACCCGACAGTTTCCGCATCGCCTGGACCGAACGGCAGTTCGAGAACGGCCAGCTTTCGGCCACCGAACGCTGGACCGCAATTCTGACCGTCGTGGTCCAGCCGCCGCGCACCGCCGAAAAGCTGCGCGCCAATCCACTCGGCGTCTACGTCAACGCAATCAACTGGTCCAAGGAGCTTTCGCAATGAAGGGGGCATATAGAAAAGGTGCATCGCTGCTGCTGGCAACGCTATTATCCGCATCGGCGCTTGCCGGCTGCGCGAAAAAATACATTCCGCCGGAGATCGACTACGACGATGCGGCACCCGCCGTGCTCACCGCCGATCCGGTCGGGCCTGTGAAGGTGGTCGAGTTGCCGAAACCTCTGCCGCTGCCCGGTCAGTTGAAGCCAATCAACGGGGAAAAGGCGAAGGCAGAACCTGTCGATCCAAAGACACGGATTACGCTTGCCAACGAAGCTGCCCGCATCCAGCCGGTCCGCGACGGCTTCATCAACGCTGTGCAGGTCTATCCTTTCTCGGGCGGCGCTCTCTATCAGGTCTATGCCGCTCCTGGTCAGGTGACCGATATCGCCCTCCAACCTGGTGAGCAGCTTGTCGGCTCGGGACCGGTGGCTGCCGGTGACACCGTGCGGTGGATCATCGGCGATACCGAGAGCGGTATGGCAGCTTCAAAGCAGGTGCATATTCTGGTCAAGCCGACACGGGCCGATCTCCAGACCAATCTGGTCATCAACACCGACCGGCGCACCTACCATCTGGAACTGCGCTCCACGCCCTCGACCTACATGGCATCGGTCTCATGGCAATATCCGCAGGACCAGTTGATCGCGCTGCGACGGCAGAATGCGAGGGCGACAGAGACGCAAGCCGTCGCCACCGGCATCGACATCTCGAAACTGAACTTCCGTTACCGCGTTGAAGGTGACACAGCACCATGGCGACCGATGCGCGCCTTCGATGACGGAGCCAAAGTCTATATCGAATTCCCCTCGGGCATCGGACAGGGCGAAATGCCACCGCTGTTCGTTATCGGCCCGTCCGGCAATTCCGAACTCGTCAATTACCGTGCCCGCCAAAACTATTATGTCGTTGATCGGCTGTTCGCTGCGGGGGAACTCCGGCTTGGCGACAAGGACAGCGAGAGGCGGGTTCGCATCGTCCGCACCGATGGTCGGACAGCGGCGAAGCGGACAACGCTATTTTCCCCGGAGCGCAGCCGATGACAGGGTCTGCAAAATCATCGGAGATGGGGCTTCAGGCGGAACTGCGCTTACGCGCCGAGCCGCGGCGTGTCACGCGGCTTTCTCGCAAGGTGTTGATCGGTCTCGGTAGCGTGGCCAGTATCGCCATTGCGGCCGCCCTGTTCTGGGCGCTCGATACGAACCGGCGCGGTAACCAGTCTGCGACGGAACTCTATAACACCGACAACGCGACGCCGGCCGATGGCCTGGCCGGTCTACCGAGAGATTATACCAACATTCCCAAACTCGGTCCGGCCCTGCCGGGCGATCTTGGCCGTCCGATCCTGCGTGCACAGGAGGAAGGCAGGCCTGTCGTCACACCGAGCATCCAGACGCCACGCGTCGATCCTGAGGAGCAGCGCCGACTTGCCGAGATCGAAGCCGCCCGCCTGGCAAAACTCTTCACTGACAGCCGCGGAGAAAGGACGACCGGAAGCCAGACGATCGTATCCGCGACAGCGCCAGGTTCCGGCTTAGATCCTGCCACCGGCATGCCGATTCCATCCGAAACGCCGCCACTTGACGCCGGGTCCGCGCAGAATATGCAGGACCGCAAGCTTGCTTTCGTCAATGGCGAAACAGATCGGCGCACCGTCAGTGCCGACCGCGTGCAGGAGAAGGTGTCTCCCTATGTCGTGCAGGCGGGTACTGTCATTCCGGCGGCCCTTATTACCGGCATCAAATCCGATCTGCCCGGCCAGATTACCGCGCAGGTAACAGAACACGTCTACGACAGCCCGACCGGTTCGCATCTGCTCATTCCGCAAGGCGCACGCTTGATCGGTCGATACGACAGCCAGGTTGCCTTCGGGCAGAGCCGCGTGCTGCTGGTCTGGAACCGCCTCATCATGCCGGACGGTTCGTCCATCGTATTGGAGCGTCTGCAGGGCGCCGACACTCAAGGGTTCTCCGGGCTTGAGGATGAAGTCGATCATCACTGGGGACAGTTGTTCAAGGCCGCGGCACTTTCGACACTGCTCGGTATCGGCACGGAACTCTCGGCCGACGACGAAAGCGACATCGCTCGCGCCATCCGTGAGAGCGCCCAGGACAGCGCCTCCGACATTGGCCAGCAGATCGTTCAACGCCAGTTCAATATTCAGCCGACGCTTACAATCCGGCCGGGCTTTCCGGTTCGCGTTATCGTCAACCGCGATCTGGTGATGAAACCCTATGGGGCGATGAGGGAGCCGACATGACCAAGTTGAAGCTGTCTGCTATTCCCGATGACAAGCCAGTCAAGATCACCATCGAATTGCCAGCGCCGGTGTTCCGGGATTTGCAGGCATATGCTGCGATACTTGCCGAAAGTTCGAGTGAGGCCACTCGGCCCGATCCAGCCAAGCTCATCGCGCCGATGCTTCAAAGGTTCATGGCTAGCGACAAGGGCTTCAGCAAGGCGAAGCGCTCCGACCCAACTACCGGCATTGTGGCAAATTAATTCATTGCTGACAAAGGGGCGCTGACGAGCTCGCGGAATTGATGGGTCTGCGCTACGAAGATGTCTGGCTGGTAGTTGATCGCAGGTGATTCGCTGCTAGGGGGCCTCTGTTGCTACCGATCTCGTATCTGCGTTTTTTGCCGAGGGTGCGGAGACAAACCTTCACGTGGGAGTAGCTGGTCAGCGCCACGCTGTCATGGGAACGGCATACCACTGCTGCTAGCCGAGCGCCTGCAAAAGCCAGCGAATAGCAGCGGATTGACCATCCGCCAATCCGTGTACCGGAACGACCAGTTAGGACGGTGCTGTCGGCTTTGTGCCTGTGACTTTAGCGCATACATCCATGACGGAGGCTCGATGTTTTTGTCAGATGCCGCACGCAACTACTAATTCTCGCTTCCTTCTGTGGGATAAATTCCGGAAATCGAAAAGACCTCAATTATCCGCCTTGCGGTACGATCAATTGAATGAACGACGGTGGATCAATATCATTTCCGCGTTCTCTGAAACTGTCCGCATCATGTCACCATTGAGTCGGGCCTGATGCACCCCCAATTTTGAAACATGCGGATATATGAAGGCTCATGATTGATCGTATTACTCAAATACAACGCAGTGCGAATATGGCGCGGATCCGCTCAAAAAACACCTCGCCCGAGCTGCGTGTCAGACGATTACTACATAGCCTCGGCTATCGATTCCGCATTCACTGGAAGCCTGCGCCTGGCCGGCCTGACGTCGCCTTTCCTGGGCGAAAGAAGATGATACAGGTTCACGGATGTTTTTGGCATCAGCATGCGGGGTGCAAAAACGCCACCTTTCCCAAAACACGGCAGGAATTCTGGAGCGAAAAGCTTTCACAAAATGTAGCCCGCGATTTACGCAACCAACAGGCGGCCGAACAGATGGGATGGCAGGTGCTTGTTATTTGGGAATGTGAAACCACAGACTCGCCTGCATTGGCTAAAACCCTCATGCAATTTCTGGGGCCAAAACGTAAGCTGCCATCATCGTAAAATGTCGCCAGGTTATTTTTCATGAAACCGCCAGGCGAATTTTATTTTACACCAGGCCATTATGGCTTGACGCTGAAATGCGTTTGGGTTAGCTTCCTTGCAGTCGCCGAGTGTCTGGAAAACCGCGGACGACGACCACCGTAACCCGACTGAGCGAGAAGGAGGGGGCATGCTCTGGCTAATTTGTGTCAGGAGAGACTTTGCGTGAACGGACCCTGTCCGTTCACGCATAACAACGCGCGACCGGAGTGTCTGGAAACCGCCGGTCGCGCTATTCACACCGAAAACCCGCTTAAGCGGAGAAGGAAAGTCCGATGGACAATATAACTGTAGACGAGGTAGAGCCAACTGTCACCAACAGTTTGAGTGATCTGCTGCAGCAAGGTGACCATTCGGGGCGCCCGTTCAACGTTCTCGTAGGATCCAACATGGGGAATCGGACTCTTATTATGAGTGTCCCCATGGCTGTCTTCTATGAAATTTCGGAAGTAGCGAACAAAGCAAATCTGGAAGCGTTGCCTGCACACCGGGAGCTGCCTGCAGCACAGCGGCGGCTTGATGAGACGCACGCCAAAAAACTTGCAACATTTATATTGAAGGGTCTTGTCGATACGACTCGACGGAAGTTGGAGGCTCAGGGTCACCCAATTCCGCAGGCTCTTGTCGCGATTCAGAAAGAGATAGGTGCGCAACCCTATATCGCGATGCAGCCGATTACCGCAAATATACGGAACTGTAAATTCGGCGGTGACGGGCTCCGCTTTGAACGCAAAGGCGGGGTGATAACCGTTT
Organism: Neorhizobium sp. P1_A6; assembly: GCF_056406795.1. Classification (NCBI taxonomy): domain Bacteria; kingdom Pseudomonadati; phylum Pseudomonadota; class Alphaproteobacteria; order Hyphomicrobiales; family Rhizobiaceae; genus Neorhizobium; species Neorhizobium sp. P1_A6. The sequence goes on along the minus strand of NZ_JBFTZM010000016.1, from coordinate 9,207 downwards.
TCCTTTCAGACAAGCATGTTTTGTGGGTCATAGACGGCCAGCACCGGCGGTTCGCAATGCATATGGTGTTCGAATTCCTCAAGTCCGTAGTAAATAACGGTCGGTACCCGCGCAAACCTTCGCTTTATGTGCCGGCAGGGGATGCTAAGCGAGACCCAACGCTTGATGAGATTCAGGTTTGGGCGGCGGCATTCGAAGTGGCGCGCGCGGAATGCTCAATCGTTGTTGAGACCCATCTGGGTCTGAATTTTGAGCAGGAACGCCAGCTCTTTCACGACCTGAACCACCTCGGAAAGACTGTCGAAAGCGGACTCGTTTAYGAATTCGATAACTCAAATGCGGTCAACCGGTTTATAAAAGACCATCTGCTTGGCCATGACATTCTTAAAGCAACTATGGTTGAAACCGACAGCCCGCACGACTGGCACAAAGACGAGGGTGTGATCTCCCGTAAAGATCTTATCTCTGTCAACGCGCTTCTTTTCCTGAACAAGACGACAATAAACGGAGCCTCGCCAGCGGATATCAGTGCCAAGGAATCATACGGCTGCCGCTTTTGGGGTGCGATCGGCCAGATACCTTATTGGGGAGAACAGGGGGCTAAAAAGAATACAGTCGCAGCTCAGCCCGTTGTGCTGAAGGCATTGGCAAAACTCGCTTATGACTTCGGGTATGGCCGCGATGAAAATCCGGAATACCTTGAGCGTCTGTTTGCGGCGATCGAGGAGAATGAGATCGATTTCGCGCACACAAATCCCATGTGGCGCTATTTCGAGATGAGTATATCTGAGCGCGAAGATAAATGTCCTGGAATGAAGGATGCTGTCACTCCCGATGAGGCTGGTTACAATCTGGACCTCGGTAACTTTGATGAAAGCACTCAGGTTATGCGTTTTGGTGCGAAGCACAACGATATCCAGCGCCACCTCGGCGATATGATCCGTTGGAAACTGCAGCTACCCAAGCGCAAGGCGCTGATCAAACTGCAGGAGGAGTTGGCCGTTGAAAACGCCACTTCGCGTGCCTCTACTTGAACTGGGGCGGCCGGACCAGGTTAATGTGTTTAAAGGGGTCTTCTTATTTCGGTGAATACAGTAGCGCCGGTAAAGACAGAGCGATCAATGGCAGCTAGTCTGAGTTGTATCTGCCCCAATGACGCACTTGGTGTCGGGGCAGGTACGTCCGACTGCAGTTGATAGATTATTGTGAAGGGAATTGGGGTGACGGCAGCTGATAATCGGGTTCTGCAACGGGCATTCAAACCCCGAGCGAGGTTGCTGCAACTGCTCGGAGACCAGCTTATTAGCTCTCCGCGTCTGGCGCTCTTTGAGCTCGTGAAGAATGCTTACGACGCCGATGCAGACGAGGTTGTCATTACATTTGACGATATCGGAACAGAAGCGGCGAAAATCTCTATCCGCGATAATGGTCAGGGAATGTCGCTGCAGACGATTGAGAACGTATGGCTCGTCCCTGGTCACGACCACCGCGAGCAGGATCGCGAGAGGCAAGTCCGCTCACCCCGATACGGCCGTCTCCCACTGGGCGAGAAGGGCGTCGGCCGGTTTGCTGTCCATAAACTCGGGGACAGAATCCGCCTTGTGACGAAAGCGGAGAACGAACCTGAATGCGTCGCGGATTTTGATTGGGACACACTGCTGGAGAAAACCTTTCTAGCGGACGCCGAGATTACTGTGCGACAGCGCGTGCCGGAGGTTTTTCCGTCAAATACCGGTACCCTAATTGAGATCAGCCGTTTGCGCACTACAGACTGGACAAGAGGCGAGATCCGCGATCTGTACAGACAGGTGACTTCAATAGCTTCTCCCTTCGGTGACCGGGTGGGCGACTTTGATGTGAAATTGCACGTTCCCGATCACCCGGAATGGCTGACAACTCTCCCAGGCGTCAAGCAATTGCTGGATATGGCGCCGTATACGTTCGAGTTCGAATTTGACGGGAGTAAGCTGCATTACAAGTACGAGTTTCGCGGAGTTCCCGGTCTGAAGTTGGAAAAGCGCATCGTAGAGCGCGATGAGTTCTATTTTCAGATCGCCCAACTCGAGGAACCAGACGTTCTCGATCCGGGTGAGGAACCGCGAGCTAAGCGGCGGAGCAGAGTGACCGCAGACCAGTCGACCTTAGAGGGAATCGGTCCCGTTAAAGGTCGTTTCCACATATTCGACCGCGACAAGAAAGTTCTGCCGCTTTATGGAGACACGCGTTTTCTTGAGCGTTTCCTTACCCAGAATGGCGGCGTACGCCTTTATAGAGACGGCGTACGAGTGTACAATTATGGTGAGCCGAGTGACGATTGGTTGGGCCTCGATCTCCGGCGTGTAAACGAGCCGACAAAACGGTTGAGCCGTAACATCACCATAGGTGTTGTCGATCTCAGTCTGGCCGACAGCCACGGCCTACATGAGAAAACCAACCGCGAGGGTTTCGTCGAAACTGACACGTATGACCGCCTGAGGCGTGTCGTGCTCGGTGCGCTGATGATCCTTCAGGCTGAGAGAAACATCGACAAGGAACGGATCCGCAAGATCACGGGAAGCGGAAGTGAAACGCCTGAAGGAATGTTCGGTCCGCTGACCGAACTCCGTCGCCTGGCGCGGGCGAACAACGTTGACAAAGTGCTCGAACCGGCGATCCGCAAAATAGAATCCGAATACGCCACTCTTCGTGAAAACTTTGCCCGCTCCGGGGTTTCACATGCGGGGCTTGCTGTCATCTTCCATGAAGTTGAGCGCGGCGTGAGGGTGTTGACAGGGGCAATCAACAACCCTGAAATGACAATCGAGAATCTACGCGAGCAGGCGGGCCAACTTCAAGGCCTATTGGAGACATCGACCCAATTGCTCAAGAATACCTCGAGTAAGCCGGGGTCTCTGCGGGACATTGTGCGCACTGCTCGTGATCTAAGCCTTCTCCGGTTTCGGTTACATGGCATTAAACTAAGCTGCCCGGCTTTGGAGGATGATGGCCCAGACGCCGAGGCCACATTTGCGGCAGGCCTTGTTCTTGGGGCTCTAACTAACCTGATAGATAACGCGGTTCACTGGGTCAAAGTCAGACACCCTGATCCCGGGGAGCGACGTATTTACGTCAATGTAGATCCTGACTTTGAGGGAGGACCAGCCATTGTCGTGGCTGACAATGGACCAGGCTTTATCGACGACCCGGCCACAATTGTAACGCCCTTCTTTACGAGACGACCTGCTGGGAGTGGTCTTGGGTTATACTTCGCCAACCTGGTTATGGATCTTTGCGAGGGACGGCTGGTCTTTCCCGGGAAAGGCCAGGCGGATGTGCCGGATGAATTTGATGGCGCAGTGGTAGCTATGGTCTTTGGCAGGCCCTGATGTTCACACCAGCAAGATATATCGCAATTGATGATGACCCAATGGAGCTTTCTCCACTCGTCGACGCGCTTCATGGGCTTGGCGCTCCATGTATAGGTATACGATTTGATGCCGCCGGCTTGCCGGCGCCTGCTCTGTTCACCGGCTTCCGTATTTTGTTCAGCGATCTTCATCTGTTGAGAGCAGCTGCCAGTGCTGTTCAGCACTATGATGCTCTTGGAAGCATCCTCAACCACTGTGTTCCCGATCATCACGGCCCGTACATCCTCATACTCTGGACCTCGCATGAGCAGGAACGGACAGCCTTAGCGGACCGTCTCGGGGTGATACTACCGGCAGATAAGATGCCGCTGGCTATTCTTGCGCTGGATAAAAATGCTTTCAGTATGGGCCGGGACCAGTGGGATGGCGCTGCACTCCAGCATGCGATAACGCAGCAAATTGCGGCGATGCCCCAACTCGCTGCGCTCCTTAGTTGGGAGCGCGATGTTCTAGCGGCGGCGAACGCAACACTCGCTTTGGTGAGCAATCTGATACCGAGCGATAAGCGCACGCTTGCCTTGTACCCCGGCGCGATGGATGGCATTCTTAGCCTCCTGGCATCTGCGGCCGCGGGGCCTTCGAACGCACTAAGCGATCCGAGAGGTTCGGTGGCAGCTGTTCTATCCCCCTTGTTAACTGACCGGATACTCAATCAGCCCGCCGCCGCCGGCACACCTGACCTGTGGAAAACCGCAGTGACTTTTCCGCAGCCGGGGCTTGCGCTCAGCGAGGTTCAGAAGGCGGAGATGCACCGGATGCTGCACTTGGCGGTTCCTCCCGGTGAGCCGGTTGGCCAGTCTGATTGGGGTGCGATAATTCCCTTGGCCGAGCTTGACGATGACGCTATGAATGCGAGGTTTGGGGTCACAGTCGACTATCTCCGAGAAAAGGAATTTAAGCTGAAGGCAGAACGCCGCGGTGAGGGCCAACTGGTTCTCATACGCGGAGGTGCTGCCTGTGATCAGGCCCAAAGTAATGCCGGCCCTCTTCCATTTCATCTGGGGCTCCTGGTTCCGCAAGGTGCGGTGCAGAAGACATCCCGAAGCCCGGCTGTGCTCGTGTGCGGCGAACAATTCAAGCTCGACGAGTTTGCTGAACCCGTCTGTCTTCTTGTGCACGCCCGTTTTAATACCACTATTGTGCCAGGTGACCTGGCAGCTTGGCCGGCTGCAACGATGCGTTTGCGTGAACAGATGCTTACTACCATCCTTGTCCACACCGCGTCTTACGTTATGCGTCCGGGGACCTTACGCTTTTGAAAACGACATCAGACACCCCATTCGAAGTGGTCGATTTGTTTGCGGGGCCCGGCGGGCTTGCTGAGGGATTTGCATCGGTACGTGACACCAACGGAAACCCGGTGTTCCAAATCGCCCTCTCCGTTGAGAAGGAAAAGTTGGCGCACCGGACGCTCCGATTCCGTGCATTTCTCCGGCAGTTTGAAGGCTCATTTCCTGATGAATACTACGCTTTCCTCAATGGCTCGATCGAAGAACCCGACTGGGCTCTGAAATATTCCAAACAGTGGGAGAGGGCGGAGAAGGAAGCTTTGTTGCTCGAGCTGGGTGAGGATGGGGTAAGTGATATATTGGCGCCATATCTTCAAACGATCAGAGAAAGGGCTGGCGACCGGACGATTGTTATCGGCGGTCCACCCTGTCAGGCGTATTCCGTTGTCGGCAGGTCTCGCAACCGTGCAAAAGCTGAATACCTTCCTGAAAAGGACAAGAGGCATTTCCTTTATCGCGAATACATCAGCATTTTGAAACATTTGAAGCCTGCAGCATTCGTCATGGAAAACGTCAAAGGGATGTTTTCCTCAACCGTAGGCGGTAAAGCAGTATTCGATATGGTGCTTTCCGATCTTGAGGCAATCGGTGGTGATGACAGAACCTATGATTTCTTTGCGTTTGGCGCAGGTCCTGGCGGAGCCGCGTATTTGACCCCGACGCGCAGACCCAAGGATTTTCTAATTCGGTGTGAGACATTTGGGGTTCCCCAGGCAAGGCATAGAATTATAATTATCGGATTGAGACGCGACCTCGTTCATTTAGATGGGTTGCAAAGCCAGATACCAACAGGCTCGGGCGGAATGAAGGTCACGGTCCGCGACATCCTTCAGGGTATGCCTTTCATAAGAAGTGGTGTTAGCAAATCGGATTCGCCTGATGCTTGGCGCAATGCGATGTCCAGGTCGATAGAGAAAGTCATGGACGCCACCCGCGACTCTGAAGATCAGAACCATCAAAAGGTTTACCGGCATTCTGAAGTTCTGGCCGGCAGAATGGCGGAGGCCATAAGCACGGCGCCCCGGAGTAGCTCCGGGATGGGTCACATCGCTGATGATTGCCCCCCTGAACTTCGTGAGTGGATCCTTGATAGCAGGATGACCTGCCTTTCAGGGCATGCGAGCCGAGGTCACATGGAATCCGATTTGGGCCGGTATTTTTTCGCTTCTGTTTATGCAAGTGTGTGTGGAAGATCGCCGGTCGCCCGTGAGTTTCCGCCTTCTTTGGCGCCTAAACATAAGAACTGGGAGAGTGGTATCTTCTCGGACCGGTTTCGTGTTCAAGTATGGGGTAGCCCATCGACGACAATAACAAGCCACATCGCAAAGGACGGGCATTATTTCATTCACCCCGATCCTATGCAGTGCCGGGCTTTGACGGTCCGTGAAGCGGCGCGGTTGCAAACTTTTCCAGACAATTATCGGTTTTTCGGAAATCAGACCGAGCAGTTCACGCAGGTGGGTAATGCTGTGCCCCCGTTTCTCGCACGGCAAATCGGTCAGGCCTTACATCCAGTTCTATCGGCTGGATTTTCCGGAGCGCTGTCTGGCGATGCGCTGAAAAAATTCAAGCGCGATGCGGCATGACTGCATCGCAGCATAGCCGTCGTGTCGTAATTCCATTGCGCACAGCTGAAATCAGTATCGTACCCCTGCCCACGAAATATGTTCCAGTTGAAAATCGGCAACTGTGAGTTCGCGTAAACGCAAATGGTTCAATCAACCGATATCAAATCGTTGGTAAACTCTGCGCTCCTTTCGCATCCTGAAGTGCCTTCAGCCAAATCATGTCAGATTGGCGGGCAATCACAGCGAGGTAGAAACGGGGCCTTGAAAAACCAACGTAGGCTAACTCCGCTCTGGCGAGATTGCTTTCTCCCACAACAACGACTATCGCCGATCTTTCGAGTCCTTTGAACCGCCTTATAGTGTCAACCACTATGCGTTCCGTCCGGAGATCTCCGCAGTCCGCGAACTCAAGATGCGAGCGCGACGCCGCAATTTGGAATTGCTCGACCCACTTAGCGCTTGGCAGCAATACAGCTATATCGCCCGGTGCCACCTCTTCTTGGTAAACGAGGCGCCTGATCTCTCCATACGCGGCCGCCACCAGTTTCTCTGTGGAATCCTCTTCGATCCAGTGGACCTGCGGACCTTCCGGACCTTCCGCGATAATTTCCGGTCCATCATAGTGCGCCGACGCTGCGGAATGAATCGATCTCGTATTTCGCAGATTGCGTGACAGTCTGATCGGAATGAGTTGAAGGTCCTTGGTTGGAACTCTGCTGCCGGAATAGACGCGCTGGTTAGTGTCAGAGAAAACGCGAAGGACGCCGCCGCTGCCAAGCGCTGCGTCCACTGCGATCCACCAGCTTTCCTCGAAATCTTGGGCTTCGTCTACGACGATATGCTGCCATCTCAGTTCTGGACGGGAGATCATGACGTCGAGAAACAGGCCGGGTAGAATGGAATCGAAGAATGCTTGGTTGCGATCACCGGGCGGCGGCAATTCAGCTCCCGCCGCCGCTACTGTTTCCAGACAGACGGAATGGAAGCTGCCAACCGTAAGATGCTCTGAGGTTCCGGCAAGTCTTGCGAGGTCATTTGCCAGTGGGCGGCCATGGCATATCAGAAGCGTCCGCCGGCCCGCACCCGCCGCACGCCTGGCCTCCTCAATTGCCACGATCGTTTTTCCGGTTCCCGCGGCACCCCGGATCTCAACGCGTACGATGTCGGCAATGTGCTCAAGAATGTGAAACTGCGTTGGTTCCAAAACGCCAAATCGTTCTCTGGAATCCTCCATTGCTCCTGCGATATGGAAGCTCAAGGTAAATGGTTGAGCGAGTATCTTTTCGAACGCAGCTATTCCGTCTTTGCCAAGCCCACGCGATGCGCGAGGCTGCCGCGCCTCTAGCATCCGCGCATCGATCCATTTCCGAAGGCCGTTCGCCAACTCTTTCGAGCAGCAGAAAATATGCGCGGGCCTGTCAGCGCCTAGGTCACGCGGAGGCGTAGCCGCGTCAGTGAACACAACACCGTGGCTGTTGTGGATCCAGCGTTCCTGCCAATGGTTTGTCGCCCTAAGTTTCTTTAGCAATTCATGTTTGGCGCTGCGAGCCTGTTCCACGGGATCTTTGATTCTGAACCGAAAACCTTGGGCGTCTGTACTCCACCACTGTCGTTCCGCGGGATCAAACGAGATACCACCTCCTTTTACTTCAAGAGTCAGGTATCCAAGGTCCGGATGCGCGACCATGAAGTCACACTCGCCATCTCTTTCGTTTCCAAGGTGGTCGGTGCCGAGCCATGGGCTTGAGTAGAAAACGGTGAAGTTGTCATCCAAGACAGAAGAAAGCTTGTCATAGACGCGAACTTCAGCCCGACGTCGTCTATCCTGCCTTATGGAAACCGGCAGTTCGCGTGGCCAGAGTTTTGCCATCAGTTTCCCGCAACAAGATCAACGAAGAATCCGACTGAGGGCGCATCGGGTGTGCCTACCAGAAGTGCGCGGTCCAGAAAGTGGTTAAAGGCTTCGCATGATGTTTCCGGAGACAGAACGCAGGAGTGACACGCAGAGTGCGAAAACGCGTTCAACGCCCCCATCATGTCGGTAATGCATAGTGGATCGGAGGAACACCATTCCATACCAGCAATCGCGCGGCATAGAATACCTTCGATACGGTTGGCTGCTCCCTGCCTTTGGAGACCACCCAGTGTCCCGTCGGCATCCGTGGTGGCAGTGTATATCAGCACTCCTGCCATCGGATCTTCCCCCATCCCGGCATAAATGCGCTCCTGAAGCGACGAACTTGAATATCCGCATTCCAGTGTCAGCTGACGCATAATCGCGTGCGAAAGCGTGTGGCAAAGCATATAGCGAGCGCTGATCGTACGGGCGGGCTCATTCCCGGGACCGTGACGAGATTGCCAGTCCAGCCTGTACCGTTGATGGCATTCAGCCGCGCGAGCCACCACCTCAGGCAAATTCTCCCATCGAGTGAGTTGTTTTTCGTTCAGTGAAAGAAATATGCCCTCGCCCCTTACTTCAATGGCGGGCAGCCAGGATAGCTTTGTCTTGGAAAGGCTTGCCACCTCTGGCGAATCCGGATCACCTGGTGGATTTATCCTTGTGAAGCCCGTGATTGCCCTCACCTCCCTGAGGCGAACTGCACGCACCACTGTCGCTATCCAAGGAGCTATCGTATCTGGCACAGTTTCGCGCCGGATTTCGAAATCCAGGTCCTGATCAATGCGGTCGCCAGGATCTTCCACAAATTGCCGGAACTCAGCAGGCCGCAAGTCCGAAGTGTCGATTTCGCTGTAGTTTTCAACTCGCCGATCCACCGCGGCAGCCAACTGCGCCGGCGACATTTTAAGTTCCTTGAGGATCGGCCCCAATTCGCCTCTACTCATCATTTCAATAAATGACTCGCGCTGGGCGCTGTCGATGCTGATCAAGGTGTTCCAATAGTCGCCGACACTGTCCTGAAGCCGGTCTGACCATGGCATGGC
>NZ_JBFTZM010000015.1:0-107857 GCF_056406795.1 Neorhizobium sp. P1_A6 | reverse complement strand
AATAGGAAGCCTCAGGCAAACCGGTCCTGCATCGCTGCTGCCGCCTTGGCAAGGCTGGTGATATTGTCGCGGATGCGGTTCTCGATCACCCGGCCGACCTGGGGATATTCCTCCAGCAGGCGGTGGAACAGCGAGCGGCTGATCTTCAGGGCCTCGGAGTCCTCGATCGCCACGGCGGTGAACTTGCGCTCCACCATGGTCACGAGCGCCAACTCCGACAGAAGGGTACCGGGACCGACCGTCGCTTCCACCTTCATCTCGCCGCTCCGGTCCGCCATCAGCAGTTCGAAACGGCCCCTTGCGACGATGAAGGCCGACTCCGCCGGGGATTTTTCCCGGAACAGCTGCTGGCCGGTCGTCACCTGCCGACGCTCGGCACCGAAGGCGACGAGGCGCAGCTGGTCGTCGTTCATGTCCCGGAACAGCGGGACCTGCGAAAGCAGGCGGATATCTTCGGTCAGCGACATCAGGGCCCTTTACGGTACGATCTTGTAGCCGCCGTTTTCAGTGACCAGGATTTCGGCGCTCGACGGATCGCGCTCGATCTTCTGGCGAAGACGGTAGACATGGGTTTCCAGCGTATGCGTAGTGACGCCGGAATTATAGCCCCAGACTTCCTCCAGGAGGACGTCGCGGGTCACTACCTTCTGGCCGGCGCGATAGAGGTAGCGGATGATCGCCGCTTCCTTTTCGGTCAGGCGGATCTTCTTGCCGTCCTCGGTGGTCAGCAGCTTCTGGCTCGGCTTGAAGAGATAGGGGCCGACCGTGAAGGTGGCGTCCTCGCTCTGCTCGTACTGGCGAAGCTGGGCACGGATGCGGGCGAGCAGCACGGCGAAGCGGAAGGGCTTCGTCACATAGTCGTTGGCGCCGGCTTCGAGGCCGAGAATGGTGTCGGAATCGGTGTCGTGGCCGGTCAGCATGATGATCGGCGCCTTGAAACCGTTCTTGCGTAAGAGTTTCACCGCTTCGCGACCGTCCATGTCCGGCAGGCCGACGTCCATGATCAGCAGGTCGATCTGGGCATTCTTGGCGGTCTGCAGCGCCTTGGCCGCATTCGCTTCCTGGAGGATTGCGAACTCTTCGTAAAACGACAACTGCTCGACGAGCGTCTCGCGCAGATCATCGTCGTCGTCCACCAGGAGTATCGTGCGCGATGCCATGCGTTCTTGCCTTTCGTCTCGCCGTTGCGTCCAGACTGCTGTTGCAGCCAATCGAAGCGCATTTAGGGCTCCTCGATCTAAATCCCTACAGCATCGACCCAAAAATCGGAATCGATTTTCGGAAAGTACGATGTTTCGATTCAATATGCGCAGCGCTTTAGTGTGCTATGAATTCAAACGAAATCATATTCAAAGCAAAACCTTGTGAGAGAAATGCAGCGTTTTCGCGGGGGAAATCACAAAAAGACTGCCGTCGTCACCGTTCGGACCGCGCCGCGCGACCGGCGTCGGGCGATCGTCTCCTTCGGCGGTATCACCGTGCCGGCGGCGCTCGGGCGGTCCGGCACCACTCCCTTCAAGCGTGAAGGGGATGGCGCAACGCCGATCGCGCCGATGCGCCTCCTCAACGGCTATGTCCGTGGGGACCGCGTGACGCTGCCCCCGACGCCGCTTTCGATCGCGCGCATCGATAAAGACCTGCTGTGGTGCGACCAGCCGGAGCACCCGTCTTACAATCGTCCGGTGAGGGCACCATTCCGGGCAAGCCACGAAGAGATGATGCGGGCTGACGGGCTCTACGACATCTGCCTCGTGCTCGACTGGAACGTCACCTCGCGAGCCCGAAATCGTGGCTCGGCGATCTTCTTCCACCTGATCAAGCCGGGTTACCAGCCGACCGCCGGCTGCATCGCCGTCAGTCTTCCCGACATGAAACGGCTGATCCGGTTCATGCGCAAGGGTACGGTGGTGAGGGTGCTCGGCTAAGGCCTGAAACGAAAATGCCCGGCGCTGAGGGCCGGGCATCTCAAAATCAAAGCTGGAAAACGCTCATTTCCACTCGCGGATGTCGACGAAGTGGCCGGCGACCGCGGCTGCGGCGGCCATGGCCGGCGAGACGAGATGGGTGCGGCCCTTGTAACCTTGGCGGCCCTCGAAATTGCGGTTGGAGGTGGAAGCGCAGCGCTCGCCCGGCTTCAGGCGGTCGTCGTTCATCGCCAGGCACATCGAGCAGCCCGGCTCGCGCCATTCGAAACCGGCATCCTTGAAGATCTTGTCGAGGCCTTCGGCTTCCGCTTGTTCCTTGACGATGCCCGAGCCCGGGACGACCATGGCGGACACGGTCGATGCGACGGCGCGGCCTTCGACAACCTTGGCTGCAGCACGCAGGTCTTCGATGCGGCCGTTGGTGCAGGAGCCGATGAAGACGCGGTCGATGGCGATATCGGTGATCTTGGTGCCGGGCTTCAGGCCCATATAGTCCAGAGCGCGCCATTTCGAGGTGCGCTTGGTTTCGTCCTGGATATCGTCCGGGTTCGGAACGGAGCCTTCGACCGAGATCACGTCTTCCGGTGAGGAGCCCCAGGAGACGATCGGCGGCAGGTTGGCGGCGTCGAGCACGACGACTTTGTCGAAATGCGCGCCTTCGTCCGTCTGCAGCGTCTTCCAGTAGTCGAGCGCCATGTCCCAGGCCTTGCCCTTCGGGGCGCGCGGTTTGTCCTTGATATACTCGAAGGTCTTTTCGTCCGGCGCGATCAGGCCGGCGCGGGCGCCGCCTTCGATCGTCATGTTGCAGACCGTCATGCGGCCTTCCATGGAGAGCGCGCGGATCGCCTCACCGGCGAACTCGATGACATGGCCCGTGCCGCCGGCGGTGCCGATCTCGCCGATGATGGCAAGGATGATGTCCTTGGCGGTGACGCCCGGCGGCAACTGGCCGTCGACGCGCACCAGCATGTTCTTCGCCTTCTTCTGCACCAGCGTCTGGGTGGCGAGCACATGCTCGACCTCAGACGTACCGATGCCGTGCGCCAGCGCGCCGAAAGCGCCGTGGGTGGAGGTGTGGCTGTCGCCGCAGACAATGGTCATGCCCGGCAGGGTAAAACCCTGTTCGGGGCCGACGATGTGGACGATGCCCTGGCGGACGTCCTTTTCCGAATAATATTCGACGCCGAAGTCGCGGGCGTTCTGGGCAAGCGCTTCCACCTGGATGCGGCTTTCCTCGTTCTTGATGCCTTCGTGGCGGTCGGCCGTGGTCGGGACGTTATGGTCCACGACGGCGAGCGTCTTTTCCGGTGCGCGGACCTTGCGGCCGGCGATGCGCAGGCCCTCGAAAGCCTGCGGCGACGTCACCTCGTGAACGAGGTGACGGTCGATGTAGAGAAGACAGGTGTGGTTCTCGTCCTCGGAAACGACGTGGTCGTCCCAGATCTTGTCGTAAAGGGTGCGGGGTGCGCTCATGGCTGCTGTCCGTATAACTGACTGAAACTGGAAATGGGTGTCCGGCAGCACAGGGCTGCCTCAAGCTGAGGAAAGTCAGCTAAGTCGGTCGCAAAGCGCCCCGGATACCCGCGCGAAAAACCGTGCCGGCAGACGTTTGTGGTCCTGCAGCACGACGATATGGTTCGCGAGGCATCCGAATTTCGATCCCATGGCCGCTGCAATAGCAGTTTCCGGGGAAATCGGCAATCGAATTGCTTCGCAGAAAATCTGTCGCATCTCTGTCATAAAGCTTTCGCGGAAACGTGGTTGATCTGGGTTTCCATAAAGGAGGAATGCCTACCATGTCCGAACCCATGCAAGACCAGCTCAGCCGCATCAAGGAAGAGATCGCCGACAGCTTCGATGAAGAGCTGGAAATGCAGATGGAAGAGGACCGGCTCGACGAGCTGGTCGCCGAGGGCATGTCTGAGCCCGCCGAGGCGACGATCGACCGCCGGATCTATTTCCGCGAACTCTTCCGCCTCCAGCACGAACTCGTCCGCCTGCAGGACTGGGTACAATACAAGAAGCTGAAGATGGTCGTGCTGTTCGAAGGCCGCGACTCGGCCGGCAAGGGCGGCGCCATCAAGCGCGTCACCCAGCGCCTCAATCCGCGTGTCGCCCGCGTCGTCGCGCTGCCCGCGCCGACCGAGCGCGAACAGAACCAGTGGTATTTCCAGCGCTACGTCCCGCACCTGCCGACCGCCGGCGAAATGGTGATGTTCGACCGCTCCTGGTACAACCGCGCCGGCGTCGAGCGGGTCATGGGCTTCTGCACCAAGGACGAACTGGAAGAGTTCTTCCGCTCGGTGCCGGAATTCGAACGCATGCTGGTCCGCTCCGGCATCATCCTCGTCAAATACTGGTTCTCGATTACCGACGAGGAGCAGGAATTCCGCTTCAAGATGCGCATCCACGATCCCCTGAAGCAGTGGAAGCTGTCGCCGATGGACCTCGAAAGCCGCGTCCACTGGGAAGAATATACCAAGGCGAAGGAAGAGATGCTCCAGCGCACCCACATCCCGGAAGCGCCGTGGTGGGTGGTGCAGGCCGTCGACAAGAAGAAGGCGCGGCTCAACATGATCTCCCACCTTCTCGCCCAGGTGCCTTACGAGACCGTTCCGAAGGAGCAGATCGACCTGCCGGGCCGCGTCCGGAACGACGACTACATTCGCCATCCGGTGCCGGCGGACATGTACGTCCCGGAAGTGTACTAAACAGAAACGCGCCCTGCCGTCGTTGACGCTGCGGGCGCTCGGCAGGGACTGAAACGGCGAGGCGGCCTTCGGGCCGCCTTTTGCGTTAGCGCTCCGTCCTTTTCCGCAAACGTGCTTCGAGGCCGCGCAGGGCCAGCGACAGGCCGATCGTCAGCAGCAGGTAGATATAGGTGACGATCGAATAGGTCTCGAAGAAGCGGAAGGAGCCGGCCGCGTAGACCTTGGCCATCTGGGTGATGTCGGCGACGCCGAGTACCGAGACGAGCGAACTATCCTTCACCATCGAGACGAAGTCGTTGGAAAGCGGCGGCAGGATCACCCGCATCGCCTGGGGGAAGACGATCAGCCGGAAACGCTGCCAGCGACTGAGGCCCAGCGCCTTCGCCGCCTCGATCTGGCCGATGTCGACGGCTTGGAACCCGGCGCGAAAGATTTCGGCGATGAAGGCTGCATAACCGATCGTCAGGGCGATGATCGCCCGCCACAAGAGCGAGACGTCGCGCACCAGAAGCGCCTGGACCCAGCCGCGCTCGATCAGCGGCGACAGCGCCCAATTGTAGAGCGTCACGAAGGCCGGTGCGCCGACGAAGGCGATGTAGAAGAGCAGGACGAGGATCGGGATGCCGCGGATGAGCTCGATATAGAAACGCGCCGCCTGCCTCAGCACGACATTGCCGGAAAGCCCTGCAAGCGCGATGCCGAGCCCCAGCAGCGTCGCCAGGAGAAAGGCTGCCAGTGTCACGCCGACCGTGATGCCGATGCCCCTGGCGACGACATTGAAGACCTGGGAATAAAGATCGTTGAGGGCGATGACCGCCGCCAGGCCGAGGCAAAGTATCGCGAAGGCGACCAGCCACCAGGGGAAATCCTGCGGCTGGGACGTTCTGCGACGCGAAGGCGCCATGCCTTTACTGGCCCATCTTGTAATCGAGGAACCACTTCTTGTTCAGCGCATCGAGCGTGCCGTCAGCCTTCAGCGCGGCGATCGCGGCGTTGACCGGCGCAACGAGATTCGAACCCTTCTTGAAGATGAAGCCGAAATCCTCGGTGCCGAGCGGCGCGCCGATCAGCTTCAGGGTACCGCCGGAGGCCTTGACGTAACCGTCGCCGGCGGTGCTGTCGGTCAGCACCAGATCGACATCTCCCGCCTTCAGCGCCTGCACGGTCGCCCCAAAGGTTTCGAACAGCTTGATCCGCGGGTTCTGCTCGTTGCCGTCGAGGATTTCGTAGACCGCCGTGTAGAACGGGCTCGTTCCCGGCTGGGCGCCGATCAGGCCGGTCGCCAGGGCGCCAAAACTCTTGGCGTCGGCGAAGCGTTTTTCATCGCCGCGTACCAGCATCAGCTGTTGCGAGCGCATATAGGGATCGGAGAAGTCGACCTTCTGTTTACGATCATCCTTGATGGTGATGCCGGTCATGCCGATGTCGTATTGCCCGTCGGAAACGGCCTGGATCATCGCGTCCCAGCTGGTGTTCTGGTATTCGAGCTTGAAATTCAGCCGCCTGGCGATCTCGTTCATCGCATCGTATTCCCAGCCGATCGCCTTGCCGCTTTTGGGATCGACAAATTGCAGCGGCGGATAGGCGTTTTCCGTGACCACGACAACCGCCTGGCCGCCGAGGTCGGGAAGATCGATGGCAAGGCTCGGGGAGGGGGCAAGAAAGAGTGCGGCAAGGCCGGCAATAACGGTGCGGCGGAAAGGCATCAGGACACTCCCGTAAAATGAGAACCGCATTCGACTCTCACGAAACCGGCTCAGATGACAAGCGGCGAAATCGGGTGCGGAGCATCAACTTTCCCGTGCTCCGGAACAAAGCGGCGCATGCGGCCTTTACGAGGCAGCGAAGGTTCCAGTGCGTTCAAGAGCATCAAGCCGCGGGAGGATATGTCTATGGTTTCCGAACAGCAACTGATCTCCAAGATCACCTGGCGGCTGATGCCGTTTCTCGGGGTTCTTTATCTCATCGCCTATATCGACCGCCAGAATGTCAGCTTCGCCAAGCTCGACATGGTATCCGCACTTGGCATGAGCGAATATGCCTACGGGCTCGGCGCGTCCCTGTTCTTCATCGGCTATTTCCTCTTCGAAGTGCCGAGCAACCTGTTTCTCACGCGGTTCGGCGCCAGCCGCTGGTTCGCCCGCATCATGATCTCCTGGGGCATCGTCACCATCGCGCTCGCCTACACCCAGAACGCTACGATGTTCTACATCCTGCGTTTCCTGCTCGGTGTGTGCGAAGCCGGGTTCTTTCCGGGCGTCCTCTATCTTCTGACCCTCTGGTTCCCGGAGGATTATCGCGGGCGCATGGTCGGGCTGTTCATGATCTTCAGCGCTCTTGCCAATGCGGTCGGCGCTCCGCTCGGCGGCACGCTGCTCGATCTCGACGGGCTTCTCGGTCTTGCCGGCTGGGAATGGGTTTTCCTTGCGACCGGGGTGCCGGCCGTCATCGCTGGCATCGTCACGCTCTTTTATCTCGACGATACGCCGGAAAAGGCGAAGTTCCTGAACGACGAGGAAAAGAAGTGGCTGCATGATCGGCTTGCCCGGGAGAAATCGGGTATGGACGAGCATTCCGACAACGGCTTCAAAGCGCTCCTGAACCCTCGGGTTCTCGTCATGGCGCTGTGCTATATCGGGTTTCCGCTTGCCGCCTATGGCCTGAGCTATTGGCTGCCGACCATCGTCAAGGGTTTTGGCGTTTCAAACACCGCCAATGGTTTTATCAATATCATTCCGTGGGTGATCGTCGCCGTCGCGCTCTGGGCGGTACCGGCAGCCGCCGACAAGGTGGCCAGGAAGACGCCCTATATCGTCATTCCGGCCTTCGTCGGGGCAATCAGCCTTGCCCTGTCGGCGATCTTCGCCAATCCGACGCTGCAGTTCGTCTTCCTCTGCGTTGCTGCCGCGGGCATCTTCGCCGGGCAGCCGGTATTCTGGAGCCTGCCGTCGCGCTTCCTGAAAGGTGCGGGTGCTGCGGCCGGCATCGCGGCCATCAACTCCGTCGGCAATCTCGGTGGCTTCATCGCGCAGAACGTGGTGCCCTGGATCAAGGATCAGACCGGCAGCAATATCCTGCCGATGTTCTTCCTGGCGGTCTGCCTTGCCGTCGCCGGTGTCCTCGTCATCATCGTGGGGCGAATGTTGGCGGCGAGACAGGCGATCTCCGTCTGACCGGACATTACTGCCATTGGTTCCCTCCGCGGAACCAATGGCGGCAAAACTGCCTGCTTCCGCCTCATCGGCGTTTCTCCTATGTCTTTTGGCACGCCAGATCAAAACGCTTGGAGAATGTCGATGATACGAATCTTTAAACATGCCGCTCTGGGTTTGGCTCTGTTCGGGGCCGCGATGGGCACGCTTATCGCGCCCTCGCTGGCACAGGAGCCGGTGCTGGCCGCCCCGGACAAAGACGCGCTTTTCACCAGCACGGACCCCAAGCTGCATGCAAACAAGCAGGTTGTCTACGGCATCGTCCGTGACCTGCTGGAAGCCAATCAGTGGGACAAGGCCGATCAGTATCTCACGGAACGTTACATCCAGCACAACCCGAATGCCGCGTCAGGACGCGAGGGGGTGGTACGCTATTTCATCGACGTCCTGAAGCGGAAGCCGAGCCCCATTCCGACCAAGATAAAAACGCCGGTCGCCTTTGTCACAGCGGAAGGCGATCTGGTGACCGTGGGGACGGTGCGCGAAATGAAAGATCCTCGCGATCCTTCGAAGAGCTATACCAGCACCTGGTACGACACATGGCGTATCGTCAACGGCAAGGCCGACGAACACTGGGATTCGGCCGTCAGGAATTAAACCTGTATCGCGCAACAAAAAAGGCGGCTCGAAGGCCGCCTTTTCCGTATTCGATATGAAAAGCTTATTCGGCAGTCGCTTCAGCAGCCTTGGCGGCTTCTGCGGCTTCAGCAGCTTCTGCTGCGGCCTTTGCTTCAGCGGCTTCCGCTGCTGCCTTTTCGGCGGCGAGAGCCTGGGCTGCTGCAACCTTCTCGGCTTCGATACGTGCCTTCTCTTCGGCAACGGCCTGACGCTCGGCGTCGTTCAGCTTGCGGGCGCGAACGCCGGTGTCTTCAACGATACGAGCCGACTTGCCGCGACGATCGCGCAGGTAATAGAGCTTGGCGCGACGGACCTTACCGCGGCGAACGATTTCGACGCTCTCGACCATCGGCGAGTAGATCGGGAATACGCGCTCGACGCCTTCGCCGTAGGAGATCTTGCGAACGGTGAAGCTTTCGTTGATGCCGCCGCCGGAACGGGCGATGCAGACGCCTTCATAGGCCTGTACGCGGGTACGGGTGCCTTCCGTGACCTTCACGTTGACGCGGACGGTGTCGCCAGCGGAAAATTCCGGAAGCGTGCGCTTGGCTGCAATCTTGGCGGCCTGTTCGGCTTCCAATTCCTGGATGATATTCATCGTCTCAAACCTTTGGTTCTTCTGAAACAGCCAGAGCGCTCGGATATATCCCTTTGGTCAAAGCCTCGGGGATTTGCCTTTTCGGCAGAGCGGATTCACCATTCTTTGTTGCTGGTCGACGGGATATTTCCCATTTCCGGCTGGGCCAATACACCAAAGACATGGGTTTGTCATCCCGTTGATTGCGATTTTATGACGAAAAAGCCCGCTATTGCCGGGTTTCGCCGAAGCGGCTATCTGATGGCCAGGGATGAGGAAACATCAATGACAATCACAATGATAGCCCTGCTCGCCGCGGCGGGCTTCCTGTCCGGTGCGGTCAACGCGATCGCCGGCGGCGGAACCTTTCTGACCTTCGGGGCGATGACGCTTGCCGGCGTTCCGCCGATCCTCGCCAATGCGACGTCCTCGATCGTCCAGTTTCCGGGCTACGTTACTTCGACGATCGCCTATTGGGACGAGATTTCCAGCCGCTGGCGCAGCGCGCTGGTGCTTGCGCTGGTTTCGGTGGTCGGCGCCGTTGCCGGCGCCTTCCTGCTGCTGTCGCTCGACAATCCGTCCTTCCGCGCGCTGGTGCCCTGGCTGCTGGCGGCTGCGACCGCTGTGTTTGCGGCAGGTCCCTGGCTCAAGCCAAGAGCATCCGCGGAGCGCCCAGCGGGTTCGCCCGGTTCCGTCATCGCCCAGTTTCTGACAGCTATCTATGGCGGGTTCTTCGGCGCCGGCATGGGCATCATGATGCTCGCCGTGCTCGGCGTCACCACCGGCGGCAGCTATCACCATCTCAACGCACTCAAGAACATGCTGGCGATCCTGATCGCCGCCGTCGCCATCGTCGTCTTCGTCGGCGGCGGCGTCATCGCCTGGCCGGAAGCGATCGTGATGATCCCGGCAGGCGCGCTGGGCGGTTATGCCGGCGTGTGGATGGCGCGGCGGGTGCCACAGGCGGTGCTGCGCTGGTGCGTGGTGGCCGTCGGGGTCGGGTTGACGATCTATTATTTCGTAACGGGGTGAAGAGGTATTCTTACTCGCCCTTCAGCAAATCCGGCCGCCGCTCCGCGGTCAGCTTTTTTGCCTCCTCAAGCCGCCATTTTTCGATAGCGGCATGATTGCCCGATGTCAGCACGGCTGGAATCTCACGCCCTTCGAATACCTGCGGCCTGGTATATTGCGGGTGTTCAAGCAGCCCGTTTTCGAAGCTTTCGTGGGTGCCGGACAGCGCGTTGCCCATCACGCCCGGCAGGATGCGCACCACCGCGTCGAGCAGCGTCAGCGCCGCCGGCTCGCCGCCGGAGAGAACGTAGTCGCCGATCGACACCTCTTCGAGATCGCGGGCATCGATCACCCGCTGGTCGACGCCTTCGAACCGGCCGCAGATGATCACCACGCCATCGCCGGCTGCCAACTCGCGTACCCTCTCTTGCGTCAGTGGTTTTCCGCGCGGGCTCATCAGCAGGCGCGGGCGTCCCGGGGCCAAGTCGTCACCTTCGGAGACGTTGTCGATCGCCTTGGCCAGAATATCCGGCTTCAGCACCATGCCGGCGCCGCCGCCGGCCGGCGTGTCGTCGACGGTGCGGTGCCGGTCCTCGGCAAAATCGCGGATCTGCACCGTGTCGAGCGACCATTGTCCACGCTCCAGCGCCTTGCCGGCGAGCGAAAAGGCCAGATGACCCGGAAACATTTCCGGATAGAGCGTCAGAATGGTGGCGCGAAACGTCATCGCGCCTACTTGCCCTTCTTGGGGAAACCCGGCGCGGCGCCGTCGTCTTCCGGGTTCTCGGCAAGGCCTGCCGCCTGCGGATCGATGAGGATCTTGCGGCCTTCGAGGTCGATTTCCAACACCGCAGCTTCGGAGAAGGGGATGAGGGTAGGGCGGCGGCCGGGGCCTTTCAGCTCCAGCAGATCGCCGGCGCCGAAATCATAGACCGCGCTCACCGTGCCGTAGCTCTTGCCGTCCTGATCGACCGCTTCGAGGCCTTCGAGGTCCGCATAATAGAATTCGTCTTCCTCGAGTTCGTCGTCCGGCAGGTTGTCGCGCTCGATGAAGAGTTCGAGGCCGGCCAGCGCTTCGGCCGCATTGCGGTCGTTGATGCCGCGGAAGCGGACGATCGCGATGTTCTTCGCCTCGCGGATTTCGAGGATCTCGAAAATCCGGCCGTCCTCGCTGTGCAGGTTGCCGTATTCGCCGAGCGCCGTCGCATCGGCCGTATACGTGCGCACCCGCACCTCGCCTCTCAAGCCTTGGGCGGCGCCGATGGTCGCCATCAGAATGGGGTTCTCGAGCTTGGTCATGCGGGTCGTGATCTCAGTTGCCGTGCGCTCATTTAAGCGCTGCGCGATTAAAAGCAAACAGCAAAACGGGCAGCGCGTTGCCGCGCCACCCGTCGATTGCGAAGAATTTTTGCGAAGCTTATGCTTCGGCGGCGGCAGCCGCTGCGTCTTCAGCCTTCTGGGCCCGTTCCTTGACGCGTTCCTGGGCCTTCTTGCCCGGTAGTGCCTTTTCCGGGTTGTTCTTGGCAGCGCGCTGGGCAAGGCCGGCTTCCGCGAGGAAACGCAGAACGCGGTCGGTCGGCTGGGCGCCGTTGTCGATCCAATGCTGGATGCGCTCGGCGTTCAGTTCAACGCGCTTGGCATCGTCCTTGGCGAGCATCGGGTTCCAGGAACCGAGCTTTTCGAGGAAGCGGCCGTCGCGGGGCGAACGGGCGTCGGCAACGACGACGGTGTAATACGGACGCTTCTTGGAGCCGCCGCGGGCGAGACGAATTTTCAGGGCCATTTCATTTACTCCTAGGTTTTCTGGCCGCCGTCAGGCGGGCCGGGTTCTTCTTGAGGCCGCCATCAGGCGGGCTGGTTCAGGCTGTTTTCGTGCCGACGTGTTCGGCGGCGATGGCTTCATGATGCCGGATGACTTCCTTGATGACGAAGTTCAGGAACTTCTCGGCGAAATCCGGGTCCAGATGCGCTTCCTTCGCCAGGCGGCGAAGACGCTCGATCTGGAATTCTTCGCGCGCCGGGTCGGCCGGCGGCAAATCATATTGGGCTTTGAGGACGCCCACTTCCTTGGTGCAGCGAAAACGCTCCGCCAGCATGTGCACGAGCGCCGCGTCGATGTTGTCGATCGACTGGCGATAGCTTGCAAGTTTCGCTTTGACCTCGGGGTCAACCATTGGCGTGTCCTCCCTCACTTCTTCTTGGGCAGGCCCGGTAGACCGGGAAAACCGCCGCCGAGGCCGGGTAGCTTGGGGGCACCAAGACCCGGCATGCCGCCGCCCGGAAGGCCAGGCATGGAGCCGGGCTTCAGCCCCGCCGCCTCTGCCTGCTTCTGCAGCGCTTCGAGCTGTTTCGGATCGAGCTTGGAAAGGTCGGGCATGCCGCCCATTCCACCCATTCCGCCGCCCAGGCCGCCCCCCATGCCACCAAGACCCATCTTGGAGGCAAGGCCGCCCATCATCTGCTTCATCATGCCGCCCTTGCCCTTGCCGCCCATCATTTTCATCATGTCGGCCATCTGGCGATGCATTTTCAGCAGCTTGTTGATTTCGGCGGCGTCCGTGCCGGAACCGGCGGCAATGCGCTTCTTACGGCTGTGCTTCAGCACGTCGGGATTGGCGCGCTCGGCTTTGGTCATCGACTGGATGATGGCGATATGGCGAGCGAACGTCTTGTCGCTCATGCCGGCGGCCGAAAGCTTGTCCTTCATGCCGCTCATGCCGGGCATCAGCCCCATGATGCCGCCCATGCCGCCGAGCGACTGCATCTGCTTCAGCTGTTCGGCGAGATCGTTCAGGTCGAACTTGCCCTTGGCCATCTTTTCGGCCATGGCGCGCGCCTTGTCGGCGTCGATATTCTCCGCGGCCTTCTCGACCAGCGAGACGATGTCGCCCATGCCGAGAATGCGGTCGGCGATGCGGCGGGGATGGAATTCCTCCATCTCCGTCATCTTTTCGCCGGTGCCGATCAGCTTGATCGGTTTGCCGGTGACGGCGCGCATCGAAAGGGCCGCGCCACCGCGGCCGTCGCCGTCCATGCGGGTTAGCACGAGGCCGGTAATGCCGACGCGTTCGTCGAAATTGCGGGCGAGGTTGACGGCGTCCTGGCCGGTGAGACTATCGGCGACCAGCAGGATTTCATGCGGGTTGGAGCGGCGCTTGATCTCGGCCATCTCCGCCATCAGCGGCTCGTCGATATGGGTGCGGCCGGCGGTGTCGAGGATGACCACGTCATGGCCGCCGAGCTTGGCCGCCTGCACGGCGCGGGCTGCGATCTCGGTCGGCGACTGGCCGGCGATGATCGGCAGCGTGTCGACGCCGGTCTGTACGCCGAGCTGGCGAAGCTGTTCCTGGGCGGCCGGGCGGCGCGTGTCGAGCGATGCCATCAGCACCTTCTTGCGCTCGCGATCGGTCAGCCGCTTGGCGATTTTGCCCGTCGTCGTCGTCTTGCCGGAGCCCTGCAGGCCGACCATCATGATCACGACCGGGGCGACCGCATGCAGGTCGATGCCGACCCCTTCGGAGCCGAGCATCTCGATCAGCTCGTCATGGACGATCTTGACGACCATCTGGCCGGGCTTGATCGACTTCAGAACTTCGGCGCCGACCGCCTTTTCGCGCACCTTGTCGGTAAACGAACGCACGACTTCCAGCGCCACGTCTGCTTCCAGCAGGGCACGGCGAACCTCGCGCAGAGCGGCGGACACATCCGCTTCACTCAATGCGCCACGGCCGGTCAGTCCACTCAAGATGGAGCCAAGACGGTCCTGGAGGCTTTCGAACATCGTTTCTTCCTTCTCGCGTTTCGGGATCACCGAAACGTCGGGTTCTCATCTGCCAAAAACAAGAGACAAAGCCAAAAAGCACCCGAGGGCGCAACGCGCTGTCGGGTGTTGACCTCCGGGCTCAGTCTATCGGCCCCGGTCGGCGGCTCCAAGTCGTAACTTGTCAGCAGATGGGCGGGCTTAAACAGCAAGCGGCCGGGAAAGTCAAGGCTGGCGCGTCGGCTTGTGCCTCGCGCTTGCAGGGATATTCAATTGCTTTATATTGAATATTCAAACCTGCGGATGGTAGCCATGTCCCTTTATATACGCGACGCCAAAGTGAATGAACTCGCTGAAGAAGTTATGCGCCGGCTTGGTACGAAAACCAAGACGGAAGCCGTGCGGGTGGCGCTGGAGAACGAGCTGAAGCGGGCCGATAAAGATATTCCGCTCGCGGAGCGGGTCAAAAAATACCAGCGCCAGATTGCCGAACTTGGTCCGCGCGACCCGAATTTCGATGAAAAGGCCTTTATGGATGAGATGTGGGAGTATTGATGTTTCTCGATGCTTCCGCAATCGTTGCAATCCTACAAGAAGAGGACGCGGGAGCGTCTTTGCTCGATCGTATAGAGGCTGCGGAAGGTCCGGTTTACTATTCCTCGCTTGCCGTCTTTGAGGCGGTCGTCGCTTTGTCGCGCCAAAGGAAGATAGAGACGCTTGGCGAGCACACATCAACGCCGCCCGATCTCATTGCGAAGACGGAAATTTCTGTCGAGGGCTTTTTGAAGGAAATAGGCGCCATTGAAGTTGCTCTTCCTGCTGGGTTACATGCTGTCGCCCTCGAAGCCGCGCGTAGTTATGGCCGGTTCGTCGGCCATCCCGCCAAACTGAACTTCGGCGATTGCTTCTCCTATGCTGCCGCGAAAACGCTTCGGTCGCCGCTACTGTTCGTCGGCAACGATTTTTCAAGGACGGACATAGAGGTCGCATAAATGTGTCCATTCCTTGCGCGCTCTCTTCCCAGGTGTAAGAGCACGCTGATAGACATCTGCCATGAACCGACGAAAATTCCTGAAATGGTCCGGCATCGGCGCGATCGCTGCCCTTGTGGGCGGGTTCACGGCAAGGGGAGCCATGGCTGCCAACAAGTACTACTCCGGTCCGGCTTCCGATCATTTCGACGGAACGTATTTCTTCAATCCGGGTGGGGAGCAGCCGCGCGGCGGGCTTGACCTGCTGCGCTGGAAGCTCGGCGGCAACAACATCGCCTGGCCGGACAGCTTTCCGAGCCCATTTCCTCAGACCGTGCCGGAAACCCGCGTCTCGGGCGACCGGCTGATGGTTACCATGGTCGGCCATGCCGCGATGCTGATCCAGGTAGCCGGTCTCAACATCCTGACCGATCCGGTCTGGGACGATCGCGCCAGTCCGGTGCGTTTTGCCGGCCCCAAGCGGGTCAATCCGCCCGGCATCCGCATCGGCGACCTGCCGCCGATCGATGTCGTACTCGTCACCCATAACCATTACGACCATATGGACCTCGAGACTCTCTGGGTGCTGCAGGGCCGCGACAAGCCGCATTTCGTCACGCCGCTCGGCAATGACGCGCTCATCCGTTCGCGTATCGCGGATGCGAAGATCACGGTGATGGATTGGGGCGGCCGCGAGGAGATCGCCGCAGATATCGGTCCTGGCATCGTCCTGCATTGCGAGCCCTGCCATCACTGGTCGGCGCGCGGCGTAGGCGACCGGCGCATGGCGCTCTGGGCCGCCTTCGTTTTCGAAACCCCGGCCGGCAAGATCTACCATATCGGCGATACGGGCTTCCACCAGGGCATCAACTACCGCGCCGCGCGGGAAAAGCACGGGGCTTTCCGGCTCGCCAACCTGCCGTTCGGCGCCTACGAGCCGCGCTGGTTCATGCAGGCGCAGCACCAGAACCCGCAAGAGGCGGTGGAGGGCATGCTTCTTTGCGATGCGGCTTTCGTGGCCGGCCATCATTGGGGCACGTTCAAGCTGACCGATGAAGGGATCGAACAGCCGCTGGCGGCGCTTCACGCCGCTCTCGATGCGCGCGGCGTTTCCCGGGAGCGCTTCCGGCCGATGCGGCCGGGCGAAGTCTTCGAAGTGCCGACAATTTCCGTCTGAGCACGCCGGAACTGTTGCGAAAACGCGACAGGCAGCCCCGAAGCGGCGGAAATTTCAGTCTCTGCCGCCGCCAATGCCTGGCTGCCCAACATGCTGATTTCACATTAAAACATGAGTATACTTATCATCTTATCCGATGATCTTTGGATCCATTCCAAATCATTGATGTTGCGCCGCTTTTTAGGTGGCGCTAAACGCGGAACCGTTGGTCGGGCAGGTTTCGGCCTTGGGGTTACGGACTTGGACATCAGCCTTATCGAGCAGTTGCAGCAGACCGAGGAGGGGAAGCTGCGGCGGTTCTTTCTTCGGCGCCTGCGCAACAGGGAGGATGCGGCGGACGCGACGCAGGAGACCTTTCTGCGGCTGCTGACGGCATCGCCGAAGGAGGATCTGCGCAATCCGCATGCCTATCTTTTCCAGGTCGCCCGGTCCGTTGCCCATGGCATTACCGCACGGCTGATGCGCGACAGCGCGCTTTTCGACGATGAGCTGGACCAGACACAGGTTGCCGACGAGGCGCCAGGCCCGGAGCGCGTGGTCGCTGCGCGCCAGCAGCTCGGGCTTCTGATCGAGACGATTTCCTCCCTGCCGCCGAAATGCCGGGTGGTGTTCGTGCTCAGCCGGCTCGAAGGACTTTCCAACGGAGAGATCGCAACCAAGCTCGGGATCTCCCGAAACATGGTTGAAAAACACATCATCCGTGCACTCATGGCTTGCCGTCAGGCCCGCCTTGCGGCATTGGCTCCCGCCGGGGGGATTGCGCATGACTAATGTTTCAGACAAGGCGCGTGAGGACGCCATTGCGGAGGAGGCGGCAGGCTGGGTCGCGCGGCTCGGCTCCCATGATGCGACCGATGCGGATCGCCGCCGCTTCGAATTCTGGAGAATGCAGGATCCGGCGCATGCGGCTGCCTTTGAAGAGATGAGCGCTCTCTGGGGCGATCTCGCTGCGGTGCCGAAAACGGTCGTGCCACGTCGGCGCCGGATGGTCGGGGGTGGCATTGCCGCACTGCTTCTGATGGGCTGTCTTGGCATCATCGCCAGCGAGACCGGCCTCATCGCCCGGTATCGTTCGGATTTCTACACGCCGGTCGGCGTCATCCAGCGCATCGACCTCGATGACGGGTCGGTGGTGACGCTCAACACCGATAGCGCGATCAAGGTGCGATACGGCCAGACCGAACGCCGGATCGTGGTCCTGCGCGGCGAAGCATTTTTCGACGTCACCCCGAACCCGGCACGGCCTTTCGTCGTCAGCGGCGACGAAACCCAGGCGATCGCGCTCGGAACCCATTATGCGGTGCGGGTCGGCGAGCGCGACGAGGTGATGGTTGAGGAGGGACATGTGGCGGTGACCGCCGGCTCCCAGCGCGCGGTGCTCGAAACCGGTGGCACCGCCCATCTCGGCGCCGATGGCCGCCTGGCAACTGGCTCCGGCGATGTCGCCGATCTGACGAGCTGGCGCAGCGGCAAGCTGGTCTTCTCCGGCCGACCGCTCGGTGAGGTGCTCGACCGGATCGGCCGCTACCAGCGGGGTCGCATCATGATGCTCGACGACCAGGCCTCGCAGCTGCGGGTCAGCGGCATCTTTGCCATGAACGATGTCGATCAGACTTTCACGGCGCTGCAGGAAAGCCTGCCGATCCGCATCATCCGGCTTTCCGACTGGGTCACGCTAGTCCGTTCGCGCTGAAGACATGCCCATCACAAAAATTGAGTATTAAATTCATCTTTTTTCGAAAACCGACATCAGGAGTTGGAGCCCCCTTTCACTCATAACCACCAGGGACCGCGATGAGAGCGGTCACGAGGTTCGAGTGCAGGGGGCTAAATGAATTTGAGGGGACCGCTTTATTCGCGGCATGTCCGGATTGCGCTTGGTTGCGCATCCTTGCTGGGCGGCATGGCTTCGGCCTTCGCACAGCAGCCGGCGCAAAGCATCCGGTCGCAGCAGGTCGCCGTTTCCATTCCCGCCGGGCCGCTTGAAAACGCACTTCTCGCGCTCGGCCGCCAGACCGACCTGCGTCTCGTCTATCGCAGCGAAATCACCGCCGGAAAGACCACGGGTGGCGTCACCGGTTCGCTGACGCCGTCTGCCGCCCTGTCGCGGCTGCTCTCCGGCACCGGCGTATCCTTTCGGTCAAGCGGCGGCAATACGGTGACGCTGGAGGCGGGTTCGCCTTCGGTTGCAGCGACCGGCGGCGATGCGGATACGACGCTCAAGCCAATTGTTCTGCGCGATGGCGGCAACGGTGGTGCTGCCGACACGCCTTACGAGACACCAGGCTCTACGAGTTATATATCGTCCGAGCAGATCCAACGCTTCCGCGGCTCGTCGGCCGGCGACCTGTTCAAGAACACGCCGGGCATCATCTCCGCCAACAACCACAGCAGCGGTTCCGTCAACGTCAACATTCGCGGCCTGCAGGGCCAGAACCGCGTTCGGGTTGCGATCGACGGTACGCAGCAGACGACGACCACCTGGCGCGGTTACGGCGGCGTCGATGACCGCACCTATATCGATCCGGATCTGATCGGCGGCGTCGGCATTTCCAAGGGACCGACGGGCGGCGCGGCGGGCGCCGGCGTCAATGGCGGCGTGGTCGAGATCACCACGTTGAAAGCCAAGGATATCGTCGAGGACGGCAAGCAATATGGCGGCCGCATCAAGATCGGCGCCCAGGACAACACGACAAGGGATTTTACGGTCAATTCCTACGACCAGCAGACGGATTCGGCCGAATTCTTCGATTTCACCAATGGCTCGGGCAGCTTTGCGCTCGGTACGGTGCAGGACAATTTCGATTTCGTCATCGCCGGTGCCCGCCGCTATCGCGGTAACTATTTCGCCGGCAAGCACGGCAAGAATTACTACGAGTTCCAGGGCCGCAATCAATTCCTCTCGCTCACCAAGCAGGGTGAAGAGGTCTTCAATTCGTCCAACGAATCCACCTCGTTTCTCGCCAAGGGTACGCTTCGCTTCGATGACGACCAGAGCCTGGAACTGGGCTATATCCGCTATGAAAGCCAGTTCGGCCAGATCATGGCCTCGCTTCTGACCTCGGGCGACAACACATTCCGGCAGGCGCCGCTATCCGATGTCACGACCGACACGTTCACCAGCCGTTATCGCTACAATCCCAGCGACCTGATCGATCTCAAGGTCAACGCCTGGCTGAGCATCGTCGACCAGAACTCCATGTCGACGGGTTTCGGTATTTATCTTCCGCAATTCAACATCAAACCGGGTGATGATCCCCGCTACGCCATGACTCATACCTGGGGCGGCGACATTTCGAACACGAGCCTGTTGGACACGGAATACGGGCCCTTCAAGGCCAATTACGGTGTGTCCTACCTGCTCGAGGATATCGATTCCCGACGCTATTACAGCCGCAGTCAGTCAAACAGCCCAGGGGTCAAGATGGATCCCAGTATGGGCAACCGGTCGATCGCCAGCGTGTTTACCGACGGCCAGTGGGAGGCGACAGACTGGCTGACCCTCAATGCCGGGCTGCGCTATGACGGTTACTGGATGAACGACAAGGGTATCGAATCCAGGACCGGTATCCGCCACAAGGAAGGTGGCCGGTTCAACCCGTCCGTCAGCGTCATCGTGGAGCCGATCGAAGGGCTGCAGTTCTACGCGCTTTATGCCGAAGGCATGCGCCCGCCGACCATGCGCGAAACGATGGGCAATGACGGTAACGTCATCCAGAACCCCTATCTGAAGCCCGAGGTCTCGAAGAACTGGGAAGTCGGCATCAACTACAGCAAGGATGGCCTGTTGCTCGCCGACGACGCGTTGCGCTTCAAGCTGTCCTATTTCAACAACAACTACACCGACTATATTTCTCGCGTACCGTCCAATGCGGGGCCGGGCCAGCCGGTCTTCACCTTCGACAATCTCAGGAGCACCCGGTTCTCCGGTATCGAAATCTCCGGCTCCTACGAGGCCGGCCTGTTCTTCAGCGAAGGATCGCTGACCAAGTACCTGAGCTACGAGTTCTGCCGCACTCTTTCCACCTGCTCGGACTCGACCGTGTCGATGGACTATGCCGCCAACCACATGCCGCCCGAGATCATGGCGAGCCTGACGCTCGGCATGCGGCTCTTCGACGACAGGCTGAGTTTTGGCACCCGCTTCACGCATGGCGGTGCGCGCCTGTCGCCGGTCACACAGGAAGCCCGGATGTATACGGGCATGTGGATTCCCTACACGACCGTCGATGCGTTCGCCACCTACAAGATCACCGACCACTTGACGTTCGATCTCCAGGCGGAGAACCTGACGGATCGATTTTACGTGGATGCGCTCGACGGGTTCACTCCCGCTCCCGGACGGACAATCCGGGCGTTCCTGACAGCCAAATTCTAAAACATATAAGCATCTGGACATTGCACGCATGCAGATCGAACTCGAAACAACCGCCGCACCGACCCGGATCCAGCGTCTGAAGGCTCTCACCGATGCCACCCATGAGCGCCTCGACAAA
The DNA here is from genome assembly GCF_056406795.1 of Neorhizobium sp. P1_A6. Taxonomy (NCBI): domain Bacteria; kingdom Pseudomonadati; phylum Pseudomonadota; class Alphaproteobacteria; order Hyphomicrobiales; family Rhizobiaceae; genus Neorhizobium; species Neorhizobium sp. P1_A6. Next base: position 87,399 of record NZ_JBFTZM010000015.1, on the reverse strand, counting down.
CGCATCATGGCGGCCGATCCCTTCGCCAGCCGCGAGCGTTACGCGCTGTTCCTCGCGGTGCAGCATCATTTCCATGCGGATGTCGACCCACTCTATCTCGATCCGCGGCTCAACCGCGTCGTCCCCGATCTTCCGAGCCGGGTCCGGCTTGAAGCGCTGCGCCAGGATATTGCCGACGTGACCGGAAGCGAGCCGCCGGTCCTCACTGCCGGCACGGGCGGGCTTGGTATCCCGGCCGCACTCGGATGGCTGTACGTTGCCGAAGGCTCAAACCTCGGCGCCGCCTTCCTCCTGAAGCAGGCGGCCCGGCTCGGCCTGTCGGAAGAATTCGGCGCCCGCCACCTCGCCGGCCACCCCGCCGGCCGCGGCCTGCACTGGCGCACTTTCGTTGCTGCTTTCAACGGGTTCGAGATGTCCGAGACGGAGGAAACGGAAATGGCCGAAGGCGCCAAGTCGGCGTTTCGGAGGGTGCATGCGCTGGTGGACGAGTTTTTCGTCTGAGGGCGTGGCCTGGGTCCTCAGGCTTGACCCCGCGCCACCCACTGGTAATTCCCTGCCTTTTCCGCCATATACAGCCCAATAGGCGGGCATTCGGCCCGGAATGGATTGGCGTCATGATGGAACTGGTGGAATTCGCGCGGATGAACGGGCTTGGCAACAAGATCCTGGTCGTCGACATGCGCGGACGCACCGACAAGGTGACGCCGCAGGCTGCTATCGCACTCAATGCCGATCCGGCCACCCAGTTCGACCAGATCATGGCCATCCACGATCCGAAGGCTCAAGGCACCGATGCCTGGATCGACATCCTCAATTCCGACGGTACGATGGCGCAGGCCTGCGGCAACGGCACGCGTTGCGTGGTGCAGGCGCTGAGCGCCGAGACCGGCCGCAAGACCTTTACCTTCCAGACCGTCGCCGGCATCCTCAATGCCGTCGAGCATGAGGACGGTACGATCTCGGTCGACATGGGCAAGCCAGTCTTCGAATGGGACCGCATTCCGCTGGCCGAGGAATTTTTCGATACGAGCCGCATCGAGTTGCAGATCGGCCCGATCGATGCGCCAATCCTGCATTCGCCATCCGCCATGTCGATGGGCAATCCGCATGCGATTTTCTGGGTCGACCGTGATCCGATGAGCTTCGACCTCGAACGGTTCGGGCCGCTGCTCGAAAACCATCCGATGTTTCCGGAAAAGGCCAATATCACGCTGGCGCAGGTCACGTCGAAGTTGTCGCTGCGCACCCGCACCTGGGAACGTGGCGCCGGCCTGACGCTCGCCTGCGGTTCGGCCGCCTGTGCCGCCGCCGTTTCCGCCGCCCGCACCGGGCGCACCGGTCGTATGGTGACGATCGACGTTGCCTCCAGCCCGATCCGTCAGCCGCTCGTCATCGAATGGCGCGACGACGATCACGTCGTGATGACCGGTCCAGCCGCATGGGAATGGTCCGGCAAGGTGGATCCGACCATCGGAACCTTCATCCGCGACGACGAGCCAGAGGCCAACCAACGGGGCGAGCCGGAGGCTCGGGTCAATTGAGCGGCGTCGAGGTCATCACCTTCGGCTGTCGGCTCAATACCTATGAATCGGAAGTGATGCGGGCAGAGGCCGAAAAGGCCGGGCTCAACAATGCCATCCTCGTCAACACCTGCGCCGTGACCGGCGAAGCCGTGCGCCAGGCCCGCCAGGCGATCCGCCGGGCGCGGCGTGAAAATCCGCATGCCCGGATCATCGTCACCGGCTGCGCCGCCCAGACCGAAAAAGAGACATTTGCGGGCATGGCGGAAGTCGATGCCGTGCTAGGCAACGAGGAGAAGCTGAAAAGCTCATCCTACCGGGCGCTGCCGGATTTCGGCGTCTCGGCGGAAGAGAAGCTGCGCGTCAACGACATCATGAGCGTGCGCGCCACCGCGCCGCAGATGGTGAAGCATATCGACGGCCACGTGCGTGCCTTCATCCAGGTGCAGAACGGCTGCGATCATCGCTGCACCTTCTGCATCATTCCTTATGGCCGCGGCAATTCCCGCTCGGTGCCGATGGGCGCGGTGGTCGACCAGGCCCGGCGGCTGACGGAAAGCGGTTATCGCGAGATCGTGCTGACCGGCGTCGATGCCACCAGCTATGGCGCCGATCTTCCGGGCCAGCCGTCTCTCGGTTATCTGGCCAAGACGCTGCTCCGCCAGGTGCCTGAGATCCTGCGCCTTCGCCTATCGTCGATCGACAGCATCGAGGCGGACAAACATCTCTGGGGCCTGATCGCCGACGAGCCGCGCTTCATGCCACACCTGCACCTGTCGCTGCAGCATGGCGACGACATGATCCTGAAGCGGATGAAGCGCCGCCACTCGCGCACCGAGGCGCTCGCCTTTACCGAACAGGCGCGGCGCCTGCGCCCGGAGATTGCCTTCGGGGCGGATATGATCGCCGGTTTCCCGACCGAGACCGAAGAGATGTTCGAGAATGCCGCGACGATGGCGGAGGAGGCTGGCATCTCGTTCCTGCACGTCTTTCCCTATAGCCCGCGTCCGGGCACGCCGGCTGCGCGGATGCCGCAGGTCGATCGGGCTGTTGTCAAGGACCGGGCGGCACGGCTGCGGGCCCGGGGCGAGGTGCTGCATCGTCTCCACCTCGATCGCATGGTCGGCACCGAGCAGGCGATCATCGTCGAGAACAACGGCATGGCGCATACGGAAAACTTTTCGCTGGTGGCGGCGCCGCGCCTTGTTCCTCGCGAGTTCAAGCGCGTTATGATTACCGGCCATAACGGCAAACATCTGGAAATGCAGGTCGCGTCCGCCCTTGTCCCGTCTCGGGCGGCGTAACCGGAACAGGTTCTCATGGCATTGGGCTTCATCAAACGCGTCTTCACCTTCGGCAAACCCGCCGAGGAACCGGCACCCGATGCGGCAAAGCCGGAGGATGCCGCTGCCATCCAGGCGGAACTGGAGCCGAAGTCGCGCGACGAAGACCTGCCGGTCTCGCCCGTCGATCCGGTTGCGCCGGCCGAGATCGAGACGGCCGGTGGGCCAGTTGCGGATGTGGCGGCGGAGAATGTCGAGCCGGCCGAGCCGGAGACTGCCGAAGAGGATGAGCCGGCGCTGCTTCCCGGGGTCGAGAGCGTGCCGGATATCGGCATGGTGCCGCTTTCGCTGCTGCAGGCGGAAGCAGAGGCCGAGGCAGTCGAAGAGGGCGCGGCATCTCCGGAGGCACCCCCCTCTGTCCTACCGGACATCTCCCCCTCAAGGGGGGAGATTACGGATGAGCCGTCGCGCCCGACATCCGGCACTGACGTCGTTGACTCTGCTGCCGGTGCCACGGTTTCGAAATTGGATTTGGAGCAGGAAGCCCCCCGCTTGCCGATCTCCCCCCTTGAGGGGGAGATGTCCGGCAGGACAGAGGGGGGTGTTTCTCCAGACGAAGAGGTTCCTGCTCCAAGCGAAACGCCCAGCCCAGAACCCACCCTCCCCAGAGGCTTCTCCACCGCCCGCCAGGAATCGACGCCCGAACCCCTCGCGCCGGCTCCAAAACTCACCTGGTTCCAGCGCCTGCGCGCCGGCCTTGCGCGCACGTCGTCGCAGCTGACCGGCCAGATTGGTGCGCTTTTTACCAAGCGTAAGCTGGACGAGGAAACGCTGGAGCAGCTCGAAGACCTGCTGATCCAGGCCGATCTCGGGGTCGAGACCGCCATGCGCGTCACCGGGGCGCTGTCCTCCGAGCGCTACGGCAAGGACGTGACCGGCGAGGACGTGTCGCGGATCATGGCCGAGGAGATCACCAGGGTTTTGGGCGCGGTCGCCAAACCGCTGACGCTCGATCTCAATCACAAGCCGCATGTCATCCTCGTCGTCGGCGTCAACGGCACCGGCAAGACCACGACGATCGGCAAGCTCGCCGCAAAACTCTCCGGCTCCGGCCTCAAGGTCATGCTCGCCGCCGGCGACACGTTTCGCGCGGCCGCCATCGAGCAGCTGAAGATCTGGGCGGACCGCACCGGTTCGACCTTCATCGGCACCAAGCTCGGCGCCGATGCCGCAGGACTTGCCTATGACGCCTACGAGCAGGCGCGCGCCAACAAATCGGATGTATTGATCATCGATACTGCCGGCCGGCTGCAGAACCGCACCGAGCTGATGGCCGAACTCGAAAAGATCGTCCGCGTGCTCGGCAAGCTCGATCCCGACGCCCCGCACACCGTGCTGCAGACGCTGGATGCCACGACCGGCCAGAACGCCATGAACCAGGTCGAGATTTTCCGGAACGTTGCGGGGGTCAGCGGGCTTATCATGACGAAGCTCGACGGCACGGCGCGCGGCGGCATTCTGGTGGCGATCGCCGCCAAGCATAAGCTGCCGGTCTATTTCATAGGCGTCGGCGAAGGTGTCGACGATCTCGAACCCTTCGAGGCGCAGGATTTTGCGCGCGCCATTGCGGGTTTGACGCATTGATGACACAGAATGACGATTTGGCTTCGCCGATAACGGCCTCAAAGTTGGAACCCATGCAGACGATCGAAAGCGACATCACGCCGACCAAGGAAGAAAAGCAGCATCCGATGCTGAAGCTCGCGCTGGAAATCGGGCCGCTCCTGGTGTTCTTCTTCGGCAACCTGCGCGGCGAATGGCTGGTTGCGCAATTCCCGGCGCTTTCGGCGGTCGGCGGCCCACTTCTGGTGGCGACCGCGCTGTTCATGGTGGCAACCGTCATCTCGCTGATCGTCTCGAAGATCGTCTTCCACCATCTGCCTATCATGCCGATGGTGTCCGGCGTCGTGGTGCTGATCTTTGGTTCGCTGTCGATCTGGCTGCAGGACGAAACCTTCATCAAGATGAAGCCGACCATCGTCAACTCGCTCTTCGGCGTCGCGCTGCTCGGCGGGCTGCTGTTTGGCAAATCGCTGCTCGGCTACGTCTTCAACGCCGCCTTCCAGCTCGACGAGGCCGGCTGGAAGAAGCTGACTCTGCGCTGGGGGATCTTCTTCCTATTCCTGGCCGTCATCAACGAGGTCGTCTGGCGGAATTTCTCCGATGTGGTGTGGGTCAATTTCAAGGTCTGGGGCACTATGCCGATCACCATCATCTTCACGATCGCACAGATGCCGCTGATCATGCGCCACACGATCCAGGAACCGGCACCCGAGGTCGAAAAGTGACGGCAGCGGAATTTTCCCCCTCGAGTTCGTCGCCGAAACGCTGGCTTCTTGCCGCGCTCATCCTTTTCCTGCTCCAGATCGCCATCCTCTATGCGATGGGCCGCATTCCGATCTGCGAATGCGGTTATGTGAAACTCTGGGAAGGCGGCGTGAATACCAGCGGCAATTCGCAGCATCTCTCCGACTGGTACACGCCGTCGCATATCATCCACGGTTTCCTGTTCTACGGTCTCGGCTGGCTGATCCTGCGCCGCGCCCCGATCGCGGCCCGACTGTCGCTGGCAGTCTTGATCGAAGCCGCCTGGGAACTCCTCGAAAACTCTCCTCTCATCATCGACCGCTACCGCACGGCGACGATGGCGCTCGGTTATACCGGCGACAGCATCCTCAATTCGGCGATGGACACCGTATTCATGGCGGTTGGTTTTTTTGTCGCCTCGCGCCTGCCGGTCTGGCTGACCATTGCGATCGCCATCTTCTTCGAACTGGCGACCGGCTACATCATCCGTGATAACCTGACGCTCAACGTGCTGATGCTGATCTGGCCGGTGGATGCGGTGCGGGTGTGGCAGGGTGGGCTGTAGTGCCGGACGGGTTTTGACTGGGGGCGATTTTCCTCACCCCGAGAAAAATCCGCCCAACCTCATCAACGCTTTAGCCATATTCACTTCCCCCTTCATCCCCGCCTCCCGAACCCATCCCATAATCACCCCCGTCATCGGATGGGAAAACCGGGTTCGCGAACCGGCCTCCTCGTCCAAGGTTTTTCGGACCCCGGTTTCCGGTGATGGCTGCAAAGGTGGGTAACGAGGCCTGGCAATCCTCGAAAGACCATCGAAACAGTCGGGGCAGGCAAAAATACCTACCTCCCACATACTCGATACCGCCTGCCCCATTCCCAAACCAAAACCGCGCTGGACAAGATGTCCCGCGCGGCCAAAACTGCTTGTATTCACGTGGCGGATTTTCGTGCCTGATCAGCCTTTCGCAGACGCCTTCTCGATCGCCGGCATGAGATCCTGCGTCAGGCTGCGCGCGTCGAACGGACCGACCCGCTTGTAGAGGATCGTGCCATCAGGCGCGACCAGATAACTTTCCGGAATGCCGTAGACACCCCAGTCGATCGCCGCCTTGCCGTTCGGATCGACGCCGATCGCTTTGTAGGGGTTGCCGAGTTCGCCAAGGAAACGCAGCGCGTTGTCGTTGCGGTCCTTGTAGTTGATCCCGACGATGGTGAGCCGGCCGTCGTTCGCCAATTCCTTCAGGATCGGGTGTTCCTGGCGGCAGGGCACGCACCAAGAGGCGAAGACGTTGACCAGCGTCAGCTTGCCGGCGATCGCCGCGGTCGTCAGCGCTGCGGTGTTCGAGCCTTCAAGCGGCGGCAACGCCAGCGACGGCGCCTTCTTGCCGATCAGGGCCGAGGGGATGGCCGAAACGTCGCGGCCGTTGACGTCCTGGTCGTAGAGCATTTTGCCGGCGACGCCGGCAAAACCGAGGAAAATCACCAGCGGGATCAGCGGCAGCGCATAACGCGCCAGGCTTTTGCGTGGGGCGGGTTGGTTTCCGGTCTCGACGCTCATGCTGCGTCACCTGTCGGCTGGGCGGAGCGGCGGCGGATGCCGGAAGCCTCGAGTTCGGCCAGCTCTTTTTGACGCGTGCGCCCGTCTAGCCACGTCCAGGCGATCAGACAGAGGATGACGGTCGCCGCAACGGCATAAGACATGACGATATAGAACGTGTGGGTCATAGTTCCTTAAGCCTCCCGGCCGGCCAAACGTGCGGCCATGCGGCGCTGGGCGGCGACGCGGCGGCGCCAGATCTCGTTGCGCATCGCCATCACATGCAGGGTGAAGAACAGCAGGGTGAAGGCGATCGCCATGATCAGCAGCGGCCAGAGGAATTCCTGGTCGATGGTCGGGCCGCCCATGCGGATGACGCTGGCCGGCTGGTGCAGCGTGTTCCACCAGTCGACCGAGAATTTTATGATCGGGATGTTGACGAAACCGACGAGGATCAGCACGGCGGAGACGCGGGCCGCCCGCGACGGATCGTCCATGGCGCGGTTGAGCGCGATCAGGCCGAGATACATCAGGAACAGCACGAAGACCGAGGTCAGCCGGGCATCCCACACCCACCACGTGCCCCACATCGGCTTGCCCCAGAGCGAACCGGTGGCGAGCGCGATCAGCGTGAAGGCGGCGCCGAGCGGGGCGGCGGCCTTGTGGCTGACGTCGGCGAGCGGGTGGCGCCAGACCAGCGTGCCGATCGCCGAAACGGCCATCACCGTGTAGCACATCATCGACAGCCAGGCGGAGGGCACATGCACGTACATGATACGCACCGTCGCGCCCTGCTGGTAATCGCCTTCCGTCGTGAAGCTCAGATAGAGCCCGATCGCGAAGAGCATCACGGTCGCCGCCGCCATCCACGGCAGGATGCGGGCCGCCAGCGCCAGAAATCGCGTCGGGTTGGCCAGGTCGCTGAACTTGCTGATGGCGAGGCTTTCGGTCATGGGCACTTTCTAATATGCGCGCGGAAAAATCAGCTTGATCCTGGTCAATTCGCCGGTCGTCGATCCGATCCCGTTCAATCCGATTCTAGTCAATCGCCGGCATTGCGCAACGCCAGTGCCGCGCCGAGCGGCCCGAGGACGGCAAAAAACATCGTGATCGCCACCAATATCAGGAAAGGCGGCATAAACGGGGCAGGATCCTCGACCGCCGCATAGGAAGCGCTGACCCCGAAGATCAGAACGGGGATCGCAAGCGGCAGGACGAGGATTGAGACCAGCAGCCCGCCGCGCGGCAAAGCCACTGCAACCGCCGCGCCGACCGCGCCGATGAAGGTCAGTGCCGGCGTGCCGACCAGGAGCGTCAGCATGGTGGCGCCGATCGCCACCTCGTCCATGTTCATGAAGAGGCCGAGCAGCGGTGAGGCGATCACCAAGGGCAGGCCGTTGCCGAGCCAGTGGGCCAGGCATTTGACCAGCACGGTCAGCACCAGCGGGTGTTCCTGCATCAGAAGAAGGTCGAGCGATCCGTCTTCTCGCTCGGTCTGGAACAGGCGGTCGAGGCCGAGCAGGGCCGACAGCAGCGCGCCGATCCAGACGATCGCGGGGCCGATGCGGGAGAGGAGGTTGAGGTCGGGGCCAACGCCGAAGGGGATGACGGCGACGACGGTCATGAAGAAGAGGACGCCGATCAGGGCGCCTCCGCCGGCTCGCACCGAGAGCTTCAGGTCGCGGAGGAGAAGGGCGGTCATGATAGGACGCTCCGTGTCTGGGGCTTACCCCCCTCTGCCCTGCCGGGCATCTCCCCCAACTCAGTTCCCGTCATCCTCGGGCTTGACCCGAGGATCCACTTTTCGTGCCGGAAGGTATCGATCCGGTCCAATCGGTATAGTTCGGAGGCTGGGATCCTCGGGTCAAGCCCGAGGATGACGGCGAGAGGGCGGCGGATGGCGGCGAGTATGGGGGTGCGTGGAACCCCTCCCCCTTGTGGGGAGGGGTTGGGGAGGGGACTTTTCACCCGGTATGAAAACCCCTCCCGCCTGCCGGCAACCCTCCCCACAAGGGGGAGGGTTAGGATTGCCGCGTCGCCGCAGGCTCCATTTGCCGGAGCGTTGTCCTCAAGAGGAGGATGCCCGGCAGGGCAGAGGGGGGTAATGCAGGACAGGACGATCACCATCTCCCCTCCGCCACGCCTGCAAACCCCGTCATCTTCAGTTCCTTTGTATTCTCAAGTCCAAGCGGCTGGTGGGTCGCGGCCAGCACAATGCCACCGGTCGCGAGATGCGCATTGATGAGCCCCGTAAACACCCCCTCCGCACTGACATCGAGGGCCGCCGTCGGCTCATCGAGGATCCAGACCGGGCGATAAGCGACGAGCAGCTTGGCAAACGCCATGCGGCGCTGCTGGCCGGCGGAGAGATAACCGAAGGGCAGGTGGATGATGCCGTCAAGGCCGACGGTCTCGGCGGCCTCGGCCGGAGAGATGCTCTCGCCGCCATTCACGTCGCCAAAAAACTCCTTCCAGAAGGAGAGATTTTCAAAGACCGTCAGTTCCGCCTTCATCGCGTTGCGGTGGCCGAGATAATGACAGGCCTCGGCGGTGCGCATCCCCGATTCGGCTTTGTCCGAAATCCAGGCGACGCGACCGGTCTCCGGGTGCAGCAATCCGGCCACGACGCGCAGCAGCGTCGATTTCCCCGATCCGTTGCGGCCGGTCAGGACCAGGCTTTCACCGGCTCCGAGGTCAAAGGAGATATCCGTGAAAATCAGGTCTTCGCCGCGTCTTGCGCTCAAGTTTTCGGCCAAAAGCCGCATGCCGGAGACCTTCATTAAGATTTTAATCATCGCGATCCGAAAATTTATTCGGAATGGGCGCCAAGCGTCTGGAACCCTTCTTAGAAATTATCTATAAGCACTGCAACCACGCCAGCGGCCGGCGTGATTTCAATCTTCCGCCGAACTTGAAGATCCCAAAAAATCTTCTCGTGCGGACAGCGGAAATGGTCGTACCCGCATCCTGATGTGCATGAAGTGCATAGGCGTCCGCACGCGCGTGTTGGCTCTTTAATCAGCGGGGTTTATTCCGTGGCTAAGTCTCTCGACAGTTTCAATTGTCGCTCCATCCTTACCGTAGGCGGTAAGGATTACGTTTACTACAGCCTTCCCAAGGCCGAACAGAACGGCCTGGCCGGTGTTTCGAAGCTGCCCTTCTCCATGAAGGTGCTGCTCGAAAACCTGCTCCGCTTTGAAGACGGCCAGTCCGTCACCAAGGAACAGATCCTCACCGTTGCCGAATGGCTGAACAACAAGGGTCTGACGGAAGCGGAAATCGCCTACCGTCCGGCCCGCGTGCTGATGCAGGACTTCACCGGCGTTCCCGCCGTCGTCGACCTTGCCGCGATGCGCGATGCGATGGTGTCGCTCGGCGGCGATCCGGAAAAGATCAACCCGCTGGTTCCCGTCGACCTCGTCATCGACCACTCGGTTATCGTCGACGAATTCGGCACGCCGACCGCGTTTGCCAAGAACGTCGAGCTCGAATACGAGCGCAACGGCGAGCGCTACCGCTTCCTGAAGTGGGGCCAGCAGGCGTTCAAGAATTTCCGCGTCGTTCCCCCGGGCACCGGCATCTGTCACCAGGTCAATCTCGAATATCTCGGCCAGACGGTCTGGACCAAGGAAGAGGACGGCGAAACGATCGCCTATCCGGACACCTGCGTCGGCACCGATTCGCACACCACGATGATCAACGGCCTCGGCGTTCTCGGCTGGGGTGTGGGCGGCATCGAAGCGGAAGCCTCAATGCTCGGTCAGCCGGTCTCGATGCTGCTGCCGGAAGTCATCGGCTTCAAGCTCACCGGCAAGCTCAAGGAAGGCGTCACCGCGACCGACCTCGTGCTCACCGTCGTGCAGATGCTGCGCAAGAAGGGCGTTGTTTCCAAGTTCGTCGAATTCTTCGGTCCGGGCATGGACAACATGCCGCTCGCCGACCGCGCGACGATCGGCAACATGGGTCCGGAATACGGCGCGACCTGCGGCTTCTTCCCCGTCGATGGCGAAACCATCAACTACCTGACGATGTCCGGCCGCACGCATGAGCGGATCGCACTGGTCGAGGCCTATTCCAAGGTCCAGGGCATGTGGCGCGAAGGCGATGGTTCCGACCTCGTCTTCACCGACACGCTGGAACTCGACCTCAACGACGTCGTGCCGTCGATGGCCGGCCCGAAGCGTCCGGAAGGCCGCATCTCGCTCGACAAGATCGCTTCCGGTTTCGCCGGCTCGCTCGATACCGAATACAAGAAGCCCGGCCAGCTCGACAATCGTTACCCCGTCGAGGGCACGGATTTCGATCTCGGCCATGGCGACGTGGCGATTGCCGCGATCACGTCCTGCACCAACACCTCCAACCCGTCGGTGCTGATCGCTGCCGGCCTTCTCGCCCGCAACGCGGTTGCCAAGGGCCTGAAGTCCAAGCCGTGGGTCAAGACTTCGCTTGCACCGGGATCCCAGGTCGTCGGCGAATACCTTGCCAAGTCCGGCCTGCAGGCCGATCTCGACAAGCTCGGCTTCAACCTTGTCGGTTTCGGCTGCACCACCTGCATCGGCAATTCCGGCCCGCTGCCGGCGCCGATCTCGAAGACGATCAACGACAAGGGCCTGATCGCCGCCGGCGTGCTCTCGGGCAACCGCAACTTCGAAGGCCGCATCTCGCCGGACGTCCAGGCGAACTACCTCGCTTCGCCGCCGCTCGTCGTTGCTTATGCGCTCGCCGGTTCGGTCCAGAAGGACCTGACCTCCGAGCCGCTCGGCGAAGACCAGAACGGCAACCCGGTCTTCCTCAAGGACATCTGGCCGACCTCGAAGGAAGTCCAGGAATTCATCCTGAAATACGTCACCCGCGAACTCTACGAAACCAAGTATGCGGACGTGTTCAAGGGCGACGAGAACTGGCAGGCGGTCAAGGTTCCTCCGGGTCAGACCTATGCCTGGGACGACGATTCGACCTATGTGCAGAACCCGCCCTATTTCGTCGGCATGGGCAAGACCGGTTCGGGCCTCAAGAACATCAAGGGCGCCCGCGTCCTCGGTCTCTTCGGCGACAAGATCACCACCGACCACATCTCGCCTGCCGGTTCGATCAAGGCTGCTTCACCGGCCGGTGCGTACCTTACGGGCCATGGCGTCGGCGTTGCCGACTTCAACCAGTACGGCACACGCCGCGGCAACCATGAAGTGATGATGCGCGGCACGTTCGCCAACATCCGCATCCGCAATTACATGCTCGGCCCGAACGGCAAGGAAGGCGGCTACACCTTCCACTATCCGTCCAAGGAAGAGATGTCGATCTACGACGCGGCCATGCAGTACAAGGCGGAGGGCGTTCCGCTCGTCATCTTCGCCGGCGTCGAATACGGTAACGGTTCGTCGCGCGACTGGGCCGCGAAGGGCACCAACCTGCTCGGCGTCAAGGCGGTCATCGCCCAGTCCTTCGAGCGTATCCACCGCTCGAACCTGGTCGGCATGGGCGTCGTTCCTTTCGTCTTCGAAGAGGGCACGACCTGGGCCAGCCTCGACCTCAAGGGCGACGAGACTGTCGAGATTCTCGGTCTCGAAGGCGACATCAAGCCGCGCGAATGGAAGACCGCCAAGATCACCTACGGCGACGGCACGGTGAAGGAAATCAACATCCTCTGCCGCATCGATACGCTCGACGAGGTCATCTACATGAACAATGGCGGCATTCTGCAGACCGTCCTGCGCGACCTCGCAGCCTAAGCGACAAAGCCACCCGCAGGCTGGGCCTGCGGGTGGTCTTCTGCACAACCCCATCGGTCCTCATTCCCGTGCTTGTCACAGGAATCCAGCCAGCCCAAGTCCTTGGGCTGAAAGAGTCTCCCGACCCCGATAGACATCGGGTCACTGGATTCCTGTGACAAGCACAGAAATGAGGGAGGTGGAGGCCCTCGATCCCAGCTGTCCCAAGGTCCCGCGCCCTTGACCGTCGTCATCCTCACCGGAATGGCCGTCACCGTTTTCCTGACATCGTTGCTTTCGGGAATTTTTGGCATGGCGGGTGGGCTGATCCTGCTCTGGGTGCTGCTTTTCCTTTATCCCGTCGGTACTGCGATTGCCTTCCACGGCATCATCCAGATGGTGTCGAACGGATCGCGCGCCTGGTTTTCCCGCGCCTATATCGACTACCGCATCCTCGGCATCCTCTGCCTCGGCGTCGCCGTTTCGGCGGCGGTGCTGTTCTCGGTCAACTACGCGCCGGACCTGGTCGTCGTGCTGATCGGAGTGGGGCTGATGCCGATCCTGGTTTGGCTGCCCGTCAAGCGACTGCAGCTCGATGCGTCAAAGCCGCTGCATGCTTTCATCTGCGGGCTGTTTTCCGGCGCACTGACGATCAGCGTCGGCGTCGCGGGGCCGACGGTCGATATCTTCTTTATCCGCACCCAGATGGACCGCCGCAAGATTATCGCCACCAAGGCGTCGATCCAGACGCTTTCGCATCTCACGAAGGTCGCCTTCTATTGGAACGCGGCTTCCGGCCTGCCAGCCTCCGACTGGATTTCGATCCTGCTCGCCGCGCCGATCGCCATCCTCGGCGCGCATGTCGGCAATGGCATCCTGCAGAAGATGACCGACCAGAATTTCCGCGCCTGGACGCGCTGGGTCGTCACCGGCGTGGGTGCCGTTTATTTTACTCAGGGCTTGCTTAAACTGATTTGACCTCAGCGCATTTTTCGCCAAGTTTGGCGCCCAACGAAACGCATTCGGGAACCGATCAATTATCCGGTCTTCACCCCTTCGTGACTTTCTCTTGAATGTGCCCGGTGGTTACTTTCCGCCATCCAGTGCATTCGGCCTTGATCGCCGCGAGCAATCGTGGATAACAGTTGCCCTGATAAAAAGGTCCGCCACCCATGCCCTTTCGTTTTCGCTCCGTACTCCTTGTTGCGGGCCTGTTTTATGCGGGCGCTGCATTGGCGGGAGAGGTGAGAGCGCCGAAGGGCGTGATCGAGCTTTTCACCTCTCAAGGGTGTTCTTCCTGCCCGCCGGCCGACGCCGCGCTGGGCGAGCTGGTGGCGCAGGGCGACATGGTCGTGCTCTCCTACCACGTCGATTACTGGAACTATCTCGGCTGGACCGATACACTGAGCTCCAAGGAGAATACCGAGCGGCAATATGGTTATGCCAAGACGTTCGGACGAACCGGCGTCTATACTCCGCAGGCCGTCATCAACGGCCGCGATCATGTCAAGGGCACGGACCTCACGGTCATCAACGACAAGGTGAAGGTGCTCGGCCAGAACGGCAAGGGGCTCGACGTTCCGGTGACCGCTGCGATGCGCGGCGACGAGATCGAGATCGAGATCGGCGGCGGCAAGGGACAGGCAGACGTTGTCGTCGCCTATTTCACCAAACGCCAGCAGGTGGATGTCACCAAGGGTGAAAACAGCGGCAAGAACATGGAATATTGGCACGCCGTCTATGACGTCCAGTCGGTCGGCACCTGGAACGGCCAGAGCATGAAGCTGACCCTGCCGGGCAAGCTGATGGGCAAGTCCAAGAAGGACGGTTGCGCGATTCTGCTGCAGACCTCCGGTCCGGGCGGCGAACCGGCAGCCATTCTCGGCGCGACGGTATTGATGGTGGGTCGCAAGAACTATTGACCGCAGGCGCGGTTCCGGGCTGGCTGACTGTATGAGAACTTGTTGGCGGCCCGATCCAATAACATTGGGGGGCTGGGGGTAAGGGTCAATGCACCAGACCGGGCCATATGGCGCTGAAAACGGCGCCAACCAACATCGTCAATTTCGCTTCGAAATCGGGCACTCTTTTGTTCGAAATGGGGCAACAATAAAATCGTGCGGTTCGCTCCCCGCGAAATTGCCGGGGTTGATTTTTGCAGCCTCTCGGGCAAACTGTCATGTCTCTGACATTTGACGATTTGGGAGTCTTGATGACAGATCAGCCGGATTTGCCGGGGGGCCAGAGATCCCGGGACACAGCCGTCGTCGTCGATCTCAGTGAATATAGGCAGAATCTCGATCCTGCACCGGTCACCTTCCACCGGCGCGAACTCGACGCGATCCTGAGGATTTACGGCCGCATGGTCGGCGAGGGGGAGTGGAAGGACTACGCTATCGATCACCTCAAGGATCGGGCGGTGTTCTCCATTTTCAAGCGCTCAGGCGAGACGCCGCTGTTCCGAATCGAGAAGAACCCGAAGCTTGCCGCCAAGCAGGGCGCCTATTCCGTGACGAACACCCACGGGCTGATCATGAAGCGCGGCCATGATCTGCCGCAGGTGCTCAAGGTGTTCGACAAGGTGCTGAAACTGATCGACTGACGCTGATCGCTACTCGGTAAACAGCGAACCCGGATAGACGCCGGGATCCGGATCGGTTTCGTTGCCTTCGCCGAGGGCTGCCTGCATCAGCACCGTATCCTGCCATTTTCCGTGTTTGAAGCCGGTGCCCTTCAGAGTGCCGGTGAGTTCGAAACCGAGGCCGCGATGCAGCGCCACGGACGCCGGGCTCGCACCGCCGATGACGGCAACCATCTGGCGGAAACCAAGCGCCTCGCAGCGCACCAGCAATTCCTTGAGAAGTGCCTTGCCGACGCCCTTGCCGCGCGCTTCCGGTGCCAGATAGATCGAATCCTCGACCAGCCAGCGATAGGCGGGGCGGGTCCGGAAGGCCGATGCGTAGGCGTAGCCAAGGAGTGTGCCGTCTTCCTGTTCGGCCGCGATATAAGGATACCCCTTGGCGCGGATCGCCTCGAAGCGAGCCGTCATCTCAGTCTGATCCGGGGGCAAGATCTCGTAACTTGCGGTGCCGTTCAGCACGCTGTCGCGATAGATCTCGGTGATGGTCGGAAGATCGGCGGGGGAGGCGTCGCGGAGATGGAATGTCATTGAGGCAGCCGTTGAAAGGAATGGCCAAGCCTATGCCGCAACCCGAAGCCGGGCAACAAAAAAGGCGACCCGGAGGCCGCCTTTTCCTGTTCGAATTCCTCGGAGATTAGTTGTTCCGGTTGCCCAGGAACTGGAGGAGGAACGTGAAGAGGTTGATGAAATCGAGGTAAAGGGTCAGAGCGCCCATGATGGCCTTGCGGCCAGCAACCGCGACGTCGTCGCCGTCAAAGTACATTTCCTTGATCTTCTGCGTATCGTAGGCGGTGAGGCCTGCGAAGATCAGCACGCCGATGGCGGAGATCGCGAAGCCGAGGGCCGAAGAGGCCAGGAAGATGTTGACGATCGAGGCGATGATCAGACCGAAAAGACCCATGATCAGGAACGATCCCATGCCCGACAGGCTTTTCTTCGTCGTGTAGCCGTAAAGCGACAGGGCGCCGAAGGAGGCAGCGGTAATGAAGAACGTCTGAACGATGCTCTGGGCGGTGTAGACCAGGAAGATCGACGACAGCGACAGGCCCATCAGGGCCGCATAGGCCCAGAAGGTGCTCTGAGCGGCGCCGACGCTCATCTTATGAACGCGGAAGCTCAGGAAGAACACCACTGCGAGCGGTGCGAGCATGACGACCCAGCGAAGCGGCGAACCGTAGATCGCAGCGCCAAGGCTGGTCAGCAGGATGCCGTTCGGAAGCCGGGCGACAGCTGCAGCTGCATCCGTCGTCGTTGCGAGGGCCGAGATACCATAAGCGGCGATACCGGTGATAGCCAAGCCGACAGCCATCAGGTTGTAGACCTTGAGCATGTAGGCGCGCAGGCCTTCATCGATCATCGCGCCGGACTGGGCGCGACCCTGCGCCGCCCGGGTCTGGTAGTTGTTAAAGTCAGCCATTGTTTCCTCTTTAAGCTCCGGAATTATTCACGGTGTCGGGCCCCCTTTTTTACGGACCCAGGCGCCGCTGCGGAGCTCCAGCAAGCCTGCGCATAAATATGATGCGAGATCGTTTCACATACAAGAGGTGCGCCGAGCGAAAAACGCAAGCCACAGGCGCTATTTAGCAACCTATGGGACGTTCTGACGGGAATTTGATCCGTGAGTTAACGTGAAATACTACCTCTGGACGAATTAGAGCTCGCGCAGCACAGGTGCGGCCTTCTGCCCTAATATGCGCCAGGTGCCGGCAAGGCCTATTCCGACCGTCAGTACCAGCGAAACGGCGAGCGTCAGCACCGCGACATCAGGCAGGAAAACCGATTGAAGCCGCATGATGCGGCTGACCACGAACCAGGCGGAGAGGCCACCGGCGACGAGCGCAAAGAGCGCGGTCGCAGCACCGAGGATCATGTATTCGTAGCTGAAGGCTCGCATCAGCATGCCGCGCGTGCCACCGAGCGTCTTCAGGATGACGGCGTCATGGGTGCGGGCCCGGTTGCCGGCGGCGAGCGCACCGGCAAGCACCAGCACCGAGGCGATCAGCGCAACGGCGGCAGCGGCCCGGATAGCGGTCGCGAGCTGGCCGACGAGCTGGTCGACGATGTCGATCGCATCTTTCACCCGGACGCTGGTGATGGTCGGATAGGCGTTGGTGACGGCGCGCAGGATCGAGGCTTCCTGTTGGGCGGTGGCCGAAGGATCGCTCAACGTCGCGAGCCAGGCATGCGGCGCGCCGCGAAATGTGTTCGGCGAGAAGATCATCACGAAATTGATCGACAGCGATTCCCACTGAACCTTGCGGAAATTGGCGATGCGCGCGGTGATGTTGCGGCCGAGCACGTTAACGGTGACGGTATCGCCGATCTTCAGGCCGAGTTCGCCGGCCTCTTCCGCTGAGAAGGACACCAGCGGTTCGCCGGTGTAGTCGGCACCCCACCATTGTCCGGCGGTGAGCGCCGAATTGGAAGGAAGCTTCTCCTCATAGGTGATGCCGCGGTCGCCGCGCAGCACCCAGCGGCCGGCCGGCGGCACGTTCATCTGGGTGACGTCCTGGCCGTTGAAAGCGAGAATCCGGCCGCGCAGCATCGGCACCTGGGTGATCGTACCCTCCGGCGCCTGCTGTTTCAGGATGTTGACGAAGCCTTCGCGCTCCGATCCCTGGATGTCGACGAAGAAGAAATTCGGCGCCTGCTGGGCGATGCTGCCGGTCAGCTGCCGGCGCATGTTGCCGTCGATCAGCGCCAGCGTCACCAGCAGCGCAAGGCCGAGGCCGAGCGACAGCACGACCGACGGCGTCAGGGCGCCGGGCCGGTGAATATTGCCGATCGCCAGCCGCAACGCCGGCGAATTGACCCGCGGACTTCTTTTCGCAAGGGCGGCGATGAGGGCCGCGACAAGGCGCAAGAGCACGAAGGCACCGGCTACGGCGGCCAGGAAAACGGAGGCGATGAAACGTTCTTCCGCCGAGACGATCGCAAGTGCCGCCAGGGCGGCGAGCGCCACGCCCGCGGCCAGAAGATAGGGCCAGGAGGGAAGGCGGGTATTGTCGAAACTCTGTTCGCGGAAAAGGGCGGTCGCAGGCACTTCGCGGGCATGACCGAGCGGCAGGACTGCGAATGCGAAGGTGATCAGGATGCCGAACAGCGCGGCAAGCGCCAGCGCCGAGGGGTAGAAGGTGACTTCCTTCGGAACCGGCAGCACGCCTTCGAGGAATTGCAGCGCCACGAAGGGCGAGATGGCGCCGATGACGAGACCGATCAGGATGCCGACCACTGCAAGCAGCATGATCTGGATGAGATAGATCATCGTCACCACCGAGGCCGGTGCGCCCAGGCACTTGAAGGTGGCGATGGTGGTGCGCTTGGCATCAAGGAAGGCGCGCACGGCATTGGCGACGCCGACGCCGCCGACGATCAAGGCGGTCAGGCCGACCAGCGTCAGGAATTGCGAGAAGCGGTCGACGTTTTCGGTGAGCGAGGGGGCAGCGCGGTCGCTGGTGCGGATGGACCAACCGGCACTCGGGAATTCGCGATTGGCGCGGGTGGTCAGCGTCGAACGGGTCGCCGGATCGTCGAGCCGGACCTTGTAGGCATGTTCCACGAGGCTGCCGGTGGTGATCAGGCCGGAAGCGGTGAGCGCTTCGCGGCTGACGATCAGGCGGGGCGCAAAGCCGAAACCGTCGGAAAGCGCGTCGGGCTCGGCGGTGATCGTGCCGCGCAATGTCAGCCTGGCATTGCCGAGCAGAAGCTGATCGCCGTCCTCGAGGCCGAGGCGTTCCAACAGCAGCGGGGCTGCCAGTGCGCCAAAAGTCTCTCCCTGCTTGCCAAGCAGGTCAGGAAGCGGTGCCGCCGGTTCAGCGCCAAAGCTGCCATAGAGCGGATAGGCGTCGTCGACCGCCTTGACCTCGACCAGCGCCTGTTCGGAACCGTCAGGCTTGCGGGCCATGGAGCGCAGGCTGGTGGAGACGGAGACCTTTCCGAGGCTGGTGAGGAACGCCCGCTCCTGGTCGGTGGCTTCGCGGTTGTTCAGTTCGAAACGAATGTCGCCGGCAAGGATCTCCTGGCCCTGGGAGGCGATGGCGCCGGTGATGGCGCGCGAGACCGAATTGACGGCAGCGATCGCTCCGGTGCCGAGCGCGATGCAGGCGAGGAAGATGTAGAAGCCGGCCAGCCCGCCGCGCATTTCGCGCAGCGCCAGGCGGAAGGAAATCGCGAGGCGCGGAAAGGCGAGCCTCATGCGGAGACCGCCTGGACGGTCGCGCTGTCGCCGACGATTTCGCCGGAGCGGACGCGGATCTGGCGGGAGCAGCGGGCGGCAAGCGCGTTGTCATGGGTGACGAGCAGCATGGTCATGCCGCGCTCGGCCTGTTTCGAAAATAAGAGGTCGGCGATCTGCCGGCCGGTCTCGGTGTCGAGATTGCCGGTCGGTTCGTCGGCGATCAGCACGGAGGGCGAGGGGGCAAGGGCGCGGGCAATCGCCACGCGCTGCTGCTCGCCGCCGGAAAGCTGGCCTGGATAGTGGCTCAGCCGCTCGCCGAGGCCGACGGCGGTCAGTTCCCGCTTGGCGATCTCGAAGGCGTCCTTCACATTGGCGAGTTCGAGCGGCACGGCGACGTTTTCGAGGGCCGTCATGTTGGCGATCAGGTGGAAGGACTGGAAAACGATGCCGATATTGCGGCCGCGGAAATCGGCAAGCCTGTCTTCGGAAAGGGCGTGAAGGGGTGCGTCGTTGATGACGATCTCGCCGCTGTCGAGGCGTTCGAGGCCGGCCAGAACCATCAGCAGCGTCGATTTTCCCGAGCCCGAAGGCCCGACGATGCCGACGGCTTCGCCTGCACGGATTTCGAGGTCGATCTGCTTCAGCACATGCACCGAGGCCGCCGCGCTGCCGAGCGTCAGATCGGCTTTCTTCAGCGTGATGATGGTTTTAGTCAAATCGAACCGTCCTATATAGGCGTGAAGCGTAACCCGAACACCGCGTTGCGGTAGCGCCCAATCTAGGAGACGGATCGTGAGTTTTAAAGCAAGCCTGCTTCACTTCATCGGCATGTCCGCGCTGGCGCTGGCCGCACTGCCGGCCGCTGCGCAGGACAGGGCGATCCAGCTCGTCGGTTTCGGCGACAGCCTGATGGCGGGTTACCAGCTTGCGCCTTCCGAATCCTATACGGCCCAGCTCGAGGCGGCGCTGAAGGCCGATGGGCAGAATGTCGTGGTCACCAACGCGGGCGTTTCGGGCGATACGACAGCAGGAGGGCTTTCGCGCATCGACTGGTCGGTGCCCGACGGCACTGACGGCGTGATCCTCGAGCTCGGCGCCAACGATGCGCTGCGCGGCATCTCCCCCGAGCAGTCGGAAAAGAACCTCGATGCGATCCTGGCGCGGCTGAAGGAACGGAAGATCCCGGTGTTCCTGGTCGGCATCCTGGCGCCACCGAACATGGGCGGCGATTATGCCGAAAAGTTCAACCCGATCTACAAGCGGCTGGCGGAGAAATACGTGGTGCCGCTCTATCCATTCTTCCTGGATGGGGTCGCGACCATTTCCAGCCTGCAGCTCTCCGACGGCATGCATCCGAACGCCAAAGGGGTCGCCGTGATGGTCGAAAAGACCATTCAACCTGTCAAAAGCTTCCTGGGGGCTATTAAGGATAAGGGAAAATAACAGCTTGCGCGGAACTCCGTTGCATGATTCGCTGTTTGCATCTGCAAAAGATTCGAGGAGGTCCCTATGCCGAGACTTTTCACCGCCCTCGAAGTTCCGCGCAATGTAGCGATGAGCCTGTCTCTCCTGCGCGGCGGGATCCCCGGTGCCCGGTGGATCGACGTGGAGAATTATCACATCACTCTACGCTTTATCGGCGATGTCGACGGCCGCACCGCCGACGAGATCGTCGACCGGCTGGACCGCATCGACCGACCGGAATTCCAGGCGTCGCTGACTGGGATCGGCTCGTTCGGATCGAAGAAACCGCATTCCATCTGGGCCGGCGTTTCACCCTCGCCGGAAATCTACGCGCTGCAGGCGGAGATCGAACGGATCTGTCAGCGTATCGGTCTGCCGCCGGATCCCCGCAAGTTCACGCCGCATGTGACGCTCGCACGGCTCAAGAACTGCCGCCTGGACGACGTGGTTCACTATCTTGCCGGCCGCGGCAATTTCCACACGGCACCCTTCACCGTCCCCCGTTTCGTGCTGCTGTCGTCGAAGGAGTCGGTCGGAGGCGGACCGTATCTGACGGAGGAAATCTTCCCGCTGCAGGAGGCAAGCTACGGCACTGCCTATGCCGGCGACATGGAGCCGGCGAAGAGCCTCCTTTAACCGGAAGGCGCCCCTTTAGTCCGAAGGAAGGTTGGACGATGAACTA
Organism: Neorhizobium sp. P1_A6; assembly: GCF_056406795.1. Lineage (NCBI taxonomy): Bacteria > Pseudomonadati > Pseudomonadota > Alphaproteobacteria > Hyphomicrobiales > Rhizobiaceae > Neorhizobium > Neorhizobium sp. P1_A6. The sequence continues at coordinate 66,017 of NZ_JBFTZM010000015.1, read as the reverse complement.
CGAAAAGCTGGATGCGGCTGCCGTCGTGCGTGAACTCGCGACGCTCGATGGCTGGGAGCTGAAGCCGGAAGGCGACGCGATCTTCAGGAGCTTCAAGTTCAAGACCTTCATCGAGGCCTTCGGTTTCATGGCCGAATGCGCGCTGTCCGCCGAGAAGCTCAACCATCACCCGGAATGGTCGAACGTCTATTCGCGGGTCGACGTGCTGCTGACCACCCACGCGACAAAAGGGCTGACCGACATCGACTTCAAGCTTGCCCGGGCGATGGACAAGGCATCCTCGCGCAGCAATTGAACTTCATGGTCGAGAGCCCATATTGGGTGGGCACACGTTGAGCGAACGGAGCGACCATGAACGACGTGAAGATCGGCGAAATTCTGCTGCCGGGTGACGAGGATACACAAGGCCGCCGCGAGCGGCAGGTGCGGACTAAGTTCTGGCCGACTCTGAAGCGGGCCGTGCGGCAGGTCCCGTTCAGCCGCGACCTGATCGCCGCCTATTACTGCGCGATCGACCGGCGGACTCCGACCCGCGTCCGGGGCGTGCTGCTTGCCGCGCTCGCCTATTTCGTGATGCCGATCGATTTCGTGCCGGACATGTTCGTCCTTGTCGGCTTCACCGACGATGTCGCCGTGCTCGCAGCAGCTTTCCGGATGATCCAGGGCCATATCGCCGACCGCCATTACGAGGCTGCCGATCTGGCGCTGGCGGACAATCCGGACATCGCCGAGGGCGTGCGCGGCAAATAGTCTCACGGGGCATCATTCCCCCGAAGGATCGTCGAGAACTCTTCGCAAGCGCTCGAATGCAAGCCGGATTCGTGACTTCACCGTCCCGAGCGGCAGGCCCGTGGACGAGGCGATTTCCGAATGGGACTGGCCGAGGAAGAAGGCCGCCCGCACCATTTCCATCTGTTCGCCGGGGATGTCGGCAAGGGCTGCACGCACCTGCGCATCCCGTTCCTCGCCTTCGAAAATCGTATCGGCGCCCGGCGCCTCGGTCACGAAGAACAGGGGTTCGTAGACATCCAGATACTTGTGCCTCGCCCGCCGTTCCGCATCGATGCGACGGTTGCGGGCGATGCGAAAAAGCCAGGTGGACAGGGAGGATCGCGTCGGATCGTAGAGGCCGGCGCGGTGCCAGAGAACGGCCATCACCTCCTGGACGAGTTCCTCCGCATCGTCGGGCCGCATCGACCGTTTCAACAGCCAGGATTTCAGACGCGGCGCGTAATAATCGAACAGCACGGTAAAAGCTGCCTGATCGCGCTCATCGGCCACTGCCCTTACCAAGCCGGCGAAGTGGTCTCTTTCGTCTACATCCATTTACGCTGTGCACAGTTTCCGATGAGATTCGCGTCATATTCGACCATTCTAATGTCATTGTGAGAGTTAGGAAAAGGACAAACTCTTGCCCCAATCCTTGTGTCACTGATTGACGAAACGCATGGAAATTCTGCTGGTTGGCTCTTTGGAGGCATGGCGGGGAGTGGTATCTCCACGCACCTACGGGCCAAGGCAGAAGATTCAGCAGATTCTAATAGTCTGGTTGACGGTTTGGTAACCAGGATCAAGTCAAAATGCACCGAATCAGGATCATGCCTGGCAAGGCTTGCCCGCTCGGGCCGTTGAACGAACAAAACCGGCAGGAGACCATGTCTGTAAGAACAATCGCAACCGCATTGGCAATCTTGGCTGCAAGCACCGGCCTGGCATCGGCTCAGGCGCCGAAGGCTACTGCCCCGGCCAAGCCCCAACAGGCCCAGGCGCCGGCACCGGCCGCCGCAGGCCCCACCCGCATCCAGCAATTCAAGGCGTGGGGCGCCTATTCCTACAAGTCGGGCGCCAGCAACGTCTGCTACGTGCTTTCGGTGCCGACCACCAAGGAACCGGCCAGCGTCGATCACGGTGATATCTTCTTTATCGTCTCGCAGCGGCCCGGCCAGAACATTTCCTACGAGCCGCAGGCGATGGTCGGATACGTCCTGCAGCCGAACTCCAAGGTGACGGTGACGATCGACAAGAAGAACTTCACGATGTTCACCAAGGACAAGGCGGCCTGGGTCGAGAACGCGGCCGAGGAGCCGGCGCTCGTCGCGGCGATGAAGACGGGTCACAACATGAGCGTCAGCGCCGTTTCCGGCCGCGGCACCAAGACCTCCTACGCCTATTCGCTGCAGGGCATTGCGGCGGCGCTGAAGCAGATCGAAACCTGCAAGTAAGCGCCCGTGCGCGGCAAGAGTTGGAAGGCCGGTCGCAGGACCGGCCTTTTGCATTTCTTGAAGAATAGTGACGCGGCGGCTATTTGATGATAAAGCCCGCCCCAACGAAGGTCCGGCACATGTGCCCAATGGGCCGATACAGGTTTCACGCATTCAACATGCCCTGACTTTCCCGCTAATCGATCGTGGGAAAGCTGCATGTGTTCGAACGGGATAGAAGAATGTCAGTCTCAGAGGCTCTGGCGCCGCTTGCCATCAAGAAGCCGCTCGTCGCCAATCCGGATCTGTTCGGCACCAAGCCGTCGCTGATCGGGCTTTCGCGCGAGGACATGGCGCAGGCGCTGAAGGAAAAGGGCGTATCGGAAAAGCAGGTGCGGATGCGCGTCAGCCAGCTCTGGCACTGGCTCTATATCCGCGGCGTATCTGATTTCGACGCGATGACCAATGTCGCCAAGGATATGCGCGAAATGCTGAAGGCGCATTTCACCATTGCGCGTCCGGAAATCGTCGAGGAACAGGTTTCCAACGATGGCACCCGCAAATGGCTGTTGCGCTTTCCGCCGCGCGGCGCCGGCCGTCCGGTGGAAGTCGAAACTGTCTACATTCCGGAAGAAGGCCGCGGCACGCTCTGCATTTCGAGCCAGGTCGGCTGTTCGCTCACCTGTTCCTTCTGTCACACCGGCACCCAGAAGCTTGTGCGCAACCTGACCGCCGAGGAAATCCTGTCGCAGTTGCTGCTGGCCCGTGACCGGTTGGGTGATTTTCCGGGCACCGACACGCCGCCCGGCGCCTTCGTGCCGACCGGCGACCGCAAGGTCACCAATGTCGTGATGATGGGCATGGGCGAGCCGCTCTACAATTTCGAAAGCGTCAAGACGGCGCTGCTGATCGCCACCGACGGCGACGGGCTGTCGCTGTCGAAGCGGCGCGTCACGCTGTCGACCTCCGGCGTGGTGCCGGAAATCTTCCGGACCGGCGACGAGATCGGCGTGATGCTGGCGATCTCGCTGCATGCGGTGCGCGACGATCTGCGCGACATGCTGGTGCCGATCAACAAGAAATATCCGCTGAAGGAACTGATCGAAGCCTGCCGCAATTATCCCGGTCTTTCGAACGCCCGCCGCATCACCTTCGAATATGTGATGCTGAAGGACGTCAACGACAGCCTGGAGGACGCCAAGGCGCTGATTCAGCTCTTGAAGGGCGTTCCGGCCAAGATCAACCTGATCCCGTTCAATCCCTGGCCGGGCACCAACTATCAATGTTCGGAATGGGCGCAGATCGAGAAATTCGCCGATTTCATCAACCAGGCGGGTTACGCCTCGCCGATCCGCACCCCCCGCGGCCGCGACATCCTCGCCGCCTGCGGCCAGCTGAAATCGGAATCGGAGCGGATGCGCAAGACCGACCGCCTCGCCTTCGAGGCGATGATGATCGCCGGGCACGGCGAGGACGATTGAATAACGAGGCCGGCTCTGCCGGCCTTTCTATTATCGTGCCTGGGTGAAGAAAATCTTGGCCGCGAAGATCGAGAAGACGCCGGCAAAGGTGCAGTCGATGCCGCGCAGGACCTTCGGGTTGGCCTGCAGCCAGTTGGCCAGGCGGTCGGCGGCAAGGACGACGATCACGTTGACCGGCATGCCGATGACGATGAAATAGACCCCTAAGAAAATCAGCTTGCTCGTGACGTCCGGATCGCCGGCGGTGACGAATTGCGGCAGGAAGGTCATGAAGAAAATGATGACCTTGGGATTCAAGAGGTTCACCCAGAAGCCCGTCGAAATGTTGGAAAGTGCGCTCGCCTTGGGCTGGTCGACCTTCTCCACCGACAGTTTTGAGCCGAAGCGGATTGCCTGGATCGCCAGCCAGAGCAGATAGGCGGCGCCGCCGGTCTTGAGGATGAAGAAGGCGGTCGGTGACGCGGTGATCAGCGCCGAGATACCGAACGCGACCAGCAGCGTATGGCAGACGACGCCGAGGCTGGTGCCGAGCACCACGAACAACGCGGGTCGCCGGCCCTGGCCAAGCGCGCGGCTGATCGACAGCGTCATGTCCGGCCCCGGCGTCAGCGCCAGAAGCAGACCAGCAGCCGTGAAGGCGAGAAGGGTGGCAAGGCTCGGCAGGAAATCCATGGGGCGCACGCTCGAATAGCCGGGTAAAGGAGTGCTCCATTTACCCGGCTTTCGCAGCTATGCCAATCAGGCGCTCAGCGCTTGGAGATGAATTCCTTTGATGCATCCGCAAAGTCCGGATGCCAGCGCGACAGCGGCGGGCGGTTCTCGATGATGTCGCCGATCGCCCAGGCCATGCGGCGTTCGTCTGTCGTCCGGTCCACGTCGTTGTCTGGGCAGAGAATATAGAAATCACCGCGCTCCAGGCTCACCAGCATGAACCCGACCGTCTCTTCCGGCGTCCAGGCGCCGGCGGGCTTTTCGATGCGGTCGCCCTTGGTCAGGCCGGTAAACACGAAGCCGGGGATGAGCAGATGCGCCGACACCTGGCAGTTCGGCGTGTTGCGAAGCTCGTGCTGCAACGCCTCGGTGAACGTCTTCACGCCGGCTTTGGCGACATTGTAGGCGGGATTGCCGGGCGGTGTCGTGATTCCCTGTTTCGAGCCGGTATTGATGATCAGCGACGGCTCGCCATGGGCGATCATGGCCGGGCCGAACGTCCGCGTGCCGTTGATGACGCCGAGCAGGTTGACGGCGAAAATGCTGTCCCAGTTGACCTGCGGCCCGAATATCGAGCTCCCCGGGCTGATGCCGGCATTGTTCATCAACACATGCACCCGGCCGAAACGCTGGATGACCGCGCGTTCAAGTGCCTCGATCTCATCCGGCTTCGAAACGTCGGTGCCGATGGCGGCGACATCCGCCTCGCCGTCTTCGGCAAGAGCCGCGACCTCGCGGCAAGCTTCCGCAAGCTTGTCGCCCTCCAGATCGGCAAGGACGACGGAAAGGCCCATCCGGGCAAATTCCTTCGCCGCCGCAAGGCCGATACCGGATGCGGCCCCGGTAATCACGGCGACATTGTCCTTTTTCAGAGCGGGATGAGTGATGGTCATGGCAGATCTCCTCTAGGGCGCCGCTGTTCAAAGGTCGGGCGGGATATGGTACCCTCATCAAAACCTGTCAACATGACAAGGGCGTCACAAGAGAGCGGGAAGCCGATGGGCACGATCATCTCGATTACGATGGATGAGGAATTGGCCGCCTTCGTTCAGAGAAAAGTGGATGCCGGGCGCTACGGTTCAGTATGCGATGTGGTGGAAGAGGCGCTTCGCCTGCTGAAGCAGAGGGAAGACGAATCCCTCGAAGCGATCCGCACCGCCATCGAGGAGGGCGAGGCTTCCGGTGAGCCGCAACCGTTCGATTTCGAGGAGTTCCTGCGGGGGAGGCATGCGGAGATTGGCCGCGACCGACAATCGCTTCCGAAATCCATCCCCGGTTTTTCTTGCGTGCCTCAGGAAACTCGCTAAAAGTGCCGCAAATCCCGACTTGGCAGTTTCAAGAACCGCTTCCACCCGCAGACGGACGTAAATCGACATGGCAATCCCGAAAGACGTAAAGAAGGTCGTTCTCGCCTATTCCGGCGGCCTCGACACCTCGATCATCCTGAAATGGCTGCAGACCGAACTGAACGCCGAGGTGGTGACCTTCACCGCCGATCTCGGTCAGGGCGAGGAACTGGAACCGGCCCGCAAGAAGGCCGAGATGCTCGGCATCAAGGAGATCTATATCGAGGACGTGCGCGAAGAGTTCGTGCGCGATTTCGTCTTCCCGATGTTCCGCGCCAATGCCGTCTATGAAGGCGTCTACCTGCTCGGCACCTCGATCGCCCGCCCGCTGATCTCCAAGCACCTGATCGAGATCGCCAAAAAGACCGGTGCCGATGCGATCGCCCATGGCGCCACCGGCAAGGGCAACGACCAGGTCCGTTTCGAGCTTTCGGCCTATGCGTTGAACCCGGATATCAAGGTGATCGCGCCGTGGCGCGACTGGGCTTTCAAGAGCCGCACCGATCTTCTGAAATTCGCCGAGGAAAACCAGATTCCGGTCGCCAAGGACAAGATGGGCGAGGCACCGTTCTCCGTCGACGCCAACCTTCTGCACTCGTCGTCCGAAGGCAAGGTTCTCGAAGACCCGGCCGTCGAGGCTCCCGAATACGTGCATATGCGCACGATCTCGCCGGAAGCTGCTCCGGACAAGGCGACGGTCATCAAGGTCGGCTTTAAGAAGGGTGACGCGGTTTCCATCAACGGTGTCGCCATGTCGCCGGCGACCCTCCTTGCCGCGCTCAACAATTACGGCCGCGACAACGGCATCGGCCGTCTCGACCTCGTCGAGAACCGCTATGTCGGCATGAAGTCGCGCGGCGTCTACGAGACCCCCGGCGGCACGATCCTGCTCGCCGCCCACCGGGCGATCGAGTCGATCACGCTCGATCGTGGTGCCGCGCATCTCAAGGATGACATCATGCCGCGTTACGCGGAGCTCATCTATTACGGCTTCTGGTTCTCGCCGGAGCGCGAAATGCTGCAGGCGCTGATCGACAAGAGCCAGGAGCATGTGGAAGGCGAAGTGACGCTGAAGCTCTACAAGGGCAATGTCATGGTGATCGGCCGCGAGAGCGAAAAATCGCTCTATTCCGACAAGCTGGTCACCTTCGAGGACGACCAGGGCGCCTACGACCAGAAGGATGCGGCGGGCTTCATCAAGCTCAATGCGCTGCGTCTGCGCACCCTCGCCAAGCGCAATCTGGGCAAGTAATTCCCGATAACTCGATCAGCGAAGCCCGCCTGCCCGAAAGGGGAGGCGGGCTTTTTCATGCCCTGCGGCGGCTGGCGATCCGGAAGCCGATGTAACCGAGCACGGCGATCAGGTGCATGGCGGGAATGACGATGCCGAAGGCCGGCAGCGGCGAGCCGATCGAGGCGGCGGCCACGCCGCCCACGAAGCCGGCGCCCATCTGGATGAAGCCCATCATCGCGGACGCCGACCCGGCAATATGCGGGAAGGGGATGAGGCCCGCCGCGGTCATGTAGGGCGATACGAAGGCGATCCCGAAGGCGCACATGGCAACCGGCACCATGACCGACAGAAAGGATGGCGGCAGATAGTGGATAGAAAGGGCCATGACGAGGCCGCCGCTGCCGCTGAAAATCAGTCCAACCAGGGGCGCCCGTTCGGCCGGCAACCATCTCGAGATAACGCGCAGGCAGACCGAACCCATCAGGAAGAAACCGGATTGCATCAGCATGCTCATGCCGAACTGGATCGGCGTCAGCCCGACCTTCTCGATCAGGATGAACGGCAACACGGCCGCCTGGGCGTACATGGATCCCACAGCGCCGGCGAGAACGACCGCGGTAAACAGGAAGCGCGGCAAGGTGATGATTTCCGCATAGGCCTGGACGAGCCGCAGCGGCTTCAGCCGACTGCGATCGGGGACCGTAGTTTCCTTCAGACAGACGGTCGACAGGAAGACCAGCAGGGCGCCGAAGCCGACCATCAGCAGGAATACCGATCGCCAGCCGAACGCGGCCAGGGCGAGGCCGCCGACCGTCGGGCCGAGAGACGGCCCGATCGCCAGGATGATGCCCATCGTGTTGATGATCCGGGCCGCGTCGCCGCCGTTGAACTGGTCGCGCACGATGGCGCGCGACACGGTGATGCCGACCGAAGCGCCGATGCCCTGGATCAGGCGGCCGGCGAGCACCCATTCGACCGTGGGAGCAAAGGCGGCAAGCAGAGAACCGGCCAGATAGACCAGGAGAAAACTCAGCGAGGCGGTCTTGCGACCGAAGGCGTCGGAGACGGGGCCGGCAACCAGCTGGGCCAGCGCGAACCCGGCAAAATAGAGCGACAGCGACATCTTGATCGCTGCCTCCGTGGTCGAAAAGGCATGCACCAGCTCCGGCATGGCCGGCGTGTAGATCGCCATCGAGATCGGTCCGATTGCCGTCAGGAGCGCGCCGATGATTGTGGTTCGGCGCTCGCTCATCCGAGCGGGGACAGGCGGCATGTTATCGGCTTTCATCGAATGCGGTCTGGAGCATGACGGAGGGGGCTACGGCCTGGAGGTTGGCGTTGAACGCGGCCAATGCCTCGCGCAGGATGCGGCTGTTTTCCTCGCTCAAGCCTTCGGTCGCTTGAGCAAGGATGGCGTTCAGTTCGTGGCGGATCGAGCCGATCATCTCGTCGGAGGTCTTGGTGAGATTGATCCGCTTGACGCGCCGGTCGGCAGAGCATTGCTGCCTTTCGACCAATCCGAGCGTCTCCAGCTTGTCGAGATAGGCGCAGAGCGTCATCGGCTCGACGCCCATGCGGGCAGCGATGTCGAGCTGGCGGCTGCCGTCGACGGTCGCGATGTTCAGGAGCGCCCGCGCCTCGCCGGGCGTTAGTCCGAGGCCGGCCTCGGCGATGCGGCGCTCGAAGGCGGCACGCAGCAATCGGGCACTGTCGGCGATCAGAAATCCCAAACTGTCCATGCCCTCTTCGGCACCTTTCGCCTTTATATGCAAATTTTGTAAGGTACCCTTACTATCTTTCGGGTGTGAGGCAAACGGAAAACGGGGTTCGGTTGCATTGACACCGGCGAAACCTGCGGCGAGATTGTCACAGCCTTCGGACGGAGCCTCTCCATGTCATCATCGCTGCTTGCCGGCGCCTTTTTCGCGGCGCTCGCCTATACGCTCATTCCCGGCCCGGCATTCCTGGCGCTGCTCGGCATCGGTGCCGGACAGGGAAGGCAGGCCGGCGCCTTCTTCATGGGCGGTCACCTGGCGGGAGACATCCTCTGGTCCGGGCTGGCGCTGGTGGCGATCATCGGCGCCAAGACGGTCGGTACCACAGTCTTCGACATACTTGGGGTTTTCTGCGGCCTCTATCTTGGCTGGATCGGCTGGAGCGCGTTGCGGGCTAAGCCGAAGGAGAATGGAGGCGCTCTGGTGACGGTCGAAAAACCGCTGCGGCGCGGGCTGATCTTCGGCCTGACGAACCCCAAGGGGTATCCGGTGGCGCTGGCGACGTTCACCGCGCTGCTTGCAAGTTCTGCCGATGCACTGGATTTCAGCGCGCTGCCGCTTCTTCTCGCCGTGTCACTGATCGGGTTCCTGACGGCCGATCTGGTGCTGATCGGGATTATCGGGGCCGGCGTGGTTCGGCGGTTCTATCGGAAGTATGAAAGGGTGATCGTCCGGCTTTCCGGCCTGCTGTTCATCGGTTTTGCGATGCAGGCGCTCTGGCATTCGGCACCAGGCCTGTTCGGCTACCGGCGTGCCTGAGCGACGACGCTTTCCGATCAGACTTCGATGAAGGCCATCACTGCGCGAAGGACATTGGCGCGGGGCGTATCGCCAAGCGACATGGCGATTTCGAGCTGATTGCGGTAGTAATCGTGGAAATTGAAGCCGGTTTCGTCGGTGACCTGCGACAGGTCCATCAACTGTCCCTGAGCATCGACGGCGTGAGTTGGAAGTTCTTCGGACAGCGTGATGTAAGTGTCCTGGTCGATCCTGCCCGCCTGATAGTTTTCAAGCGCGAGCGCACGCAGATCCCGCGGGGTGATCGCCGAAAAATCGATCGGCGATTCATCCGTGTCGGGCACCTGAAAGGTGATCTGGCTCTGCCGACTTCCATGCTCGGATGACTTCTCGACTTTATTGTTTCGAGAATGGTCTCTCTGCAGTAAGTTGGTAGACCAGCGCAAGGAACTGATTTCCATGGCTATATCCTGATTCATCGGATACTGGCCAAAAGTACCTTTGATTACTGCACTGCGTCAAATGGTTAATAACCGTTAATTGTTATGTATGATTTCTTGCCGGAAATCGAAAATGGACAGGCGCATACCCATTCCCGCCGGCTTCTCCTATATGAATGGCGATGCATCGTTAGGAAGGATATTTGCATGTCTTCTAATCTTCTGGTGAACCCCGCTCTCGTGGACTGGAACGGCCATCACGGCCTGCCGCGTTTCGATCAGGTGAAGGACGAGGACTTCGCTCCCGGTTTCGACGCGGCACTTGGCATCCACGAAGCGGAGATCGAGGCGATCGCCAGCAATCCGGAAGAGCCGACCTTCACCAATACCGTCGTTGCGCTGGAGACCGCGGGCGACGAGCTGTCGCGCGTTTCGTCACTGTTCTGGGGCAAGGCTGGTGCGCATACCAACGAGAATATTCAGGCGCTTGAGCGCGAGATCGCGCCAAAAATGTCGCGCCATTATTCGAAGATCGGCATGAATGCGGCGCTGTTTTCCCGCATCGATACGCTTTGGGAAAAGCGCAAGGAGCTTGGCCTTACGCTCGAGGAAGAACGCGTGCTGGAACGTCACTGGAAGGGCTTCGTCAAGGCCGGTGCCAAGCTTGCCAAGGCTGAGCAGGAGCGGCTTGCCGATATCAACGAGAAGCTCGCCGGGCTTGGCGCCAAGTTCGGCCAGAACGTGCTCGGTGACGAGAAGGGCTGGTCGCTGAAATTGTCCGGCGAGGCTGAACTGGACGGCCTGCCGGCCTTCCTGCGCGATGCCATGGCGTCCGCGGCCCGCGAACGCGGCGAGGCGGACGGCTATATGGTGACGCTGTCCCGCTCGATCATCGAACCGTTCCTCACCTTCTCGACCCGCCGGGACCTGCGCGAACAGGCGTTCAGGGCCTGGGCTGCGCGCGGACAAAACGGCGGCGAGACCGACAATCTCGGGATTGTGCGCGAAACGCTGGCGCTGCGGGCGGAAAAGGCAAAGCTGCTCGGATACGAGAATTTCGCCGCCTACAAGCTCGACAATACGATGGCGAAGACCGCGGACGCGGTGAATTCCCTGCTCCGCAAGGTCTGGGACAAGGCGCGCTCCAAGGCGCTGGAGGAGGAGGCGAGCCTTGGCGGGCTAATTGCCGAGGAGGGCAAGAACCATGAGGTCATGCCCTGGGACTGGCGGCATTACGCCGAGAAGCTGCGCCAGCGGACCTTCGATTTCTCCGAGACCGAGCTAAAGCCCTATCTGCAGCTGGAAAAGATCATCGAGGCCTGCTTCGACGTCGCCGAGCGCCTGTTCGGTATCAAGGCGGTCGAAGTGAAGGGTGTGGCGGCCTATCATCCGGATGTACGGGTGTTCGAAGTCCGCGACAGGGATGGTTCGCTGAAGGCGCTGTTCCTCGGCGATTATTTCGCCCGCTCCTCGAAGCGCTCCGGCGCATGGATGAATTCCCTGCAGTCGCAGCACAAGCTGCCGCTGAAGAACGGTGCGACAGGCGAACTGCCGATCATCTACAATGTCTGCAATTTCGCCAAGCCCGCCGAAGGCAAGCCGGCACTGCTGTCGCTCGACGATGCCCGCACGCTGTTCCACGAATTCGGCCACGCGCTGCACGGCATGCTGTCGGATGTCACCTATCCGTCGGTCTCCGGCACCGGCGTGTCGCGCGATTTCGTCGAACTGCCGTCGCAGCTCTACGAGCACTGGCTGACCGTGCCGGAAATCCTCGAAAAATACGCGGTCCATCACGAGACCGGAAAGCCGATGCCGAAGGCGCTGCTCGACAAGGTGCTGGCGGCGCGCACGTTCAACGCCGGGTTCGCGACGGTGGAATTCACCTCCTCGGCGCTGGTCGACATGGCGTTCCACACCCGCGGAGCGGTCGAGGATCCGATGGCGGTTCAGAAGGAGGTGCTTGACGAGCTCGGCATGCCGGCCTCGATCGTCATGCGCCACGCGACACCGCATTTTCAGCACGTGTTTTCGGGCGACGGTTATTCGGCCGGCTACTATTCCTACATGTGGTCGGAAGTGCTCGATGCGGACGCCTTCTCGGCCTTCGAGGAAACCGGCAATGCCTTCGATCCGGTCATGGCCCGCAAGCTCAAGAACAACATCTATTCGGTCGGCGGCTCTATCGACCCGGAAGAGACCTACAAGGCCTTCCGTGGCAAGCTGCCGGACCCGCAGGCGATGCTGAAGAAAAAGGGCCTTGCGATGGTCGAGGAGCTGTCCGGCAGCGACGCCTGAGCGCGTTGTGATCCCAGTCTCAAGGGGTGCGGCATGCCGGTGATTCATCAATCATCGGCCTGTCATTCGGCCGTCATAAAACCGTAACACCACTGTCATGAAACCTTAATAGGAAACCGGCATCGCCTCCAACCGATGCCGGTTCCCCATGACCTTTCAGCCCCCAGCGACACATGCCGCCGTCTCGACGGCCGGGGTGGAATTGCATTACGGCGCGACGCCGGTTCTCAAGGGCATCGATATCTCGCTTTCGAAGGGCAAGACGCTTGCTCTGCTCGGCCCCTCCGGCTGCGGAAAGACCACGCTTCTGCGCCTCGTCGCCGGATTGCTGGCGCCGACCAAGGGTTCGATCTCGATTGCCGGCCAGGTGGTTGCGGATGCTGCCGCGAATACATTCTCCCCGCCCGAAAAGCGCAATCTCGGCATGGTCTTTCAGGATTACGCGCTCTGGCCGCATCTGACGGTCGGCGGCAATGTTTCCTTTCCGCTCGAGATGCGTGGCCTCGGCAAGGCCGAATGCCAGTCTCGCACGATGCGGGCGCTGGAGCGTGTCGGTCTCGGTGCCTATGCGGACCGCCGTCCAAGCGATCTGTCCGGCGGCCAGCAGCAGCGCGTGGCGATCGCCCGCGCGATCGTCGCCGAGCCGCAGCTGATCCTTTTCGACGAGCCGCTTTCCAACCTCGACCGTGAACTGCGCGAAAACATGGTCGGCGAACTTGCCGAGCTGATCGCAACGCTCGGGCTGACCGCCATCTATGTCACCCACGATCATGCGGAAGCGCTGACGCTTGCCGACGACGTCGCGGTGATGCGCGGCGGGCTGATCGAACAGCTCGCATCCCCCGACCAGCTGATCGATAAGCCGGCGACGCCTGAAGTGGCGGACTTCCTGCGCCTCGGCGGCATCGCCGATCTCGACTATCGCGACGGGCTGTGGGTCTTCAAGGGCAGCGACGTGGCGCTGCTGCGGGATGCCGCCGTTGCCGGCACGAGCGCCCGCGTGCTCATCCCGGTCGGCGCGATCTCGATCGGCGATATCGGGCCGGGGCTGCTTGCGGCAACCGTGCTGCGCTCGCAGTTCCGCGGCGACGGGCACCTGGCGACGGTTTCGCTCGTCGGCCCCACCCATATGGAATTGCAGGTTCTGAGCCGCGTCAAGCTTCGGCCGGGCGATGGTGTCGGCCTTTCGATCGACACCGACCAGGTCCGCTGGTTTTCGCCCAAAATTCATTCGTCCAAAAGGGAGACTTTGGAACATGTTTAAGTCATTGAAGAGCATTACCTTCGGCGTCGTTGCCGCAGCACTTATGGCTGGCGTCGCCCATGCCGACGTCACCGTCTACACCGCCGGTCCGCAGAGCCTGATCGACAAGCTGTCGTCCGGTTTCACCAAGCAGACCGGCATCAAGGTCAACGTCTTCCAGGCAACGACCGGCAAGGTCATGGCTCGTATCGAAGCCGAGGCTGCAAACCCGGTCGTCGACGTTCTCGTTTCGGCTTCCTGGGATACCGCGACCGATTTCGCCAAGCGCGGCTGGCTCGTCAAGTATTCGAGCCCGAACGCCGCCAAGGTTCCGGACTTCCTGAAGACGGAAAGCGCTGTAGCCCAAGGTATTTCGGCTCTCGGCATTGCCTGGAACACCAAGAGCGGCACCCCGAAGCCGACCGAATGGGCCGACCTGACAAGCAAGGAATACAAGGACCTCGTCAACATTCCGGATCCGGCGCAGTCCGGCTCGTCGTTCGAACTGACCGCTGCCCTTGCCGGCCAGGACAGTTTCAAGCTCTTCAACGACCTGAAGGCCAATGGCGCGATCATCGCCGGCGCCAATGCCGACGCTCTGAACCCGGTCTTGCAGGGTGCCAAGGCGGCCGTCTTCGGCGCCGTCGATTACATCACGCTCGCTGCCAAGGCGAAGGGTGAATCGATCGACGTGATCTTCCCGGCTTCCGGCACGGTCATCGCACCGCGCCCGGCGATGATCCTCAACTGGTCCAAGAACCAGGACGACGCCAAGAAGTTCATCGACTACATGCTGTCAGACGAAGGCCAGAAGGCCGTTGCCGACGAAATGCTGATGCCGGCCCGCACCGATATCCCGGCTAACCGTCCGCTGATCAGCGACCTGAAGCTGCTGAAGTACGATACCGCCACCGTCTACGGCAAGCGCAAGGAAACGCTGGCCGAGATTACCAAGATCTACGGCGGCAAGTAAGGAACAGGCGCATGAAGGCGAACGGCATCGGCGGCGCGGCTCCGGCCGCCTGGCTCGCGATCGCGGGACTGGTCCTCGTCGTCGCCATTCCCTTCATCGCCGTGGTGCTGCAGGGCATCTTCCCCAATCTTGGACAGGGCTCGTTCGCGGGCCCTTTCTCCTCTCTTTTCTCGACGCTTGCCGATAGCGAGCTGATCGGCATGGCCGGCAATACGCTGCTGCTCGGCTTCTGCGTGGTGCTCGCCTCGGCCGTGGTCGCTGTGCCGCTCGGCGTGTTCCGAGCGCTCTACCGCATTCCCTTCGCCCCGTTCTGGGATGTGGTCCTGCTCGTTCCCTTCATGATCCCGCCCTATATCGCGACGCTCGGCTGGATCATGACGCTGCAGCCCCGCGGTTATCTGCAGCAGCTGGTCGGCTTCAATCTCGCACCCTTCCTGTTCTCGCTGTTCGGCATGACGCTGGTCATGGCCTTCAACACTTTCCCGATCGTTTATTTCGCGGTGTCGCGCACGGTGGAAGCCGTTGGCTCCCGTTACGCCGATGTCGGCCGCGTCTTCGGTGCGACGCCGGCGCGGGCTTTCTGGCGGATCACGCTGCCGTTGTCGGCTCCCGGCCTTGCCGCCAGCCTGATGCTGGTATTCGCAGCCGCCATCGAGGAATACGGCACACCGGCAGCACTCGGCCGTCGTGCCGGTTTCCAGGTGCTGGTGACCGGCATCGACCTTCGCATCACCGACTGGCCGATCGATCTTCCGGGTGCAGCGATCCTGTCGCTGCTGCTGGTCGCCATGTCCCTCGTCACATTCCTGCTGCAACGCTGGATCCTTTCGCGGCGCTCCTACCAGACGGTGGGCGGCAAGCCGAGCGCCAAGGACAAGCGACCGCTCGGCGCCCTGAAGGTGCCTGTGATGATCGCCTTCTCGGTCGTGGCGTTCCTGGCGACGGGCGTGCCGCTGCTGGCGATCCTGGCGACGGCGTTGTCGCGGACGATTTCCGGCGGGCTGGCGCTCGGCAATCTCAGTCTCAGCAATTTCATCCTGGTGTTCAGCAACAGCGCCGGCGCGGTCGGGGCACTGGTCAACAGTTTCTCGCTCGGCATCGCCACGGCCGTGATCACCGGGCTTATCGGCGTGACCGCAGCCTACACGGTGGTCAAGACGCGGATGCGCGGCCGTATGGCGATCGACATCATGACCATCCTGCCGAATGCGCTGCCTGGCATTGTCGTGGCGGTCGGGCTGATCCTTGCCTGGAACATGCCCTGGCTGCCGGCGACGCCCTACAACACCGCCTTTATCCTGCTGCTTGCCTATTGTTGCATCCTGCTGCCGCAGCCTGTACGCTATACCACGGCGGCCTTCCAGCAGATCGGTGACAATCTGGAGGCAGCGGCCCGCGTGTTCGGTGCCAGCAGCATCACGGCCTTCCGGCGCATCCTGCTGCCGCTGGTCTTTCCAAGCCTTGCATCGGCCATGCTGCTGGTCTTTGCGCTCGCTTCCCGCGAGCTGGTCGCCTCTGTCGTCGTCGCACCGGTCGGCATGCAGACGATCGCCACATTCATCTGGCGGCAGTTCGAACAGGGGTCGATCGGTCTCGGCATGGCCATGGCCTTCATCGCGATCGTGATTACCACCCTGCTGCCGCTCCTCCTGCTGACGCTGTTGAGGCGCAGCGGGCTGGTGGCGGAATAGCCGTCAACCATCATCGCGCTCACCCCTTTCGCAAATGCGAAAAACAGGGTATGAGGCCGCAAAACGAATTGGGTGCCGCCTCCCGTCGCCGCGCCAAAGCTCAGAGATTCAAAACATGAAAATGCGCAATATCGCGATTATCGCACACGTTGACCATGGGAAGACCACCCTCGTTGACGAACTTCTGAAGCAGTCCGGCTCGTTCCGCGACAACCAGCGCACCACCGAGCGCATGATGGACAGCAACGATCTCGAAAAAGAACGCGGCATTACCATTCTTGCCAAGGCGACCTCGATCGAGTGGAAGGGCGTCCGCGTCAACATCGTCGACACGCCCGGCCACGCCGACTTCGGCGGCGAAGTCGAGCGCATTCTCTCGATGGTGGACGGCGCGATCGTTCTCGTCGATTCGTCCGAAGGCCCAATGCCGCAGACCAAGTTCGTGGTCGGCAAGGCGCTGAAGGTCGGCCTTCGCCCGATCGTCGCGATCAACAAGATCGACCGCCCGGACGGCCGCCACGAAGAAGTCATCAACGAAGTCTTCGACCTGTTCGCCAATCTCGACGCCACCGACGAACAGCTCGATTTCCCGATCCTTTACGGTTCCGGCCGCGATGGCTGGATGAACGTCAATCCGGAAGGCCCGAAGGACCAGGGTCTCGCCCCGCTTCTCGATCTGGTGCTGAAGCACGTTCCCGAGCCGAGCGTCGGCGAAGAAGACGGCGCGTTCCGCATGATCGGCACGCTGCTCGAAGCCAACCCCTTCCTCGGCCGTATTATCACCGGCCGTATCCATTCCGGCTCGATCAAGCCGAACCAGGCCGTCAAGGTTCTGAGCCAGGACGGCAAGACGGTCGAAACCGGCCGTATCTCCAAGATCCTTGCGTTCCGCGGCATCGAACGTACGCCGATCGAGGAAGCCCATGCGGGCGATATCGTCGCGATCGCCGGCCTCTCCAAGGGCACGGTCGCCGACACGTTCTGCGATCCCTCGGTCACCGAGGCGCTGCACGCACAGCCGATCGACCCGCCGACCGTCACCATGTCCTTCCTCGTCAACGACTCACCCCTGGCAGGCACCGAAGGCGACAAGGTCACCTCCCGCGTCATCCGCGACCGCCTGTTCAAGGAAGCCGAAGGCAATGTCGCGCTGAAGATCGAGGAATCGGACGGCAAGGATTCGTTCTTCGTGTCCGGCCGCGGCGAATTGCAACTCGCCGTGCTGATCGAAACCATGCGCCGCGAAGGCTTCGAGCTTGCCGTGTCGCGTCCGCGCGTCGTCATGCACAAGGCCGAGGACGGCACGTTGATGGAGCCGATCGAGGAAGTCGTCATCGACGTCGACGAGGAACATTCCGGCGTCGTCGTGCAGAAGATGTCCGAGCGCAAGGCCGAAATGGCCGAGCTGCGTCCGTCCGGCGGCAGCCGCGTCCGCCTGGTATTCTTTGCGCCGACCCGCGGCCTGATCGGCTACCAGTCGGAACTTCTGACCGATACCCGCGGCACGGCCATCATGAACCGCCTGTTCCACGACTATCAGCCCTACAAGGGTGAAATCGGCGGCCGCACCAACGGCGTGCTTCTGTCCAACCAGGCCGGCGAAGCTGTCGCCTATGCGATGTTCAACCTGGAAGACCGCGGCCCGATGATCATCGAGCCGGGCGAGAAGGTCTATGCCGGGATGATCATCGGCATTCACAGCAGAGACAACGACCTTGAGGTCAATGTCCTCAAGGGCAAGCAGCTGACCAACATCCGCTCTGCCGGCAAGGACGAAGCCGTCCGTCTGACCCCGCCGATCCGCATGACGCTCGACCGCGCTCTCTCCTGGATCCAGGACGACGAGCTGATGGAAGTGACGCCGAAGAACATCCGTCTGCGCAAGACCTATCTCGACGCCAACGACCGCAAGCGCTTCGGCAAGGCGAAGATCGCCTGATTTCGACAGCATGCTCTGAGCCTTTCAAAACCCCGGCAGAAATGCCGGGGTTTTTTCTGTGCCTACGGCCTGCGCGGCCTTGTCGCAAAGGTTAAAAACACGTTAACGTTGCCGCGTTGTCCACATGAGAAGTCTGTGGGCAATCCGCTCTACACACATTGGTGGAATGGCGGATTGCCGACATCAGGGCCTAGAGTAAACGTTATGAAGACGTTATCGATCGATGTCCGGCGGGCCGAACCGCAAGACGCCCGCGCCATTTCCGAGGCGCACCGCCAGGCATGGACCCAGGCCTATGCAGGCCTCATTCCCTACAAGCCGCTAACCCAGATGCTGGAGCGCCGGGGCGAGACCTGGTGGCGCAAGGCGACGCGCGGTCCGGCCACGCTGCTGGTGCTCGACGTCGCCGACCAAGTCGCCGGTTATGCGACGATCGGCCTCAACCGCGCCCGTGCCCTGCCTTACGACGGCGAGGTCTACGAGATCTATCTGCGTCCGGAATTCCAGGGCATCGGCCTTGGCCGCCGCCTGTTCGGCGAAAGCCGCCGGCTCCTGAAGTCGCTCGGCTGCGAAGGCCTGGTCGTCTGGTGCCTTGAGGACAGCGAGCATGCGGCGCGTTTCTTCCGCCGGCACGGCGGCGTGGATCTCGCCGAAGGCATGGAAGATTTCGGCGGCACGCAGCTTCGCAAGATCGGTTTTGTCTGGCCTTGAACGGTCAGGCTTGAAGGCCTTGAATTTAAACGCTTTCTAATGTTTCGGCGCGCAGCGCGGTTCAATATTGGCGTCAAAGCCTTGTTGCCTTGCAGCATGATTCCCGCTATCGACGCTTAACTTTGTCGAACCTCATCGGGGACTAGAATGCGTATCGATGCAATTTCCGTTGGCAAGAATCCGCCTGAAGACGTCAACGTCATCGTTGAAGTGCCGGTCGGCGGCCAGCCGATCAAGTACGAAATGGACAAGGAAGCCGGCGCTCTTGTCGTCGATCGCTTCCTCTACACGCCGATGACCTATCCGGGCAATTACGGCTTCGTACCGCATACGCTCTCTGAAGACGGCGACCCGATCGACGTCCTTATCTGCAACACCCGTCCGCTGGTTCCCGGCTGCGTCATCAACGTGCGCCCGATCGGCGTGATGATCATGGAAGATGATGGCGGCAAGGACGAGAAGATCATCGCCGTGCCGGTTCCGAAGCTGACCCAGCGCTACGACAAGATCAAGAACTACACGGATATGCCCGAGATCACGCTGAAGCAGATCGAGCATTTCTTCGAGCACTACAAGGATCTGGAGCCCGGCAAGTGGGTGAAGATCGGCGGGTGGCAGAATGTCGACGTGGCCAAGACGCTGATCATCGAAGCCATCGAGCGCTACAAGGCAAGCAAGTAAGCCGTCAGGCTTTCAGGAATTTTTTGAATTTCTCTTCCAAGTCCTCCGGGTCGCCATCGATCCGGAGGATTTTTTTGCGCGCGGTTTCGCCCGACAGGATCGAAATGGAGGATTTGGGGAGACGGAACGTATCGGCCAGCAGCAGGATCAGCGCCTTGTTGGCCTTGCCGTCCTCCGGCACGGCGGTGACGCGTGCCTTCAGGAAGACCTCGCCATCGGCGGCGGTCTCCAGGCCCTCGACAGCATTGCGGCCCGAATTCGGCGTGAGCCGGATTGCGAGCCGCAGATGATCGGAATGCCTGCTATAAGGGCCGCTCACGCAAACAGCGGATAGATCGACGTCCACATCAGCGAGCGGATGAAGAAGATGATCAGCAGCAGGACGACTGGCGAAATGTCGATGCCGCCGAGATCCGGCATGATGCGGCGGATGGGGCGCAGCACCGGTTCGGTGACGTTGAAGAGGAAACGACCGACCGCATCGACGAACTGGTTTCGCGAATTGATGACGTTGAAGGCAAAGAGCCAGGAAAAGATGGCGCTGGCAATCAGCACCCAGGTATAGAGGTTCAAGGCCAAATCGATGGTCTGAAACAGGGCGAGCATTAACGTCTCCATTTCTTTGTTGACAGACATGTAGACATTGGCGAACTAACGGGCAAGTGCCGCGCCCGTGCCTCATCCGATTCATGTTTAACGGGCGACAGGCACGCTGCCGGCTTCCGGCTCCGCTGAAAGTGCTGCCTTATGTCCATTCCCGCCTCGGGCGATCGTTTCGCCGCCTTCCGGCACTCATCCTATACTCGCTTCTTCTTTTCCCGGCTTTTCTCGGCTTTCGCGATCCAGATCATCAGCGTCGCAGTCGGCTGGCAGATGTACGACGAGACCAGCAATCCGCTCTATCTCGGTCTGATCGGGCTTTTCCAGTTCCTGCCGTCGCTGCTCCTGATCCTTGTCACTGGCTCCGTCGCCGACCGCTATAACCGGCGCGCGATCGTGGCGGCCTGCATGGTGGTCGGAGCGCTCTGCGCCGGTGCCCTGCTGGCA
Organism: Neorhizobium sp. P1_A6; assembly: GCF_056406795.1. Classification (NCBI taxonomy): domain Bacteria; kingdom Pseudomonadati; phylum Pseudomonadota; class Alphaproteobacteria; order Hyphomicrobiales; family Rhizobiaceae; genus Neorhizobium; species Neorhizobium sp. P1_A6. The sequence goes on along the minus strand of NZ_JBFTZM010000015.1, from coordinate 45,508 downwards.
CTCACCGTCACGCATTCGTTTTCGCCCTGGCCGGTGTTCGGCATCCTGATCGTGTTCGGGATCGAGCGCGCCTTCATGGGACCCGCGGTGCAGTCGCTCGGGCCGAACCTGGTGCCGGAACAGGACCTGCCGAATGCGGTCGCCTGGAACTCCTCGTCATGGCAGACGGCGGCGATCCTCGGTCCGGTTGCCGGCGGTCTCCTGTACGGCGTCAGTGCGATCGCTGCCTATTCGGTCGCCTTCGCCTTTCTCATCCTCGCCGCCATTCTGGTGTTCATGATCCCGAAGCCTACGCAGCGCAATGCCGTGGAGAAGGTGAGCTGGGGCCAGATTCTCGCCGGCTTCCACTTCATCTCGCAGGAAAAGATCGTCCTCGGGGCGATCTCGCTCGATCTCTTCGCGGTGCTTCTCGGCGGCGCGGTGGCGCTGATGCCGATCTTTGCGCGCGATATTCTCGAGCTTGGACCCTGGGGGCTCGGCATGCTGCGGGCAGCACCGGGCGTCGGCGCGATCATCGTCGCGATCTACCTTGCCTTCTACCCGATCCGCCACCATGCCGGCATCGCGATGTTCATCGGCGTCGGACTGTTCGGGGTGGGCACGCTGGTCTTCGGTCTCTCAGCGACGCCCTGGCTGTCGATTTCGGCGCTGATGCTGATGGGAGCGTCGGACATGATCTCCGTCTATGTGCGCGAGACGCTGATCGCGCTCTGGACGCCGGACGAAGTGCGTGGCCGGGTCAATGCGGTCAACATGGTGTTCGTCGGCGCGTCCAACGAACTCGGGGAATTCCGGGCAGGTACGATGGCCTCGATCTTCGGGGCGATGCCGGCCGTGGTCATCGGCGGTGTCGGCACGCTGGCGGTCGCGATCATCTGGTCCATGGGTTTCCCGAAGCTGCGCCGGATCGACAGTCTCGAGGCACCGGAGCGGGAAGAGAAATCGGCTCAGCCGGCCTGAAGCGCCGGCTGAGGGCGCAGCATGATGACATCGGAAGCTTCGTGGCTGAAGGAGGAAATATCGGCATCGGGTGCCGTCAGTCTCCTCCCTGGTCTCCCATGGTTGCACGGGCGGCGGCCTGCTGGCGCTCCAGAACCCTGTCGCGCGCCGAAACGCCCAGAAGATCGGCGATCCTCCAGATCACGTGATCTTCGATTTCGCTGCGCTGGCCGTCGGCATAAACGATATCCCAGAGGATGCCGAGCAGCTCGACACGGTCTTCTTCATTGACGAGATGTTTTCTAAGATCGGACGTGAAGCGGTAATAATCGACCGCCTCGCTCCCGGCCTGGTGGCCGACCTCGATCAGCACCTTGAGGCGGTCCTCGCTCAAGTCGTACCGTTCGCGCAGCAGATCGCGAAACTTCTGCTGTTCCTGATCGGAAATATTGCCGTCCGCCTCCATGACCTGGAAACATAGCGCCACGAACGCCACCCGCGGATCATCGGGCGCGAATTCCTGTGTATGGTGAGACCCTGTCAGAGTGTGGAGGAAAGCCTGAATGCGATCTAACATCTATCTCCAGGCCCTCGCCATTCTAGAACAACCGGAGCCTCGTTGCAGGCTGCCCGGCATCGGGATCTTTCACACCCGGATCATCCGGCGGGCGGCCGAAAAAGGGAACGGGCTCCTCCCTATTTTTAGGGGTTTTTCCGTCCTTTGACGTCACATTCGCAGGCGCTGGTGTTTTTGCTGCAACAGCTAACTCCTTCGGAGCCGGCTTTGCCTCCTGCGGAACGGGCTTGACCGGAACCACGATCGGCCGCGGCGCTTCCTCGGCGCGAGACTCGGCCTTCGGGGTGAAAGCCGGCACCTCGGTGACGGGCGGCAGGCTGGCGATCGCCGTGTCGGCTGCGAGCGAACCTTCCTCGACCGGGCCTTCGAGCTGGTCGAACGGCGCCTTCCACTCGAAGGCGTCGAGCCTGCCGGTGACCGGGGAGAGCGGCAGCCACTTTTCCGAGACGTGTCCGTCGGCCACCCAGGCCGGGTCGCGGGGTGCTCGCAGCGCCTGCGCCATCCAGTGCCGGACGCGGCCCTGATCGCCGGTCTCGGCCTCCTCGATATCGGCGAGCAGCAGGTAGACGGCCTCGCGGGGCTCCATGCGGGCGGCCGCCTCCGCCTTGGCGCGGGCCTTCCTGAACTCCTGTGCGTCGAGCGCCGCCTGGGCGACGGCCAGCAGCGATTCGACATTGTTGGGTCGCATCGCTTCGAGCTTTTCGGCGCGTTTCAGCCGGTCGACGGTGCTGTCGCCACTGCGGGCACGGACATAGGCGCGGGCGATTTCCGGATGGGGCCCGAGCTTCCAGACGCCTTCGAGGACCGATGCGGCCTTGCGGACATTGTCCTCACGCAGCCAGGCCTTGGCGGCGATGACGGCGGCGGGCACCAGATCCTTGGCGAGCTTCAGGGCCGCCATGGCGTCGTCGCGGGCGCCCTTCGGATCGCCTTCCAGCCGGTCGTTTGCCTTGGCCGTCAGGAGCACGGCCTTCCAGCGTTCGGCCTTCGGCTTTTCAAGAATATTGGCCATGCGCTGCTGGTCGAGCAGGCGGATCGCATCGTCCCAGCGACCGGACTGACTGCGGGATTCGAGCGTTGCCTGGGCGGCCCAGGGCAGGTAGGGCGCATGCTCGACGGCCTTTTCCGCATATTGGCGGGCGGCCTCGTTGGCGCCGAGCCGGCGGGCTTCCATGTAGAGGCCGCGCAGGCCGAGTTCCCGGGTTTCCGGATCCTCGGCCATCTGCTCGAATTTCTTGCGCGCTTCGTCGTGCTTGCCTTCGATGAGGGCGGCCTGGGCTTCGAGGAGATGGATCAGCGGTTCCTGGTCGGCGCTGATCAGCCCGCGGGTGCGAAGACTCATCTTGCGGGCGAGCAGAGCATTGCCGGCGCCGGCGGCGATCAGGCCGGTCGACAGCGCCTGATAGCCGCGGTCCCGCTTGCGGGCGCGAAAATAACGGCGGACGGAATAGGGCGAGGTCCAGATCACCCCGACGATCCACCAGAGAATCATGGCAAAGCCGACCAGCGCGACCATCGCGGTGGCGGCCACCATCAGGCTGGTTTCGATCAGGTGATCCTGCCAGGTGATGGAAATCAGGCCGGGGCGATCCGCGAGCCAGGAGAAACCCCAGCCGAGAGCCAGCACCACAACGAGAAAAATGAAAAGTCTGACCATCCGGTTCTTCCGTCCTCAGCCTTGGGTGCCGGCGACGGCACGCGTCAGCGTTCCGCCCACGAGATTTTCCACCTGAATGCGGGCATCGAGCTTCTGCTTGAAATCGCGCGAAACGGCTTTTGCCGGTTCCGGCAGCGCGTCCCATTCGCGAGCGGAGGCCTGGAGATTGCCGTTGCGCAGCGCCTCTTCCATGCGGGCGACGATCGCATCCGGCGTCGCGCCCTGGACGTCGCCGACGCGGCGGACCTTGACCACCGACATGGCGGAGGCAAGCAACCGGCCGGCAATGCCCTGGTTGGGATCGGGTTGGGCGGTTGCTTCCAGCATGGCATCGGCAATGCGGGGGAAGTCACGCTGCAGCTCGGCGCGGGCGGGCACCCCGGCGGACGCGAACTTTTGCAGGTCGGCGACGGCGGGATCGTCGCCGGCGACGCTCACGAAGGTCTGCAGTTCTGTTTCGAACGGACCGCCGCGATCGATGCCGGCCTTGAGGGCGGCGGCTGCGACGGCGCGGGCGACCTGCTGTTCCGGGCCGCGATCATTCAGTTTGGCTTCGGCCTGGTCAAGGCGCTGGGCGAGACCGGAACCGGCGCTCGCCGCCGACTGGACGGTGGCGCGAAGCCGGTCGAGATCGGCCTTCAGCGCGGCAAGCGCCTGATCGCTGGCGCCGCTCGATGCTTTGGGCGCGGTTTCAAGGGCTGCGACGCGATTGGCGAGCGCTGTATCCGGCGCTGCTGCGGTGGTGGGACGGTTTTTGAGGGCCGCAATTTCCTGGCGCAAAGCGGTGATGTCGGAGGAGAGGCCGGCCGTGTTGGAGGCGGCCGGGGCAGGTGTGGCGCCGGGCAGGTAACCGGCATATTGCATGCTGCCGGCCAGCAGCAGCGCAACGATGCCGCCGAAAATACCGGCTGCGATCAGCGTCGACGTGGCAGGACTCGGACGCTGCGACGGGGCAGGAGTTGGCTCCGGTTCGGGCGCCACGGTCGCGGGCTGCGGTTCGCTCCGGGCGGCGGCAGACCAAGGGTCGTCATAACGCGGCTCGTCCGCGGCCGAGGGACTGGACGCCGGTTCTTCCGTGGACTCGGGCTTGGGCGTGACCGGCTCTTCGGCTGTTGCGGTAACATCTTCGGCGGGCTCCGTGGCGCTCACCACGTCGTCGGTGTCGTTGCTGCGGACGGGTTCGGCGACGACATCGGACTGCTCGGCGGTCAGGTCGATCGTGACCGGCTCCTTGTCCGTCTTGGATCGGCGGGGTGGTTGTTCCGGTACCATCTCGACCTCTTTTTGCATGCGCTCACAGGAAACTAGTGGGTGGGTCTTAGGAAAGAAAGGGGCGGGCGGGATTTTGGCGCCACACCTCGACTAAAGGAGTGCCAATACCCCATCCTCGTCAGGGTGGCTGGCGATCTTGATATTTCTATGGAATTCCCGCGGAATAATTTCGGCGACATTGTCGCTGAGGCAGAGGAACCGTAGGGACGCGAGTTCCTGAAGGTGCGGCGCAGCGAAATCGCAGAAAAGCCGGGCGGTTTCCCGCGAATAGAGGAGCACAGCATCCACCGGCGGATCGAGCAGGATGTCGCGGATGAAAACTTCATCGTAGGCTATGGGCGTCATTTCATAGACTTCGGCCGTCACGAACGGGACGCCCTTCGCGTGCATGCCGTCCTCGAATTTCGGCGAACGCTGTTTGCCGGCGAGATAGAGCAGGGGCGCATCCAGATCCGATGCATCGCTTGCGATGATTTCCGCGAGTTCGGCGCCTGTGCCAGGCCCGCGGCGAATATTCCGGAAGCCGGCATCTTCGGCAGCCTTTGCTGTTGTTTCGCCAACGGCAAAGAGGGTTTGGCCGAGAAATGGGATGAGACGCTCGCCCAACGCGGACAGCACGCGCAGGGCTTCGGCGCTGGTGACGGCCAGCGCCGAATGGGGGCTGGCGAGCGAGGCCTCGGCAATTTTCGGATGATGGATCGTCCTGGTCAGCGGCAGCAGGACCGGCTGATGGCCGAGATTCTGCAGCCGTTCGGCGGTCCGGCGGGCCGAGTTTTCGGGGCGGGTGACGACGACCCGCATCGCGCTACGACCAGCCTTCGAAGAAATCGGAACCGGCCGCCGCGCGAACGGCTTCGCCCGCCTGCCTGCCTAGCTTTTCGGCATTGGCGCGTTTGCCCTCGGTCTCGATCGAATGTTCCTTGCGGCCATCCGGCGTCAGGATGAGGCCCGAGAACTTCAGATGGTCACCCTCGCAGATGGCGTATCCGCCAATCGGGGTGCGACAGGAACCGTCGAGTGCGGCCAGGAAGGCGCGTTCGCAGGAGACGGCATCATACGTCGGGCGGTCGTTGATCGGGTCGAGAAGCGCGTCGATGCGGGCGTCACTGACACGGCTTTCGACGCAGATCGCGCCCTGCGCCGGTGCCGGGGGGAAGTCCTGCGGGTCGAGCAATTCGGTGACGACATCCTGCCTGCCGAGGCGCTTCAGGCCGGCATAGGCGAGCAGGGTCGCATCCACCTGGCCTTCGTTCAGCTTGCGCAGCCGGGTTTCGACGAGGCCGCGGAAGGTGATGACCTCGATGTCCGGACGGATGCGGCGGATCAGCGCCTGGCGGCGCAGCGACGAGGAGCCGACGGTGGCGCCATCCGGAAGTGCGGCCAGCGTATGGGCGGTGCGGCCGATAAACGCATCGCGAAAATCCTCGCGGGGCAGGTAGGCGGCGAGACGCAGGCCGTCGGGCAGTTTTGTCGGCATGTCTTTCGAGGAATGGACGGCGAAATCGAGATCGCCGGAAATCAGCCCTTCCTCCAGTTCCTGGGTAAACAGGCCCTTGCCGCCGAGCTCGGTCAGCGCCCGGTCGGTGATGCGGTCGCCGGTGGTCGACAGTACGACGATCTCGAACATTTCCTCCGGCAGGCCATGCGCCGTCATCAGCCGGGCACGGGTTTCGGAAGCCTGGGCGAGCGCCAGCGGGCTGCCGCGCGTGCCGATCCGGAAAGGTTTTGTTTGCATCCGCGTCATTCCATTGTTACCGGAAGCTTTCGTAAACCGGTTTACCCGGCATCGCAATTATCGATAGGCGTATGGCGACCTTTCTTCGCATCCTCGGCATTGAAACTAGCTGCGACGAGACGGCGGCTTCCGTCGTCGCGCGCCATGAAGACGGCCGCGGCGAAATCCTCTCCGACATCGTGCTGTCGCAGCTCGACGAGCACAGCGCCTATGGCGGCGTCGTGCCGGAAATCGCGGCGCGTGCGCATGTCGAGGCGCTGGACGGGCTGATCGAGGAAGCGCTCACCCGCGCCAATGTGTCGCTCGACGAGATCGATGCGATTGCCGCGACATCCGGGCCGGGCCTGATCGGCGGCCTGATCGTCGGGCTGATGACGGCGAAGGCGATCGCGCGGGCCGCCGGCAAGCCGCTGATGGCGATCAACCACCTCGAAGGCCATGCCTTGACGGCACGGCTGACCGACGGGCTTTCCTTTCCCTACCTGATGCTGCTCGTGTCCGGCGGCCATACCCAGCTGGTTCTGGTGCGCGGCGTCGGCGAATACGAGCGCTGGGGTACGACGATCGACGATGCGCTTGGCGAGGCGTTCGACAAGACGGCAAAACTGCTCGGCCTGCCCTATCCCGGTGGGCCGGCTGTCGAGAAGGCGGCCCTGAAGGGCAATCCGGACAGGTTCTCGCTGCCGCGGCCGCTGGTCGGCGAAGCGCGGCTCGACTTTTCCTTCTCTGGCCTCAAGACGGCGGTGCGTCAGGCGGCGACCGAGATCGCGCCGCTCAGCGAGCAGGATGTCGCCGATATCTGCGCCTCGTTCCAGAAGGCGATTTCCCGCACGCTGCGCGACCGCATCGGCCGCGGGCTCGCCCGCTTCAAACAGGAGTTCGCGCATCTCGATGTCGACCGGGCGCTGGTCGTCGCCGGCGGGGTTGCCGCCAACCAGGAAATCCGCCGCACGCTGCAGGCGCTCTGCATCGAGAACGGCTTCCGCTTCATCGCACCGCCGCTGCGCCTCTGCACCGACAATGCGGCGATGATCGCCTGGGCGGGGCTCGAGCGGATGGCGGAGGAACTGCCGACCGACGGTCTCGACGTGGCGCCGCGCTCGCGCTGGCCGCTCGACAAGGACGCCAAGACCTTGCTCGGGTCCGGCAAACGGGGTGCCAAGGCATGAGCGGTGCGGGAAAAATCGTCGTCATCGGTGCCGGTGCCTTCGGGACGGCGCTTGCCGCCGTAATTTCGCTGGAAGGCCGACATCCGGTGACCCTGATCGGCCGCGATCCTTCGCTGATGAGCGATCTGCGCGACGACCGGGTGCATGATGCCGCACTTCCCGGCGTACCCCTGCCGGATGCGCTGGAATTTTCCGCCGAGCCGGATGCGATCGGCGAGGCGAGCCTCGTGCTCTTCGCCATGCCCTCGCAGGCGCAGGCGGATGCGGCGCGGCATTACGGTCCCTATCTTGCCGACGGCGCGGTGGTCGTCACCTGCGCCAAGGGCATAGACAAGTCTTCCGGCCGGTTGCTGACCGAGCTGCTGGAGGCGGAATTGCCGCATCATCCGGTCGCGGTACTTTCGGGGCCGGGTTTTGCGGCCGATATCGCCCGCGGCCTGCCGACGGCGATGGCGATTGCGGCGGGGGATGAGGCATTGGCGGAACGGCTCGCCAACGCGCTCTCCAGCCGTACCTTCCGCCTCTATGCTTCCACCGACCGGATCGGTGTTCAGCTCGGCGGCGCGCTGAAGAACGTGCTGGCGATTGCCTGCGGCATCATCGAAGGCGCCGGGCTCGGCGAATCGGCGCGCGCCGCACTGATCTCGCGCGGTCTTGCTGAAATGTCGCGGCTGGTCGAGGCGATGGGCGGCAAGGCGGATACGGTGCGAGGCTTGTCGGGCCTCGGCGACCTGGTGCTGACCGGCACCAGCCATCAATCGCGCAACCTGCGTTTCGGCATCGCGCTCGGGCAAAGTGGCGGTAGCTGGGGCGAGGGCACTCAGGCCGGCGGACCGCTGGTCGAAGGGGCGTTCGCGGCATCCGTCGCGGCGCGTCTGGGCAAGAAATTTTCGGTCGAACTGCCGGTCACCAACGCGGTGGCCGATATCATCGACGGCAAGCTCGATATCATGACGGCCATGGAACAGCTGATGACCCGGCCGATCACCACCGAATAAGACCGTTTTCCCAATAGGATCATGCAAGGAGAGACTGATGCTGTTTGCGTTTCTGTGCACCGACAAGCCCGGCCATCTGAACGTCCGGATGGAAACCCGCCCTGCCCATCTGGAGCATCTGAACAAGCTCAATGCCGAGGGCGTGCTGAAGTTCGCAGGCCCGTTCCTCGATGACGACGGCAAGCCGAACGGCAGCCTCGTGGTCGTCGAAGCCGCCGACATGGCCGCCGCCCGGCTGATCGCCGAGGCCGATCCCTATTACCTGGCCGGCCTCTTCGAGAAGGTCGAAGTGAAGGCCTGGAACTGGGTCTTCAACAAGCCGGAGTGAGGCGACAGATGGCATATTGGCTTTACAAATCCGAACCGTCGTCCTGGTCCTGGGAACAGCAGAAGGCGGCGGGCGAAAAGGGCACTGAATGGACCGGCGTGCGAAACTACCTGGCGCGCAACAACATGCGGGCCATGAAGATCGGCGACAAGGGTTTTTTCTACCACTCGAATGACGGGCTGGAGATCGTCGGCATCGTCGAGGTCTGCGCGCTGTCGCATCCCGATTCCAGCGCCAAGGGCGATCCAAAGTGGGATTGCGTCGACATCCGCGCGGTGACCGACATACCGACGCCGGTGACGCTGAAAGATATCAAGGCGAACCCGAAGTTCGAGAAGATGTCGCTGGTGACGTCGATGCGGCTTTCGGTGCAGCCGGTGACCGACGAGGAATATTTCGAGATCTGCAAGCTCGGCGGTCTCGACAATCCACCGAAATCGCCGGCCTGAAGCGATCTTGAAGACCGATCCCCGGACCTTCATCCTCGAGAACACGGTTCTCACGAGCCCGCCGCATGTGCCGGAAATCCGGCTGCATCTGGCGAGCGAGGCGCATGACCTCTGGCTGAAGACGGAAGAGGATCTGGAGGAAATCGGCCTGCCGCCGCCTTTCTGGGCTTTTGCCTGGGCGGGCGGGCAGGGGCTTGCGCGTTATATCCTCGATCATCCGGAAACGGTCGCGGGCAAAGAGGTGCTGGATTTCGCCAGCGGCTCCGGTCTGGTGGCGATTGCCGCGCAGCTTTCCGGCGCCGCCGACGTGCTGGCGGCGGATATCGATCCCTGGGCTGCGAGCGCCATTGCGTTGAATGCCGCGGAGAACGGAGTGGCAATCCGCTCCACAGCCGACGATCAGATCGGCAAGGTGGTCGGGGCGGATGTCATCCTGGCTGGCGATGTCTTCTACGACCGGGATTTTGCGGCGGCCTTGATCCCATGGTTCACGCGGCTTGCGGAGGAGGGGAAGCTGGTTCTGATCGGCGATCCGGGCCGCAGCTATCTTCCGAACGACCGGCTCGAATCGCTGGCGGTCTACCAGGTGCCGGTCACCCGGGCACTGGAGGACAGCGAAGTGAAGAAGACGACCGTTTGGCGGTTTGTTTAGCTTCGAGCAGATAATGCCGCGTCTCAGTTCCCGCCGCGGATGACGCAGACGCCGGCTTCGTAGGAACAGGCGTTTCCGAAACCGCGCAGGCCTGTGCCGACATCGATGATCTTGGCCCTTGGGGCAAGCACCACGCGACCTTCTTCTCCCTGCCAGTAGCCTTCCGAAAAGTAGCGTGAAAAATGAATGCCGAAGTCGGGGATCGGGGGAGCCTGCAGCGGTCCGCTGAAAATGCCGAGCCTGCGGACGAACGATGCCGTGCCGGTGTAGAAAACGCGGAAGCTTTCCACGTTGGATGCGCCGTCGTCCTGTTCGACCCAGTGATTGCCGCCGAGGCGGTAGACGCTGCTGTCGGCGCCGCGCCAGCCGTCGCGGGCATTGGCGGCGGATGCGAGCGACGCAAAAAGCGCCGCAGCGACCAGGACAGGCTTGATGCGATTCGCGATCATGGCGAAACTCCGGAGAACATGATTAACGAAACGTTACCATAAAACGGCTCGTCACGTCCCGGCGGCAACGAAATCTTTCGAAATTGTAGTTAATGTGACGGCCGGGTTTGAACCACGCCAGCCACGAGAAAGACACAATCGATTAAATTGAAAATCGGTTTGAATTGTTCTTGTCGTCCGACATCCGTGCGATTAAACCACGCCAATGATGCAATGCACATTTCTTCGGCACCGTGCATTGCTGGGCGCCCGCCCTTGATACCGCATACGACGCCGCGAGGTTCTGATGGCGAATGTGACAAATAACCGGCCTCTGTCGCCGCATCTGCAAATCTACAAGTTCATTCCCACCATGGCGATGTCGATCGTCCACCGTATTACCGGTGGCGCGCTCTACGTCGGCACGTTGCTGGTCGCCGCCTGGCTGATCGCAGCCGCATCCGGCGAGCAATATTTCAACCAGGTCAACTGGCTGTTCGGCTCGATCATCGGACAGGTCGTGCTGTTCGGCTATACCTGGGCCCTTCTTCACCATCTGCTCGGCGGCCTGCGCCACATCATGTGGGACATCGGCTACGGTTTCGAGAAGGAATTCTCGACCATGCTGGCCAAGGCCAATCTCGTGGCTTCCATCGCGCTGACCGTTCTGGTCTGGGCGATCGTGCTCATCGTTCGCTGAGGAGATTGATCATGGATATGCGCACTCCTCTCGGAAAAGTCCGTGGCCTCGGCTCCGCCAAGAGCGGCACGGAGCATTTCTGGCGTGTCCGGACGACCGCGGTCGCACTCGTGCCGCTTCTTCTCTTCTATGTCGTCTTCCTGATCATCTATGCAGGCAAGCCTTATGCCGAAGTGGTGGGCGCGCTGGCCAATCCCTTCGTCGCCACGATCAACGGGCTGACGGTCGTCGCCAGCATCATCCACATGCGTCTCGGCATGGAAGAGATCATCCAGGACTACATCCATTCCGAAGCCACGAAGATCGTTCTTCTGATCCTCAACGCCTTCTTTTCCCTCGCGGTGGGCGGCCTCTGTCTTTTCGCCGTCCTGAAAATCGCATTTGCAGGATAACCCCGTCATGGCATCCGTCACCCCCATCGCCCAGAACGGCAAGGCCTATACCTATGTCGACCATTCCTATGACGTGATCGTCGTCGGCGCCGGCGGCGCGGGCCTTCGCGCCACGCTCGGCATGGCTGAACAGGGTTTCAAGACCGCCTGCATCACCAAGGTCTTCCCGACCCGCTCCCACACCGTGGCCGCCCAGGGCGGCATCGCCGCCTCGCTGCAGAACATGACGCCGGATAGCTGGCAGTGGCACCTTTACGACACCGTCAAGGGCTCCGACTGGCTCGGCGACGTCGATGCCATGCAGTACATGGTCATGGAAGCGCCGAAGGCCGTCTACGAACTCGAGCATTATGGCGTGCCCTTCTCCCGTAACGAAGAAGGCAAGATCTACCAGCGGCCGTTCGGCGGCCACATGCAGAATTTCGGCGCCGGCCCGCCGGTGCAGCGCACCTGCGCCGCGGCAGACCGCACCGGCCACGCCATCCTGCACACGCTTTACGGCCAGTCGCTGAAGAACAACGCGGAATTCTTCATCGAATATTTCGCGCTCGACCTGATCATGTCGGACGACGGACGCTGCACCGGCGTCGTCGCCTGGAACCTCGATGACGGCACGATCCACCGCTTCGCCGCCAAGATGGTGGTGCTGGCGACCGGCGGTTACGGCCGCGCCTATTTCTCGGCGACTTCGGCCCATACCTGCACCGGCGACGGCGGCGGCATGGTGGCTCGCGCCGGCCTGCCTTTGCAGGACATGGAATTCGTGCAGTTCCACCCGACCGGCATCTACGGCTCCGGCTGTCTGATCACCGAAGGCGCGCGCGGCGAAGGCGGTTACCTCGTCAATTCCGAGGGCGAGCGCTTTATGGAACGCTACGCACCTTCGGCGAAGGATCTCGCCTCGCGCGACGTCGTCTCGCGCTGCATGACGCTGGAAATCCGCGAAGGCCGCGGCGTCGGCAAGAACAAGGATCACATCTTCCTGCATCTCGACCATCTCGATCCGGCCGTTCTGCACGAACGCCTGCCGGGCATTTCCGAGAGCGCCAAGATCTTTGCGGGCGTCGACGTGACGCGGGAGCCGATCCCGGTCCTGCCGACCGTGCATTACAACATGGGCGGCATCCCGACTAACTTCTATGGTGAAGTGCTCAATGCCGACAGCAACAATCCGGAACGACTGCTGCCGGGCCTGATGGCCGTCGGCGAGGCGGGCTGCGCCTCGGTTCACGGCGCCAACCGCCTCGGCTCCAACTCGCTGATCGACCTCGTGGTGTTCGGCCGCGCCGCCGCGATCCGCGCCGGCGAGGTGATCAACAAGGCCGAGCCGATCCCGGCGCTCAACATCGCCGCCTGCGACAAGATCATGGACCGTTTCGACCGCCTGCGGAACGCCAACGGCGGAACGCCGACCGCGGTGCTGCGCGACAAGATGCAGCGCACCATGCAGGACGACGCCGCCGTGTTCCGCACGCAGGAATCGCTGGAATCGGGCTGCAAGCGCATGTCGGCGATCTGGGGCGAGCTGAAGGATATCAAGGTCACCGACCGTTCGATGATCTGGAACTCGGACCTGGTCGAGACGCTGGAACTCGAAAACCTGATGGCGAATGCAATTGCCACGGTCGTCGGCGCGGAAGCCCGCAAGGAAAGCCGCGGCTCCCACGCCCGGGAGGACTACACGTCCGGCCCGTTCGGCGGCCGCGACGACGAGAACTGGCGCAAGCACACGCTTGCCTGGGTCGGCGACAACGGCGACGTCAAGCTCGACTATCGCCCGGTTCACACCGAACTCATTGCCGAAGGCATCGATCCGCACAAGATCGAGCCGAAAGCCCGCGTCTACTGATCTGAGGGAATTGGACCATGGTTGAACTCGCTCTCCCCAAGAACTCTCAGATGACCGAAGGCAAGACCTGGCCGAAGCCGGCCGGTGCCAAGAACGTCCGGGAATTCCGCATCTACCGCTGGAACCCGGATGACGGCCAAAACCCGCGCATCGACACCTATTATATCGATGTCGACGATTGCGGCCCGATGGTTCTCGACGGTCTGCTCTACATCAAGAACAATATCGACCCGACGCTGACGCTGCGCCGCTCCTGTCGCGAGGGCATCTGCGGCTCCTGCGCGATGAACATCGACGGCACCAACACGCTCGCCTGCACCAAGGGCATGGACGACGTGAAGGGCACCGTGAAGGTCTATCCGCTGCCGCATATGCCTGTGGTCAAGGACCTGGTTCCGGACCTCACCAACTTCTACGCCCAGCACCGCTCGATCGAGCCCTGGCTGAAGACGGTTTCGCCGCCGCCGGCCAAGGAATGGAAGCAGAGCCACGAAGACCGCCAGAAGCTCGACGGCCTCTACGAATGCATCCTGTGCGCCTGCTGCTCGACCTCCTGTCCGAGCTACTGGTGGAACGGCGACCGTTATCTCGGCCCGGCCACCCTGCTGCAGGCCTATCGCTGGCTGATCGATAGCCGCGACGAAGCCAAGGGCGAGCGCCTCGACAATCTCGAGGATCCGTTCCGGCTCTATCGCTGCCACACGATCATGAACTGCGCCCAGACTTGCCCGAAGGGTCTGAACCCGGCCAAGGCGATCGCCGAGATCAAGAAGATGATGGTCGAGCGCCGCGTCTGAGGCGTTCTCGGCAATTTGATGCCTCATTCGGTCCCCGCGTCGGCGGGACCGGATGCATTGCAGCATTCTTCTTGATCAGCCATGCCGAATTGTTCCAGTACGACTTGATTAACCAAGGTGGTTTACGATAATTCGGTCTCAATTCAGTGGCATCGGTGGCGGGTCAAGCTGAAAGCAGGAGTTAGATGATGCAGTTCAGATACGTGGCGACGGGACTTGTTCTTGCCTTGGCACTGGCGGGTTGCCAGCGCACTTCATATAGCCCCTATAGCGATCTGCCTGCTCAACCCTCTCAGCCCGCTCCGCTTCAGGCGCAGCCTGTGCCGTCCGTTCAGGGCGGCCAGTTGCCGCCGCCTCCCGGTACTGCCGGTGCTTCCCAATTTCCGAGCGCGCCCGGCGCAAATCCTGCCATGGCGTCGGCCAACCCGACCGCACCGCCAGCGAGTGCGCTCGACGTCAAGAAGGAAGCGATGGTCGGCAACTGGCGCGTTTCCAACGGCGGTTCGTCCTGCGACATGTTCCTGACGCTCACCAATCTCGGCGGTGGTTCGCGCGGCGGTACCCGCGGCTGTGCCGGTGAATTGACGGCAATGGGTTCGTGGGAAGTGTCCGGCAAGATGGTCCAGTTCAAGAACCGGGCCGGCGACGTGATCGGACGCGTCTACAAGAGCGCCGAGAACCGCTTTGACGGTACGATGAATTCCGGTCAGCAAGTCAGCCTCAGCCGTTAAGCGGCCCCCGCAATTTCGAGGGCGTCCGGTTGGAACCCATCCCCGAATACACGACGAGTGTCGGTGAGGAGCTGAGAGCCCTCACCGCATCCGGCGTATTGACCGCCGATCGGGCCCAGCTTTCGGTTGCCGCCAAACTCGACCATCTGCTGACCTGCCTTCGCGAGACGAGGCCGGCGAAGAAGAAAAGCTCGCTCGGCTGGCTTTTTGCCAAGGGCGGCGGCCGCCCCCGCGAAATCCGCGGGCTCTATGTGCATGGCAGCGTCGGGCGTGGCAAGACCATGCTGATGGACATGTTCTTCAAGAAGGCGCCAACGACGAAGAAACGCCGGGCGCATTTCCACGAATTTATGGCGGATGTGCACAACCGCATCCACGACCACCGCCAGAAGCTGAAACGCGGCGAGACCAAGCAGGCCGATCCCGTGCCGCCGGTCGCTGCAGCCCTCTTTGCGGAGGCCGAACTCCTCTGCTTCGACGAATTCTCGGTCACCGACATCACCGACGCGATGATCCTGGCGCGGCTGTTCACGGAGCTGTTCGGGCTCGGCTGTGTTCTTGTCGCCACCTCAAACGTTGCGCCGGACGATCTCTACAGGGACGGGCTGAACCGCGGCCTCTTCCTGCCGTTTATCGCGCTGCTCAACCGGTATGTCGACGTGGTCACCCTCGATTCACCCAACGACTACCGTATGCAGAAGCTCGCAAGCCTGCCGGTCTACGTGACGCCGCTCGACGCGCGCGCCGACGCGGCAATGGAATCCGCCTGGCACCAGGTGACCGAGGGCGAGAAGGCGGCGCCTGCCGAGATCCCGATAAAGGGCCGCAGCATCCATGTGCCCTCGGCCGCCGGGCGGGCGGCGCGGTTTGATTTCAAGGACATCTGCGGCAAACCGCTGGGTGCGTCGGACTATCTGGCGCTTGCCCATCGTTTCGATGCCATCTTCGTCGAGCACGTTCCGCAGCTCGGGCCGGAGAAGCGCAACGAAACCAAACGGCTGATCAATCTCGTCGACACGCTCTACGACCACACGGTCCGGCTCTATATTTCCGCGGCGACCGCGCCGGAAGGTATCCTCCTGGAGCGAAAAGGCACAGAAGGCTTCGAGTTCGACCGCACCATCTCGCGTCTTTTCGAGATGCGCAGCCCTGACTATCTTGCGCTGCACCAGGAAAAGCGCCGCTGACTTTAACGGTTTGGTGACAGAAACCCTTACGTTTACGTAAGAGTTTTGATATCTAACCGATTGAAAAAGTTGAGTGGAAAATAATCGATTGCCATTTTGAGCGGATGGGGCTATGCGGTCTGGCACATTGGTAGGCGAGCCGTAGTCTGCCAAGGATTCGGATCTCGAAAGGAAGCTTTTCGATGGCGCGCAAGAAGATCGCACTTATTGGTTCTGGCATGATTGGTGGCACACTGGCGCATCTCGCCAGCCTGAAGGAACTGGGCGACATCGTCCTCTTCGACATCGCCGACGGCATTCCGCAGGGCAAGGGCCTCGATATCGCCCAGTCCGGCCCGGTCGAAGGCTTCAATGCCAAGCTTTCCGGCGCCAGCGATTACGCGGCCATCGAAGGCGCCGACGTCTGCATCGTCACCGCCGGCGTCGCCCGCAAGCCGGGCATGAGCCGCGACGACCTGCTCGGCATCAACTTGAAGGTCATGGAACAGGTCGGCGCCGGCATCAAGAAATATGCCCCGAATGCCTTCGTGATCTGCATCACCAACCCGCTCGACGCGATGGTCTGGGCTCTCCAGAAGTTCTCCGGCCTGCCGAAGAACATGGTTGTCGGCATGGCCGGCGTGCTGGACTCGGCTCGCTTCCGTCTCTTCCTCTCCGAAGAATTCAACGTCTCCGTCCAGGACGTCACCGCGTTCGTTCTCGGCGGCCACGGCGACACGATGGTGCCGCTCGCCCGTTACTCGACCGTCGGCGGCGTACCGCTCACCGACCTCGTCAAGATGGGCTGGGTCACCAAGGAGCGTCTCGAAGAAATCATCCAGCGCACCCGTGACGGCGGCGCTGAAATCGTCGGCCTGCTGAAGACCGGTTCGGCCTATTACGCTCCGGCCGCATCGGCGATCGAAATGGCCGAGTCCTTCCTCAAGGACAAGAAGCGCGTTCTGCCGGCGGCCGCCTATCTCTCCGGCCAGTACGGCGTGAAGGACATGTATGTCGGCGTTCCGACGATCATCGGCGCCGGCGGCGTCGAGCGCATCATTGAGGTCGAGTTCAACAAGGACGAAGAAGCCGCCTTCCAGAAGTCCGTCGGCGCCGTTGCCGGCCTCTGCGAAGCCTGCATCAACATCGCCCCGGCTCTCAAGTAACCGACGCGCCGAACTCATCGAAACAGGGATAAACCCATGAACATTCATGAATATCAGGCCAAGGCTCTGCTGAAGGGCTATGGCGCGCCGGTTGCGGAAGGTGTCGCGATCCTGAAGGCTGAAGAAGCCGAGGCTGCTGCGAAGTCACTTCCTGGCCCGCTCTATGTCGTCAAGAGCCAGATCCATGCCGGCGGTCGCGGCAAGGGCAAGTTCAAGGAACTCGGCCCCGACGCCAAGGGCGGCGTTCGCCTCGCCTTCTCGATCGAAGAAGCCAAGGCGCATGCCAAGGAAATGCTCGGCAACACGCTGGTGACCGCGCAGACCGGCGAAGCCGGCAAGCAGGTCAACCGCCTCTATATCGAAGACGGCGCCGACATTGCCCGCGAACTCTATTGCTCGCTGCTGGTCGACCGCTCGGTCGGCCGCGTCGCATTCGTGGTTTCGACCGAAGGCGGCATGGACATCGAAGCCGTCGCCCACGATACGCCTGAGAAGATCCACACGATCGCCATCGATCCGGAAGCCGGCGTGACGGCTGCGGACATTGCTGCGATCTCCAAGGCTCTGGAACTCGACGGCGCTGCCGCCGAAGACGCCAAGTCGCTCTTCCCGCTGCTCTACAAGGCCTTCAACGAGAAGGACATGGCCCTTCTCGAGATCAATCCGCTGATCGTCATGAAGAACGGCCACCTGCGCGTTCTCGACGCGAAGATGTCGTTCGATGGCAATGCGCTCTTCCGTCACGACGACGTCAAGGCGCTGCGCGACGAGACTGAAGAAGACGCCAAGGAAATCGAGGCCTCCAAGTGGGACCTCGCTTACGTGGCGCTCGACGGCAATATCGGCTGCATGGTCAACGGCGCCGGTCTCGCCATGGCGACGATGGATATCATCAAGCTCTACGGCAAGGAGCCGGCTAACTTCTGCGACGTCGGCGGCGGCGCCGGCAAGGAGAAGGTGGCTGCGGCCTTCAAGATCATCACTGCGGACCCGAAGGTCGAGGGCATCCTCGTCAACATCTTCGGCGGCATCATGCGCTGCGACGTCATCGCCGAAGGCGTTGTCGCGGCGGTGCAGGAAGTCGGCTTGAAGGTTCCGCTCGTGGTGCGCCTCGAAGGCACCAATGTCGAACTCGGCAAGAAGATCCTGAATGAATCTGGTCTCGCTATCACGGCGGCTGACGACCTTGACGACGCGGCGAAGAAGATCGTCGCGGCGATCGAAGCCTAACCTGGAAGGACCGGAACCAATGTCTATTCTCGTCAACAAAGACACCAAGGTCATCGTCCAGGGCCTGACCGGCAAGACCGGCACCTTCCACACGGAGCAGGCGCTCGCCTACTACGGCACCAAGATGGTAGGTGGCGTTCATCCGAAGAAGGGCGGCGAATCGTGGTCCTCCGGCGTCGACGGTACGGCGCTGCCGATCTTCACCTCGGTTGCCGAAGCCAAGGAACGCACGGGCGCCGACGCGACCGTGATCTACGTTCCGCCGGCAGGCGCAGCGGACGCGATCATCGAGGCGATCGAAGCCGAGGTCCCGTTCATCACCTGCATCACCGAAGGCATTCCGGTCATGGACATGGTGCGCGTCAAGGCTCGCCTCGACCGTTCCAAGTCGCGACTGCTCGGCCCCAACTGCCCGGGCATCCTGACCCCGGAAGAATGCAAGATCGGTATCATGCCGGGCTCGATCTTCCGCAAGGGCTCGGTAGGCATCGTTTCCCGCTCGGGCACGCTCACCTATGAGGCCGTGTTCCAGACGTCCAACGAAGGCCTCGGCCAGACGACCGCTGTCGGCATCGGCGGCGACCCGGTCAAGGGCACCGAGTTCATCGACGTCCTGGAAATGTTCCTCGCCGACGACGCCACCACCTCGATCATCATGATCGGCGAAATCGGCGGTTCGGCTGAAGAAGACGCAGCGCAGTTCCTGAAGGACGAAGCCAGACAAGGCCGCAGCAAGCCGATGGCCGGCTTCATCGCGGGCCGTACCGCTCCGAAGGGCCGCACCATGGGTCATGCCGGTGCCGTGGTTTCCGGTGGCAAGGGTGATGCGGAATCGAAGATCGCGGCCATGGAATCGGCGGGCATCAAGGTGTCGCCGTCCCCGGCCCGTCTCGGCAAGACCTTGGTTGAAGTCCTGAAGGGCTGACGCCACATAAAGGACACTCGCCACCCCCAGATAGATAGGTGGCGATTGATCCGACAAGCTTCGGACAGGCGAAGCGCCACATTGTTTCGCCTGTCCATGTTTTGCGTCTCTTAATCTTAGGGGACGTGTGACCGCCAAGGGCGGTTCGGTACCAAGACGAAGACCAAGAAAATGCGGAGGCCAGAGATATTTTCCGGCTCCGATTACGTGAGGAGGCGGGCGCGGCGCCCGCAGATAACCATGGCACGGCAAGAAGCCAACGAGCAGTTCCTCATCACCTCTTTCCTCGACGGACAGAACGCGGCCTATATCGAGCAGCTTCATGCGCGGTATGAGGACGAACCGACATCCGTCTCGCCGGAATGGCAGGCCTTCTTCAAGGCGCTCGCCGACAATCCGGACGATGTGAAGGCGGCCGCCAAGGGAGCCTCGTGGCAGCGCAAGAACTGGCCGATTACGGCCAACGGCGAACTGGTGTCGGCACTCGACGGCAACTGGCCGATCGTCGAAAAGGCGATCGAAACGAAGGTCAAGGCGAAGGCGGAAGCGACTGCTGCCGCGACCGGCAAGCCGGTCAACGAAACCGATGTGCTGCAGGCGACGCGCGATAGCGTCCGCGCCATCATGATGATCCGCGCCTACCGCATGCGCGGCCACCTGCATGCCAAGCTCGATCCGCTCGGCATTGCCAGCGCGGTCGAGGACTATAACGAACTGTCGCCGTCCGCTTACGGCTTCACCGAAGCAGACTACGACCGCAAGATCTTCATCGACAACGTGCTCGGCCTCGAATACGCGACGCTGCGCCAGATGATCGAGATTCTGGAGCGGACCTATTGCTCGACGCTCGGTGTCGAGTTCATGCACATCTCCAATCCGGAAGAAAAGTCCTGGATCCAGGAACGTATCGAAGGCCCGGGCAAGGGCGTCGAATTCACGCCGGAAGGCAAGAAGGCGATTCTTTCCAAGCTCGTCGAAGCGGAAGGTTACGAACAGTTCCTCGACGTCCGGTTCAAGGGCACCAAGCGCTTCGGCCTCGACGGTGGTGAATCGCTGATCCCGGCGCTCGAACAGATCATCAAGCGCGGCGGCCAGGAAGGCCTTGAAGAAGTCGTTCTCGGCATGCCGCACCGCGGCCGCCTGAACGTGCTCACCAACGTCATGCACAAGCCGCACCGCGCGGTGTTCCACGAGTTCAAGGGCGGTTCGTTCAAGCCGGACGAAGTCGAAGGTTCGGGCGACGTCAAGTACCATCTCGGCGCTTCGTCGGACCGCGAGTTCGACGGCAACAAGGTTCACATGTCGCTGACGGCTAACCCGTCGCATCTGGAAATCGTCAACCCGGTGGTCATGGGCAAGGCTCGCGCCAAGCAGGACATGCTCGCCAAGGCCTGGGACGGCGATATCATTCCGCTGAAGGAACGCTCCAAGGTCCTGCCGCTGCTGCTGCACGGCGATGCCGCGTTTGCGGGCCAGGGCGTCGTGGCCGAAATCCTCGGCCTGTCGGGCCTGCGCGGCCATCGCGTCGCCGGCACGATGCACGTCATCGTCAACAACCAGATCGGCTTCACCACCAATCCGGCCTTCTCGCGTTCGTCGCCTTATCCGTCCGACGTCGCAAAGATGATCGAGGCGCCGATCTTCCACGTCAATGGCGACGATCCGGAAGCGGTCGTCTATGCCGCCAAGGTCGCGACCGAATACCGGATGAAGTTCCACAAGCCGGTCGTCATCGACATGTTCTGCTACCGCCGCTTCGGTCATAACGAAGGCGACGAGCCGGCGTTCACGCAGCCGAAGATGTACAAGGTCATCCGCGCCCACAAGACGGTCGCGCAGATCTATGCCGACCGCCTGATCGCCGAAGGCCTCGTCACCGATGGTGAATTCGAGAAGATGAAGGCCGACTGGCGCGCCAATCTCGAAACCGAGTTCGAGGCCGGCCAGAGCTACAAGCCGAACAAGGCCGACTGGCTGGACGGTCAGTGGTCGGGCCTGCGCTCGGCCGACAATGCCGACGAACAGCGCCGCGGCAAGACTGCGATGCCGATGAAGGAACTGAGGGAAATTGGCCGCAAGCTGGCGACCATTCCGGAAGGCTTCAACGCGCACCGCACCATCAAGCGGTTCATGGAGAACCGTTCGCAGATGGTCGAGACCGGCGAAGGCATCGACTGGGCCATGGCGGAAGCCCTGGCATTCGGCTCGCTTGCCGTCGAAGGCACCAAGATCCGCCTGTCCGGTCAGGATTGCGAACGCGGCACGTTCTCGCAGCGTCACTCGGTTCTCTACGATCAGGACACCGAAGAGCGTTACATACCGCTCGCCAACCTGTCGCCGACCCAGGCCCGTTACGAAGTCATCAACTCGATGCTTTCGGAAGAGGCGGTCCTCGGCTTCGAATACGGTTATTCGCTTGCCCGCCCGAATGCGCTGACCCTCTGGGAAGCCCAGTTCGGCGACTTCGCCAACGGTGCGCAGGTCGTGTTCGACCAGTTCATCTCGTCTGGCGAACGCAAGTGGCTGCGCATGTCCGGTCTCGTCTGCCTTCTGCCGCACGGTTATGAAGGCCAGGGTCCGGAACACTCCTCGGCCCGCCTGGAACGCTGGCTGCAGATGTGCGCCGAAGACAACATGCAGGTCGCCAACGTCACGACGCCGGCCAACTACTTCCACATCCTGCGCCGGCAGACGAAGCGCGACTTCCGCAAGCCGCTGATCCTGATGACGCCGAAGTCGCTGCTGCGCCACAAGCGGGCCACCTCGACGCTTGCCGAAATGGCCGGCGAATCCGCCTTCCATCGCCTCCTCTGGGACGATGCGGAGGTCATCAAGGATGGTCCGATCAAGCTGCAGAAGGATGCCAAGATCCGTCGCGTCGTGCTCTGCACCGGCAAGGTCTATTACGACCTTCTCGAAGAGCGCGAAAAGCGCGGCATCGACGACATCTACCTGCTGCGCATCGAACAGCTCTATCCGTTCCCGGCCAAGGCCCTGATCAACGAGCTTTCCCGCTTCCGCAATGCGGAAATGGTCTGGTGCCAGGAAGAGCCGAAGAACATGGGTGCATGGTCGTTCATCGACCCGTATCTGGAATGGGTTCTGGCGCATATCGATGCCAAGTATCAGCGCGTCCGGTATACGGGCCGGCCGGCAGCGGCCTCGCCTGCAACGGGCCAGATGTCGAAGCATCTCGCACAGCTCGAAGCCTTCCTCGAAGACGCGCTCGGCGGCTGATTCCCAGCCGCTCCTTCACTTTTCACAGACACAACCTGACAAACACGGAAACAGATCATGGCCACCGAAATCCGCGTCCCCACTCTCGGCGAGTCCGTCAGCGAGGCAACTGTCGGCACCTGGTTCAAGAAGGTCGGCGATACGGTCAAGGCCGACGAGCCGCTCCTTGAGCTCGAAACGGACAAGGTGACCGTCGAGGTTCCGTCGCCGGCCGCCGGCGTTCTAACCGAGATTGTCGCCGCCAATGGCGAGACCGTCGGCCTCGGCGCCCTGCTCGGCCAGATCGCCGCAGGTGCCGCCGGCGCCGCGACCGCTGCTCCGGCTGCAAAGCCCGCCGAAGCCGCGCCTGCCAAGGCTGCCGAACCGGCTGCTCCCGCCCCGGTCGCTGCCGCCGCCAGCGCTTCTGCTGCCGCCACCTCGATGCCGCCGGCTCCGGCTGCTGCAAAGGTCGCTGCGGACAACAACATCTCGACTGCCGATATCGATGGTTCGGGCAAGCGTGGCCAGGTTCTGAAGGGTGATGTGATCGCCGCCGTCGCCAAGGGTATTTCCGCTCCGGCCCAGGCGCCTGCCGCTCCGGCGGCACCGCGCCCGGTTTCCTCGGCCGACGACGCATCCCGCGAAGAGCGTGTGAAGATGACGCGCCTGCGCCAGACGATCGCCCGCCGCCTCAAGGATGCCCAGAACACCGCCGCCATGCTGACCACCTATAACGAGGTGGACATGAAGGCGGTCATGGACCTGCGCAACCGCTACAAGGACGTGTTCGAGAAGAAGCATGGCGTCAAGCTCGGCTTCATGGGCTTCTTCACCAAGGCCGTGACCCACGCGCTGAAGGAACTGCCGGCCGTCAACGCCGAGATCGACGGCACCGACATCATCTACAAGAACTACTGCCATGTCGGCGTCGCCGTCGGCACCGACAAGGGCCTCGTGGTTCCGGTCGTGCGCAATGCCGACCAGATGTCGATCGCCGAAATCGAGAAGGATATCGGCCGCCTCGGCAAGCTTGCCCGTGATGGCGCGCTCTCGATGGCCGACATGCAGGGCGGCACGTTCACCATCTCGAACGGCGGCGTCTACGGTTCGCTGATGTCTTCGCCGATCCTCAACGCCCCGCAGTCCGGCATTCTCGGCATGCACAAGATCCAGGACCGTCCGGTCGTCATCGGCGGCCAGATCGTCATCCGCCCGATGATGTATCTCGCGCTCTCCTACGATCACCGCATGGTCGACGGCAAGGAAGCCGTGACTTTCCTGGTGCGCGTCAAGGAAAGCCTCGAAGATCCGGAACGCCTGGTTCTCGATCTCTAAGCCGGGAACGAACCCATGGAAACGCTCGGGGTTACCGCAACGCCATACATGACGCTGCTGGCCTTGAGCGTTGTCCTTCTCGTGTTCCATGTTCTGCTGCAGGGTACGCTCTCCACCCGTGAGCTCGGTCGTGAATGGAATGCAGGGCCGCGGGACGAGGGACTGGCGCCGGGGGACAAGTTCGCGGGGCGTGCCGCGCGTGCTTCGAAGAATTTCCAGGAAACCTATCCGGCATTCGTCGGCCTGCTGCTCGGCGTCGCCTTTGCCGGACACGACGCGTCCGGCTGGGGGCTGATCGGCGGCTGGATCTGGCTGATATCTCGGGTCGTCTATATCCCGCTCTACATGGGCGGTGTGCCCTATATCCGCTCCCTTGTCTGGACGGTGAGCCTGATCGGGCTTCTCGTCATGACCATCGCGCTGTTCCGGTGACGCCATGACCGCATCGTTGAAAACATGGCTTCCGATATTCTGCCTGGTGCCGGGCATGGCGATAGCTGCCGAGCGATGCGCCATCGAGAAGGCCGTGTTCGTCGAGGCTACCGCCGGGACCGTGCTGTCGTTCAAGCCGGTCGGTTCGGACGCCGCGGTGGTCAGCCATCTCTTCACGATCACCGGGGCCAAGCTGAAGCTCGACGGCAACGTCATGTATGACGAGGAATCCAAGCGCCCGGGTGGCATGGTGACGAACAATTGCCCGCAAGGTGATGCGACCGGCGCCGAACTTCGAGCCTGTACGGTCTGGACAGGCGTCCCCTATGCCCTTGATGTGGCGACCGGCCATATCGACATATTGGGCGCGGCGAATACCCTGGCGCCGGACGCGATCCTGATGCCGGGCTTCGGCCCGTCGATCCGACATTCGACGCTATGGGGCAAGAGCGGTCTGAAACAGGTCCCCTGGGACCTGTACGAATTCAAGGAATGCAAGGCATGAGCGAAACCCCTGTTCTTCTGGTGACCGGCGGAAGCCGCGGCATCGGCGCGGCGGTCTCGCTGATGGCCGCCAGCCGTGGTTGGCGGGTGGCGGTGAACTACGCGGCCAATCGGCAGGCAGCCGAAAAGGTGGTTTCGGAAATCGAGGCCGGCGGCGGCGAGGCGATAGCGGTCCAGGCAGATATCGGCAATGCGGCCGAAATCGTCGCGATGTTTCAGGAGGTCGACCGACATTTCGGGCAGCTCGACGGGCTGGTCAACAATGCCGGGATCGTCGACATGCCGCAGCGCATCGACGAGATGAGCGCGGAGCGCATCGAGCGGATGATGCGGATCAATGTCACCGGTTCGATCCTGTGTGCCGGGGAGGCGGTGCGCCGCATGTCGACGAGACATGGCGGCAAGGGTGGCGCGATCGTCAATATCTCGTCGATGGCCGCCAAGCTGGGCTCCCCGGGGCAATATGTCGACTACGCAGCTTCGAAGGCGGCGATCGACACGCTGACCATCGGCCTGGCACGCGAAGTCGCGACCGAAGGCGTGCGCGTCAATGCGATCCGCCCGGGCATCATCGACACGGATATCCATGCATCCGGCGGGCTGCCGGACCGGGCGCGCGACATGGCGCCCAGCGTTCCCATGCAACGGCCGGGCAGGGCGGAAGAGGTGGCGGATGCCGTTCTCTATTTTCTGTCGCCAGCGGCCTCCTATGTAACCGGCGCCATACTCGACGTGAGCGGCGGGCGCTAAGAGATGAAGAGAAGGAAAAACAACTATGGCATATGATCTCGTCGTCATCGGAAGCGGCCCCGGCGGTTACGTCTGCGCGGTGAAGGCTGCCCAGCTCGGCCTCAAGGTCGCGGTCGTGGAAAAGCGCGCCACCTATGGCGGGACCTGCCTCAACATCGGCTGCATCCCTTCCAAGGCGCTGCTGCACGCTTCCGAAATGTTCGCCCACGCCGCTCACGGCATGGATGCGCTCGGCGTCGAGGTTTCCGCGCCAAAACTCAATCTTGAAAAGATGATGGCCCACAAGGACGCGACCGTTAAGTCGAACGTCGACGGGGTCTCCTTCCTGTTCAAGAAGAACAAGATCGACGGCTTCATCGGCACCGGCAAGATCGTCTCGGCCGGCAAGGTCTCGGTGACCGGCGACGACGGCAAGGTCCAGGAACTTGAAACCAAGAACATCGTCATCGCCACCGGCTCCGACGTTGCGGGCATTCCGGGCGTCAATGTCGAGATCGACGAGAAGGTGATCATCTCGTCGACCGGCGGCATCGCGCTCGAAAAGGTGCCGGCGCACCTGATCGTGGTCGGCGGTGGCGTCATCGGCATGGAGCTCGGTTCGGTCTGGTCGCGCCTCGGCGCCAAGGTCACCGTGATCGAATATCTCGACAAGCTGCTCGGCGGCATGGACGGCGAAGTCTCCAAGCAGTTCCAGCGCATGATGGCCAAGCAGGGCATGGACATCCGCACGGATGCCAAGGTCATCGGCGTCGAAAAGACCGCCAATGGTGCCAAGGTCACCTACGAGCCGGTCAAGGGCGGTGAGGCCCAGACGCTGGAGGCCGACGTGGTGCTGATCTCTACCGGGCGCAAGCCCTACACGGCAGGCCTCGGCGTGGAAGAAGCGGGCGTCAAGCTCGACAACCGCGGCCGCGTCGAGATCGACGGGCACTTCAAGACCAATGTCGAAGGCATCTATGCGATCGGCGACGTGGTCAAGGGACCGATGCTTGCCCACAAGGCGGAAGACGAAGGTGTGGCGATGGCGGAAATCCTCGCCGGCCAGCACGGCCATGTGAACTACGACGTCATCCCGAGCGTCGTCTATACCCAGCCGGAAGTGGCGTCCGTGGGCAAGACCGAGGAAGAGCTGAAGGCTGCGGGCATCGCCTACAAGGTCGGCAAGTTCCCGTTCACGGCGAACGGCCGCGCTCGCGCCATGCTGGCGACGGACGGTTTCGTGAAGTTCCTGGCCGACAAGGACACCGACCGGGTTCTCGGCGGCCATATCGTGGGTTTCGGCGCCGGCGAAATGATCCACGAGATTGCCGTGCTGATGGAATTCGGCGGTTCGTCGGAAGACCTCGGCCGCACCTGCCATGCCCATCCGACCATGTCGGAGGCCGTCAAGGAAGCCGCGCTCGCGACCTTCTTCAAGCCGATCCATATGTGAGCGCGTCCAGCGCTTTCATGCCGATACGATAAGGAAGGGTGGGACATCGTCCTGCCCTTTCGCCGTTTGTGAGGCCTACCCTTCGAAACGGCCCATGGCATCACGATCGTGCTCGTATCGCCTGGCGAGCGGAAACGGCGGTAACCAGGACTCCCGGCGGATGATCCAGCTTTCGTAGGTTGGCGTCAGCTGGTCGGGAGCATCCAGGGATCCGAGGTTGACTTCGATCTCGTCCGCGGTGCGTGCGAAAACCGAGGAGCCGCAGCGGGGACAGAAAAACCGGCCGGCGTA
The DNA here is from genome assembly GCF_056406795.1 of Neorhizobium sp. P1_A6. Classification (NCBI taxonomy): domain Bacteria; kingdom Pseudomonadati; phylum Pseudomonadota; class Alphaproteobacteria; order Hyphomicrobiales; family Rhizobiaceae; genus Neorhizobium; species Neorhizobium sp. P1_A6. Next base: position 18,388 of record NZ_JBFTZM010000015.1, on the reverse strand, counting down.
ATCACGTGTCTCGCCATCGACGGTTACCGCGTCCTGGGGAAATATCGCGGAAGCGTGGAAAAGCGCTCCATGGTGCTTGCGGCAGTCGAGACAGTGACAGAGGCCGACCCGGTACGGCTGCCCCGACGCCACAAATCGCACATTGCCGCACAGGCAACCGCCGGTAAATCGATCCATGTTGCGTCTCCTCCAAGATCAAGCGGTGGGAATTTTTACACCGACCAGCGCCTTCGGTGCAATTGCCGTCACCGGGCGATAATGATCCTCATTTCCAGCCGAACACCTGGCCTGGAATTATGATTGGTCAATTCCAGGATTAAATCTTGGACAGGGTTGCCGCTTTTGCTTGAGCCTCCGGCAAACGGACCTAGACTGGATTCCATCACTCTAACCTTCTGAAAAAGGTCAAGAAAATGGCTTCCTCCTTCACAGTTCCGCAGCGTATCCTACATTGGCTGATGGCGGCGCTGATCCTGTTCAACCTGCTTTTCACCGACGCCATGGAGACTGCCGGGCGGCTGATGTTCCGCGGTCAGGCACTAACGCCGGAGCAGGTGAGTGCGGCGAATATCCACGCCTATGTCGGTATCAGCGTGCTGGTCCTCGGCCTGATCCGGCTCTGTCTGCGGCTGGTGCAAGGTGTTCCGCCGGAGCCGCGGCAAGAGCCTCCATTCCTGCGGGCTGTGGTGAAGATCAGTCACTGGGCTTTTTACGCGCTCTTCGTCGCCATGCCCCTGGCTGGCATCGGCGCGTGGTATTTCGGAAACAAGACTGCCGCCTTTGCTCATACGGGGCCGCTGAAAATTTTGATGTGGGCATTGATCGTCGCCCATATCGGCGGGGCGCTGGTGCATCAGTTCTACTGGAAGACCGATGTGCTGAAGCGGATGACGAGTGGCCGATGAAGGATGGACGGCGTCAGTTGATCGCCGTCACCTTGAAGCCCTGTTTCCGGAAGAGTTCGACAAGGCCTTCCTCGCCCGGCAGGTGAAGGGCGCCGACAGCCATAAAGGCGCCGCCCTGGTCGAGGATGGAAGCCGCCCGATCGGCCATCACGTGGTTGCGTTTGCTGACGACGAGGTTTTCGAAGTCGCCATATCCGGCCTCGTCTTCGGTACCGTCGGGTGCCACGGCTTTCAGCATCGGCATGGCAAGGCCGATATTGCCTGAGAGATAGACGTCGGTCAGCGTCTCAAAAACGTCGTCGACGCGCCGGCCGAGCTTGATGGTCTCGATCAGCGACCTGAGGTGAAGTTCGATCGGGATGGCGTTGAGTGCCGCCGCCTGTTCTTCGAGCGTTTCCAGGCCTTTGACCGGTTTGCCTTCGGCGGTCGCCTGTTCGGCGATCTTCTTGTCGAGAAAGGCGACGTTCTGCGCCTTGCGGGCAAGCTCGCAAGCCGGCACGGAAACGAGCGCCATCAGCATCCACGGCCGCATGCGCGAAACGGCCGAGAGCGGCACTCCGCGGGCCTTCAGGCCGGTTTCAAGCAGCGCGACATCGTCCTTCGGCAAGAGCGAATCGATCGTGCTGCCGTTCGTCAGCATCATCAGTTCCGGTTTGGCCAGCATCTTGGCCATGGCCTTCTTCTCGTCGATGACCTCGTCGGATTCGATGATGATGGTCTTCGCCTTGGAATGGGCTTCGGCAGCGCCGAGCGGCATTTTCAACACCCGCGGGTCGGAGACGTGCATGGTGCCGAGCAGGTAAGAGGGTTGAAGCCCGTCCTTCTCGATCTTCCAGAAGGTGCCCTTGCCGTTCGGCACCTTGGCGGCCTCGGCGAGGATCTGGTCGTAGAGCGGTGACTTTTTGACCTTCATCTCTTCGAGAAGGTTCTTGCCGTCACAGGCCGGCGTTTCCGCCCGTGCCGGGGACAATGAGCCGAGGATGAGAAGCAGAGAGGCGAGCGCTGCGACATGCGCGGCCGCGATCAGCCACAGCATGAAACCTTGGGCGTGCTTCATCAAAGCGCCGGTGGGGGAGGCAAAGGCGGGAGTCATCATGTCATCCGTCTGAAAGTTGCCGGCATATTAGCGATGGCGGCTGCACAAGCGCTTAACGCAACTGGTTAAAACTTCGTTCAGGCAGATTTAGGGGCTAAGCACGGGGATGGGCGCGGTCGTAGACTTCCAGCAATCTGGAGGAGTCGACGCCGGTATAGACCTGGGTTGTCGAGAGGCTCGCATGGCCGAGCAGTTCCTGGATGGTGCGCAAATCCCCGCCGCCGGCAAGCAAATGCGTTGCGAAGGAATGCCGCAGCGCATGTGGGGTTGCCGTCTCCGGCAGGCCGAAGGCGCTCCGGAGCTTCTGCATTTCCCGCTGGATGATCGCCGGCTGCAGCGGACCGCCGCGGGCGCCCCGGAAGAGCGGCTTTTCGGCTTCCAGATGGTAGGGGCAGAGTTTCTTGTAGGTCTCCACGGCGTCGAAAACGATCTGGAGCAGCGGCACGAGGCGAGTCTTGCCGCCCTTGCCGGTGATCCGCAGGCTCGTTGCACCCGGCGTCAGGTCGATGGGGCGGAGGCCGAGCGCCTCCGAGATGCGCAGGCCGCAGCCGTAGAGCAGGGTCAGCACGGCGGCATCGCGGGCGGCGATCCACGGCTCTTCCTGTAGCTGCGCGCCGGTGGTGACGAGATTGAGCGCCTGCCTGTCGGTCAGCGGCTTCGGCAGGGATTTTGGCTGCTTCGGAGCGCGGATTGCACCGGCGGCCGCGGCGTTCACTAGGCCCTTGCGCTCGAGATAACGAAGAAATGAACGAAGCCCGGCAAGATGCCGGCCGAGCGACCGCGCGCCCGAACCCTCGCGGCGGCGGGCTGCCAGGAAGGCGCGCAGGTCGGCCGGACGCAGGGTGTGGATATCTGAGATTTTCGCCGGACCTGCCAGATGTCCGGTTAGAAACGTCAAGAACTGCCTCGTGTCGCGCTCATAGGCATCGAGCGTGTTCTGCGAAAGCCGGCGCTCGCTCGCCAGGCTCTCCAGCCATTCCTTGCGTTTTTCGGTCAGATCCGGCGCGGCGATAATCAGCAGTTCGTTCAAGATCTGACCCGTTGAATTTCGAGAGGTTGCGCCCCAGATTGCTCTGGACGGCGTTACGAAATCCCTAAACCTGCCTTAGTCCTGGGTAACGATGTCATCGTTCGATCATACGGGGCTGCGATACCAAGCAGGTCCTGCCTGCGGGAGTTTCTATGGCGCGCCGTGATTCTACGACCACTCTTGGACAGTTCGCGGAAACAATCGCCCTCGTTTCACAAGGCAGACCCGGTCACATCGTCGACACGCTGATCGCCGAACGCGGCCAGCGGATCGTTCAGAACCCGCTCTGGCCGGTGATGCGGCCGTTTCTCTACACGCTGCTGCGTTATGGAAGGGCGATCAAATTCGCCAACGACATCTCCACGCTCAACGGCTTCCAGTGCTTCGAATACATGAGCAACCTCCTGAAGCTGGATGTCACGGTCGCCAATGCCGAGCGCATTCCCGAAAAGGGCGGCTTCATTCTCGTCAGCAACCATCCGACCGGGATTGCCGATGGGGTTGCCGTCTTCGACCTCCTGAAGGCGCGGCGTCCGGACATGATGGTTTTTGCCAACCGTGATGCGGTGCGCGTCAATCCGCGTTTTTCCGAGATGATCATTCCCGTTGAATGGCGGGAGGAGCACAAGACCAAACTCAAGGCGCGCGAGACGCTGGTTCTCACCAACAAGACCGTCGAGGACGGCAAGGTGATGGTGCTGTTTCCTTCGGGGCGCATCGCCTATTGGGCGGAGGGCAAACTGAACGAGCGCCCGTGGAAGACATCCGCCGTCAGCCTGGCGCGTAAATACAACATGCCGATCCTGCCGATCCACATGCGGGCGCGCAATTCCGGCCTGTTCTACTGGTTTGCCAAATGGTCGACGGAGCTGCGCGACATGACGGTGTTCTACGAACTCCTCAACAAGAAGGGCGACCATTTCGATTTCACCGTGGGTCAGATGATCCCGCCGAGCGCGCTGGATGGCGATATGACGGAGGTCACCAAGGCGCTTGAACAGCACACGGTGTTCGAGCTTGCGGCTGATGGCGACGCGACGTTCAAGCCTGCCGAGAAATCGCAGACGGCTTCGGCGGCATGAAGGACATGCGCCCCGCGGATACAGCTCCACTGGAGATAGGCGTGGTGGTTGCTCCGCTAGGCAACCCGCTCGCGGGCGATATCGTGATGCTCGCGGAGACCGCCAGGCAGGACGGTTATAATCACATCCTGCGGATCGCCGAGGAATGGTCTGCGGGGATCAATCGCTTCGAGCGACGCGGCGAAAGCCTGCTCGGCGCCCACGATCAGGGGCGGCTGATCGCCGTCGGCGGGATGACGGTCGAGCCGTCGCGGGCCGACTGGCTGCGGATGCGCCGCTTTTATGTGTCGCGGCAATACCGGGGCAGGGGGATCGGCAGGCGTCTTGCCGAACACCTGCTCGAACACGCCCGCTCCTTCACGCCGGTGGTGACAGTCCACGCCGGCAGCGACGATGCCATCAGTTTCTGGCAGGCCATGGGGTTTCAGCCGCTGACGGGCGAGAGCTATACGCACACCCTGCACCTGAGCGACGGTTTTCCCGCCATTCTTCGGCTAGACCCGCTCTTCGGCTAGGAATAGAGCATGCTGCTTCGCTCGATGTTTGCCGCCAACTACCGCTCTCTGCGCTCGATCCGCATGGATCTGGCCGGCGTGAACCTGTTCATCGGTGAGAACGGTGTCGGAAAATCCAATCTCTACCGTGCCCTGCAGCTGGTGCAGGCGGCCGTTCGCGGCAATCTTGCCTATGAGATCGCAGCCGAAGGCGGCATGGCCTCGGCGCTCTGGTCCGGTCAGCGCCGGCAGGAGAAGAATTTCCGCATCAAGCTCGAGGTCGAGGTTCTTGATGAAGAGCGGGCGGTGACGTTCCGCTACCGGGTCGAGGCAGGCCTTCGTCCGCCTATCGATGCGGCGGGCTTTGCCTTCGAGCCGCAGGTGAAGGAAGAGGAGCTTATCGTTGAAACCGGTGCGCGGCCCGTGACGATGATAAAACGTACCGGGCCGGGGATCATGGTGCGTGGGACAAGCGGTCGCATGGAGGAGTATCCCGAAAAGGCGATGACCTCGGAAACGGCAATCGCGCTGCTCGGCGATGCCGGCCACTATCCGGAAGCAGGGGCTTTTCGGCGATTGATCGACGGCTGGCGGTTCTTCCATGGTTTTCGAACGGATCGCGATTCCACCCTGCGGCAGCCCTGCCTTGCCGTTACCTCGCCGCTGCTGGATCAGGACGGAGGGAACATGGCGGCGGTGTTCGCGACACTCGTCCACACCCGCGGGGATACGGTGGAGCTCGACCGCGCCGTTGCCGCGGCTCTTGGCGGGGCGAAACTGCATGTGCCTGAGCCCGGCGAATATGCGGAATTCGGCCTGATCTTCCCGGATTTTCCCAAACGGGTGTTTCAGCCGCGTGAGCTTTCCGATGGGCAGATCCGTTTCCTGGGGCTCGCTGCGGCGCTGATGTCCTATCGGCAGCCGCCGCTGATTGCGCTCAACGAGCCGGAGGCGAGCCTGCATCCGGATATGCTGGCGCCGCTGGCGGACATGATCGCCCAGGCCGCTCGCTACAGCCAGATCTGGATCGTTACCCATTCGGAGCCGCTTGCTTCCGCCGTCGAGGAACGTTGCGGCACGCGGCCGCGGCGGGTGATACGAAAGGATGGTGCGACCTGGATCCAGGGCATGCGGCTGACCGGCGTCATCGATGACGAGGACGACGATGAGTAGTCCTGTTTAGGGTTCACTTTTGTTCCGCATTTGGGCATGGTCCCGCCCATGGGCATAGATTCGTCCGATCTCTTCGGTTCACTGTTCGAAGCGCCGTCATTGGCAAGGGTGGTGCCGGTCCTGGTGCCGCTGCCGGTGCCGGGCGCCTATAGCTATGCCGTGCCGGAGGGCGTGCATGTGGAACCCGGTTCGGTCGTGCAGGTGCCGGTTGGCCCGCGGCAGCTGATCGGCGTCGTCTGGGACGGGGACAACGACGACAGGCTCGACCCGAAGAAGCTGAGGCCGATCACGCTGGTCTTCGATTGCCCGCCGCTCTCCAAGGAAATGCGCGACTTCGTCGACTGGGTGGCGAGCTATACGCTGTCGCCGCCGGGCCTCGTGGCGCGCATGGCAATCCGCGCGCCGGCGGCACTCGATCCGGAGCCGATGGTCGAAGGCCTGCGTTATCTCGGCGGCCAGCCGGAGCGGTTGACACCGGCGCGCGCCCGGGTGCTCGATCTTGCCGGCGAGGAGGAAATTCCGTGGACGCGCAGCGGGCTGGCACATGCTGCCGGTGTCTCGATGAGTGTTGTCGACGGGCTGACGGCGCAGGGAATTTTCGAGACCGTCTTCCTGCCGCCACCACCGGTCGTGGCGCTACCCGATCCGGATTATATTACTCCGCGCATCGAGGGGCCGCAGAAACAGGCGTCCGTGGATATCCTCGACTCAATCCGGGCCGGCGGGTTCTCCGCCTCGCTGATCGACGGCGTGACCGGTTCGGGCAAGACGGAAGTCTATTTCGAGGCAATCGCCGAAACCTTGAGGCGCGGAAAGCAGGTGCTGATCCTGCTGCCGGAAATCGCGCTGACATCGAGCTTCCTCGAGCGTTTCCAGGAACGGTTCGGCGCCAAGCCCGGCGAATGGCATTCGGACCTTGCCCCCCGCATGCGCGAAAAGGTCTGGCGCGGCGTGGTGACCGGCGAGGTGAAGGTGGTAGCCGGCGCACGTTCAGCGCTGTTCTTGCCGTTCGAGGATCTCGGCCTGATCATCGTCGACGAAGAGCACGACCCTGCCTACAAGCAGGAAGACCGGGTCTTCTACAATGCCCGCGACATGGCGGTGGTGCGGGCCCGGATCGGGGATTTTCCGATCGTGCTGGTTTCCGCGACGCCTTCGGTGGAGAGCCAGGTCAACGGCTTGGCCGGCCGCTACAACACCGTGCACCTGCCGACCCGTTTCGGCGATGCGGCGATGCCGGACCTGCATCTGATCGACATGCGGCGCCACCCGCCGGAGCGCGGCGGCTTCCTGTCGCCGGTGCTTTTGCGGGCCATGAAGAAAACCCTGGAGCGGAACGAGCAGTCGCTGCTTTTCCTCAACCGGCGTGGTTATGCGCCGCTGACCCTCTGCCGCGTCTGCGGCCACCGGTTCCAATGCCCGCAATGTTCGAGCTGGCTGGTGGAGCACCGGTTCAAGAGCCAGATCCAGTGCCATCAATGCGGTTATTCGGAGCGCACGCCGGAAGCGTGTCCCGAATGCGGGACCTTCGACCACCTCGTCGCCTGCGGCCCGGGTGTCGAGCGGATTGCCGAGGAAGTCGAAAAGCATTTTCCGGAAGCGCGGACGATCGTCATGTCGTCGGACCTGCTCGGCGGCGTCAAGCGCATGCGGCTGGAGCTGGAGGCGATCGCCAAGGGCGAGGCTGATATCGTCATCGGCACCCAGCTGGTCGCCAAGGGCCACAATTTTCCACTGATGACGCTGGTCGGCATCGTCGATTCCGATCTCGGGCTTTCGAATGGCGATCCGCGCGCCGCCGAGCGCACTTTCCAGCTTCTGAGCCAGGTGACCGGCCGCGCCGGGCGAACCGGCCTCAAGAGCCATGGCCTGCTGCAGACCTTCCAGCCGCAGCATCCGGTGATGCAGGCAATCGTCTCGGGAGATGCCGGCGCTTTCTACGAGCGGGAGATCGCCGAGCGCGAGAAGGCGATCCTGCCGCCGTTCGGCCGGCTTGCCTCGCTGATCGTCTCCGCCGATACCCGGGCGGATGCTGAAACCCATGCGCGGGGCCTCAGGGCCGCCGCGCCGAAAATCACCGGAATTTCGGTGCTCGGTCCGGCGGAGGCGCCGCTGGCGCTGGTGCGCGGCCGGCACCGCTTCCGGCTGCTGGTGCATGGACGCCGCAATTCCGACATGCAGGCGTTTCTGCGGGCGATGATGGAGAACGGCCCGAAACAGCGCGGCTCGGTGCAGATCCAGCTCGATATCGACCCGCAGAGCTTCCTTTAGCGGAATGGCTCAGCCCGGCGGTAGGCCGCCGAGATAGAGGATGCTGCGGTTCGGCAGCTTGTCGAGCAGGGCATGCAGAGCCGGATCGGGAAAACGTTTTTCGAAGGGTTGCGCCCAGGCGATGTCGTCGGCATGGAGCTTGATCTCCTCCTGCTTCACGCCGGCTTTTGTATCGAATGCCTGGGGGGTATCGATGCCGGCGGCGGCGGTTTTCACCAGTCGGCCCAGCGCCGCGTTGCGCTCGGCATAGAGATCCTTGCCGTTGGCCGCGGCGAGCTCGGCAATGGTGACGAGCGGGGCCGCGGCGAAGAGATGATAGTGGAGGGCGCGGGCGCGGCGGTCCATTTCGAGCGGCAGCGTGCCGTCCGGGCGGATTTGGGCGATGCCGACACGGAAACTCTCCATGCCCCAATCGGTCAGGTCCTCGCGGCTTGCGGCAATGCCGGCAGCCATGGCCGCAAAACCGCTCCAGTAACGATGGTTGTTGCGGCCATCCATCTTGTTATCGCGATCATCGTAATAGGTCATGTTCCGCTCGGCGATCCTCGCCAGCCAGTGCGGAACGGCGTCGGTCGCGGAAGCCGGCACCCCACGCGCGGAGCGGACTTTAAGCCAGGCCACCGAAAACGCACCCAGCATCCAGCCCTGCACGTAAACCGCCTGGTTGCTGGACATCGGACCGGTGAGAACTCCGGAACGGGCGAGTGTCGAAAGCCAGGATGCGGCGCAGACGGCGGAGGATGCATCACCCGTCGTGCGATACCGGTCGGCCATCGCCTCGATCTTCCGTGCGGCCGCCTGCAGGGGCTTCACCGCGTCGTCATAGGCCTGCTTGCGGGCGGGATCGATGACCGAGTGGGCCTTGTCGCTATAGTAGTCTGCCGTCTCAAGGCCGGCCGGGAGGTTCGGCGCCGGCCCGCATTTCTCCGGGGTTGTGGCCGCCGCCGCTGTGGGCGGATTGTCCCAGGGGCTTTTTACCATCTGGTCGGCGAGGGCAGGCGAGAGGCGTGAGACCGCGATCGCGACAGTCAGGGCCGAGAGCCGGAAAATTCTTGTCGTCGTCGTCATTCCGTTTCTCCTGATCGGCTGCCGCATCGTCTAACCGGCCCGAGAATTCGCCGTTTTTCGACTTGTTTACCCAAATGGTTATAATCGAACGAATCGAATGAAACGAGGGCCGGATGGAACTCTATTTTCCCACGGAATTCGGCGAACGGGTCGCCTTTGTCTGTGCGGCGGTAACCGCTGCGCTCGGTCTTCTCGTTTTCTTGTTTCCCGCTTTCGTTCTGCGCCTGACGGCGTTCCAGATCGGCGAGGTTCGGCCGGAAGGTTATGCCGCGGTCCGATCCACCGGCGCCCATCATCTCGGGTTCGGCCTGGCGGCGATCATGCTCGCCCAGGACTGGATCTACATGACACTCGGTATCGCACTCGGATTTGCTGCCCTGGGGCGGCTGCTGTCGTGTGCCCTGGATCGAGGCTTCACCCTCAGAAACGTAGCATTTTCCCTACTTCAGGTTGCGCTCGCCGGCGGGCCGCTCGCCTATGTCTTCGGCTATATCTGACGCATAATTCGAAGATTGCAGGCGGTTGCCTGCCGAAAATCCTTCCGCTTCCGGTATAAAATCGCTCTCAGCCCTTGCGTGTCCGGCTTTTTCCGTTATCAGGCGTGTTGCGAGTCCTTACAGCCTATGCTAGACGGACCGCGAAAGTCGGAAAGGGTAGGGCGCAAGCTCTGCAGGTTCTGAGAAAAAATCAAACGATTTCAAGCTCTTGCTTCACCTCTCCCATAGGGTCTGGCGCTTGGATGGCAATACAGGGAAACTGTGCCCGTGGCTGACACGTCCCAGCTTATTTCCGGTGTAGCGGAGCGTTATGCTTCCTCGCTTTTCGAACTGTCCCTCGAGGCTGGTTCGATCGACAAGGTCGGTGCCGATCTTGATCGTTTTCAGGCGCTGCTGGATGAGAGTGAAGACCTGCGACGCCTGGTCGCAAGCCCGGTATTTTCCGCCGAGGACCAGCAGAGGGCCGTGATCGCCGTGGCCGAGAAGGCTGGCATTTCCGGTCTCGTCGCCAATTTCCTGAAGGTGGTCGCCGGCAATCGTCGTCTTTTCGCGATGCCGGGCATGATCCGCGCCTTCCGCCAGATCGCCGCAGAGCATCGCGGTGAAATCACTGCGGAGGTCACCTCGGCGCATGCGCTTTCCCAGGCGCAGGAAAACGAACTCAAGTCGGCGCTGAAGGGCGTAACCGGCAAGGACGTGGCAATCGCCGTGACCATCGACCCGTCGATCCTCGGCGGACTGATCGTCAAGGTCGGTTCTCGTCAGATCGACACTTCCCTTCGCACCAAACTTTCCACCCTTAAGCTTGCACTGAAAGAGGTTGGCTGATGGATATCCGCGCCGCGGAAATTTCCGCAATTCTGAAAGACCAGATCAAGAACTTTGGCCAGGAGGCTGAAGTTTCCGAAGTCGGACAGGTTCTGTCCGTCGGCGACGGCATTGCCCGCGTCTACGGTCTGGACAATGTCCAGGCTGGCGAAATGGTCGAATTCCCGGGCGGCATCCGTGGTATGGCGCTGAACCTCGAAGCCGACAATGTCGGCGTCGTCATCTTCGGTTCCGACCGCGCGATCAAGGAAGGCGACATCGTCAAGCGGACCGGCGCCATCGTCGACGTTCCGGTTGGTCCGGAACTGCTCGGCCGCGTCGTTGACGCGCTTGGCAACCCGATCGACGGCAAGGGCCCGCTCAACGCGACCCGCCGTTCGCGCGTCGACGTCAAGGCTCCGGGCATTATCCCGCGCAAATCGGTTCATGAGCCGATGTCGACCGGCCTCAAGGCCATCGACGCGCTCATCCCAGTCGGCCGCGGCCAGCGCGAGTTGGTCATCGGTGACCGCCAGACCGGCAAGACCGCTATCATTCTCGACACGATCCTCAACCAGAAGGCCATTCACGACAACGGCCCGGACTCGGAAAAGCTGTTCTGCGTCTACGTCGCCATCGGTCAGAAGCGCTCGACGGTTGCCCAGTTCGTGAAGGTTCTCGAAGAGCGTGGCGCTCTGCAGTACTCGATCATCGTTGCCGCGACTGCTTCCGATCCGGCTCCGATGCAGTACTTGGCACCGTTCGCCGGCTGCGCCATGGGCGAATACTTCCGTGACAACGGCCAGCATGCCCTGATCGGTTACGACGACCTTTCCAAGCAGGCCGTCGCCTATCGTCAGATGTCGCTGCTGCTGCGCCGCCCGCCGGGCCGCGAAGCTTATCCGGGCGACGTGTTTTACCTGCATTCCCGCCTTCTGGAGCGCGCTGCGAAGCTCTCCGACGAGCGTGGCAATGGCTCGCTGACGGCTCTGCCGGTCATCGAAACCCAGGGTAACGACGTTTCGGCCTTCATTCCGACCAACGTGATCTCGATCACCGACGGCCAGATCTTCCTTGAAACCGACCTGTTCTACCAGGGTATCCGTCCGGCCGTTAACGTCGGCCTGTCGGTTTCCCGCGTCGGTTCCGCCGCGCAGATCAAGGCGATGAAGCAGGTTGCCGGCTCGATCAAGGGCGAACTCGCCCAGTATCGTGAAATGGCCGCCTTCGCCCAGTTCGGCTCCGACCTCGACGCCTCGACGCAGCGCCTGCTGAACCGCGGTGCACGCCTGACGGAACTCCTGAAGCAGCCGCAGTTCGCGCCGCTGAAGACGGAAGAGCAGGTCGCAGTGATCTTTGCCGGCGTCAACGGCTACCTCGACAGAATAGCGGTCGCCCAGGTCGGCAAGTTCGAGCAGGGCTTCCTCTCGTACCTGCGTTCCGAAGGCAAGGCTATCCTCGATGCGATCCGCACCGAGAAGCAGCTTTCCGACGACACGCGTGCGAAGCTGAAGGCTGCTCTCGACAGCTACGCCAAGTCGTTCGCCTGAGAACGGATCAAGCCCACCTAACCCCCAGGGGACCGATAACGGATGCCTTCACTTAAGGATCTGAAAAACCGGATCGCCTCCGTCAAGGCGACGCAGAAGATCACCAAGGCGATGAAAATGGTCGCCGCGGCGAAGCTGCGCCGTGCCCAGGAGGCGGCCGAGGCCGCCCGTCCTTACGCGGAACGCATGACCAAGGTGCTGGCCGGCCTTTCGGCCGCCAATGCCGGCAATGCGGAAGCGCCGCTGCTGCTTTCCGGCACCGGCAAGGACCAGGTTCATCTGCTGATCGTCGCGACCGGCGAACGCGGTCTGGCCGGGGGCTTCAACTCCTCGATCATCCGTCTCGCCCGCGATCACGCGCTGAAGCTGCTTGCCCAGGGCAAGACGGTGAAGATCATCACCGTCGGCCGCAAGGGCAACGACATCCTGCGCCGCACCTTCAAGGACAACATCGTCGACTACGTGACGTTCCGCGAAATCAAGCAGCTCGGTTTCGCCCAGGCCGACGAGGTGGCACACAAGGTGCTCGCACTCTACAATGCCGGCGAATTCGACATCGCGACGCTGTTCTATGCGCGCTTCCAGTCGGTGATCTCGCAGGTGGCGACCGCTTCGCAGATCATCCCGGCCAAGTTCGATGCGACGCAGGCTGCGGATGCCTCCTCGGCGCTCTACGAATACGAGCCGAGCGAGGAGGAAATCCTCGAAGACCTGCTGCCGAAGAACGTCGCGGTCCAGATCTTCCGGGCTCTGCTCGAAAACAACGCTTCCTTCTATGGCGCGCAGATGTCCGCAATGGACAACGCGACGCGCAATGCCGGTGACATGATCAACAAGCTGACACTCTCCTACAACCGTCAGCGCCAGGCACAGATCACCAAGGAACTTATCGAAATCATTTCGGGCGCGGAAGCGCTCTGAGGTAAAGAAAGAGGGTAAGAATCATGGCTACCGCAACGGGCACGTCCCTCGGCAAGGTGACCCAGGTTATCGGCGCTGTCGTCGACGTCACTTTCGACGGCGAACTGCCGGCGATCCTGAACGCGCTTGAAACCGACAACAACGGCAATCGCCTCGTTCTCGAAGTCGCGCAGCACCTCGGCGAAAGCGCCGTCCGCACCATCGCAATGGACTCGACCGAAGGTCTGGTTCGTGGTCAGCACGTCACGGATACCGGCGCTCCGATTACCGTTCCGGTCGGTCCGGAAACGCTCGGCCGCATCATGAACGTCATCGGCGAGCCGGTTGACGAAGCCGGTCCGCTGGTCACTTCCGGCAAGCGCGCCATCCACCAGGAAGCACCGGCTTATGTCGAGCAGTCGACCGAAGGCCAGATCCTGGTTACCGGCATCAAGGTCGTCGACCTTCTCGCGCCTTATGCAAAGGGCGGCAAGATCGGCCTCTTCGGCGGTGCAGGCGTCGGCAAGACGGTTCTCATCATGGAACTCATCAACAACGTCGCGAAGGCACACGGCGGTTACTCCGTGTTCGCAGGCGTCGGTGAGCGTACCCGCGAAGGCAACGACCTTTACCACGAAATGATCGAATCGGGCGTCAACAAGCATGGCGGCGGCGAAGGCTCCAAGGCAGCGCTGGTTTACGGCCAGATGAACGAACCGCCGGGCGCCCGCGCTCGCGTCGCTCTGACGGGTCTCACCATCGCTGAAGACTTCCGCGACAAAGGCCAGGACGTTCTGTTCTTCGTCGACAACATCTTCCGCTTCACCCAGGCAGGTTCGGAAGTGTCGGCTCTGCTCGGCCGTATTCCTTCGGCCGTGGGTTATCAGCCGACGCTGGCCACCGACATGGGCCAGATGCAGGAACGCATCACCACCACGACCAAGGGCTCGATCACCTCGGTTCAGGCCATCTACGTTCCCGCCGACGACTTGACCGACCCGGCACCGGCAACCTCGTTCGCCCACTTGGACGCAACGACGGTTCTGTCGCGTTCGATCGCCGAAAAGGGCATCTACCCGGCCGTCGACCCGCTCGACTCCACCTCGCGCATGCTCGACCCGCTGGTCGTCGGCGAAGAGCACTATGACATCGCCCGCAAGGTCCAGTCGACCCTGCAGCGCTACAAGGCTCTCCAGGACATCATCGCCATCCTCGGCATGGACGAACTGTCCGAAGACGACAAGATGACCGTCCAGCGCGCCCGCAAGATCGAGCGCTTCCTGTCCCAGCCGTTCTTCGTTGCCGAAGTCTTCACCGGTTCGCCGGGCAAGCTTGTCGCGCTCGAAGACACGATCAAGGGCTTCAAGGGCCTCGTCAACGGCGACTACGACCATCTTCCGGAAGCTGCCTTCTACATGGTCGGCTCGATCGAAGAAGCCGTCGAAAAGGCCAAGAAGCTGGCCGAAGCCGCCTGATCCTGAACGAGATGGCGCGCGGGAACTTATCCGGCGCGCCTTTCCCGCATAAAACACGCGGGCTTCTCGGCAAGGAATTGCCTCGATGCCCTGGTGATTTAGTTTTTCGCAATCCCGGACGCAAAACCGCTCTGCACTTTTGCTGGAATTGCTTTGAGGAAGTGGACCTTCATGGCCGAGGCTTTCAACTTTGAACTGGTTTCGCCCGAGCGCCTGCTCGTCTCGGAAAAGGTCACCGAAGTGGTGATCCCGGCGACGCTTGGCGAAATGACGGTGCTTGCCAATCACGCGCCGACGATGACGACCATCAAGCCGGGTGTGGTTTCGGTGAAGCTTGCCTCGGGCCAGGTTCACAAATACGTGGTTTTCGGTGGCTTTGCCGACATCCTGCCGACCGGCTGCACGCTGCTTGCCGAATCTGCGGTTCCGGCGAGCGAGCTGACCCACGCGACGCTGCAGAAGCGGATCGAGACGACGCAGTCCGAGATCAACCACGCGCAGAACGACGAGCACAAGACCAAGCTCGAGCAGTTCCTGGCGGAATTGACCCATCTCAACGGCGTCGTCAATCCGGCCTGAGTTTCCAAAATTCTCTGCGAAAGATCGAGGCGGTCCGAAAGGCCGCCTTTTTCTTTGGACGGTGGTCGGCCCCCGTCGCGGCTATCGTCGTGACCGGATGACTGCTTGTATGTGCCGCGCCATCTTGTTAGCCCTTGTCGGCGGAGGAACGCGATGATCGACAAGCTGGAATTTTTCATTGCCCTGGCGCGAGAAGGCCATTTCGGCCGGGCGGCGGAGGAATGCGGCATCTCGCAGCCATCGCTTTCGGCCGCCATCCGCCAGCTCGAGGAGAGCCTCGGCGTGCAGCTGGTGGTGCGCGGCTCGCGCTATCAGGGCCTGACGCCGGAAGGCCAGCGCGTGCTGGAATGGGCAAAACGGATCGTCGGCGACGCGCGCACCATGCGCGAGGAGATGCGTGCCGCCCGCAAGGGTCTTGTCGGCCATATAAGACTGGCGTCGATCCCGACGGCACTGGCGATGATCCCCAGATTGACGGAACCCTTCCAGGCGAAGCATCCGGAGGTCACGTTTTCCGTCGTCTCGCGCAATTCGCTGCAGGTGCTTTCGCAGCTCGACAATTTCGAAATCGACGCGGGCATTACCTATCTCGACAACGAGCCGCTGGGGCGGGTGACGAGCGTGCCGCTTTATGCGGAGCGCTACAATCTGGTGACCGCCGAAGGTGCGCCCTATGCGGACCGGGAAAGCGTTACCTGGAAAGAGATGGCCGATCTTAGGCTCTGTCTATTGACGCCGGACATGCAGAACCGCCGGATCATCAACCAGCACCTCGCCGAAGCGGGGGTGACGGTGAAGCCGATGCTCGAATCGAACTCCATGGTTGTGCTTCTCTCGCATGTGGGGACCGGGCGGTGGGCGAGCATCATGCCGCGCAACGTGGCGCGTTCATTCGGCTTTACAAAAGAAATCAGGACGATCCCGATCGTCGATCCGGAAGCCACGCATATCGTCGGGCTTGTTGCGACACACCGCGAGCCGTTTACGCCGCTGGTGTCGGCCCTGCTTCACGAGGCTCGCAGCCTCACTCCCGCTGCCATGGCTTGATAGCTTTTTTCTATCGCGTAACCGATCTCCTTTATTGACGGTTGCGGCATCGGTTGCGACATTCCATTCCCAGTAGGCGAAGTACGATTGTCGGACAACTTCGTCGGCTTTCTGATCCTCATGTGCATGGTGGCGCCGACGCCGCAGCGCTGGGACGGATCAGCTGGGAGGCTGCAGACTATGAATATGCGAATTTCCGCTGGTGAGCTCACCGAGCGGTCGCTTCAGATCATCAGGGATCTGAAGCATCTGGAAGGCCCGATGCTGCCGATCCTGCATGCGATCCAGGCGGAGTTCGGTTATGTGCCGGAGGAGGTGAAGCCGGTCATCGCCAGCGAACTCAACCTGTCGCGCGCCGAAGTGCATGGTGTCGTCACCTTCTATCACGAATTCCGCGACCACCCGGCCGGTCGGCATGTGCTAAAGCTCTGTCGCGCCGAAGCCTGCCAGTCGATGGGCAGCGACCGCATTGCGGACCGCGCCCGGCAGCTTCTCGGGATCGACTTCCACCAGACGACGCTCGATGGCTCGGTGACGCTGGAAGCCGTGTACTGTCTTGGGCTCTGTGCCTGCGCGCCGGCCGCGATGCTTGACGGCGAGCTCTACGGCCGCGTCGACGAACACTGTCTTTCCGAAATCGTTGCGGGGCTAAGCCGATGACGGTGACGATCTACGTGCCGCGCGATGCCGCAGCGCTCGCTCTCGGAGCCGAAAAGGTGGCAAACGCGATTACCCAGGAGATCGCAGCCCGCGGCCTCGATGCGAAAGTCGTGCGCAACGGCTCGCGCGGCATGTTTTGGCTGGAGCCATTGGTCGAGGTGAGTACCGAACACGGGCGTATCGCCTATGGGCCGGTCAAGGCCGGCGACGTGAAGGGATTGTTCGATGCCGGCTTTGTAGACGGTGGACAGCATGCTTTGCATCTCGGGCCGACCGAGGACATTCCATTCCTGCGCCAGCAGACGCGGCTGACCTTCTCCCGTTGCGGCGTCACCGATCCGCTGTCGCTCGACGACTATCGCCACCATCAGGGTCTGAAGGGTCTTGAGAACGCGATCGCCATGAGCCGGGCCGAGATCGTCGCTCAGGTCACCGACAGTGGTCTTCGCGGCCGCGGCGGCGCCGGCTTCCCGACCGGCATCAAGTGGAAGACGGTGATGGATGCGGTGGGGCCGCAGAAATACATCGTCTGCAATGCAGATGAGGGCGACAGCGCCACCTTCGCGGACCGGATGATCATGGAGGGCGATCCCTTCGTGCTGATCGAAGGCATGATCATTGCTGGCATCGCGACGGGCGCCACCAAGGGTTATGTCTATACCCGCTCGGAATATCCGCATGCCATCGCGACGATGCGCCAAGCCGTCGAGATCGCCCGCGCCGCCGGGATCCTCGGGCCGTCGGTGATGGGCTCGGTGCATGCCTTCGACATGGAGATCCGCTCCGGCGCCGGCGCCTATGTCTGCGGCGAGGAGACCTCGCTGCTGAATTCGCTGGAAGGCAAGCGCGGCATCGTGCGCGCCAAGCCGCCGCTGCCGGCGCTGCAGGGTTTTCTCGGCCGCCCGACGGTGGTCAACAACGTCATCTCGCTTGCGTCGGTGCCGGTCATCATGGATCGCGGTGCCGCCTTCTATCGCGATTTCGGCATGGGCCGTTCGCGCGGCACAATCCCGATTCAGATCGCCGGCAACGTCAAATACGGCGGCCTTTACGAGACGGCCTTCGGCCTGTCGCTCGGCGAGATCGTCGACCATATCGGCGGCGGCACGGCGACCGGACGGCCGGTGAAGGCGGTGCAGGTGGGCGGGCCGCTCGGAGCCTATTTCCCGCGCGCTCTCTTCGATACGCCGTTCGACTATGAAGCTTTCGCGGCCCGGGACGGGCTGATCGGCCATGCCGGCATCACCGTGTTCGACGATAGTGCCGACATGCTGAAACAGGCGCGGTTCGCGATGGAATTCTGCGCCATCGAGAGCTGCGGCAAGTGCACGCCCTGCCGCATCGGTTCGACCCGCGGCGTCGAAACGGCCGACAAGATTGCGCAAGGGATCGAGCCGGAGAAGAACAAGGCGCTGCTCGCCGACCTCTGCAACACGATGAAGTTCGGCTCCCTCTGCGCGCTCGGTGGGTTCACGCCCTATCCGGTGATGAGCGCGATGAACCACTTTCCGGAGGACYTTTCTCCGGCTCCGATGGTGGAGGCGGCTGAGTGATGGACGCTCCTATCTTTGCTTCGGCGCAAGTCGCCCCCCTCTGGCCTGCCGGCCATCTCCCCCTCAAGGGGGGAGATCGGCTGGGCGCGCGCTCATCACTTTCCATTCCACGTTTCATCCTCCGCTTCGGTTCTCTTGAAGCGGCGGCCATGCCGCTTGTAATCTCCCCACCTGTGGGGGAGATGGCCGGCAGGCCAGAGG
>NZ_JBFTZM010000014.1:0-111567 GCF_056406795.1 Neorhizobium sp. P1_A6 | reverse complement strand
TCCTTAAGGACGGCAAAGGGATTGGGGCGTCCGGACTTTTCATCCGGATCGCCTTCCAGGTGATCGGCGAACTCGACGCCGGGTTCGCGGGGATAGGGATCGATCGCAAGTGCTGCGAATTCGGCAACCACTTCGCCGACATCGATCGTGTCGCCGACAAACATTTCCGGAAGATCGGGACCATCGGGATCGATCACCATCTCCGCCGTATCGCTGGTGACGACCCGCGCGAGCTTCGACCCTTCAGGCACGAAGATCTGCTCGAACGGCTCGTCTATCTTCGATGCCACCGGCTCGAGCGTGACGACCGAGGACTGGACGATATCGGCCTGGACGCGTCCCTTGAGACGCACGCCATCCTTCTTCCAACGGGCGATCTGGAGTTCGGCCTTCAACGAACCGACCGAAACGACCTGCCACAGCTTTGCGAGACCTTCCAGCTCGCGCGCATCCGCCTCGAGCTTCACGGTCACCGCATTGGCGGAAATATTCCCGACTTTGACGGGATAGGAAAAGGGAGGCTTTTCGCCTGAGCCACTGTCGTTCTTCATCAAACCTCACTCTTCTCGCGGCAGCGGACCCGGCAGGGGCAAAACCGCGTGCCCGCGGGAAATCTCATCTTCGGAAATGCCGGCGAGCGCCCTCTCCGCAACGATCATCCAGTCCGCCAGCCCTCGCATCCCAGGCGCATCCTCCGTCTTGGGATAGATATTCCGGCTGAGGGCCGAGGCAAGCGCCCCGCTGTCCTTGCCTTCAAGAGCGGCGGCATAGGTCTCCACCCGGCCATAAAACATCCCGGCCAGCTTTTTCATGCGCTTCGGCACGCTCTGGTCGCCGATGCCGAGCTCGCGGATGGAGTGGTCGATATCCTGGAAAAAAGCGTCGACGATCTCCTGGGCCAGCTCCTGCCCGCTCGAATCGGACTTCGCGGTGCGCCGGAAGAACAGGATCATCACGATCGAGAGCATCTCGAAACGGCCCATGACCGTGTCCGGTACGTCCAGATCGCTATAAAAGAACGGTACACGCGCCATCGACGTCAAGGTCGAGTATTGGCGGTCAACAATCGCGTGGTTCTGGTTTTTCTTCTTGAAAAGGCCGAAGATCATCTGAATTCCCGTTATTTGCCTCCAGGAATGGGCCAGCCTGCCGCCGGCCATGTTGCATGGAAACGAAAGCTGGTTTACCGAAGCATGCACGAATTGCAATGCCGTTCCGCCGGATCAGCGAACGGGGTGGGATCTTCGCGGCCTTAACATCCAGGTCGGGATCGGTCTTATGTCCCTGAATAGCCACAATGGTAGGGTCAGCAGGGGCAGGTTGAGTTTGGGGGATGCCGTTGAACAAGCGGGTTTTCGGATACGAGATGACATTCTTGAGTAAAACCGCGATGGCAATGGTCGTCGCATCCATCACCGTCTCGGGTTGCACGTCCATGCATATCGGCGACACCATGTATAACGGCTACGTGGTCGACCAGAAATCGCTGGAACTCATTCCGGTCGGGTCGAGCCGCGAGCAGGTGCTGCTGACGATGGGCACGCCCTCGACGACGGCCACCTTCGATACCGAGGTGTTCTATTACATCTCGCAGAAACGCGAGCGTGCGGCGGCCTTCATGAAGCCGAAGATCGTCGACCAGACGGTACTCGCCATCTATTTCGACAAGGACGGCGTCGTCGCCCGTCGCGCCAACTATGCGATGCAGGACGGCAAGGTGTTCGACACGATTTCGCGCACGACACCGACCGGCGGCCGCGACCTCACCTTCCTGCAGCAGCTGCTTTCCGGCGGCGGCTCCGGCGCAGGCGGGGCAGCAGCCCGCAGCATCCTGTCCGGCTTCGGCAAGTAAGCACCAGAAAACGGATACAAAAATCCAAAAAGCCCGCGAGGATCACTCCTCGCGGGCTTTTTTGTCTGGCTTGGTTCAGAGATCAGCCGGCAAGCACCGCCAGTAGCAGAAGTGCCACGATATTGGTGATCTTGATCGCCGGGTTGACGGCCGGGCCCGCCGTATCCTTGTAAGGATCGCCGACGGTATCGCCGGTAACGGATGCCTTGTGGGCTTCCGAACCCTTCATATGGCGGGTGCCGTCCTTGTCGACGAAACCGTCCTCGAAGCTCTTCTTGGCATTGTCCCAGGCGCCGCCGCCCGAGGTCATGGAGATCGCCACGAACAGGCCGTTGACGATAACGCCGAGCAGCGATGCCCCGAGGGCAGCAAAGGCAGAAGCCTTGTCGCCGCCGGAGATCAGCAGAACGCCGAAATAGACGACAATCGGCGCCAGAACCGGCAACAGAGACGGAATGATCATCTCGCGAATCGCAGCCCGGGTCAGGATGTCGACGGCGCGGCCATAATCCGGCTTTTCAGTCCCCGCCATGATGCCCGGCTTTTCGCGGAACTGCTTGCGCACTTCCTCAACGATCGAGCCCGCGGCGCGGCCGACGGCGGTCATCGCGATGCCGCCGAACAGGTAGGGGATCAGGCCGCCGAAGATCAGGCCGGCAACGACATAAGGGTTGGAGAGGCTGAAGGAGATTTCGCCGATGCCCTGGAAGTATGGATATTGGGCGGGGTTGGCGGCGAAATATTGCAGGTCGTTGGAATAGGCGGCAAACAGAACCAGAGCACCAAGGCCCGCGGAACCGATCGCGTACCCCTTGGTGACGGCCTTGGTCGTGTTACCGACCGCATCGAGCGCGTCGGTCGACTTGCGCACTTCCGGCGGCAGGTGCGCCATTTCGGCGATGCCGCCGGCATTGTCGGTGACCGGACCGAAAGCGTCGAGCGCCACGATCATGCCGGCCAGGCCGAGCATGGTGGTGACGGCGATGCCGGTGCCGAACAGACCGGCGAACTGGTAGGTGGCGATGATACCACCGACGATGACGATCGCCGGAAGAGCGGTCGATTCGAGCGAGACCGCAAGGCCCTGGATGACGTTGGTGCCGTGACCGGTCACAGATGCCTGAGCGATCGAGTTCACCGGGCGCTTGTTGGTGCCGGTGTAGTATTCGGTGATGACGACGATCAGCGCCGTCACCACGAGACCGAGAAGGCCGCAGATGAAGAGGTTCGTACCGGTGATCGGCTTGCCGGCGACGGTGCCGATCGTGCCCCAGCCGATGGTGATCGAGGTGGCGATGGCAAGACCGACGATCGACAGCAGGCCGGTGACGATGAGGCCCTTGTAGAGCGCGCCCATGATCGAGCCGTTGGAGCCGAGCTTGACGAAAAAGGTGCCGATGATCGAGGTGATGATGCAGGCGCCGCAGATCGCCAGCGGGTAGACCATGACGGTTGCGAGGATCGGCGCGCCGGCGAAGAAGATTGCCGCAAGCACCATGGTGGCGACGACGGAGACCGCATAGGTTTCGAAGAGGTCGGCGGCCATGCCGGCGCAGTCGCCGACGTTATCGCCGACGTTATCGGCAATCGTCGCCGGATTGCGTGGATCGTCTTCCGGAATGCCGGCTTCCACCTTGCCGACGAGATCGCCGCCGACGTCGGCGCCCTTGGTGAAGATGCCGCCGCCGAGACGGGCGAAGATCGAGATCAGCGAAGCGCCGAAGCCGAGCGAGACGAGCGCGTCGATGACTTCACGCGAGCCGGTCGGATGGCCGAGGCCGGCGGTCAGAATCCAGTAATAAATCGAGACGCCGAGGAGAGCGAGGCCTGCCACCAGCATGCCGGTGATGGCGCCGGATTTGAAAGCGATGTCGAGACCGGCCGCAAGGCTTTGGGAAGAAGCCTGGGCGGTGCGCACGTTGGCGCGGACCGAGACGTGCATGCCGATGAAGCCGGCAGCGCCCGAAAGCACGGCGCCGATGACGAAGCCGACCGCAGCGGTGCCGGACAACAGAACCCAGGCAAGGATCGCCACGACGACGCCGACAATGGCAATGGTCATGTACTGACGCGTCAGATAGGCCTGTGCGCCTTCACGGATATATCCGGCGATCTCCTGCATGCGGATACTGCCCTGATCGGCAGCCAGCACGGAACGCGTCGCCCAAACGGCATAAATGATCGATAGCAACCCGCACACGATCACACCCAGAATTACAGTCATTCGCTTTTCCTCTCCCTTAGCGCCGGGTGGTCCATACCCTCCGGCCGTGCACCCCTGCAGCGGCGCACATCCACGGGATGAGCAAAGACCGCCGCAATACTCCACAGTGCGCATTCCCGCGCAGCCGACCGCTCCCCTCCCAAGGAATCCGGGATCGCCTGCGCGGACGGGAGATTGCGGTGGAGATGAATTGGCGTCAAGCCCCGAAGGGACAAGACTCTAGGCGGATTTCACGGAAGAGCGTTTGAACATCAGCGCCAGCACCAGACCGAGGCAGACGATCGTGACCGGCCAGATGATCAGATTCATGAACGACCAGCCATAGGCGGTGAAGATCTTGCCCGAGGAGAAGGAGGACAACGCGACGGTGGTGAACAGGATGATATCGTGAAAACCCTGCACCTTGTCGGCCTCGTGCGGACGGTAGCTGGAGGCGACGATCGCAGTCGAGCCGATGAAGGCGAAATTCCAGCCGATGCCGAGCAGCACCAGAGCGCCCCAGAAGTTCCAGAGCTCGATGCCCATATGGGCGATCACGGCGCACCCCATCAGGATCACCAGCCCGGCGGCGACGATCTTTTCGACGCCGAAGCGGGAAATCAGCATGCCGGTGAAAAAGCTCGGCGCGAACATGGCGAGCACATGCCACTGGATGCCGAGGGTGGCCATTTCCGACGGGAAACCGCAGCCGATCACCATGGCAAGCGGCGCGCCGGTCATCATGAAGGTCATCAGTGCGTAGGAGGAGATGCCGCAGATCATGCCGGTCAGGAACCGCTGGGTGACGACGATCTCGCCGAGCGGGCGCGCAGGCACCGAAGCAGTGTGACTGCCGCTCATCTGCGGCAGTTTCAGCGGCGACAGCATCACCAGCGCGATCAGATAGAGCGGAATGACGGCCACGAAGGCGCCGGCGAACAGCACTGGCGACAGCAGGTCCTTGGTCCAGATCGCAAGTTGCGGTCCGAGAACCGCCGAGACGATGCCGGCCGCGAGAATCCAGGAGATCGCCTTCGGCTTGTAGAATGAAGGCGACGCGTCGGCAGCGGCAAAGCGGATCTTCTGACTGAAGCCGTTGCAGAGGCCGATCAGAAGCAGGCCGGTCGCAAAGAGCCAGAAGTTCGCATGGAAGAGCGCGATCGCCGCGGTCGCGGCACCGAGCGCTCCGAGGACCGAGCCCAGCATGAAGCTCGTCTTGCGGCCGAGGAACCGCGAAGCGATGGCAACCGCGATAGCGCCCGCCGCCATGCCGATATTGAAACCGGTCAGCGGCGCCGTCGCCAGCGACTTGTCGTCGCCGAGCAACTGGTACCCGACGAGGCCGCCAAGCGCGAAGACCAGAGGCGGCGCCGAACCGAGGACTGCCTGGGCCCCGGCCAGCAGGGCGACGCTGCGCCGGGCGGTGTTCATCTGTGTCTGAAGACCGTTCACCGCACCGTCCATGCCTGTCCCATCCCGACTTGTTTTTTTAGTTTGTTATTTCTTGGTTTCGCCGCGTACCTGCTTGGCAATGCGATCGAGGACGGCGTTGACAATGCGGGGCTCTTCCTCTCCGAAGARGGCGTGAGCGATCTCGACATATTCGGTAACGATGACGGCTACCGGCACGTCCTTGCGCTCGAGGATTTCGAACGTACCGGCGCGCAGGATGGCCCGCAACGTCGAATCGAGACGCGACAGCGGCCAGTCTTCCTGCAGCGAGGCGCGGATCAGCGGATCGATCTTCACCTGGTCGCGCACGACGCCGGCAACGATCGAGCGGAACCAGGAGGCGTCGGCCTTCAGATAGGTGTCGCCGTCGAGTTCCTGGCCGAGGCGGTGCGCCTCATATTCGGCAACGACCTCCAGCACGCCGGTCCCACCGACATCCATCTGGTAGAGCGCCTGCACAGCCGCCAGGCGGGCGGCGCCGCGCTGGTTTGCCGGCTTGACCGGGTGTTCGCCTTCCTTTGCCATCAATCAACCACCGTTCAGCTTGTCACGCAGCGCGATCATGGTCAGCGCCGCACGGGCGGCGAAGCCGCCCTTGTCCTTGTCCGAACGGCGGGCACGCGCCCATGCCTGTTCGTCGTTCTCGCAGGTGAGGATGCCGTTGCCGATCGCCAGCGATTCCGACACGGCGAGGTCCATCAGGGCACGGGAGGATTCGTTCGAGACGATGTCGAAATGGTAGGTCTCGCCGCGGATGACCATGCCGAGTGCGACGAAACCGTCGTAATCGGTGCCGCCCTCTTCCGACGCATCGAGCGCCATGGCGATTGCCGGCGGGATTTCGAGCGCACCCGGAACGGTGACCACGTCATAGGTCGCCCCGGCCGCCTTCAGCGCATGGGTCGCACCGTCGAGCAGCGCATCGGACATATCGTCGTAGAAACGCGCCTCGACGACGAGGAGGTGTGGAGCGGTTTCGCGTGACATGATTCACCTTTGTTCAAATCGGCCCAGCATGAGATCGATATCGCCTTCAAAGCGGGCCGATATTCATATGGGTCTCGGGCAGGTGGCGGTCAAAACACGCTCTGAGGGGAATGGCAAGCAATTTTCGCTGAACGCAGCGATGCGAATCGGGAATACCTGAGCGAGCAGCGATAAAGATCGGTGCCATCCCGCACCATGGAGCCCGCCATGACCACCATCCCGACCCTCGAAACCGAACGGCTGATCCTGCGTCCTCATCGACTGGAGGAGTTCGAGACCTATGCGGAATTCTGGGCCGAGCCGGACGTGGTCCGCTATATTTCCGGTATCCCCTCGTCCCGCGAAACCAGCTGGAGCCGTATGCTGCGTGTCAACGGCATGTGGCACCTGATGGGTTTCGGGTTCCTGGCGATCGAAGAGAAGGCAACCGGGCGTTTTCTCGGCGAAGCGGGCTTCCAGGATATGCGCCGCGAATTTCAGCCCTCGATCGAGGGGACGCTCGAGACCGGCTGGGCACTCATCCCTTCCGTCCATGGCCGCGGTTACGCGACCGAGGCGGTGGGCGCGATGATCTCCTGGGGCGAAGCACATTTCCCCGATCGCAGGATGACCTGCATCATCAGCCCTGAAAACGGCGCGTCGCTGAGGGTCGCTGCGAAGCTCAGCTTTCGCGAGTTCGCCCGCGCCGACTACCATGGCCCGATCGTGGTGATGGCGCGCGAAAACTGAGCGGCCGGCAAGCCGTCAGCTTTTCGCCGGGAATTCCGCAAGCCGTGCTGCGTAACGCGCCATCGTGTCGACTTCGAAATTGACGAAATCACCCGCCTTGCGATCACCCCAGGTGGTGACGGCGAGCGTGTGGCGGATCAGCAGAACGTCGAAATCGGTGCCCTCGACGGCGTTGACGGTCAGCGAGGTGCCATCCAGCGCTACCGAGCCCTTCGGAGCCACAAATCGGGCAAGCGCTTCGGGTGCCCGAAGACGGATGCGGACCGCCTCGCCTTCATGTTCAATGCCGAGAATTTCCGCCTTGCCGTCGACATGACCGGAGACGATATGGCCGCCGAGCTCGTCGCCGATCTTCAGCGCCCGCTCGAGATTGACGCGCGTGCCCTCGGTCCATTCAGCGATCGTCGTCAGCCGCAGCGCCTCTTCCCAGGCCTCGACCTCGAACCAGCGCTCGTTGCTGCCTTCGTCCGGCAGGTTTGTCACCGTCAGGCAGACGCCGCCATGGGAAATCGAGGCGCCCATGTCGATGGTTTTCGGATCGTAGTTGGTGGCGATCCTGAGCTTGACGCCTTCGTCCATGGGCGTCGTTGCCGCGACCGTGCCGACATCGGTGACAATTCCGGTGAACATCAGAAACCTCTTTCGTATTCGAAGCAGCGATCCGGCCCGAAGCTTTCCTCGCGCACGAGCTTAAATCCTGCCGGCATATCGGATGGCGTCAGCGGCGATTCAAGCCCGCCCTCGCCGACAATGCCGGGCCCCTGGAACAGGAGGATGCGGTCGACGAGATTTGCTTCGAGGAATGTCTTTGCGATGGTTGCGCCGCCCTCGACCAGAAGCGAGGACATGCCGCGAACCGCAAGGATCGCCAGGAGGATGTCGAGTTCGGTGGCGTCCATGATCTCGACGCCGGCGGATTGGAGGGCCGCGGCCTTCGAGGTCAGATCACCTTTGGCGATGGAGCGCGGAGCCCCCCCCCCCTCTGCCCTGCCGGGCATCTCCCCCTCAAGGGGGGAGATCGGCAAGGAGCCTGCACCCTGCGCAATTCCAGGCGGCTCCTCTGCCGCCCCGATATCGGAGCTTGAATGGGACGGATGAGCCTGCCGCTGATCGATCTCCCCCCCTGAGGGGGAGATGCCCGGCAGGGCAGAGGGGGGTGTCGCCCCAGTCTCCAAGGAAGAAGGCGCCGCCACGACAATCACCGGCACGTCCCGCGCACTCTTCACCAGCTTGGAATCCAGCGGCAGTTCAAGCCGACGATCCAGCACGATGCGGATCGGAGAGCGTTTCTCCAGCCCCGAAATGCGCACCGTCAACTCCGGATCATCCGACAGCACCGTGCCAATGCCGACCAGAATCGCGTCGGCTTCGGCCCGCAGCCGGTGCACTTGCGCCCGCGCCTCGGGGCCGGTGATCGACACTTCCTCGCCGCGGCGGCCGAGCATGCCGTCGGCGGAAACGGCAAGCTTCAGAGTCACATGCGGGCGGCCCTTCGTCTGGCGGGTAAGGTAGGCGGCGAGCGCCCGGCGCCCCTCCTCCTCCATCAGGCCGGTTTCCACGACAATCCCGGCATCGCGCAAAATGGCGATCCCGCGGCCGGAGACGCGCGGATCGGGATCGGTCAGCGAGATGACGACGCGAGCGACGCCCGCCTCGACGAGCGCGTTGGCGCAAGGTGGGGTACGGCCATAATGCGAGCAGGGTTCGAGCGTGACATAGACGGTCGCTCCCCTCGCCTTCTCTCCGGCAATATCGAGCGCCTGGGTTTCCGCATGCGGCCGCCCGCCGGGCGCGGTGACGGCAGAGCCGACCACCTCGCCGTCCTTGACGATCACGCAGCCGACCGAAGGATTGGTGCCTGTCTGGCCGGTATGAAGCCGCGATAGGCGCAGTGCCGACGCCATGAACCACCGGTCTTCGGCAGCGCTCGTCATGGCTACGGCTCGATGCCGGGATCGCGGGCGATCTTGGCGTTGATCTCCTGGATCACCTTTTCGAAATCCTCTGCATGGGAGAAATCGCGATAGACAGAGGCGTAGCGCACGAAGGCGACGTCATCGAGGCTTTTCAATGCTTCCAGCACCTGCAGCCCGATCTCTTCCGACGAAATCTCGTTCTCGCCCGAGCTTTCGAGCCGGCGCACGATGCCGGAAACCGCCCGTTCGATACGGTCATTGTCGACCGGGCGCTTGCGCAGCGCGATCTGGAAGGACCGTACCAGCTTGTTGCGGTCGAACGGCACCTTGCGGCCGGTCTTCTTGGTGACCATCAATTCGCGAAGCTGCACGCGCTCGAACGTCGTGAAGCGACCGCCGCAATCCGGGCAGATACGCCGCCGGCGGATGGAGGTGTAATCCTCCGCCGGACGACTATCCTTGACCTGCGTGTCTTCCGAACCGCAAT
Organism: Neorhizobium sp. P1_A6; assembly: GCF_056406795.1. NCBI lineage: Bacteria > Pseudomonadati > Pseudomonadota > Alphaproteobacteria > Hyphomicrobiales > Rhizobiaceae > Neorhizobium > Neorhizobium sp. P1_A6. Next base: position 101,941 of record NZ_JBFTZM010000014.1, on the reverse strand, counting down.
AGGGGCAGCGCATCGCCTCTCCTTAGGCTTGCAAGAGGGACCGCGAAATGCGGCCCCCATTGGTACCAGTTGGGATCACATGTAGGGATACATGGGGAAGCGGCCGGTGAGCGCCACGACCTTGTCGCGCACGGCGGCTTCGACGCCGGCATTGCCTTCGTCGGAATTGGCGACCTTCAGGCCGTCGAGAACCTCGATGATGAGATTGCCGATCTCCTTGAATTCCGCTTCCTTGAAACCACGCGTCGTGCCAGCCGGGGTGCCGAGACGGATACCGGAGGTGACGAAGGGCTTTTCCGGGTCGAAGGGAATGCCGTTCTTGTTGGTGGTGATGTAGCCACGGCCGAGAGCCGCTTCGGCGCGTTTGCCGGTGGCGTTCTTCTTGCGCAGGTCGACGAGCATCAGGTGGTTGTCGGTGCCACCGGAAACGATGTCGAGGCCGCCGGCCATCAGCGTTTCGGACAGCGCCTTGGCATTCTTGACGATCTGCGCGGCATAGTCCTTGAAGTCCGGCTGCAGCGCTTCGCCAAAGGCGACGGCCTTGGCGGCAATAATGTGCATCAGCGGACCGCCCTGCAGGCCCGGGAAAACGGCGGAATTGAACTTCTTGGCCAGTTCTTCGTCATTGGTCAGGATGACGCCGCCGCGCGGACCGCGGAGCGATTTGTGGGTGGTGGTGGTGGCGACGTGGCAATGCGGGAACGGCGACGGATGCTGGCCGCCGGCAACCAGACCGGCGATGTGAGCCATGTCCACCATCAGATAGGCGCCGACCGAATCGGCGATCTCGCGGAAACGCTTCCAGTCCCAGATGCGGGAATAGGCGGTGCCGCCGGCGATGATCAGTTTCGGCTTGGTTTCCTCGGCCTTGCGCTGCACCTCGTCCATGTCGAGCAGGTTGTCGCCTTCGCGCACGCCGTAGGAGACGACGTTGAACCACTTGCCAGACATGTTGACCGGCGAACCATGCGTCAGGTGGCCGCCCGAGTTGAGGTCGAGGCCCATGAACGTATCACCCGGCTGCAGCAGCGCGAGGAACACCGCCTGGTTCATCTGGGAACCGGAATTCGGCTGGACGTTGACGAAATTGACGCCGAACAGCTTTTTGGCGCGCTCGATGGCGAGTTCCTCGGCGATGTCGACGAACTGGCAACCGCCGTAATAACGCTTGCCCGGATAACCCTCGGCATACTTGTTGGTCATGATCGAACCCTGCGCCTCAAGCACAGCGCGGGAAACGATGTTCTCCGAAGCGATCAGCTCGATTTCGTGGCGCTGGCGACCCAGTTCCTTCTCGATCGCGCCAAAGATTTCCGGATCGGATTCTGCGAGCGGGCGGGAGAAGAAGACGTCGGTGTTCGACATGTGCGAGGCTCCTCAAAGGGGTGGGCATTGCAATGTCGCGTCTTAGCCTTACGCCTTGCGCAGAGCAATACGGGGAACGACATTTGCTCGCCGGAAGACGCGGAGATACTCTTAGAAAACGAAAAAGCCGCACCCTTGGCGGATGCGGCTTCTCATGGACGGAAAAAGAAGCAGATCTTATTGCGGCAGCAGATCGTCGTCGGCAGCGCCGGCCGGCTTTTCGATGCCGGTGGTCGTCTGCAGCGCCAGTTCCTGGTTGCCGTCACGCTCGTAGATGTCGTCGCGGAACTGCACGACGCGGTCCTTCGCAGACCAGGCGGTGATGTAGACGATATAGACCGGCACTTCGACGGCAAGCTTAATCGGGTTGTTCTGGCGCGTCGAGATCACCCGCTCGATCTCCTGGCGCGACCAGCCGGTTGTGTCGCGCAGCAACCAGGTGATGAGGTCGCGGACGTTCTGAACACGCATGCAGCCGGAGGACTCAAAGCGCATCAGCTTGTTGAACAGGCCCTGCTGGGGCGTGTCATGCATGTATTCATTGTTCGGATTGTGGAAGTTGATCTTCGTTGAGGCCATGGCGTTGATCTTGCCGGGGTCCTGCCGGAACATCAGATTCGGCGCCTTCGGCGCGAACCAATCAACCGTTTCCGGCGCCACTTCGTTACCCTTGCCATCGATCAGGCGGATGTTGTTGCGGGTGAGATAGGTCGGGTCCTTGCGCATCAGCGGCACGATGTCCTTCTCGACGATCGAGCGCGGCGCGGTCCAATAGGGGTTGAGGATGACCTCGTAGATCTTCGAGTTGATGGCGTGCGTCGGACGGTCGATGCGCCCGACGACGGCATTGGTTCGCAGCGCCACACGGTCGTTCTCCACCGCCTCGATATAGGCGGCCGGAATATTGACCATGACGTAGCGGGGGCCGAGATCGCCCGACATGGACTGCAGGCGCACCAGATTGGTACCGAGTTGGCGCAGGCGCACGTCGGCCGATATGTTCATCGCCTTGACGGTAAATTCGCCCATCACGCCATCGGCGGGCAGGCCATGACGGGCCTGAAAACGCTTCACAGCTCCGTCGACATAGCTGTCGAACGAGGAAGACATGCCCGCCTCGCGCGGCAGGTCGCCCGAAATCATCAGGCGCTGGCGCAACTGCTGCACGGACGGATCAACGACGCCTAGGCGCAGGCGCTGCTGGCCGGGATTGACCTCGGGCCAGCCGCCGTTTGCAACGATCTGCTGGTAGTCAACCATCGCCTGCTGGATGTTCGCCGGTCCGCCGGCGCCGAGCACCGGATTGTTGGAGACGACATTGACGGCGGTTCTGGATGCGGCCTTGGCGTCGAACTGGTCGTCCCAGGTGCCGCGGCGAGGCGCATTGATCAAATCATCCATCGCCGTCTGGGCGAATGCCGGCGCTGCAAGTGCGGCAACACCGGCAGAGACGGCCGTGCGAAGCAAGGCACGGCGGGAAAGAGCTTCAGATCCGATCTTCTTCGACATCATAGTACCCATCTGGTCCCGAGCAGCATCAAAGACGCCTACAGGGATATGGTTAAGAACGCGCAAAAAATTAGCGCAGCCGCAAAGGGCTTCGTCGTCATCGCAATGTTATGAAAGCGCGAATTCCCGCCAGCCCGTTGCATCCAGCCGGTCCCATAGCAATATGGCCAATTCGTGTCAGGTACTTGCGCGTCACAAAGCCGTGTTGGCACGTGATTTTTTCAAGCGGCATATGCGCCACACCCTGCGAGTGCAAGCGACCCCGGAAGTTCTCCCGGACCGTCGATCCGGGACCTGCTTTTTTTTAAGAAACCGGCCAAGCATTCCGGACACAAAACCCCCGTTTGAAAACGTAAAAGCCGTAAGCCTCGGACAAGCGGCTTGGCTAAAAGTTGCCCGTCAAAGTAAGGAATATGAGAATTGAACTGGTACCCGATCGAAGCCCTTGAGCCTGGAAAGCTGGCTGTCCTGCATTTTCGCGACGAAACCGCGCCGCAATGTGTCGGCTATGTCGGACAGGACGGCGTCTGCGGATGGCCCGAAAAGGTGACGGGCCGCAGGCCGGACGGGTGGCTCGACCTTTCCTCACTGTTTGCGGGCATGACAACCGAAATACGCCGGGCCCCGGCGGCCACGTTGTAGGCAGACATTACGCCGCAAACGGACGTAACGGCATGTATTCCGACGCCCACGGCAGAATACGGCTATCAACCCGGCCCCCATACTGGTAGGCACCCCATACATCACCCATTGGAGAGCTACCGTGACCCTGGACGAAAAATACCAAATTATTGTCAATGCTTTCCAGAACAACAAGTTTGGCGTCTCGCCGACCTCCACACGCGGGGCCGTCCAGAATTATTGCAAAAAGCACGGTCTCCAGGGCGAAGACTATACCGAGACCCTCGCCTCAGCGATGACTGCCGGCTTGATTGCCCAGATGGCGGATTCGGCCCTCACCATCCGAAACGCCGGCCGAGCCCTGCTGGCCCAGCGATAGGCTGCATCTGCCAGAAGGCGGCTTGGCTAGCACGCAAACAAGCGTAACGGCGCGTCTTCCGACACCCCGTTACGCTTTTGCGTAGCACCGCATGACTGGAGGTAATGGAGTGTTTCGCAAGCCCCCGGTGGATTAAAGGCGGTAAAGGATCTGGTCGTTCCAGAAGCGGTCGAGGCGCTGGAGCAGCTTGTTCATCTGAGAGAATTCGCCCTCGCCGATGCCGCCGACCTTTTCGATCGAGCCGATATGGCGCTCGTAGAGCTTGCCGACGGTTTCTGCGATCGCCTGGCCTTCCGGCGTCAGGCTGATGCGGACCGAGCGGCGGTCGATGCGCGAGCGCTGGTGGTTGATGAAGCCGAGGTCGACCAGCTTCTTGACGTTATAGGAGACGTTCGAGCCGAGATAATAACCGCGGGAGCGCAGTTCGCCGGCTGTCAGTTCCGAATTGCCGATGTTGAAAAGCAGGAGCGCCTGGACGGCGTTGACGTCGTCACGACCCTGGCGGTCGAACTCGTCCTTGATCACATCGAGAAGGCGGCGGTGGAGGCGCTCGACCAGATGCAGCGATTCCATGTAGAGGGCGCGAATGGTGTCTTCATGCGGATCTGCTACTGCCGGTGCCGCCTGCGGCTTCAGTTTCGTGTTCATCATGACTGCCTCATCCTGTTTTGTTTGGCGGTGTTTGTTTCTTCCCGCCTTGAGACAGACACTATCCAATACGCATAAAATTCGACTTAAAACATAGGCTTAACAAGCGCTTAACGCGTTCGTTCGAATCCCGGCCCGCCCTTGCCGGCCTGGGATGTGATCATTCAGATTTAAAATAAATCAATCACTTAGCGGCGATTTTCTGGTCAATTCAGGCCGTCAAAGCTTTAATTTCAAGGTGAATCAATTCTTACCCGCTCCGCCTTGCGGCGCGCCTCGACCCATAGTGAGAGCCGAAATACGACATAGAGCGCTGCGACGAGGCCGTGCATGAGGGGCACGAGCCGGTTGTGTCCGAAAATCTCCGGCCAGACGATATACATCGACACCTGCGAGATTGCAGCGATCGTCCAGAGCACAGGCCCCCAGGAAACGGTGAGCCACAGACCGAGCGAGGCAACTGGAAACAGCACGGCAAGCGAAGACGCCGCTACCTTCCAGGGAAGCGTCAGCAGATCGAAGCGGGCCATGCCCTTCAGCGAATAACCGACCAGCATCGCCCAATATTGCAGGCCAAACCAGAAACAGGCGATCGCGATCAGCCTGAGGAAGGCCACGTAGAGAATTTCGGTCAGCGTGCGCTTCGGCACCGTGAGTGAATCGGGTTCCATGGGACTACATTAGCCGCCACGGTCGCCGCCCGCCAGTACCAGCCTGTCGTCTGCACGATCGTTCAAGAGCCCTGCGCCTTGTCCTGATAGGGTTTGCCGCCAATCAAAGGAGAAGGCATGACCCAGCGGAACTTTTCACATACGCCGATAAACCTCGCTGAGAAGCTGGAACGGATACCCGATCTCTGGCAGCAGCGCGTCGTCGCCGAAATGAACGATTACCAGTTCAAGCTCGTCCGCATCGAAGGCGATTTCATATGGCACGATCACCCGGAGACGGATGAAGCCTTCATCGTTATCGAAGGCCATTTGCGGATCGACTTCCGCGACGGCAGCGTTGAGATCGGCCCGGGCGAAATGCTCGTGGTGCCGAAGGGCGTGCAGCACAAGCCGTTCGCTGAAAAGGAGGTGAAGATGATGGTGATCGAGCCGCGTGGCGTTTTGAACACCGGCAACGAGGGCGGCGAACGTACGGCTCAAAACGATCTCTGGATCTAGCCCGGGCCTCAACTGCGGCGATCGTTCCCATTCGCAAATGGCGTGCTGCATGATAATGACGCGCGCACGGGAAGAGAAGTTGGAGACTTTGCCATGGACAAGACGCATCTGGTCGACGAGATCACCGGCCACCGCCGCATGCGGCGCAACCGCAAGGCCGACTGGACGCGTCGGCTGGTGCAGGAGAACCGGCTGACGGTCGACGATCTGATCTGGCCGATCTTCATCGTTCCCGGCACCGGCATCGTCGATCCGATCGCCGCCATGCCGGGCGTCAGCCGCATGAGCGTCGACAAGGCGGTCGAGGCGGTGAAGGAAGCGGCCGATCTCGGTATTCCGGCGATCGCCACTTTCCCCGATATCGAGATGGAACTGCGCGACGAGACCGGTTCCAACAGCCTGGTCGCCAACAACCTGATCAACCAGGCGACCGCCGCTTTCAAGAAAGCCGTGCCGAATATCGGCATCATTACCGACGTGGCGCTCGATCCGTTCACCAGCCACGGCCATGACGGGATCCTCCGGGACGGCGTGATCGTCAACGACGAGACGGTCGACCAGATCGTCCGCGCCGCCGTCATGCAGGCGGATGCCGGCGCCGACATCATCGCGCCTTCGGAAATGATGGATGGCCGCATCGGCGCCATCCGCCGCGGGCTGGATGCAAGCGGTCACCAGGATGTCGGCATCATGTCCTACGCGACGAAATTTTCGTCCGGCTTCTACGGCCCCTATCGCGAGGCGATCAACACCAGCGGTCTCCTGAAGGGCGACAAGAACAGCTATTACATCTCGCCGGCCAACGGCACCGAAGCAGTGCGGGACGCCGCCCTCGACGTCGAGGAAGGCGCCGATATGCTGATGGTCAAGCCCGGCATCGCCTATCTCGACATCTGCTGGCGCATCAAGGAAGCGTTCGGCCTTCCCGTCTTCGCCTACCAGGTCTCCGGCGAATACACGCAGATCAAGGCGGCGGCCATGAACGGCTGGATCGACGGCGACCGGATCATGATGGAGACACTGCTCTGCTTCAAACGCGCCGGCTGCGACGGGATTCTTTCGTATTTTGCGATGGACGTGGCCAGGAAGCTGGCGAAAAACGGATAAGCCTTGTTGCCGCGGCGGTCTCTTCCCATATCATCGGGGAGAAACAGGAGATGTTGAAACGATGAGCCTCGACCCGAACCCGGCCTATGCCGCACCGGACGACTGGCGCGCCTATAGCGGCGTTCTTTCTCGCCGGGTGTTCGCCTTCATCATCGACTATGTGATCGTGCTCTTGCTGTGCATTCCGGCTGCCGTCGTGGTGTTTTTCCTCGGCATCATCACGCTCGGCCTCGGCTTCATGCTCTATCCGGTGTTGTTCGTGATCGTCGCGCTTCTCTATTTCGGGATGACGCTCGGCGGCTCGGCTCAAGCTTCGCCCGGCATGCGCGCCATGGGGCTCGCCATGGTGCGGCTCGACGGCCGGCGGATGGATTTCCTCACCGCTATGGCCCACACCGTGATCTTCTGGATCATCAATTCGGTGCTGACCCCGCTCATTCTGCTCGCGGGCCTGTTCATCGAGCGTTCGCGCCTCGTGCACGACCTGCTGCTCGGCACTGTCGTGGTGCGTACGTCGTAACGATTACGCTACTGGCCGAAAGTTTATGGCACTAGCCTGCCGCCTGCCGCAGCATATGGTTGACGTTTTACTTTTATGCGCCATGGTATGACATTACGACCCTAAAGACCGGACTGCCACGACGCAATGAATACCCAGGCAACGCCCTCACCGCAGTTCTACCTGACGGCCCCGGCAGTTTGTCCCTATCTCCCGGGTGAAATGGAGCGAAAGGTCTTCACTCACCTGGTAGGCGCTCGCGCCGCCGAGATGAACGACCTACTGACCCAGGGCGGTTTCCGCCGTTCGCAGAACATCGCCTATCGGCCGGCCTGCGAATCATGCCGCGCGTGCATTTCCGTGCGCATCCTCGCTCACGAGTTCGAGCCCGTGCGCTCGATGAAACGGGTCCTTGCCACCAATCGCGACGTGATCGCGACGGTCTACCCCGCGCAACCCTCCACCGAACAGTTCTCGCTCTTCCGTCGTTATCTCGACGACCGCCATCAGCGGGGCGGCATGTCCGACATGTCGGCGCTCGACTATGCGATCATGGTCGAGGACACGCATGTCAACACCCGCATCATCGAGTACCGGCGCCGCGAGCCGGGCTCCGGCATCAGCGTCGAGCCGAAGGGGGAATTGCTTGCCGTCGCGCTTACCGACATGATGAGCGACGGCCTGTCGATGGTCTATTCCTTCTTCAATCCCGAGTATGAAAAGCGCTCGCTCGGTACGTTCATGATCCTCGACCATATCGCCCGCACCAGGACGCTCGGCCTGCCGCATGTCTATCTCGGCTATTGGGTGAAGGGTTCGGCGAAGATGGGCTACAAGACCCGGTTCCAGCCCCAGGAACACCTGACCCCGCGCGGCTGGGAAATCTTCGATCCCGCCACGGACATCTGAAATCATCCCATGAACGATCATAAAAAGGGCCTCGTGCTCACCGCAATCGGCGGCCTTGCGCTCTCCTTCGACGTGCCGCTGGTGCGGCTCGGGCATGGCGAAATGTGGTCGACTGTCGTGCTGCGCAGCACCGCGACCTTCGCCGCCGCCATCATCCTGTGGCTGCTCGTCCGGCGCTTCGGCTCGACCCGTCCGGTGCTGATCCCCGGAAAGGCGGGTCTTGCCGCCGGCTTCTGCTACGGTATTTCGACGATCGCCTTCCTCGGCGCCGTGTTCAACACGGCGACCGCCAATGTCGTCTTCATCGTCGCCTTCACGCCCATGTATGCCGCCGTTCTCGGCTGGCTGGTCCTCAAGGAGCGCCCCTCGCCTTCGACACTCGTCACCATGCTGGTGATGTTTTTCGGCGTCGGCCTGATCGTCTCGGGCGGGCTTGCCGGCGGGCATATTTTTGGCGACATCCTCGCGGCGACCGCTTCGTTCCTGCTGGCTCTGGCGATCACGCTCAGCCGGGCGGCCCGCATCGACATGGGCTTCGTGCCGCTCGTCGCGACCATCATACCGGCAACGATCGGGCTCTCGTTCGTCGGCGCGTCTTCGCTTGCCGGCACGGGCGGCTTTTCAGTGGCGGATCCCATCTGGGTGATGTTCGACGGCGCGATCATGATGCCGCTCGCCTTCTGGTGTCTTGCAACCGGCCCGAAATATCTCTCCGGCCCCGAAGTCGGGATGTTCTACCTGCTCGAAACCATCCTCGCACCGATCTGGGTCTGGCTGATCTTTTCCGAGATCCCATCCTCCCGCACGCTCTTGGGCGGCTCGATCCTCGTGCTGGCGCTAATCGGTTATTCGGCCTGGCAGATGCGGCGGGTGGAGAGGTTGCGGGCCAGGGCGGTAGCCTCGCAAGCGATTTGATATTCGCGAGCGCCCTTATATGTGGTAGCGTCTCCACACTACTATAGGTGGCTGACGATGAACGCGAAAAGCACTGTTCAGAAGATCACTATTCAGAAGATCGGCGAAGACCACGGCATCGCCTTGCCCCAGGATATCCTTGACCGTCTTGGCTGGAAGGAAGGCCAAGTATTGGAGCTTCATATCGACGATACTGGGATCGAGCTTTTCGATCCCAAGACGATATCGGATAAGGATTTCCAGCGTCAGCTCCTCGCCGCCAAAATGGCGATGAGGAAATATCACGTAGCCCTCAGCGCACTCGCCAAAAGCTGATCACCCTGCGAACTTCCCGCTCCGCGGAAAGCCCTTCGGAACGGCGCGGCCGGCGGTGGCGCGGTCGGCGATCCATTCCAGCAGTTCGTCCTTGTTGCGGGTGAACGAGCGGCCGGCGCTGTCTTCCCAGGAAAGGCCGTCGGCCATGGTGAAGCAGCGGATGTCGGAAATGCCGCCGTCCTTGTAGCGCTGCAGGCGGACGCCCTTGCCGCGGGTCATTTCCGGCAGCTGGGTCAGCGGGAAGACCAGCAGCTTGCGGTTCTCGCCGACAACGGCCACGTGATCGCCCGAAACATGCACGACCAGTTTGGTCTCGTCGGGCATGGCTACGTTCATGATCTGCTTGCCCTTGCGGGTATTGGCGATCATCTCGCTCTCGGCGACGATAAAACCGTTGCCGGCGGTGGAAGCGACGATCAGCTTGCGCTGCGGATCATGGACGAAGGCGGTCAGGATGTCCTGGTCGTTCTCCATGTCGACGATGATGCGGATCGGCTCGCCGTGGCCGCGACCGCCCGGCAGCTTGTCGGCACCGAGCGTATAGACCTTGCCGCCGGTGGTGACGAGCAACAGCTTGTCGGTCGTCTGGGCGGTAAACGCGATCTTCGGCCCGTCGCCTTCCTTGAAGGTCAGCGTCGAGGTATCCGAGATATGTCCCTTCAGCGCGCGGATCCAGCCTTTCTGCGAGACCACGACGGTGATCGGTTCCTTCTCGATCATCGCCTGGTTGATCGCGTCGATATCGGCATCCGGTGCGTCGGCGAAGGTCGTCAGGCGCGCATAGGGCTTGCCCCGGCCCTTGGCGAAATTCTTGCGGACGTCCTGGATCTCGTGCTCGATGACCCGCCACTGCTTGTCCTCGGAAGCCAGCAGCGATTCGATATCCGCCTTCTCCTTGGTGAGGTTCTCGTGCTCGGTGCGGATCTCGAATTCTTCGAGCTTGCGCAAGGCGCGCAGCCGCATGTTGAGGATCGCCTCGACCTGGATGTCGGAAAGCGACCAGCGCTCCATCATGACGGGCTTCGGCTCGTCCTCCTCGCGGATGATGCGGATCACCTCATCGATATTGAGGTAGGCGATCAGCAGGCCGCCGAGGATTTCCAGGCGCCGGTCGATCGCCGCCAGCCGGAAGCGCGAGCGGCGCACCAGCACGTCGCGGCGATGCGCCAGCCACTCCAGCAGCACTTCGTTGAGCGCCATCACCTTGGGCACCCGGCCCATGGAGAGCACGTTCATGTTGAGCGGCAGGCGGGTTTCCAGCTCGGACAGCTTGAACAGCGATTCCATCAGCAGGGTCGCATCCACCGTGCGGCTCTTCGGCACCAGCACGACGCGCACGTCTTCGGCCGATTCGTCGCGCACGTCTTCCAGCAGCGGCAGCTTGCGGGCGAGCAGCAGTTCGGCGATCTTTTCGATCAGGCGCGACTTCTGCACCTGGAACGGAATTTCGGTGACGACGATCTGATAACCGCCACGGCCGAGATCCTCGATCACCCAGCGGGCGCGGACGCGGAAACCGCCGCGACCGGTCTTGTAGGCCTCGACGATCGACTCTCGGCTGTCGATGATGATGCCGCCGGTCGGCAGGTCCGGGCCTTCGATGCCGCCCTTGGCAGGCTCGGCCGGATCCGCCATCAGGTCTTCGATGGTCGCCGACGGGTTCTTGATCAGGTGCAGCGCGGCGTCGCAAAGCTCATGGACATTGTGCGGCGGGATCGACGTTGCCATGCCGACCGCGATGCCGGACGTGCCGTTGGCCAGCAGGTTCGGGAAGGCGCCGGGCAATACGACCGGTTCGGAATTCGATTCGTCGTAGGTGTCGCGGAAATCCACCGCGTCCTGGTCGATGCCTTCGAGCAGCAGTTCGGAGACCGCCGTCATCTTGCTCTCGGTATAACGCATCGCGGCGGGGCTATCGCCGTCGATATTGCCGAAATTGCCCTGGCCGTTGACGAGCGGATAACGCTGCGAGAAATCCTGCGCAAGGCGCGCCAATGCGTCATAAATCGACTGGTCGCCGTGCGGATGGAAATTACCCATCACCTCGCCGACGATCTTGGCGCATTTGCGGAAGGCGGCGTTGGGGCGCAGGCCCATCTCGCTCATCGCATAGACGATGCGGCGGTGGACGGGTTTCAGGCCGTCGCGCACGTCCGGCAGCGCGCGGTGCATGATGGTCGAAAGCGCATAGGCGAGGTAACGCTCTTCGAGCGCTGCTTTCAGATCGACAGGCAGGATGTTGTCGCCGCCGTCGCCGCCGGGTGGTGTCAGATTTTTTCCCATGGGCCTTGACTAGCGGAAAGCCCGATTCTCGGCAAGAAAGTACCGGCGACAGCCTGTGGATGAAGGCTTTTCCCGGACTAAAATCAGTGTTTGATTTACCCTGAATCGTCAGCCGCAATTTTGACGAAAGGAATGTGGAACAAAGCCATAAACCTTTTACCCGGCTTGCCTATAAGGTGCCGCGAACAAGCAGACCGAACTATCGACAAAACCCTAACGGAACGCGGGCCGGACCATCGCCCGCCAGGAGGAACTCCGATGCAATACTCCACCAAGGCCCGGCTTCTGCTCGCCGGCGCAGCGCTTTCGATTTTCGCCGGCCCGGCATTCGCGCTCGACGGCAACGATCTCGTCGCCAAGATCAACGGCGCGCTCTCGATCCAGGGCGGCGCCGGTTTCTCGGCTGAAAAGGCCACCGTCAGCGGGTCGAACGTGACGCTCGCCAACGCCAAGCTGCTGGTCCAGGCCGGCAAGCAAAACCTGCCGCTCGGCACGGTCAAGTTCGAGGGCGTCGAAGAGAATAATGGCGGCTACACCGTCGAGAAGGTCACTTTCGACAACGTCAACACCAGCCAGGACAAGACGGTCTTCACCGCCTCGGACATCGCGATCAGCGGCCTTACCGTCCCCGGCAATCCAAGCGGCGACGGCCTTGATGCGATCATGCTCTATGACGAAGCGCATATCGGCAAGATGACCGCCGCCGTCGACGGCAAGCAGGCCTTTTCGGTCGATGGGATGAACCTCACCACCGAGGTCGCCGACGACAGCTCCTCCGTCGGCTTCGACCTTCAGATCAACGGGGTCAAGAGCGACCTTAGCCTCGTCGACGACGCCCAGGCGAAGGACACGCTGCAGCAGCTCGGCGTCACTTCGATCGACGGCAAGGTGAACATGACGGGAAGCTGGACACTGGCGGACGGAAATCTAGAGATCGACGAATACGCGATCGATTTCGCCAAGGTCGGCAAGCTCAACCTCGCCTTCAGCGTATCCGGCTACACGCTCGACTTCATCAAGTCCGCGAACGAAACGGCCAAGGCGATGGAAGCCAATCCGAACAAGGAAGAAGCGCAGCAGGCCGCGGGCCTTGCGATGCTCGGCCTGATGCAGCGTCTCACCTTCAACAGCGCCGAAATCCGCTTCGAGGATGCCGGCATTACCAAGAAGGCGCTCGACTACGCCGGCAAGAGCCAGGGCACCACAGGCGAAGCCATGGCGCAGATGCTGAAGGGCATGACGCCGATGATGCTGGCGCAGTACAACGTGCCGGAACTGCAGAACATGGTGAGCGCTGCGGTCAACGCCTATCTCGACAAGCCCGGCAGCTTCACGATCACCGCGGAACCGGCCGATGCCGTCCCCTTCCCGATGATCATGGGTGCCGCAATGGGCGCGCCGAACACGCTTCCGAACGTTCTCGGCGTCAAGGTCACCGCCAACGACTGAGGACCATGCGTCCGCCAACAAAAAAACCGGCGATCGCTCGCCGGGTTTTTTGTTGCTCGAAAAGAGCCGGATGAAATTATTCCAGAACCTGGATGACGGTCCTGGTCTGTGGATTGACGACGACGCGGCGGTCATTGACGACCGTATAGGCGTAGTTGTCGTAGCCATCGACCGGATGCACCTCGACGGTATCCGGAAGGGCGGTCCCGACGGTGATGTCGCCCTGATAGGAAACCGACGGAACGCTCTGCTCCATGACATAGGTGCGAACTTCGCCCGGCAGAACGACCGCCGAATTGGTGGTGACCGGATCCTGGGTGATGATCGTCGTCTGGGCGTAAGCTGCACCGGAGAGTGCGATCAGGACCGCCGACGCGGCCAATAGGGTCTTGTGCATGTCGTAACTCCTATGCTTCTGCCTGCCCTAACAACAAAAGCGCACGGATATGGTTCCCCTATTCGCCCGACGCTCGGGAAAGCCAGGGGGCGGCGTCTTGACGCCACGGGCAGGCGCAAGCGACAAGATTGCGGTGATGAGACAGGGACAGCCCGACTTGCTGCCTAGGTCCATTTGATCGGCTCCCGGCTGGCGGCTGATCGAGAATATGAAACTGAACAGTTCCGTCGTCCGCGATCGCCTGCAGCATGTCGCCCAATGTTTTTTGTGGCCGACCGGATCGCCCCCTCGCCGAGGCGACCCTAGATAAAAGCGTCTTTAGCGAAGGTTTTGTCCCATGAATTTGCCAATCCATCCATCAGCCCAGATACCCTTCCCCACGATCGAGGCCGCGATCGACAGCGCGCTCGCCTCCAGGCGTCTCGTCGGTGCTGTGGTGATGATCGCCAGGGACGGCGAGATCGTCTACCGCCGCGCTGCCGGATTGGCGGACCGGGAAGCGGGCCTCATGACCCAAGAGAACACGATCTTCCGGCTTGCCTCGATAACCAAGCCGATCGTCACCATCGCCGCCATGCGGCTGATCGAACAGGGCCGCATCGGCCTCGACGATCCGGTGACGAAATGGCTGCCGGACTTCCGGCCGCGCCTTGAGGACGGCTCAGAACCGGTGATCCTCATCCGGCATCTTCTCACCCACACGTCCGGCCTCAGCTATTGTTTCCACCTGGAAGAAGGACCTTACGTCCGCGCCGGCGTCTCCGACGGTGTCGACCGGCCGGGCCTTTCGCTCGACGAGAACCTGCGCCGCATCGCCTCTGTGCCGCTGCTCTTCGCCCCCGGCACTGGCTGGCAATATTCGGTGTCGATGGACGTGCTCGGTGGCGTCATCGAAAAAGAGACCGGCAAACGCCTCGGCGAGGCGGTCACTGAACTGGTGATGCGGCCGCTCGGCCTTTCCGATACCGGCTTCACCGTTGTCGACCGCAGCCGGCTCGCGGCGCCTTACGTGGACGGTTCGCCCGAACCGAAACGCATGGGCGAGACGGAAAAGGTCCGTGCGCTCGACGGATCGGTGACGTTCGCGCAGGATCGGATCTTCGATCCCGCCTCCTTCCATTCCGGCGGCGGCGGCATGGCCGGCACCGCCTCCGACGTGCTGACCGTGCTCGAAACCATCGCCAAGGGCGGCGCACCGCTACTGTCGGAAAAGACGATTCGGCAGATGACGACCAACCAGATCGGCGATCTGCTGGAGCCGACGCGGCCCGGTTTCGGGTTCGGCTTCGGCTGGGCGATCATACTCGATCCAGCAAAGGCCGGATTGCCGGTTTCCCCCGGCTCGCTGCAATGGGGCGGCGTCTACGGCCACCATTGGTTCATGGACCTTGCGAAGAAGATCACGCTGGTGGGGCTGACCAATACCACGCTCGAAGGCATGTGGGGCCAGTTCACGCTGGACCTGAAAAAGGCCGTCGCTGCCGACCTTTAGGCCGGTCATCCTCCGAGATTGAATCAAAAAGCCCGGCGCTTGGCCGGGCTTTTCTGTTGTTCAGAGAACTCAGTCCTTCTTCGGCGTCGGCACGACGCGGATGGCGAGTTCGCGCAGCTGTTGCGGGGTGGCCGGCGACGGGGCGCCCATAAGCAAGTCCTGTGCCTGCTGGTTCATCGGGAACAGCGTCACTTCGCGCAGGTTCTTGGCGCCGACAAGCAGCATGACGATTCGGTCGATGCCGAAGGCAGCGCCGCCATGCGGAGGCGCGCCGTACTGGAAGGCGCGGTACATACCGCCGAAGCGATCCTCGACATCCGCCTGGCTGAGGCCGACCTTTTCGAAGGCCTTGACCATCAGTTCGGGCGACTGGTTGCGGATCGAACCCGAAGCGATTTCGAAGCCGTTGCATACCGCGTCATACTGGAATGCCTTGATCGTCAGCGGATCCTGGTTTTCCAGCGCCTCTATGCCGCCCTGAGGCATGGAGAACGGGTTATGGGCGAAATCGAGCTTCTTGTCTTCCTCGCTCCATTCGTAGAACGGGAAGTCGACGATCCAGCACATGTCAAAACGGTCGCGGTCGACCAGGTTCAGTTCCTCGCCGGCGCGGGTGCGGGCTTCGCCTGCAAACTTGTAGAACTTGGCCGGATCGCCGGCGACGAAGAAGCAGGCGTCGCCGTCATCGAGGCCGAGTTGGGTGCGGATGGCTTCGGTGCGCTCCTCGCCGATGTTCTTGGCAAGCGGGCCGGCGCCTTCGAGCTTGTCGCCTTCCTTGCGCCAGAAGATGTAGCCGAGGCCCGGCTGGCCGGTCGACTGCGCCCAGGCGTTCATGCGGTCGCAGAAGGCTCTGGAACCGCCAGTCTTGGCCGGGATCGCCCAGACTTCGACCTTCGGGTTCGAAGCGATCATGCCGGCGAACACCTTGAAGCCGGAGCCGGCGAAATGTTCGGTGACGGCCTGCATCTCGATCGGGTTGCGCAGGTCCGGCTTATCGGAGCCGTACTTGCGGATCGCCACGTCGTAGGGAATGCGCGGCCAGTCCTTGGTGACCGGCTTGCCTTCCGCGAACTGTTCGAACACGCCGGTCATCACCGGACCCATCGTGTCCCAGACGTCTTCCTGGGTGACGAAGCTCATTTCGAGGTCGAGCTGGTAGAATTCGCCCGGCAAGCGGTCGGCGCGCGGGTCTTCGTCGCGGAAGCAGGGGGCGATCTGGAAATAACGGTCGAAACCGGCGACCATCAACAGCTGCTTGTATTGCTGCGGCGCCTGCGGCAGGGCGAAGAACTTGCCCTCATGGATGCGGCTCGGCACCAGGAAGTCGCGTGCGCCTTCCGGCGAAGATGCGGTCAGGATCGGCGTCGAATATTCGGCAAAACCGATCTCGCCCATGCGGCGGCGCATGTCGGAGATGATCTGTGTGCGCTTGACGATGTTCCGGTGCAGGGTTTCGCGGCGCAGGTCGAGGAAGCGGTACTTGAGGCGCACGTCTTCCGGATAGTCCGGCTCACCGAACACCGGCAGCGGCAGTTCCTTGGCGGCGGAGAGCACTTCGATCTCCTGGGCGTAGAGTTCGATCTCGCCGGTCGCCATGCCCTTGTTGACGGTGTCTTCCGAGCGCGCCTTGACGAGGCCGTCGATGCGGATCACCCACTCGCCGCGGACGATCTCGGCGGTCTTGAAGGCGGGGCTGTCCGGATCGGCGACGACCTGCGTCATGCCGTAATGGTCGCGAAGGTCGATGAACAGCACGCCGCCGTGATCTCGCACGCGATGCACCCAGCCGGACAGGCGGACGGTCGATCCGACGTCGGACTTCTTGAGGGCGGCACAGGTATGGCTGCGGTAACGGTGCATTTCAGTATCCTGGACTGGTAGGTTTTGCGGTCTTTTGGCGTGCATGGCACGGCCTGCCGGCTTTATGGAAAATCGGCGGGAAAAGCGCATGATGGACATGCTTTGTCAAGGTAGAACCGACCTTGGCCGCAAAACGCCGTGAAGGATCGGGGGGATTCCGGGCGGCAGGTCAGGACGCCGAGGCGGTTCCGAACAGGCCGCGCATCGCCCTCTCCTCCTGGACGATGCGGACGATCAGGATCACCAGATAGACCGGTAGCCCGGTCATAAGCGTGAGCCAGGCATGGAAGATCAGCGCGTAACCGACGAGTTCCGGCAGGATGTTCAGAAAATAGTTCGGATGCCGAAGGTTACGGAAAAGCCAGTGCCGGCTGACCGGATGGTTCCTGGCGATCATGATCTTCACCGTCCAGACAGGGCCGAGCAGCCGGACGATCCAGACAAGCATCGCCAAGGCGGCAACAAAGATCGCGAGGCCGATCGCGGACAGGCCGTCGAATTCGGCGTGCCTTACCCAGCCTTCGCCGAATGCCGCGAGATAGAACAGGCCGTGGGCAAGTGCCAGCAGCCGGGTGTTCAACGCACCATGCTCGACGGCGCCCTCATCGCGCAAAATCCGCTCGTGGCGTTTCGAGACGACGACGCTCGCGATTCGAGCCGCCGCTGCCGCGAGAAAGATGACGATGAGGATGGGACTCATGTTCTGGCGCCTCCGTTTCCCTCCGATTAGGGCAACAGCGGCGGCAAGGCCAGAGCCGGTGAGCTAGTCGGCAGGCTTCAATACCTGCGCGACCTCCCAGACATGCCCCGAAGGATCGGCAAAGGCCGCGGTCCGGCGCCCCCAGGGCCGATCTGTCGGCCCATTCAGCAGGGAGACGCCAAGGTCCCCCAGCCTTGCGCAGACCTCGTCGGCATCGTCTACCCGTATGGTGAGGAGGAAGCTCGCGCCGGTACGGAGCGATGCAACCGGCATCGGCTCGACCAGCTCAGGCGCTTGCGTCACCTGCAGCAGATTGATCATCAGGTTCGAAAATTCAAGAACGGAGGAAACCGCGTCCTCATAGACGATCCTCGGCGAAAAGACCTTTCGATAGAAGGTCCTCGCCTCATCGATATCGTCGACGAAAAGGGTAATGACTTCGAGCGTATCGGGCAGCATGGGCATCCTTTCAGGTCAGACGAACAACGGTGGCACGAAATTGACGTTTGAGGCTGCACCGTTCCGACAGTCGCCGACGAGAAAATTGCAGAAGGCACCGCATTTTGCGGCCTGCCCTCTATAAAATTCGTAGGTGTCGCTTATCGCTGTGCCCCACCGGCCGTTCGGGATATAGAACGGGTAGAACCGCCCAAAACCGTTCCCGATTCCCGCGCAAAGCCCTCCCCCGATGAGCCATATCCGTCCGTTGATCCCCCTCCTCGTCACCGCAGGCATTTTGATCGGCGGCAACGGGTTGCAGGGCACCTATATCGCGCTGCGCGGCTCGGCTGAGGGCTTTTCGCCCTCGACGATCGGCATGATCGGCGCGGGCTACAGCATCGGGTTTGCCTTCGGCTGCATGTACGTGACGCGGCTCTTGCGCCAGATCGGCCATATCCGCACCTTCTCGGCGATGGCCGCGGTGACGGCGTCCGCGTCGATCGGCATGTCGATGATCGTCGACCCGACCTTCTGGTTCGCGATGCGCTTCGTGACCGGCATCGCGGTCGCCAGCCTGTTTGCGACGGTCGAGAGCTGGATCAACGCCAAGGTCACCAACGCCAACCGGGCCCGCACGCTCTCCATCTACCGTTTCGTCGATCTCGGCTCGGTGACGGTGGCGCAATACATCATCCCGACCGTCGGCATCGAAGGCCCCTTCATCTTCAACATCATCACAATCGCGCTGATCCTGTCGCTGGTGCCAATCTCGATCGCCGACAAATCCAGCCCTGCGCCGCCGCAGGCAATCGCCTTCGACCTCAAGGCCGTCTGGCGGATTTCGCCGCTCGCGGTGGTGGGCGTCACCTCGGTCGGCCTGTCGATGGCGGCCTTCCGCAATATCGGGCCGATCTATGCGGCGGAGATCGGCATGAGCATCACCTCGATCGCCACCTTCATGAGCGCCGGCATCATCGGTGGCGTCGTGCTGCAATATCCGCTCGGCATCTATTCCGACCGGCTCGACCGGCGCCGCGTCATCCTGTGGACCACGATCGGCTCGATCATAACCGGCGCCTACCTCTCCTTTGGGGCGGGCACCAGCGAGACCGCCAATATCGTCAGTGTCTTCCTGTTCGGCGCCTTTTCGATGCCGCTCTATTCGCTGTGCTCGGCGCATGGCAACGACTACGCCAAACCGGGAGAGCATGCGCTGGTTTCGGCCGGCCTGCTGTTTTATTGGTCGGTCGGTGCGACGATCGGGCCGCTGCTCGCCTCGATCCTGCTGCAATATTACGGACCCCGCGCCTTTTTCGCCTACACCTCGTTCATTTTCCTGGGCTTCATGATCTTCACGCTGAGGCGGATGCGGGCGCGCGCCTCAGTGCCGCCATCGGAGCGTTCCTGGCGTTTCCGCTCGCTGCTTCGGACGTCTGCCTATTTCAACAGGCTTGCCGGCCCGCCCGAGAAAGACGAGCGCCAGTAAAGGTTAAGCACCGTTCCGTATTGACATATGCGGCCGGAAGGAGAAGGAAGGTTGATCACCCTCACGTGAATGAAACGATGATCCAAACGACCGCCGCACTCGAAGAAGCCTGCATCCAGCTGGCCCAATCGGACTTCATCACCATCGACACCGAGTTCCTCAGGGAAACGACCTTCTGGCCCGAGCTGTGCCTCATCCAGATGGCGAGCCCGACTGTCGAAGTCCTTGTCGATCCGCTCGCCAAGGGCTTGAACCTGAAACCCTTCTTCGAGCTGATGGCCAATCCCGCCGTCACCAAGGTGTTTCACGCCGCCCGCCAGGATATCGAAATCGTCTACCATCTCGGCAATCTGGTGCCGCATCCGATCTTCGATACCCAGGTCGCCGCCATGGTCTGCGGCTTCGGGGATTCGGTCTCCTACGACCAGCTCGTCAGCCGCATCAAGGACGTCCATATCGACAAGTCGTCGCGCTTCACCGACTGGAGCCGCCGGCCGCTTTCCGAAAAGCAGCTCGAATACGCGCTGGCCGACGTTACCCATCTGCGCGACGTCTATCTCTTCCTCAAGACCCAGCTCGAACGGGAAGGCCGGGCGCTGTGGCTGACCGAGGAAATGGCCGTGCTGGAATCGCCCGGCACCTATGACCTGCATCCGGACGACGCCTGGGCGCGCCTCAAGTCGCGCCTGCGCAAGCCGACCGAACTCGCCGTTCTGAAATTTGTCGCTGCCTGGCGCGAGCGCGAAGCGCGCAGCCGCAACGTGCCGCGTTCTCGCGTGCTGAAGGACGATGCGATCTACGAGATCGCCCAGCAGCAGCCGAAGGACGTGGAAGCCATGTCGCGGCTCCGCACCATTCCCAAAGGCTGGGAGCGCTCCGCCTCCGGCGCCGCCATCATCGAAGCGGTCAACGCCGCGCTCGCCCTGCCGAAGACCGAGATGCCGCATGCGCCGAAACATGTGCATGTCCCGGAAGGCACCGCCGCCGCCGTCGAGCTGCTCAAGGTTCTTCTGAAGCTGATCTCCGACAAGCAGGGCGTCGCCGCCAAGATCATCGCCAATACCGACGATCTCGAAAGGATCGCCGCCGAGGGTGAGGCCGCCAATGTCGGCGCCCTTTCCGGCTGGCGCCGCGATCTCTTCGGTGAAACAGCGCTCAAACTGATCAACGGCGGCGTGGCACTGCGCTTCGTCAACAAAAAGGTCGAGGCGGTGGAGCTTTAAGGGTATGCGACGATCGCTTGCCCCAATCTTCGCGACGCTGGGGGCCTGAGCGACTGATGCGCTATCCGACATCGAATGTCCTCATCGCAGTCGTCGTCCTGCTCTCGCTATTGCTCGTCCTCCTCATGGAAGCGCCGGGCCTTGGAGCCTTTTCGCCGCTCTGGGTCCGCCCGATCATCCGGGTGATCTGCACCGCTAACCTGCTCGTCGCCTTGCCGGGCCTGATGACGCCGAAGCACGTCGGCTGGCTGAACTACCTGCTCCTCAGCATCACCGCCTATGTGGTGGCGTCGACCACGCCGATCGCGGCGCTATGGGTTATTCCGAGGACCATGTTCTTCGCCGTCAGGTATGCATTTTCGAGCCTTTGGTGATCTTGTCGACGATCTTTTTCCCGGCCCGGAGTGCAATGCCCACCAGCTTCGCATCCTCCGGCGCAAACTGCGCGAACACCTCGCGGTTGGCCGCGTCATGGCCGGTCGAGAACATTTCCTCGATATAGGCCGATGTCGTCACCTCCCGTTCCAGCGATCGCCGGTGAATGGTGCGCAGCGTCTCCTGGTTGGCGGTCAGCACAACGATCGGCTGGATGCTCATCGGATTATAGACATGACCTGCCGCATCCCGATATGCTTCACCGATGATCGCGGGATTTTGCGCGATGATGCCGCTCGTCAGAAACGCGGTCACGTTGAGCTCCTGCCAGGGGGCGAGGTCATCGCGAAGCACGATCGCGATCTTGGTATCGAACATGAAAAACAACTCCGTCGAAGGTTATGCCAAAGGCCATGCAAGGACCGACGAGATAGCGGCAGCGGATGCGGCCGGTCTTGAACGTTCGTGCAACTCGGGAGCCACAGCCGACGGCAGCGCAAGATGCGCGCCCGACGGCAGCGCAAGCGGCGCTCCTGACGGCATCGTCCAGGCGCCCTCCTCGCGCGGCATCGAGCGGATCGAGGCCCGCTTCCATGGGCTCGGTTTCGAGCCGCATCGCCACGACACCTATGCGATCGGGCTGACGCTTTCCGGCGTGCAGACCTTCCAGTATCGCGGCGCCGCCCGCGCCAGCCTGCCCGGCAACGTCATCGTGCTGCATCCGGACGAGGTGCATGACGGGGCGGCCGGCACCGATGCCGGGCTGCGCTACCGCATGCTCTACCTGCCGCCGGAACGGCTGATCGAGGCGGCAGGCGGTTCGCGCGGCCTGCCCTTCGTGCCGGATCCCATCATAGCGGATGCGGAATTCCAGCAGTGTCTTACCGAAGCCCTGGACGATCTCGAAGCCGAGCCGCAGGACCTGCTGCTCGACGACCTGATCGGCCGCATAGCCACAAGTCTCTGGCACCATGCCGACGGCAAGGGCAGCGTTGCCGGCACGCCGCGGGCACAACAGGCGGTTCTGCGCTGCCGCGATTACCTGCAGGCGAACGCCGACCGGACGGTTTCTTCGGAGGAACTGGAGGAAGTCAGCGGTTTCGATCGCTACACGACCGCAAGGCAGTTCCGAAAGCTTCTCGGCACCAGTCCGCACCGCTATCTCGTCATGCGCCGGCTCGACCGAGCGAAGGTCCTGCTGTCACAAGGCGGCAGCCTGGCGGATATCGCGGCCGATACGGGCTTTGCCGACCAGGCGCATTTCACCCGTCATTTCAAGAAGACGTTCGGCATGACGCCGGGCCGCTGGATGGCGCTTCGCAGGAGCGCCTGAGGCCGCCGGCCTTTGTGAAATTTCAGTCATCAAAGCTTCATCGAAGCGTCAATCTTCCATCACCTCACCGTCATGCACTCACCTTAACCGGTTGGCGTCTTTGACACGCCAACCAACAGGTGATCCCATGACCAAAATTCTGTTCGCCACCGTAGCGCTTGCCGCGCTGATCGGCGGCTCCGCTTCTGCTGACGACAAGGTTTTTCCGGCCAAGCTCACCGGCCAGGCAATCCTCCCCGCCAACACGGTCGTTCCGGCTCCGGCCGATGCGCCGGCGTTCCTCAAGACCTCCGGCAAGTTCACCACCGCCGACCGTAAGCGCACCAACGCCCTCGGCAGCCTGCCGGGCAAGGACGGCGCCCGCATCACCGACGTCAAGCTGCCGCTCGACGGCCAGCCGATCCAGGGCTTTTCCGGCATCAAGACGATGGCTGACGGCACCTTCTGGACGCTGTCGGACAATGGTTTCGGCTCAAAGTTCAACTCGTCCGACTCGATGCTTTTCCTGCACCAGATGAAGTTCGACTGGGCCGCTAACAAGGCTGAAGTCGTCAAGAACGTCTTCCTCTCCGATCCGAACAAGATCGCTCCGTTTCCGATCGTCACCGAAGCCACCGAAACCCGTTACCTGACCGGCGCAGATTTCGACATCGAGTCCGTGCAGCCGGTCGCCGACGGCTTCTGGCTCGGCGACGAATTCGGCCCCTACCTGCTCAAGTTTGATACCCAGGGCCGCCTGACTGACGCCATCGCCACCACCGTCGACGGCAAGCCGGTGCTTTCGCCGGACAACCCGCTCATCCAGCTGCCGGGCAACCCCGCTGCCAAGATGCCGGTCTTCAACTTGAAGCGTTCCGGAGGCTTCGAAGGCCTCGCCATGGCGAAGGATGGCTCCAAGCTCTACGGCCTGCTCGAAGGCCCGCTCTACAAGGACGACGGCCAGGTCGAGCAGGCTGACGGCAAGACCGCCATCCGCGTCATCGAATTCGACGTCGCCTCCAAGAAGTGGACCGGCCGTTCGTGGCTGTATCCGTTCGCCGATAAGGGCGCCGCGATCGGCGATTTCAATATGATCGACGCCTCGACCGCCCTCGTCATCGAGCGCGACAACGGCGCCGGCACCAAGGACAAGGCCTGCGCCGATCCGAAACAGCCGAAGCCGGATTGCTTCGACGTTCCGGCCGAGTTGAAGCGCGTCTACAAGATCGAGTTCAACGACGCCAATGTCGGCAAGGCCGTCCGCAAGATCGGTTATATCGACCTGATGAACATCCAGGACCCGGACAACAAGAAGAAGGCCGGCAACGTCGCGGGCGTCTACGACATGCCGTTCGTGACGATCGAGAATGTCGACGTGACCGACGCCACCCACATCATCATCGGCAACGACAATAACCTGCCCTTCTCGGCAGGCCGCGCCGTCGACAAGGCCGACAACAACGAGTTCAGCGTGCTCGAAGTCGGCGAATTCCTGTCTGCCAAGTAAGCAGCAGGCGTCCCAACAGCGAAGAGCGTCCGGCGAAAGCCGGGCGCTCTTTTTGTTTGGGAGACGGGATAGAGCAATGGCTCACCGGCGACCATTCATCCATTAAATGGCATTATGTTATGCATTTCGCACATCTACAGCAATAAATCGTGTTGAGATAGGATCTCCGTCATTGAAGTGGCGGCATGGGCTGACAGCTCTTGCCGCAACGTGAGCTTGCCTGCGTAGTTCGCAGCCAGTGACTGGAAAGGTTTAAACTCAAAGATGTCCACAAACGAAAAGCCACTTATCGCGATTGTCGGGGCAACGAGCAAACAGGGGCGAAGCGTAGCC
The DNA here is from genome assembly GCF_056406795.1 of Neorhizobium sp. P1_A6. Lineage (NCBI taxonomy): Bacteria > Pseudomonadati > Pseudomonadota > Alphaproteobacteria > Hyphomicrobiales > Rhizobiaceae > Neorhizobium > Neorhizobium sp. P1_A6. Next base: position 77,647 of record NZ_JBFTZM010000014.1, on the reverse strand, counting down.
GCGGCACTCCTTCGTAGCGAACGGTTCCGTGTCCGCGCTTTAACCCGGAAAAAGGACTCAGCTGCGGCTTTAAGCCTGGAGAAACTTGGCGCCGAAATCGTGACAGTCCCTCTTGAACCTGGCTTTCAGAAGGATCTCATTGCTGCATTCAAGGGCGCGGATGGCGCATTTCTGATGACGCCACCCATCGCCCCACCGCAGACAACCGAGGCTCCTCTCGGCCGTGAACTGGCGGATGCCGCAGTTGAGGCAGGCGTGGGGCATATTGTTTTCAGCACCCTTGAGAATGTCGACAAGATCTCCGGCGGGACGAAGTATGCCCCGCACTTTACCGATAAGGCGTGCGTTGCAGACTACATTCGTGGCCTGCCGATCTCTCATTCCTTCATAATGCCGGCATTCTTTTACACGAACCTTCTCGAATATTATGTGCCGCGCTTGGAGGGGGATACTCTGCTCTTGCCGGTTTATCTTCCTGAGGATTTCCCGGCGCCTTTTGTCGATCCGCTCACGGCGACAGGACCGGTTGTCCTCGACATTTTTTCAGATTCCGGGCGTTACAATGGGAAAACTCTGCCGATCGTTGGCGATATCATTTCTCCGCGCGAGATGATCGAAACTTTTCAGCGCGTGACCGGCCTTAAAGCTGAGTATCGAAACGCGTTCACCAGGGATGGCCTTCTGCAATATTTTCCGGAGTTTGCCGCTAACGAACTTCTCGTGCGAGAGATTCTGGGGATGGTCGAGTACGCTGTCGAATACGGTTATTTCGGCAAAGAGCATGATCTCGAATGGAGCCGTCGTCTGAACCCCGACACGCTCAACTGGGAGCAGTATCTGCGGACGACGGGGTGGCGTGGCTATAGGCGATCTTTCGGCCTCTAGTTCACGATGGCCGGATTCCCGGTACTTCAGAAACCTTGGCGACAAGAAAGTCGGCGAGAAGCCGGACGCGTGCAATGGCTGCACGCTCTGGAACGATCAGCAAGCTCACCGGGACCGGTGGAGGACGATAGTCCCCAAGCACGATCTCGAGCTGACCGTCGTCCAGAAGATCGTGGACCAGCCAGAGATGTGCAGGACCAATGCCGCGTCCGGCGGCAAAGGCTTGGCGCGCCGCAAGCCCGTGATCGACGCGCAACGTCCCACCGACCGGTATCATCAGACTTGTGCCATCGTCAGAGAAAAGAACGATCTGATCGCTCCCCGCAACATTCGACATCACGACCGTTTCGAACCGTGACAGATCGGCCGGGTGCTCAGGCCGTCCGTGAACGGACAAATAATTCGGAGCCCCCACCAGCAGCCGATGACTGTTTCCGAGCGCATGAAGCTTCATCGAGCTGTCGGTGAGAGGCCCAAGACGGAGCGCGATGTCAACGCCTTCGCGAACCAGGTCGATACGCTCGTCGGTCAGGTTCAGATCGATCCTGATGTCCGGATGCTTATCCTGGAATTCAAAGATGAGGCGGGTGATATGCATCACGCCGAGCGCTGCAGTACAGGAAAGCCGAACTGTACCCGCCGAGGCCTGACGGGCATTTCTTACCTCTTCGGCAGCCTGTTCGACCAGGCGCAATATCTGACGGCAATTCGTATAATAACGGCTACCTTCGTCCGTAAGGATTACGCGACGCGTGGTTCGGCTGAGCAGAGAGACGCCGACTGCGTCCTCAAGCTCATTCAGGTGTCGTGTCACGGTCGATTGACCGACACCGAGTTCTCTTGCGACCATCGACAGGTTGCCGCGTTCGGCGACGCGAACAAAGGTGCGCATCCTCTCAAGAGACAGTCCCGCGTTATCCATTTTTCAGCACAGCGATCCTCATTCTGCCCCTATAAGGAATAATCTCGCCTGTGCCTAGTTCGAAGCGCAAAACCGGCCTTTTCGAACACAGCGCGTTCACAGCTCTCCCACTCACCCCTAAGTGAGCCGAGCGTCTCGCCGAAGTCTGGATATCGCGTCGGCATCGATGGCCCTTATCTGATCTGCGATATCCGATGAAGCTTCCAACGCCTTCACTGTCGCGGGGTCGGCGGTCATGGGCGATCCGGCGAATGGAGGTTCAGGCGCATATTCCATCATCAACTGGATTTTCCGCGCGACATCTTCACCTGCCAGTTTGGCGGCCATGACCAAGCCAAGGTCGATACCCGCCGTCACGCCGCCGCCGGTGGCTCGCGTCCGGTCAAACACGACCCGCCGATTTACCGGCATTGCTCCGAAAGCTGAAAGCCTATGCAGCGCCGTCCAGTGAGTGGTGCACTCGTAGCCCTGAAGCAGACCAGCGGCGGCAAGCACCAGCGTGCCTGTGCAGGCGGCCATCAGGAACTGACAGCCGGGCTCCTGGCGCTGTAGAAACGAGAGAAGACGTTCGTCCTGCATCGCATCGAGATGACCGGGCCCGCCCGGAACAACAACGATGTCGAGTTGACCGCATTCTTCAAGCAACATGCTTGGGACGATACTCAGTCCGCTCGCACTTCGAACGGGAGCGCGTCCCTCGGCCAGCAGATGGCAACGCGTATTCGGCAGCCGCGTCAGAACTTCCCAAGGCCCGGTCAAATCAAGCTGGGTCAGCCCGGCAAACAGGACAAAGCCGATCTCACGAGGGGGTGCGCTCACAGACATCCAAGCTTGCTCAGCCAGTTGGCGGATAATATCGGTTTCGCGAGCATGCACATGAAAATGCCGGTGGACGCAACCGAAAAATCCACCGCCGCTCCAATCGCGAGCGATTGTTTATGGCAGGTTGGAAATCTACTTCGAGGTTCGCCGCAGGCAGGCGCGGGCCTCCAGCAATTCGCTACTTTGCTCGATGCGAAGGACGCTGGACATCTCCTTACCCGACAATGTGATCTTGAATTGTATATGGAAACATGCGCGACTGACTGATGACCTAGCCCTCGTCGCCGAGGTGGGCAATTACAGGTGTTTTTGGTTGTGCGGAGAGAGACGTGCGCCTCGCTTTTAAACTGATTTCGTTCGCTTTCTTTGCTTTATTATCTTCGCAAGAAGTGAGGTCGCAGGAAGTCCAGCTCTCCGGCCGATGGCAGCAGATTCCTCCGACGCGGGATCATGCGCAACTTGTTTTGTTGGGATCGTGAGGCAGGGCACAGTTCTTATCGTCAGCGCAAACAACGGTTGGTCTGCAACAGTACAAGCGGATCGAAACGGCCCTGCACACTTCGCCACCGGCCGGGGGCGGTGGAAAATGCGGCCCGGCACGATCTACAGCAACAAGGTTTTCGATGTTCTTTTCGCCCTTCGTGACGAGCAGCTGATGATGTTCATGGTCGTTGATCTCGGGAATGGTTCGAAACGGACCATTACAGCTGTTTTCGCCAGACCGGTCCCGAAACTCCCCGTGACCAGGGCCTAATGCACGTCTCCGGCTCCTCACCCGCGATAATTGAACAGCCATTTGATGAATGCGGCCGATATCGTCACGAAGGCCATCAGTCCCGCCCAGGTTTCCAGATAGAAGGGCGGCGGGGCGAGCAGCTTTCCTTCGATATTGAAGTAACCCAGCGTCATCAGCGTTGCGCAGACGACGAACGCGAGCGTGGCCCAGATCCAGATATGCAGATATGACATCCATCTCCTCCCTTTTGGCGGCCCGTAAAATAAATCAACGGCGTCGCCAGGGAAGTCGTCCAATCGGAGTATGCTCTCAGGTCGGATGAGGGTGCTGAAGGCGGCCGGCATGGTGACGGCACTTGCCTGGTCCCAGTTCCATGCGTCCCTGCCCGGCCTACTCGAACCGGAACGCCAGCCGTTTGCCCGTCAGCCTCGCCAGCTGCTGCAGGCGGCCGTCCAGACGCTCGCCGGCGAAATCGCGGTAGGCGGAGGGCACGACGAATTCGAGATCAAGATCCGGTTCGAAGGACGGGCGGAAGGTCAGGTGGTGGACGAGACCCGGCATCGAGGCCGAGAAGAGGTAGACGACCCGGAGCAGACCGCCGAGCAGCTTTGCAAGATCGAGCAGCCGTGGCGTCGCGATCGTCGCGAGCGGGCCGGTTTCGCCGTCGTCGTGCAGGCCTTCGAAACGGTAGTAGTTGGCGAGCGCCAAATAGGCCCGGCCGGCATGGGTGATGCCGACGAAGGAGGAGTGGGCGATCAGGTTCAGCGCCTGCAGGCCACGATAATCCGGATGGGCGCGCCAGCTGATATCGGCGAGCAGGCAGGCGGCCTGGCGATAGCGGCTTTCCTCTTCCGTCTCGACGATCCCGAAGGCCGGCACCATGCGGCCGGTCCAGTCGGCAAGCTCGCGGGCGTGTTCGGGCGATCGGGCGCGCAGGATCGCGAGCTGGTCGGCGGCAACCAGCAGCGGATCGCTTGCCTTCTCTTCGTCGGAAAGCAACGAATAGAGATAGCCTTCACGAACGCCCTGCGCCGAAAAGCTCACCCTGGCGGGCTTCATCACCGCCAGCACTTCCTGCATGGCGATCGCACCGAAGGGCAGCAGCGAACGGCGGCTCTTCGAGACGGCCTGCCAGGCTGGGTCCTTGCTGTCCTTGGCCGCGATCACCTCGTCGAGGAATTTCTGCATGTCCTCGAGAGACAGTTCGTAGCCCTGCATCATGTGCAGCGGATACTTGCTCATTTCCATGTGCAGCTTGGCGATGTTGCGCCAGGTGCCGCCGACGGCATAGAAGGTGCGGCCCGCGCCGTTTTCCAGGAACCGCGCGGTGTTCACCTGCTTGCGGGCGAAGGTGCGCGCCTTGGAAAGCGAATTGCCGGAGGATTCCGACAGCCGCAGCCCCCCGAGCGGCAGGGTGATGCCCTTGCCGAACTCCTTGCCCTTGATGTCGATCAGTTCCAGTGAACCGCCGCCGAGGTCGCCGGCGATGCCGTCGGGATCATGGAAGCCGCTGATGACGCCGAGCGCCGAATACCGCGCCTCCTCCTCGCCGGAGAGAAGCTGCACCTGCTGGCCGAGGATCTCCTCCGCCTGGCGGATGAAATCCGGCCCATTGGACGCTTCGCGAGCAGCAGCGGTCGCCAGCACATAGACTTCGGTGGCGCGGGCCTGGGTGGAAAGCGCGCGAAACCGCTTCAGCGACAACAGGGCGCGCGCGACACCCTCGTCGTCCATGCGGCCGTTCGAACCCAATCCCTTGCCGAGGCCGCACAGCACCTTCTCGTTGAAGAGGACGGTCGGCGCGCGGGATAGGCCTTCGTAGATAACGACGCGGACGGAGTTCGAGCCGATGTCGATGACGGAGACAGGAGCGATCCCCGGAAGGCGCCCCTGGGCTTCTGATCGTACCATATTGCCTATTTCTTGCGTCCCGACACAAGGCCGGCGATAAGTTTCGGAGCGCTGGACTTCAGGGCTTCACCGCGCCCCGAGAGGCTCGGATTGGTCATGAAATAGTGCTGCGCGTTAAAAGGTTCCTCGCCCTTGCGCACTTCCATGCGCCGCGACGTGCCGTCGGCCAATATCTCGTAGCTCTGCTGGTTGTCAATCAGGTTGCCGAGCATGATCTGGGATAAAACCTGCTCGTGCACGGTCGGATTGAGGAGCGGCACCAGCGTCTCGACCCGGCGGTCGAGGTTGCGCGGCATCATGTCGGCGGAGCCGATATAGACCAGCGCCTTGTCGGACGGCAGGCCGAAACCGTTGCCGAAGCAGAAGATCCGGCTGTGTTCCAGGAAACGGCCGACGATCGACTTGACGCGGATATTGTCGGAGAGGCCGGTCACCCGCGGGCGCAGGCAGCAGATGCCGCGCACGACGAGATCGATCTCGACGCCGGCGCGGCTGGCGCGATAGAGCGCGTCGATGATCTCCGGGTCGACCAGCGAATTCATCTTCATCCAGATCGCCGCCGGCTTGCCTTCCTGGGCGTGGCAGATCTCTTCCTCGATATGGCGCAGGATGCGCGGACGGAGCGTATAGGGCGAAACCGCCAGCTTCATGCTTTCCGCCGGCTCGCCGTAACCGGTGATGAAGTTGAAGATGTTCGCCATGTCGTGGGCGATCTTCGGGTTGCAGGTGAAGAAGGACAGGTCCGTATAGATCTTGGCGGTGATCGGGTGGTAGTTGCCGGTGCCGAGATGGCAGTAGGTCCTGAGCTTGCCGTCCTCGCGGCGCACAACCATCGACATCTTGGCGTGGGTTTTCAATTCGATGAAACCGAAGACCACCTGCACGCCGGCGCGCTCCAGGTCGCGGGCCCAGCGGATGTTTGCCTCTTCGTCGAACCGGGCCTTGAGCTCGACCAGTGCCGTCACCGACTTGCCCATTTCGGCCGCGTCGATCAGCGCCCGGACGATCGGACTGTCGTTCGAGGTGCGGTAGAGCGTCTGCTTGATGGCGAGCACGTCCGGATCACGCGCCGCCTGCAGAAGGAACTGCACAACCACGTCAAAGGATTCGTAAGGATGATGGACCACCATGTCCTTTTCGCGGATGGCTGCAAGGCAGTCGCCAGCGTGTTCGCGAACCCGCTCGGGAAATCGGGCGTTGTGGGTCTCGAAGCGCAGGTCGTCGCGCGGCGCCTTGGTGATTTCGGACATGGTGTTGAGCGCCAAAAGGCCCGGCAGAACCGCGACGCGGTTTTCCGGCACGCCGAGTTCCTGCACCACGAACTGACGGAGCGACGCCGGCATTTCCGAATCGGTCTCGATGCGGATGACCTTGCCGCGGCGGCGGCGCTTCAGCGCCGTCTCGAAGAAGCGCACCAGGTCTTCTGCCTCTTCCTCGACTTCGATATCGCTGTCTCGAATGATGCGGAACGTGCCGGCGCCCTTGACCTCGTAGCCGGGGAAGAGCCGGTCGGTGAACATGCCGACCACATCCTCCAGCGTGATATAGCGGATCGCGTTGTTGAGGTCCGGCAGGCGGATGAAGCGGTCGAGCGTGGTCGGCAGGCGCAAGAGCCCGGTCATCGGCTCCTTGCCGTGCTTGCTGTGCAGCTGCAGGCCCATCGAGAAGCCGAGGTTGGGGATGAACGGGAACGGATGGGCCGGGTCGATCGACAGCGGCGTCAGGACCGGGAAAAGTTCGTCGTCGAAGGAGTTCGCCAGCCAGTTGCGATCCTCGGCGGACAGTGCCGCGGGCCTGACGATCAGGATGTCTTCCTTGGCGAGATACTGCTGCAGCACGGCGAGCGAGGCCTGCTGCTCCATCTGCAGGTTGTCGATCTCCTGCAGGATATTGTCGAGCTGTTCGGCCGGCGTCTTGCCATCCGGCGAGCGGATGACGATGCCCTGGCGCACCTGGCCTTCGAGGCCGGCGACGCGCACCATGAAGAATTCATCGAGATTGGCCGCCGAGATCGACAGGAAGCGGACCCGCTCCAGAAGCGGATGGGCGGTATTCAGCGTTTCCTCGAGAACGCGGCGGTTGAACTGCAGCCAGGAGAATTCACGATTGATGAACCGGTCCGGACTGCTCATCAGGTCGAAATCGGTATTGGCCGCTTCCAGACCAGGCTCGCGCGTTTCAGTCGTGATCGAATCCATCTCATCCATCCCATGCTACCCCTTAGGGCCGAATACAGTTTGACGAGGGAACTGTCACAGTCAATCGTCAGCGCCGGCAGCGGTCCCGGAATTCCCAAAATCGTTCAGCACTTCCGCCGCCAGCGGACGGGTTATCCTGGTACCGCGCGCCAGCGCCAGGCGGTCCAGCCGCTCGACGATCGTCTGCGCCGCACCGAGCGACCGTTCCATCCGGTTGACGATGTAGCCTACCAGTTTGTCGTCGATATAAAGCTGGCGGTCGGCGAACAGTTTAACGATCACCTGGGCCAAAAGGTCCTCGTCAGGCTCGCCGATTTCCACGACGGTCGCCGCCTTCAGCCGGGACTTGAGGTCCGGCAAGGTAACGCCCCAGGAGACCGGCCACAGGCGGGAGGTCATCAGCAGGCTATGGCCGTTCTCGCGCACGCTGTTAATGACGTGGAAAAGTTCGGTTTCGTCGAAACCACGGCGTTCGGCATCCTCGAACAGGACAGGTCCCGCTGCGGCAACCGCCGCGGCATTCGAACCGGCGACCGGATGGATCTCGACGGCGCATGCCTTTTCCCGCCAGATATGCGCCAGGTGCGATTTTCCCGACCCTACCGGACCCGCCAGCACCACGACCGGCGACGGCCAGGCCGGCCATTCGTCGACGATCGCCACGGCCGCAGCCAGGCGTTCGGAAACCAGGAGGTCGTCCCGGGTTCTCGCCGCATCATGAGTGAATTGCAGCGGCAGCTGCTCTTGTCTGCGCCGCTCGCGCTCGCTGGTCTCGGTCATTGGTCTTTCAAATGCTCTTCTGAGAGTCATTCGCTTGAGGATCATCCGGCGCTTGAGAATTATCCGGCGCGTGAGGATCATTCGGGGCGGTTATCTCTGCGCCGTTTTCGGCATGTTCCAGCACATGCCGCGGTTCGGCCTCCTCCCAGGGAAGAGCGGCCGCTCGGCCGTAATAGATGTCGCTGTCAAGATACCGCGACAGCACGAAACGAACAAGCACGCCGACAACGGCCGCAGCGGGCACGGCGATCAGCAGGCCGACGAAGCCGAATATGGCACCGAAGGCAAACAGCGCGAACATCAGCCAGACCGGATGCAGGCCGACGCTTTCGCCGACAAGCTTCGGCTGCAGGATGTTGCCCTCGATGAACTGGCCGACGAAGAAGACGCCGGCAACGGCCATGATCCACGGATAATCCGGCCAGAACTGCACCAGCGCCACGCCGACAGAGAGCACCAGGCCGATCAGCGAGCCTATATAAGGAACGAAACTGATCATGCCGGCGATGAAGCCGATCAGAAGCCCGAAATTCAGGCCGACAACGGACAAACCGACCGCATAGAAGATGCCGAGGATGAGGCAGAGCGAGCCCTGGCCGCGAATGAAACCGGCGACCGATTCATCCATTTCCCGGGCGATCTCGCGCACCGTCGCCACCTGGTCGCGCGGCACCCAACTATCGACCTTGGCAACCATGCGGTCCCAGTCGAGCAGGATATAGAAGGCGACGACGGGCGTGACGATCAAAAGCGACACGACGTCGATGATCGCCTTGCCGGAATTCCAGATCTGGGTGAGCAGCGAACCGACGAAGCCGGCGCCCTGGCTCAGCACTTCGGAGAAATTCTGCTTGACCGTCTCGATCTGGGCGCTGATCCAATGCGGCAGGAACGAGCTTTCCGGGCTTGATATGATCTGCTGCAGCTGGGAAATATAGCCGGGCAGCGCGGCGGCGAACTCGGTGAACTGGTTGATGATGATCGGGATCACCAGCATCAGCGACAGGGCGAAGACCAGCACGAAACAGACGAGGATCACCACCGTCGCCATCAGCCGGCTCAAGCCCCGTCTTTCCAGCCAGTCGGCCACCGGATCGAGGAAATAGGCGAGCGCCATCCCGGCCACGAAAGGCAGGAGAATGGAGCGGAAGAACCACAGAAACACCACGAAGACGACAAGAACGCCGACCCAGAAGAAGATGTAGCGCTTCAGGCTCGCGCCGCTGATATGATATGCCATCGCCGCTTCCTCTGAATTGCCCGGGCGAAAAAGGGATAGGGAAGCCGGTAACGCAGGTCAAGGGTTTGGAAGCGGTGCAGCAAGACCTGTGAAAAGCCTTCAAAACCGCGTCCAACGCTTGCATCCGGCGTCATGTCGTGCAATTGCGGGCCGCTACAACGATCATTGGAGATGAACGATGAGCGAGGCGGGCAAGAACGGTCTCACCTATAGCGATGCCGGCGTCGATATCGACGCGGGCAACCTCATGGTCGAGAAGATCAAGCCGGCCGTGCGCTCGACCCGCCGCCCCGGCGCAGACGGCGAAATCGGCGGCTTCGGCGGCCTCTTCGACCTGAAGGCCGCTGGCTTCACCGATCCGATCCTGGTTGCCGCCAATGACGGCGTCGGCACCAAACTGAAAATCGCCATCGACGCCAATTTCCACGACACCGTCGGGATCGACCTCGTAGCCATGTGCGTCAACGATCTCGTCGTCCAGGGCGCCGAGCCGCTGCTCTTCCTCGACTATTTCGCCACCGGCAAGCTCGACCCGAACCAGGGCGCGGCGATCGTTTCCGGCATCGCCGCCGGCTGCCGCGAGGCGGGCTGCGCGCTGATCGGCGGCGAGACCGCCGAAATGCCCGGCATGTATTCCGACGGCGATTACGACCTAGCGGGTTTTGCAGTCGGTGCGGCCGAGCGCGGCCAGTTGCTGCCGGTCGGCGATATCGCGTCCGGCGACGTCATTCTCGGCCTCACCTCCTCCGGCGTTCATTCGAACGGCTTTTCGCTGGTCCGCAAGATCGTGACGCTTTCCGGCCTCGCCTGGGACGCACCCGCTCCCTTCCGTGAAGGCATGACTCTGGGTGAGGCGCTTCTGACGCCAACCCGCATCTACGTGAAGCCGCTGCTGAAGGCGATCCGCGAGACCGGCGCCCTGAAGGCCCTCGCCCACATTACCGGCGGTGGTTTTCCGGAAAACATTCCGCGCGTGCTGCCGAAAAACCTGGCGGCCGAAATCGATCTCGACTCCATTCCCGTCCCGCCCGTCTTCTCGTGGCTCGCCAAAACCGGCGGCGTCGAGGCGAAGGAAATGCTGCGCACCTTCAACTGCGGTATCGGCATGATCGTCATGGTCGCGCCCGAGAACGCCCAGGCGGTCGCCGATATCCTTACCGGTGAGGGCGAGATCGTCGTGCCGCTCGGCCGCATGGTCGAGCGCGCCGAAGGCGGCCCCGGCGTGATCTACCAGGGCACGCTCGGACTATGAGCGCACCGGCGGCAGAAACGGCGCGCAGAAAGCGCGTCGCCGTGTTCATATCCGGTGGCGGCTCCAACATGCTGGCGCTCGCCGATGCCTGCGCCGCGCCGGATTTCCCGGCCGAAATCGTCGCAGTCTTCTCCGACAAACCCTCGGCGGGCGGCATCGAGAAGGCGCAGGCGCGCGGCATCAAAACCTTCGTCTTCGAACGCAAGGGTTTTGCCGGCAAGGCCGAACACGAGGCGGCGATCCTCGCGGCCCTCGACGAGGTCCAGCCGGACATCCTCTGCCTCGCCGGCTACATGCGGCTCTTCTCCGCCGAATTCATCAGCCGCTACGAAGGCAGCATCCTCAATATCCACCCTGCCCTTCTGCCGCTCTTCCCGGGTCTTCACACCCATGAACGCGCCATCGAGGCCGGCGTCAAGATCGCCGGCTGCACCGTACATTTCGTCACCGAAGGCATGGACGAAGGCCCGATCGTCGCCCAGGGCGCCGTCCCCGTGCTTGCCGACGACGCCCCCGAGACCCTGGCCGRCCGCGTGCTGACCGTCGAACACAAGCTTTACCCGCTGGCCCTGAAGCTGCTGGCGGAAGGCATGGTGCGGATGGAGGGCGGCCGGACGATCACCTCGCCCGGCACAACGACCGATATCGCGGATCAGCGGATCTTCTCGGCGGGCAGATAGAGCCGGGACTCGACATGGAGCGCCAAACGTCCTACATTCTGTACGTAATCTTCGTACAGGAGACCGGACATGGTTGGTAAAACTCAGCGAATTCTCGATTTAGGGATGCCGTCGATGGAAGCCGAAGCCGTCTCTATCCGCCTTGGAATTTCGAAACGCGAACTGGCTGAGACGGCCGGGCTTTCCGCCAACACGCTCCAGCGCAAGGAGCGAGCGCAGTCTCCTGCAGCGACCACCCGTATCGGTGAAATGGCGGAGATCATCCACCGCGTCAGCGAATGGGCAGGAAGCGAACGGCAAGCCTTCGCCTGGTATCGTGCCGAGCCCATTCCGGCCTTTGGCGGCCGGACAGCAGAGAGCATCGTCAAGAACGGCAAGGCAGCCGCCTTGCGCGACTATCTCGATCATCTGGCGATCGGCGGCTTTGCTTGAGGTTCCAGGGCGTCTGCTACCGCGCCCATGATCCGCGCTGGACGATCAGCCCGATCTCCGGCGAAGGTGCTGCCATTCGCGGTGCCCGCTTCAATCCCAAGGGCATACCGGCACTCTATCTCTCTACTTCGATCGAAGGTGCGATCACCGAAGCAAGCCAAGGGTTTGGACACAGGATCCATCCGTTGACGATCTGCTCCTACGATATCGATTGCGACGATATCGCCGACCTTACGGACGAGGTTTCGCAAAATGCGTTTGGCATATCGCTTGATGTCATGGCGTCCGCCTGGGCGTCCGCACTCTCGGAAAGCAGGCGACCGGGATCGTGGGTAATTTATGACAATCTTTCCCGTACTTATGCCGGCATCCTCGTCCCCTCCTTCGCCCACCGGGCCGCAACCTCGGTCAGCAATCTCGTGCTGTGGGACTGGGGAGCCGACCTGCCGCATCGCGTCCACGTCATCGACCCGACAGGCAGGTTGCCGAAGAATCAGAAGTCCTGGGAGGAGTAACCTCCGAGCCTTACGCCGCCAGTGCCCGCAGCGGATGCAGCGTACCGTCGCTATAGACGAAGCGGCCGGCGCGGAAGGTGGCGCGGATGCGGTGCACGTCGCCCTTTTCCACCACCACCAGATCGGCGCGCTGACCGATGGCGATTTCGCCTCGGTCCGTCAGGCCGGCGGAGCGGGCGGCATTGCCGGTCGCCATGGCGACGGCTGCCGGCAGGCCGCCTGCCGATGCCTCCGCCAGTTTGAAGATGCCCGGCACGAAGGCGGCCGGATGGTAATCGGCGGCAATCACCGTCAACAGACCGGCTTTGGCGGCGTCGAGCGCGCTCAGATTGCCGGACATCGACTGGCCGCGCAGGGCGTTCGGCGCGCCCATTAGCGTCCATAGCCCGCGTCGGCGCGCCTCCTCGGCGGCCGGCAGCGTCACCGGAAATTCGCTGATCGTCACGCCGAGATCGAACATCTCGGCCACCTTCTCGACGCTGTCGTCGTCATGGGAGGCGAGCGACAGGCCGTGTTGCAAGGAGAGCGAAACAATTTCCTTCAGCTTCACCTCGATCTGCGGATCTTCTCGCATGGCAATGCGCTTCTGAACAATCTCGGCGGCCATTTCCTGTGAAATCGCCCGGCGTTCCGAAATGCTGGCAACGTAGGCTGCGATGTTGTTGTACTGGCCCTGGCCCGGCGTGTGGTCGGTCAGCGATACCATGTCGATTTCGTCGGCCTTCAGCAGCCGTTCCAGAGCGGGCGCCGCGCCGACATTGGTGATCTCGTAGCGGGCGTGGACGCGGTGGTCGATCAGCAGGTTGTCGCCCAGGCGGTTGATGCCCTCGATGATGGCCGAGGTCGTCTCCAGCGAGCGGACATGCCCGTAGACGCTTTCGGTGGCGAAGGAAACCGCCGCATAGGCCGTGGTGACGCCGGCTGCGGCAAGCTTCTTGTCCAGTTCGTGGATGCCGAAATCGATCGGCATCTGGGCGTTCGGTCGCGGCGCGATCTCGCGCTCGATCATGTCGCCATGCAGATCGACAAAGCCCGGCATCAGCAGTCGCCCGCCGCCGTCGATCACGGCGCCGGCGACCGGTTCGGGGCGGATCTCGGCGATCACGCCATCTTCAATCCGCACAGAACCTGAGTTCACCACCTCGTTCGGCAGAACGAGGGTGAAATTGCCGAGCCACATGGCTTTCTCCTGACCATATAAGGATGATTATCAAGAGGCAGCGCTTAGCCGCCATTCGTGACATTCATGTGAAATCCAGGCGGCTCGAGGTCAAATCACAATCACGCGGCGTCTGAAACAACAGGCGAACGCACTGATCGGCGTTTCGAGCCTGCGCGGCGACATCGTCCAGACATCAGGCTGTGAATGATGCCCGATTGATCACCGCCCATTGCAGCATCATGATCGTCTTCGCATCGATGATTTCGCCATTGGCGATCATCGCGAACGCCTCGTCGAGCGGCAGTTCGAGAACCTCGATATCCTCGTGCTCCTCGGCAAGCCCGCCGCCACCGTTCACCCGGTCGGAGAGATCGATCGGCGCATGGAAGAAATGCACGAGTTCGGTGATCGCGCCGGGCGACATGAATGCCTTGAAAACAAACCGCACATCCCGCAGGCGGTAGCCGGTTTCCTCCATCGCTTCGCGCCGGATCGCCTCTTCCGGGTGGTCCTCGTCGAGCAGCCCGGCCGGCACTTCGACCATCCATGCCGGCTTGCCGGTCAGATAGGCGGGCAATCGGAACTGCTTCACCAGCACGACCATGTCGCGCTTCGCATCGTAGAGAAGGATGCAGGCGGCCTCGGACTTGTGGTAGATTTCGCGATGCAGGCGGTGCGTCTCGCCACTGCGATCGGCGTAGTCGAGTTCGTAGCTCGAAAGCCGCGTCCAGCCGTCCGACAACGTCTTCTCGCTGACGAGCTTCACCCGATCATTCCGCCCGGTCATGCTGCGTCCTTGCGGAGCCATACCTTGTTGTCGTGGAAGGCCGCCCCGCCATAGGGCGCCACGGCGTCGGCGCCGGTCAGCACGTTGATACCCTCGCCGTCGAGGTGTTTGCGGTTCGGCCACAGCCCCTCGGCGATCAGCACGCCCGGCCTCGCGCCAGCCACCAGCCTTGCATGTAGGCGGATTTCGCCGCGGGTGTTGCCGAGCCGGACGATATCGCCGTCGACGATGCCGAGGCGCTCCGCATCGGTCGGCTCGATCATCACTTCCGGCCGCCCTTCCCGCTCGTACGAGCTCTTGGTCTCGGTGAAGGAGGAGTTGAGGAAGCTGCGAGCCGGCGAAGTCGCCAGCCGGAAGGGATGCGCCTCGTCCGCCACTTCGATGACATCGACCTGGTCGGGGAAGACCGGCAGTTCGCCGATCGGTCCCAGCGGCCCGACATTTTTCGGCGGCTTGTCCGGCGACGGGCCGTTCGCCCAGTCCGGCCTGAAGCGGAATTTTCCGTCCGGATAACCAAACCCCTTGATGTAATGGGCGGTTTCGAAATCCGGCTGCGCATCGATCCATTTGGTCCGCGCCAGATCCTCGTAGGCGCCCCAGTGGCTGGCCTTCAGAATGCGGTCGATATGCTGGCGTTCGTCGAGGCCGAAACCAGGAAAATGATCGACGCCGAGGCGCTTGGCCAGTTCCTCGATGACGAAGAGGTTGGTGCGCACCGTCGACGGCGGCTCGACCAGCTTTGGCCCGAGCAGGATATGCTGCTGGCCACCGGAGCGGTAAAGATCGTCATGCTCGACGAACATGGTGGCTGGCAGGACGATATCGGCGACCTCAGCCGTATCGGTCATGAACTGCTCGTGCACCGCGACGAACAAGTCGTCGCGCAAGAAGCCCTGGCGGACGAGGCGCTGTTCTGGGGCGACGTTCATCGGATTGGTGTTCTGGATCAGCATGGCCGTCACCGGCCCACGGTCACGCAGCGCTTCCGCGTCGCCGGTTAGCACCCGGCCGATCTGCGACTGGTCGAGCTGGCGGATATCGGGATCGGCATAGGCCGTGCCCATCAGCTCGGACTTGTTGAGCCTAAAGATCTCGCCGTTGTTGTGAAAAGCGCCGCCGCCCTCGTATTGCCAGCAGCCGAGCACGGTCGCGATCGACAGCGCCGCATGCATGGCGACGGTGCCGTTGCGCTGGCGGGCAAAACCGTAGCCCAGCCGGAAGAAGGTCTTTTGGGTCGTGCCGACGAGGCGGGCGAAGGTCTCGATCTCTTCGACCGACAGGCCGGTGATGGCGGAGGCCCATTCCGGCGTCTTCGCCTTCAGATGGACTTCGAGACCGACCGGATCGTCGGCATATTGCGCCATGTAGGCGCGGTCGGCATATCCGTCGCGGAAGGCGATGTGCATGACGGCGCAGGCAAGTGCTGCATCGGTGCCGGGGCGCACGGTCAGCGCCATATCGGCCTGTTTCATCGTCGGGTTGTCGTAGATGTCGATGACGACGATCTTGGCGCCGCGCTCCTTGCGCGCCTTCACCGCGTGGGTCATGACGTTGACCTGCGTGGAGACGGCGTTGGTGCCCCAGATCACCACGCAATCGGACTTTGCCATCTCACGCGGATCGGGACCGCGCAGAGCGCCGGTTCCCATCACGTAACCGGTCCAGGCCATGTTGGTGCAGATCGTGCCGAAGAAGCCGGAGTATTTTTTCGCATGCCGCAGGCGCTCGATCGAGTCGCGCTGCACCTGGCCCATCGTGCCGGCATAAAAATAGGGCCAGATCGCTTCCGATCCGTATCTCGCCTCCGCCTTGACGAAGGCGTTAGCGATCTCGTCGAGTGCGGCCTCCCAGGACAGCTCCTGCCAGTTCCCCTCGCCCTTGGCGCCCAAGCGGCGCTTCGGGTGCATCAGCCGGCCGGGATGGTAGAGCCGCTCGGAATAGCGGGCGACCTTGGCGCAGATGACGCCGGCCGTATAGCTGTTGTCGGCAGCCCCGCGCACGCGGCCGATGCGGCCGTCGGCGGTGAGATCTATGTCCAGTGCGCAGGCCGACGGACAGTCGTGCGGACAGACGGTGTGTCCGACGGAATTGTGGCCGGACTTTTCTGGGGCGATTGGGGTTTTCGCGGTAATCGGGGTCGCAACGTTCATGGCTTTTCTATATTGCAAGCTGACGTCCGCAAAAAGCGTGATTTGCAGCCCATCAATTTAATTCAAGCGAGACACCAGCAACGATGAACTACCGGCACATCTATCACGCGGGCAATTTTGCCGATGTCCTCAAACACGCGGTTTTGGCGCGGTTGATCCGCTATGCGCAGAACAAGGACAAGGCTTTTCGCCTGCTGGATACCCATGCCGGCATCGGGCTTTACGACCTTTCCTCCGACGAGGCGCAGAAGACCGGCGAATGGCGCGACGGCATCGGCCGGCTGATGGACGCGGAACTGCCGTCAAAGGTCGCGGACCTGCTGGATCCCTATCTGACGGCGGTCAGGGAGTTGAACCCGACCGGCGCGCTCAAACTTTATCCCGGCTCGCCGAAACTTGCCCGTATGCTGTTCCGCCCTCAGGACCGGTTGTCGGCAATGGAACTGCATCCGGAAGACTTCAATCGCCTGCACAATCTGTTCGAGGGCGATTTTCAGGTACGCGCCACCGAACTCGACGGCTGGCTGGCGCTCGGCGCGCATCTGCCGCCGAAGGAAAAGCGCGGAATTGTGCTCGTCGATCCGCCTTTCGAGGAAGAAGGCGAATACAGGCGCCTGGTGAAAGGCCTGTCGACCGGCTGGCGCCGCTTTCAAGGCGGCACCTTCTGCCTCTGGTATCCGATCAAGAAGGGCGCGCCGCTCAGGGCCTTTCACGATGAGCTGAAGGCGCTGGACATCCCGAAAATGCTGTGCGCCGAGTTGACCGTTCAAAGCGACCGCGAGACGACCGGGTTGTCCGGCTCCGGCCTCATCATCGTCAACCCGCCCTTCACGCTAAAGGAGGAGTTGCACACGCTTCTGCCGACGTTGAAAACCATCCTGGCGCAGGATCGGTTCGCCTCGCAGCGAGCCTTCTGGCTGACCGGCGAGACCGTCGACAACGACCTCGATTCGGAGTCTTGACCAGGCGTGGCTTCCCGCCCATGGTGCCGCGCATTGCAGGGGGCCGGCCGATGACCAACCGTTTTATCGCTTTCCTTTTTCTCGCGCTTTTCGCATCCACCGCCTCCGCCCAGGAGCGCCGATCGGACAATCGGCAGGATCACGCGGGACAGTTCGATTTCTACGTCCTGTCGCTTTCCTGGTCGCCAACCTTCTGCGCTTCGCAGAGCGGCGGCAAAAACGACCAGCAATGCAGCACGGACAAGGACTTCCGCTTCATCGTCCACGGGCTGTGGCCGCAATATGAAAAAGGCTATCCGGATTTCTGCGAAACGAAGGAACCGGGCCGCGTGCCGCAGTCGCTCGGCAAACCGCTGTTCGACATCATGCCGTCGATGGGCCTGATCGGGCATCAGTGGCGCAAGCACGGAAGCTGCACCGGGCTCAGCCAGGGTGACTATTTCGAGAAGGTCCGCGAGGCCTTTTCGCGGATCAAACTGCCCGCCGACCTGTCCCGCGGCGATTCGGCCCTGACGCTGTCAGCCGACCAGATCGAAGAGAAATTCGTTGCCGCCAATCCGGGCATGAGCCACCGCGGCATCTCGACGAGCTGCGAGGGCCGTCAGCTGGAAGAGGTGCGCATCTGTTTCACCAAGGATCTGCAATTCCGCGATTGCGCCGAGGTCGACCGCGACAGCTGCAAGGTCAGCCAGATCACCCTGCCGCCCGCGAAATGACGGCGCGCTGAAGTTCGTCGAGAAGGAAAGATCATGAAGCTGCTTTATTCCCCGGCCTCGCCCTATTCCGCCAAGGTGCGCATGGCGGCGCGCCATCTCGGCATCGGGATCACCGAGGTGAAGACCGACACCAATGCGGCGCCGCCAGAACTGGTGAGCAACAACCCGCTCGGCAAGATCCCTGTCCTGCTCCGTGAAGGCGAGCCGCCGATCTACGACAGCATCGCGATCATGCACTGGCTCGATCGTCAGTCGGGCGGCAAGCTCTATCCGAAGAAAGATGCAAAGCGCACCGAGGCGGAAGTGCTGGAAGCGCTCTGCGACGGCATCACGGATTGCCTTCTGGCAATCGTCTACGAGCGCCGCTCGCGCGACGAGGACAAGGTCCACCAGCCATGGATCGACAAACAGTGGGGCAAGGTCGTGCGCGGGCTCGATCACCTCGAGAATAACCTGCCGAAAACCGGCAAGAAACTGCATGGCGGCCATTTCGCGCTGGCTGCGTTGATCGGTTACCTCGATCTGCGCTTCAACGGGCAATGGGCCGCGGGCCGGCCGGAACTTGCCTCCTGGCCGGACGTCTTCACCAAGCGCTTCGCTTCCTATACCGCGATGAAATCGGCAGCCTAAAAACAAAAAAAGCCCGGACCGAAGCCCGGGCTTTCCCCAGCCTGTTAAGGCTATTGAACTTAGAACTTCACGCCGATACCGACCTTGACGCTGTGGTCGTCGAAGCCCTTCGAGACCGAACCGGAATCGAGCGAGTAGCTGTCCGAACCGTAATCCGTGTAGCGATATTCGACACGAGCGGTGACGTTGTTGGTGATGAAGGCTTCGGCACCGGCACCGACCGTGTAACCCACGCCGGTCTTGCTGTCGGACGAGGTCGCGTCACGCAGTTCGTTGTCCTGCAGAGCGACACCGGCCGTACCGTAGATCAGGAAGGGGTTGAGGTCATAGCCGACGCGGCCACGAACCGAGCCGTTCCAGCCAGCCTTGCCTTCAAAGCCATCGTCCGTGGTGCTCTTCGTGCCGTTGTAACCGACGTCTGCTTCGACACCGTAAACGATCGAGCCGCTCTGGAAGTTGTAGCCCGTATAAGCACCGCCGCCGAACTGGCCGTCGCGGTCGCCGCTACCGAAGCGACCCCAGTCATACTGACCATAACCACCGAGATAGAAACCCTGCCAGCTGGCAGCCGGGGCCGGCTCTTCGGTTGCAACCGGGGCCTGCGGAATTTGTTCGACGGCATCAGCGGCATTGGCCGCGGAGATGGCGATGAAGCTGACTGCCGAGGCCATCAGAGTTGCGATGAGAGTACGCATACATTTTCTCCTTTTACTGCTGCGCCGGGAATTCGCCGCGACAACATGGTTGGCGACACATTTGTTCCCTGCCCGCTGAAACGGAATGTGGAGGGCAATTGAGGAATAGAAAGAGCCGAAATGTGAATTGATTGTGGCGCACAGAAGGCCAAAATTTGATGTTGCTGTATCGCAACACACGTTTGATTAACCTTAAGCAATGCTTACTTTAAATATAAATATTTTTACATTTATAAATTACTCCTTAAATCCAAAGCACAACTCAGTCAATACACTTGTCAGCGCGAACCGGCGCGGGCGCCACTCGCCAAGTTCGACTTGTATTCGCAGCAAAACCGGATCGGCCGCTTGTAGAAATCAAAACTTGAGCAGAAACACGGACGTATTTCGCCTCTCCGCAGGCGGACGGCCGGCGCCGGCCGCCGGATTTCTGCCTTAAATATTCCACCGCGGGAACGGCCATTTCGGCCTTCGTCAAGAGCATGGGCGGAATTTTTGCCAGCGCTTTCAAAATCTGCCCCGAGACACTATTTCTCCGGCAGCGGCCTTTGCGCAAGGAATCGGGCCGCTTCAGCGCAATATTTTGACAAGCTGCCGTCGTCGGCACATGTCATGGACGCATGGTTCGAATCGGTGATGGCCGGATGCCGACATCCGGCGGAGACTAGGAATGAACGGAACGAAGCTGCCCGACGGCGGCGTTCTCTACGACGAGACGGAAGAAGACGACGACGACGTGCTGGTGGCCGAGCCGGCCCAGAGCCCCGCTGCGTCGATCGACTGGAACGAAGGCTGGAAGAACGACAGCGGCCTGAAGGGCGCCGACCTGATCGCCGAATTCGTCAAGCACCTGCCGAACGCGCCGGGCGTCTACCGGATGTTCAACGATGCGCAGGACGTGCTTTACGTCGGCAAGGCGCGCAGCCTCAAGAAACGCGTTGGCAATTATGCGCAGGGCCGCGTCCATTCCAACCGCATCGCCAAGATGGTGCGCGAAACCACCCATATGGAATTCGTCACGACGCGGACGGAAACCGAGGCGCTGCTGCTCGAGGCCAATCTCATCAAGCGCCTGCGGCCGCGCTTCAACGTTCTTCTGCGCGACGACAAATCCTTTCCCTATATCATGATCACCGGCGACCACCGGGCTCCGGCGATCTTCAAGCATCGCGGCGCGCGGGCGCGCAAAGGCGATTATTTCGGCCCCTTCGCGTCGGCGGCCGCCGTCGGTCGCACCATCAATTCCCTGCAGCGCGCCTTCCTGCTTCGCACCTGCACCGACAGCGTCTTCGAGACCCGTACCCGCCCGTGCCTGCTGTTCCAGATCAAGCGCTGTTCGGGCCCCTGCACCCGCGAGATCAGCGACGAGGGTTATGCGGCGCTGGTCGAGGAAGCCAAGGATTTCCTTTCCGGCAAGAGCCAGAACGTCAAGTCGGCGATCGCCCGCCAGATGACGGAAGCCTCCGAGGACCTGGATTTCGAGCGCGCCGCGATCTATCGCGACCGGTTGGCGGCGCTCAGCCACGTCCAGAGCCACCAGGGCATCAACCCGGCCGGCGTCGAGGAGGCGGATGTCTTCGCAATCTACAACGAGGGCGGCATGTCTTGCATCCAGGTGTTCTTCTTCAGGACCGGCCAGAACTGGGGCAATCGCGCCTATTTCCCCAAGGCCGACCCGCAGCTTTCCGGCCCGGAAGTGCTCAACGCCTTCCTCGCCCAGTTCTATGACGACAAGCCGGTGCCGAAGCAGATCCTGCTCTCGGAAACCGTCGAGGAACAGGATTTGCTCGCCCAGGCTTTTTCTGAAAAGGCCGGCCACAAGGTGACGATTTCCGTGCCCCAGCGTGGCGAGAAGAAGGACCTGACCGACCACGTGCTGGCCAATGCCCGCGAGGCGCATGGCCGCCGGCTCGCCGAAACCTCGTCGCAGGCCCGCCTGCTGCAGGGGCTCGCCGAAACCTTCAGCCTGTCCTCCGTGCCGCGCCGCATCGAGATCTACGACAACTCGCATATCATGGGCACCAATGCCGTCGGCGGCATGGTGGTGGCGGGGCCGGAAGGCTTCGTGAAGAGCCAGTACCGCAAGTTCAACATCAAATCGACCGACATCACCCCCGGCGACGACTTCGGCATGATGCGGGAAGTGATGACCCGCCGCTTCTCGCGCCTCCTCAAGGAAGAGGGCATTCCCGACCGCACCGCCATTGCCGGCGCCAGCGCCGAGGATGCGGCCGATGCCGCCTTCCCCGCTTGGCCGGACGTGATCCTCATCGACGGCGGCCAGGGGCAGATGAGCGCGGTACACGCCATTCTCGACGAACTCGGCATCCGCGACGTGGTGACCGCGATCGGCGTCGCCAAGGGCGTCGACCGGGACGCCGGCCGCGAGCGGTTCTTCGCCGACGGCCGATCCGATTTCTCGCTGCCGCCGCGTGATCCGGTCCTCTATTTCATCCAGCGCATGCGCGACGAGGCGCATCGTTTTGCAATCGGCTCGCACCGGGCAAGGCGCAAGAAGGAGATGGTCAAGAACCCGCTCGACGAGATTTCAGGGATCGGACCCGGTCGCAAGCGCAAGCTTCTGCAGCACTTCGGCACGGCGAAGGCGGTGTCGCGGGCGGGCCTGACCGACCTCATGGCGGTCGAGGGCATTTCCGAGGCTGTCGCCAAACAGATCTACAACCATTTCCACGAGAACCGGGCCGGCTAAATCGGCATGACGCCATCGGCTGCAAAAAAGCCGCGAAACCCTGTTGACGCCTTGGCCTCAACACATCAACTAGGAGCAAACATCCGGAAGGCTCCCCATGGCGTCGCGCGCATACAATATCCCCAATCTTCTGACCTATGCGCGCATCGTGGCCGTGCCGATCATCGTCGGCTGCTTCTTCATCGAAGGACAGCTTGAAAGCTCCGATGTGGCGCGCTGGACGGCGCTGGTTCTGTTTGCCGTCGCCTCGATCACCGATTATCTCGACGGGTACCTCGCCCGCATCTGGAACCAGACGTCGAATATCGGCCGGATGCTCGACCCGATCGCCGACAAGCTGCTGGTCGCCGCGGTGCTGCTGCTGCTCGCCGCCGACCAGACGATCGCCGGATGGTCGCTCTGGGCGGCGATCACCATTCTCTGCCGCGAAATCCTCGTCTCGGGCCTGCGCGAATATCTTGCCGCTCTGAAGGTCTCGGTGCCGGTGACGCGCATCGCCAAGTGGAAGACGACGATCCAGATGGTGGCGATCGCCTTCCTGCTCGCCGGGCCAGCCGGCGACAAGATCGTGCCCTACACGACCCAGATGGGCATCGCGCTTCTGTGGATCGCCGCATTCCTGACCTTCTATACCGGCTATGATTACTTCAAGGCCGGCGTCAAACATCTGGTGGACGAAGAATGACCGTCAAACTCGTCTATTTCGCTTGGGTGCGCGAACGGATCGGCAGGCAAGAGGAAGACCTCGACCTGCCGGCAAGCGTCGTCACCGTGCGTGATTTGCTCGCTCATCTGACGACGCTCGGCGAGGAATATGAAAACGCGCTGCAGTTCCCGGACGTCATCCGGGTGGCCATCAACCAGGAACATGCAGAACACGACGAACCGATCGCCGGCGCGCGGGAGATCGGCATCTTTCCACCGATGACGGGCGGGTGACAATGGCTGGGGCTGGCGCCAGTTGCGGAACATCCCACTTCTCCCCAGCGCGGAGAGGGAGGGGTTGCCGATGACCGCTCCCACCATCCGCGTCCAGTCGACCGACTTCGACCTGCAAGCCGAAATCTCAGCATTGACCGCCGGCCGCAAGAACGTGGGCGCCGTCGTCACCTTCACCGGCCTCTGCCGCGACGAACAGGGTGCATTGTCGGCACTCGAACTCGAACACTATCCAGGCATGGCGGAAGCGGAGATGTTTCGCATCGGCGAACTGGCGATCGATCGCTTTTCGCTGCTCGGTCTCACCGCCATCCACCGTTTCGGCAAGATCATGCCCGGCGAAAACATCGTGCTGGTCATCGCCGCCGCCCCACACCGGCAGGCTGCCTTTGACGGCGCCAATTTCGTCATGGATTTTTTGAAGACCTCGGCCCCGTTCTGGAAGAAGGAACACGCCGCCGACGGCCGTCAAGGCGACTGGGTCGCCGCGAAAGATACCGACGACACTGCCCGCGACAAGTGGCGGTGATCTACGGCACCACTCGTTCCCGCCGGCTCATCACCAGCACCATGACCAGCGCCGCGACCACAAAAAGGTCGCGCCAGACGATCGGGCCGTAGCCGCTCCAGAGCGTTTCGGCAAAACCGATGATGGCGGCGCCGACGGCGGCACGCAGCGGGTTGGAATGGCCGCCGGCCGCAGCGATCAGCACCACTTTCAGGCCGAACAGCAGGCCGGCGCCAAAATCCATCGTGCCGAAGTGGGAGGTCGCGAGCACGCCGCAGATCGAGGCATAGAGCGCTGCCGCTGCGTAGGCCACGACGAAGACCCGCGCGGAATTGGTGCCGGAGAGTTCCGCCGCCAGCGGATCGTCTGAGACTGCCCGCCACATGCGGCCCCAATGGGTGCGCGTCAAGATCAGATAGCCCGCGCCGATGGCCGCCAGCATGATGGCAACGTTGGCGAGCTGGATCAGCGTCAGTGTCACCGGAAAGCCGTCTGCGTGCCAGAAGACGACCGCGTCGTTGAGGAAGGGAGGCAGCCAGAGTTCGCGGGTGTCGGCGGCGATGCGAGCGCCCTCCATCAGCACCATCAGCGCGCCGAGCGAGGCGACGATCACAGCATTCGGCGAGATTTTTGCAAGCGGGCGCATGACAATCTGCCCGATCGTCACCCCTGCCCCGATCCCACCGGCGATCCCCGCCGCAGCACCCAAAGCCAGAGCCGCCGGCAGGACCAGCCACAGCCGGTTCCAGCTGAAATGGGCGAAGAGCAGATAGAGATGGCCAGAGAAGGCGAAGATCGCGCCATAGGTGATGTCGGCCCGCTTCGTCACGGCAAAGGCGATCGCATATCCGAAGGCGAGCGTCGCATAGAGCGCCGCCAGCGGAACCGCGTTCGCCAGTTGCTGCAAGAGATAGGCCATGGGCACTCCGATAGCGATAACGAATATAACTGGTCAACTGTATTTTACCAGTTATAATATCGCATGAACTTTTCCTGGACCCCGCATCGTTTTGCCGGCGGCGCGCTGGCGCTGGATGTTGCCAACAGCGTCATCCTGCGCTTCGATCCGACACGCAGCATCGACCGGTTTGCGGAACCGCAGCAGATGCACGCCTTTCCGGAAGCCGCCGAAAAGTTCTCGGCCGAACGGACGCTGTTCGGCGATCTTGCGCCCGTCCGAGCTGAGAACCACACGCCGTTTCTCACGCTACGCGAAGCGATCGACCGCTATTTTCGCGCCCGGGTTCTCGGCGACGACGCGCAGACATTGCTTGCCGATTTCCTCGAAGCGACGGCGGCGATCCTTCGCCGTGCGGAGAGGAATTCGCTGGAGGCGGCGACCGCCCATTCGGCGCTCAGGCTGCTTGCCGACGAAGAGATTTCGCGGATGAAGATCTGCGGCAGTTGCGGCTGGCTGTTCCTCGACCGAAGCCGCAACCGCAGCCGTACCTGGTGCGACATGGCGGTGTGCGGCAACCGGGTCAAAGCCAGCCGCCATTATCATCGCAGGAAGAAGGAGGCCGCGTCATGATGCGCCGGTTTATGGTTCTCAGCCTTGCAGCCCTTGCCCTTTCCGCATGCCAGCGGGAAACCGAAAAGCTAGTGGAGGTGAGCGGGCATATCTTCGTGTTCAATTACCGGGTCGCCAGCGCCACCTATCTCGTGACGCTCAACAAGACCGGGCCGATCCCGGACGGAACCGTGGCAATCGCCAAATTCGACGACCCCGCCGGCGGCGATCCGATCGTCATCAACGAAAAGATCTTCCCCGCATGGAACAAGATCACCCTGCAGAGCCCCAATGTCCGCTGCGTGCGCAAGGACAAACCCTATTCCGTGGATATCCGGCTGGTGGATGCGGGCGGCCGGACATTGCAGGAATTGAAGACCCAACTCGTCTCGGACGTCGACCAGTCGGTGCTTCCCAGCAAGCCGCTGGTGCTCGGAGCCGGTTATGAGCGGAACCCGGAAGTCTTCAAGCCGGATGGGACACTCGACTACGCCCAACCCGACGACTGCCCGGCGTGACGTGACAGACGGAAGCCGAATATCCCAGAACGAAAAAACCGGGGCCAGAGCCCCGGTTTCATCAAAATCGTCCGTCGAGACGGGCTTAGATCAGCCGACAATCTCGGTTTCGGAGAACCAGTAGGCGATTTCCTGGGCGGCGGTTTCCGGAGCGTCGGAACCGTGAACCGAGTTCTCGCCGATCGACAGCGCGAAGGTCTTGCGGATGGTGCCTTCGTCGGCATTGGCCGGGTTGGTGGCGCCCATGATCTCGCGGTTCTTCAGGATGGCGTTTTCGCCTTCCAGAACCTGGACGATGGTCGGGCCGGAGATCATGCCTTCGACCAGCTCGCCGAAGAACGGGCGTTCCTTGTGAACAGCGTAGAAGCCTTCCGCTTCGCGCTTGCTCATCCAGACGCGCTTGGAAGCGATGACGCGCAGGCCATTGTCTTCAAACACCTTGGTGATGGCGCCCGTGAGGTTACGCTTGGTGGCATCCGGCTTGATCATCGAAAACGTGCGTTCAATCGCCATTGTTCTATCCTTCGTTTCCTGTGGCCCCGTGACTAGGGGGAAAGTGGGCGGTCTTTACCCGCCCCTTTCGCTGGAAACAAGGGGGTTCGGGCAATTTCACGCCGCTGTCACACTGCGCCCGACGCCATTATGCAGGTCGAGGCAGCGCTCGAACCACAAGCCGACGGGGTCGTCATCGGAAAACACCTTGGCGCCGGCGGTGATGCGCATCCATTGCAACGCGCCGAACAGGATGTAGTCGACGAAAAGCGGGCCGTCGCCGCCGATGAAGTCATGATATTTCAGGGCGTGGCGGATCGGCTCCAGTTTTGGCGCGAAACCGTCGATCTCGGCCTGGCGGCTCGCTTCCATCTCCTCCAGCGTCCTGCCGAGCCGGGCCTCGCGGCTGGCGCGGAAATAGACCTGGTCGGTCTCCCCGAGCATGTCATGAATATTCTTGACCGCGATCTTGGTGATCGCCGTATGCACCACCATCTGGGAAAAACCCTCGACGAACCGGGCAAGCGCCTTGCCGGCCGGGCCGCCGAACAGCGTCGGCCGGTCCGGGTAGGCCTCTTCCAGATAGAGCGCGATCTCGAAACTGTCGCGGATCAGTTCGTTGCCGTCCCTCAGGATCGGTACCGTCTTCGAAAACCCGCCTTCGAGGCTGGGTATCTCGGTAAACGGCGTCGGCTTCTCGATGAAATCGAGGCCCTTGTGAGCAAGCGCCTGCACGACTTTCCAGCAATGCGGTGAAAACGGGCGGCTCTCGTCGGCGCCGCAGAGCGAATAGAGAATACGGGTCACGGCAGGCTCCTGATCTAGACATTCGGCTGGCGATATTGAAAGCAAATTGCCTTTTGAATCCAATCAGGAAATTTCATGGATCGCATTCGATCGACCGTTTCGACGGTCCCTTAACCGTAACTCCCGACGATCCGGCCCTTTTCAGCAAATGTTAAAACCGGTCCCACATTCCTTGTCGCACTATAGAACACCTGTGGAGACGAGAGATGGCCGGCGAAGTGAGCAGAATGGCACAGGATCGCAGCCTGCAGGCTGTCGTCCAGCTGATGGCGAAGCTGGACGTGAGCGGCCTGCCGCGCAATTACGAACTCTTCCACGAGGCGCTCCTGGGCGGCGACCCCGCCCTTTCGCGCGAAGTGCTGGCGCTCACGGCCGGTCCTTCGCAGACGGTGCTCGACGAGATGGGGCTGCGTCATCAGCTTCCGGCCTTCGTGGCACTCATGCCCGTCAGGGGTCGCGATCAGGAAATAAAACTGCTGCTGGAACTCCGGGACAAGATGGCAAGCGGCGTTGCCCAGAAAAAGGGTTTCAGCCGGGTGCTGGAAACCGTCGCCCGCAGCTTGCGCCAGGACAGCACCGCGGGACCTGAGGATATTCTGGCCGAAATCGAATACTTAAGCGTTTCGCTCTCCGATGCCGTGGTCGCCGAAACCGAACTGGAAGCCATTCTTCGCTCCGGTGCCGATCGTCTCGTCAAGGCCGAACGCGAAACGTCGGTTGCCCGCTCGGTGACCCTGCGCGACCGGCTGACCTCGCTGCCGAATCATGCGGCGCTTGCCGAACGGCTGGAGGCCCTCTACGGCGTCGATGCCGACAGCCGCGATACCGCGCTGTTCCTGGTGACGATCACCGACCTGCCGCATTTCGCCCGTACCTACGGCGATCCCACCGTCAACCGGATCGTCAAGAAGGCCGCCTCGATCTTCCGCAAGGCGATCAAGAAGAACGATTTCCTGGCGCGCATCGGCAAAGGCGATTTCGCTTTCGTCTTCCGCGACGTCGGCCGCGACAGCGTGCAGCCGATCGCCGAACGGCTGATCGCCTCGATCACCGACAATCTCGTCTTCGCCGCCTCCGACGGCACGAGCGGGATCGGTCTTTCGGTCGGTGCGGCGCTGACCGCAGACGCCTTTTCACCGCAGGAACTGCGCCTGCAGGCCGGCGCGGCGCTTGAAGCGGCCAAGGCCAATCCGCGCCTGATCGTCGCGCTTCACGGCGGAGCGCCTAAACGATCATCCTCCGAGGGGTAGGGTTTCCAAAACAGAAAGGCCGCGGTTTCCCACGGCCTTTCTGTTTTGCGAACGAAGATCGGCGGCCGATAGCAATGCGTCCGACGGCCGACCTTCTTGTCCCACCAGCGAGCCCGGCGGAATTATGCCGGCACGAACTGGTTCTTCTGCGTGAACCGAACGGAGACATCCGTGACACCGGCAAAGCTCACCTCGTAGGCCGCCGAAGACGTGGCGGTGTCGATCACCTGTCCCTGGACGAAAGAGCCGGCGAGGATGTAATATTTCGGCTTCGGGGTGAACTGGTACAACAGGCTGGGTTCGAGCTGGACCGCGATCGTCGGCTTGGTGGCCATGGCGATGCCGACATTCAGATAGACGTTCTTGCTGGCCTGCACCAGGACGGTCGGAATGGTGTCGTCGGCCTTGGCGAGGATGAGGCCTTTCGTCGCGTCGGACGGCCCCGCCGGAAAACCGGGAGCGCCATAGGGGAACGGCCCCTGATAGGTCACCGGCACCTGATTCTGGTTGTCGATCATGACGCCGACCGAGCTCGCTGTCTGAAAGGAACGCGGCGAGCCGGGCGTACCCTGCTGCTGAATGTAGCCAACCGTCACGGAATAATCGATCGTCCAGTTGAAGGAAGACGTGCTCGGCTGGTCGGGGGTACCGGCGGCGGCGCCGCCGACCATCCATGCCAGCGACAGGGGGTCGACCGACGGCCCGATAACCTGTGGGATCGTCTGGAACAGGGCAAACTGCTGCCATTTCGCGTTTTCGTTGAGAACCGTGAGGCTGTAGGGCTGGCCCGCCGCCGCTGCCTGTGCGCTGAAGGCTTTGATCGCCTTCTGCCCCATATAAATGGTCATAATACATCTCCTCATCTGGGTTGCCGCCACCACACCATGCGGTGACGGCATCTGTGCTCACGGCACCGGCTTCCGCGGAGCATCATTTGCACAAGCACAACCTAGGATATTTAAATCTGAAAATATGTCACACAGGTAACAACCCTGATTTGCATTTTTGCTAAATATCGCCCCTACACACGGCAGCCATGTTTCCGACTCCAGGGTGGTCACGAGCAGATGAAAACGATGAAGAATCCGACGATTTCGGACGAAATAAGAAAGATGGAATTATTTAGCGCCGCGGATGACGCCGTTATTTCCACGTTTGCAAAAAAGACAAATATAAATGTATACAAAGATCAACAGACCTTGTTTCTGAGCGGCGATTCTTGCGATACACTTTATATTATACTCTCCGGAGGCATCTATCTTTATTTTATATCCGAGGACGGCAATGAGGTGATTTTCTCCGACCTTCAACCGGGGGACGCAGTCGGCGAGATCGAGTTCGCTCTCAACTACCGGCATTCCTCGAACGCAGCGATCTGCGGAACGACGCGGCTGC
Organism: Neorhizobium sp. P1_A6; assembly: GCF_056406795.1. Taxonomy (NCBI): domain Bacteria; kingdom Pseudomonadati; phylum Pseudomonadota; class Alphaproteobacteria; order Hyphomicrobiales; family Rhizobiaceae; genus Neorhizobium; species Neorhizobium sp. P1_A6. The sequence continues at coordinate 48,043 of NZ_JBFTZM010000014.1, read as the reverse complement.
TCGAAATCGACCGAAAAACCTTCAACGAACTCTCGGCGATCCCGCAGGTGTCTTCGTATCTGATGCGGACGATCGCCCGGAAACTCCACCGCACCATTATGTTCGCGGAAGGGATGGCGCTTTACCCGCTGGAGACTCGCCTTGCGCGTCTCCTGCTCAATCTCGGCGCCTCGCACGGACGGTCGACCAGCGACGGCATCCTCATCGAAAAATCGATATCCCAGAGCCGCATGGGCCAGCTCATCAATGCCAGCCGGCCACGCATCAATGCGCAGCTCCAGGCCTGGAAGAGCGAGCGGCTGATCGGCGTGCGGCAGCACCGCATCGTCATTTTCAACAAGAGATCGCTGCAGATCATCTCGCGCCATTCAGACCCTGCCGCCTGAACAGCGCGGATGCCTCTGCGGACGCCAGGCCGATGCGGCGAGACCGCCGGCCCGTATGCTGCTATTCATGGGCAACCGTTCTTGACGATGGCGATCAGATCGGCGGTATCCTGGGTGAAACTCGGCCCGTAGACGCCGTCCGGCGCGCCGCTGGAGACGACGCTGACCGCCTTGTGGACGTTGTTGGCGGTCACGAACCACGCCCCGCCGCTTGCGCCGCCGCCATACATGGGATGTGGGCCGGCGTCATAGGCGGTGCCGGCCTGCACGGTGATGCGGGCCGTTTCCCGATACATGTATTCGCCGCCATCAAGCCGCCCGGGGTAGCCGGTGATCGTCACATTGTCATCGACATGGGCGCCGTCAATGCCGAGTTCATATTTGCCGACCGCGGATGCCGCGGTGGTGCGCATCACCGAATAGTCGAACTGCGACCGCGCCATGCTCGGTGGGTTCCCGGACACCTCGGTCCAGCGCAACAGCACCGCCACCCGGTCGATTTGGTAGAGAGTTCCGCCACCGCCCGCATAGCCTTGATAAAAGCGGATATTGGTGGCCTGGTTGCCGTTGCCCCAGGCGGCATGGGCGGCACTCATGACGATCCGATCATCCGCGACAAACTGAGCGCTGGCCGTGTAATCCGCGCCGCCGAGCGTAAACAGCAGCTTGCCTCCGAACTTATAGGGCGCGTCATTGATCGGCGCTCGCTCCGCCTCGGTATCCTTGAGGCCGCGACGTTGTTCGGAGAGACCACCCTCGCCCCGGCCAATCGTCTCCCCGAACGGAATCGCGTTGGCGATCCGTTCCGCAGTCCAGTAGCCGCCGGCGGCGCTCGCCAACAGGGCACCGCCAGGCCTCCAGCAGGTAAACTCCACCGCCCCGGCGCTGAGTGGCATCATCAGCGCGGATGCCGACAGCAGCATCGACCAAGTCAATCTCGTTACTCTCATGACATTCGCTCTCCCGATCGAAGTTCGGTCGCATCATCGCGACCGGCGGCGGCGCCGCCTCAACGATCTACCAGAGCGTGCAATTCTCTTCTGTTTCCCTCGGGACAGCGAAATACCGGTCCATCGGTGCCCTTGCCAACAAACAGGGTTTCGGCCAAAACCCCCGCCATGATCACGATTACCGAACTTTCCGCCCGCGTTGCCGGACGTCTCCTTCTCGACAATGCCAGCGTGACGCTTCCGGCGGGCACCAAGGCCGGGCTCGTCGGCCGCAACGGCGCCGGCAAATCGACGCTGTTCAAGGTCATCACCGGAGAACTGGGCTCGGAGACCGGTTCGGTCTCCTATCCGAAGAGCGCCCGGCTTGGCCAGGTGGCGCAGGAAGCGCCGGGCACGGAGGATTCGCTGATCGAAATCGTGCTTTCCGCCGACAAGGAGCGCGCCGCACTTCTGGCTGAAGCGGAAACCGCCACCGATCCGCATCGCATCGCCGACATCCAGATGCGGCTCGTCGACATCGACGCGCATTCGGCAGAGGCGCGCGCCGCCAGCATTCTCGCCGGTCTCGGTTTCTCCCAGGAAGCCCAGTCGCGTCCCGCCTCGTCGTTTTCGGGCGGCTGGCGTATGCGCGTGGCACTCGCCTCAGTCCTGTTTGCGGAGCCCGACCTGCTGCTGCTCGACGAACCGACCAACTATCTCGATCTCGAGGGCACGTTATGGCTAGAGGACTATATCCGGCGTTATCCGCACACGGTCATCATCATCAGCCATGACCGCGACCTCCTCAACAACGCGGTCAACGCCATTGTGCATCTCGACCAGAAGAAACTGACCTTCTACCGCGGCGGCTACGACCAATTCGAGCGGCAGAAGGCCGAGGCCGACGAATTGCAGACCAAGGCGAAGGCCAAGAACGAGGCCGCCCGCAAGCACCTGCAGAGCTTCATCGACCGCTTCAAGGCCAAGGCCACCAAGGCCCGGCAGGCGCAGAGCCGCGTCAAGGCGCTGGAGCGTATGGGTACGGTCGCCGCGGTGATCGAGGACCACGTGCAGCCGATCACCTTTCCAGAGCCGGAAAAGCAGCCCGCCTCGCCGATCGTGGCGATCCAGAACGGCGCCGTCGGCTATGAACCGGGCAAGCCGATCCTCAAGAACATCACGCTGCGGATCGACAATGACGACCGCATCGCCCTGCTCGGTTCGAACGGCAACGGCAAGTCGACCTTCGCCAAGTTCATCGCCAGCCGCCTCAAGGCGGAGAGCGGCGATATCCGGCTGGCGCCGAACCTGAAGATCGGCTTCTTCGCCCAGCATCAGCTCGACGACCTCGTGCCGGCGGATTCGCCCGTTGCCCATGTGCGCCGGCTGATGCCGGATGCCCCCGAGGCCAAGGTTCGCGCTCGCGTGGCGCAGATGGGGCTTGCGACCGAAAAGATGGCAACGGCCGCCAAAGACCTGTCCGGCGGCGAAAAGGCGCGCCTGCTGATGGGCCTTGCTGCCTTCCATGCGCCGAACCTGCTGATCCTCGACGAACCGACCAACCATCTCGACATCGACAGCCGCCGGGCGCTGATCGAGGCGCTCAACGACTACGAAGGCGCCGTCATCCTGATCAGCCACGACCGCCACCTGATCGAGGCCACCGTCGACCGCCTGTGGCTGGTCAACAACGGCACCGTGTCGAATTTCGAAGGCGACATGGAGGAATACCGCAACCTGATCGTCAGCTCCGGTAAAAAAAAAGAAGAAAAAATTGAGCTGACCGAAGATCTTTCCTCGAAGGCGGACCAGCGCAAGGCGAATGCAGAAAAACGCGCCTCGCTGGCACCGCTCAAGAAAAAGATCAATGAAATCGAGGCCGTGACAGCCAAGCTCGAGAAATTGATCAAGGTTCTTGATAAAGAGCTTGCGGATCCCGCGCTCTATGAAAAAGCTCCCGCGAAGGCAGCCCAGAAGGCCAAGGAACGCGGCGAAGCGGCCGCCAAACTCTCCGCCGCCGAAGAGGAATGGCTGATGCTGTCGTCGGAATACGAAGAGGCGATGGCGAGCTGACCTTGCTCCCCTCGTGAATATTGCCTTCTGTCGTATTGATGAACGCGCGGGCCAACACGCCGATTAGGTCGAAAGAGCCTGAACGCTGTGGCCCCTTCAACGCGATTAATCCTTAAATTAGGAATGCATTATAATATGGTTTGATTGCTCACAGGGATGATCTTCAGACCTTATGTCGTGTTCGCGGCGGCTTCTCGCTCTTTCTGGCCTGCTCGCGGATCGCCGCGGCAATATTGCCATCATGTTCTCATTGCTGCTCGTGCCGCTGATCACCGCCGTCGGTGCCAGCCTCGATTATGTGCAGGCCTATAATGCCCGTTCCAAAATGCAGGCCGATCTCGACTCCGCTTTGCTCGGCGCAGTGAAAAGCGTGGGAACGCTGGACAATGCCGCGCTCAAAACGCGTATCCAGGAATGGTTCGCTGCCCAGACCGATCTCGGAAGCGGCGGCTACACGCTCGAAGACGTCGATATCGACACATCGAACCGTAGGATCACTGCGACGGCCCACGCGACGGTCAGCACGACGCTGCTCAGGATTGCCGGCATAAATGAAGTCGTCGTCGGCGCGTCGTCGTCGGTCGAAGGTCCGGGTCGCGCCTATCTCGATGTCTATATCATACTCGACAAATCAGCTTCGATGCTGCTGGCGGCAACGAGCACCGGTCAGTCCAGCCTGATGGCGTCTTCGGCGGCCTGCGCCTTTGCGTGCCACACGCCGGAAGGCTCGACCTTCACCTACAAGAGCAAGACCTACAGCAATGTCTACGACCTTTCGGTCGCGATGAATATCAAGCTGCGGGCCGATGTCTCGGTGGACGCCGCGCGAGAAGTGCTGGACCTCGTCGACACGGCAGACGCCGCCCATGAGCGCATCAGGGTGGGCCTCTATACCCTTGGCAAAACCACGACCCAGGTGTTGTCACCCACCTTCTCGACCGCCGCGGCCCGGACGAAGTTGAACGACAAAACCAGCGGCATGACGAGTGCGAGCTCGGAAGACGCGACCTATTTCGACCTTTCCCTGACGGCCCTCAAGCCGATGATCGGAACCGCCGGAGACGGGACCACCAAGGATGCCCCGCTGAAACTCGTGTTGGTTCTGACGGACGGCGTTCAGTCCGAGCGCAACTGGGTGCTGCAAGGCAATTCCGGGATCCGCTTCCCCACAGCAAAAAGCTCACTGCAGACTGTCGTCACCCCAATCAATTCCAAGTGGTGCAAGCCGGTGAAGGACCTCAACGCCACGATCGGCGTCCTCTACACCGAATACCTGCCGATGACCTGGGACTGGGGTTACAACGCGACGCTCGGCAAGACGATGAGCAGCAGCGGCTTCAGCTCGATCTGGGGAGGCACGATCGCCTCCGGCAAGGGCAGCAATACCCGGACCGCCTATATCCCAAAGGCGCTCGAAGAATGCGCAACAAGCAGCGATCTGTTCCTGCAGGCGAGTTCGGCCGAGGATATCGCGGACGGCCTGTCCTCGCTCTTCAGGCAATACCTCTCCAAAGTCAGGCTGACAAACTAGATGGCGCGGATGCAATGTTTCAAAGCCCTCTTACGGAATGAGCAGGGAGCCGCCGCGGTCGAGTTTGCGCTGCTGGTCTTGCCGTTCCTCATCTTCCTGTTTTGCATCCTCGACATGGCGCTCATGTTCTTCGTCGACAGTGCGCTCGATTCGGCCCTGCATACGGCCGCCCGTTCCGTCCGGGTCGGTAGCGCCCATTCGAACAACTGGGACCTCGCCACGTTCAAGAACAATGTCTGCGATGGCATGGCGTTCGCCTTTGGCTGCAAGGACGAGCTCCTCATCAAGACCACGGCTATGTCTGATTTTTCGTCGATGAGCTTCACGTCGCCCGTCAGCGGCGGCGTCCTGTCCGTGACCGAGAGCTTTTCTCCGGCTGCGTCCGGAGATTACGTGATGATCCAGGCCTTCCTTCCCTGGAACAGCCTGCTGGCCACCGTCGGCGCAAACGTCAACACGCTCGCCGATGGCACCTATGTGCTCTCTGCCGCAGTGATTTTCAGAAACGAGCCCTTTTGAGAAATCACCCGATGGCACGAAGGCATGATCCCGATCCAAGGCATGCGAAACGGCGCGAAAGCGGCATGCGGGCCTTGCTCGCCGACCGCAAAGGCCAGTCCGCCATCGAGTTCACCCTGCTTCTGCCCGTGATGGCCCTGCTGTTTGCCGGCACCGTGGATCTCGGAGAAGGCCTGATGGTGAAGCGGAAGATCAACCAGATCGCGGAAGTGGCAAGCGACATCGTTTCCCAGGAAACGAGCTGGAGCATCAGCGACCTGAATACCCTTCTCCAAGGGACCGCCTCCATTCTCATTCCCTTCGACAGCACCGCACTTGCAATTCAGGTGGCCATCATAGACTTCGACGCCGCCGGCAAGGCGAAGGTCAACTGGTCGAAGGCCTATCAAACGAACGCGCAGGCATACGGGGATCCGCCGCCATTCGAAATCCCCAGCGACCTGATCGAAAGCAACGTGCAGCTCGTCGCCGTGCAGGTGAATTATGCGATGACGACGCCCTTCACCTCGTTGTTTTCCGGCATCACCGGCTCCGGCAACTACAGCTTCGTCGGCAAGGCAATCTCGCGGCCGCGCGTCGGGGATAAAATCACCCAAAAATAGGGCGTGCGGCTGAGGGTGTTCCGGGTTGCGCTTTCAAAGTGTGGGGCAGCTTTTCGCAAGCAGGAAGTCCGGGAGCAGTCTCCGACACACGCGCACTCGTCACCACGAGCACCCCTTCATCATTCTCCATCACATCCAGGCGGATGGGATCGATATCCTGCGTATCTGGGACGGACGCTCGTTTCGCCAATTGAGCCCAACCGGCGATCCATCATAACCAGCCGTTAACCATAATCGGCGAATGTGACTTCACTTCAACTCCTTAGTCACTTTTTAGCCGAGTCGCTCCCATGTTTGTCCGCGTCCTTTGCGTCGCCGCTGCCGCCGCGTGCCTTCTTTCTTCCTGCGCCGGTCGCAGCCAAACCGAGAGCGGCTCGCTTGCCACCTCGTTTGCGCCCGCCAAGGCGATTTCCTCGACCAGCCCGGTCAGGAAGGCCGAAGCGGATTCGCCGGTGGCGCTGACGCCGGTCGCCTGGGGGCGTTTCAACAATCCGGGCAGCCTTTCCGGCCGCACCCTCACCGTCTCGTCGCTTTCCGACATCAAGCTCGCCAACAAGGAGGTCATTCTGACTTTCGACGATGGTCCGATGCCGAAGAAGACGGAGAAGATCCTCTCCATCCTCGACGAATACAACGTCAAGGCGACTTTCCTGATGGTCGGGCAGATGGCCAAGGCCCATCCGGAAATCGCCCGCAAGGTCGTCGATGCCGGGCACGCGATTGGCAGCCATACCTATCGCCATGCCGATGTGCAGCACCTTTCCTTCGATGCGGCCATTGCCGAGATCGAAAAGGGGCGCGATGCGGTGATCAGCGTCACCCACGAGGATGCTGGCTTCTTCCGCTTCCCCTACCTTGCAGATACCAGGCGCCTGCGCCAATGGGTGGCCTCGAACGGCATGGTCGTGCTGGACGTGCAGATCGACTCCAAGGATTATTTCGGCGTCTCTCCCGCCGCCGTCGCGACCCGGACGATGAATTCGCTGAGGGCAAACGGCAAGGGCATCATCCTGCTGCACGACATCCATGCCCGCACCGCCGCCATGCTGCCGGCGCTGCTGACGCAGTTGCAGGCGGAAGGCTACAAGGTGGTCAGGCTGCGCCACAGCAACTCATCGATGATGCTGGCTTCGCTCTTCGACTGAAAGGCATCCGCCCGAGGACCTCGGGTCAGGCCTTCTTGACCCAGCGCCCCTCTTCCGATTGCTGCCAATAGGTCAGCGCATGCCCCTCGCCCTTCAACTTTTTCCACTGGGCGCGGGCATTGTCGAGCTGGACGGCATCATAGCCGTCGAACATGAAGACGATACGGTCGTAGTCTGCGATCAGCGGCGGCTCGGCACCATCCACTAGAAAGCGGACCGTCGCGCCGTTGCCGTTTTCGGCAGCGGATGTCAGAAGCACCGGCTGCGCCTCGGCCATCGGCGAGGCGTCGGTGCCATGCGGCAGAAAACTGTCCTCGCGAAATGTCCAGAGATGCGCGTCGAGAAAATCCCGCCGCACATCGCCGCTCGTCTGCACCGCCACCTTCCAGCCGCGCTCGACGCTCTTTTCGAGAAGCGCCGGTAGCGCATCCTCGAGCTTCGATTCGGTCAGGTGGTAGAACAGGACTTCAGTCATTAGCTCTCGTAATGCGCCCGCACGAGTTCGTCCAGCAGCCGGACGCCGTAGCCGGATCCCCAGGACTGGTTGATCTCGCTCGACGGCGAGTTCATCGCGGTGCCGGCGATATCGAGATGCGCCCAGGGGGTTTCACCGACGAAGCGCTTCAGCAGTTGCGCCGCGGTGATCGACCCGGCGTTGCGGCCGCCGGTATTCTTCATGTCTGCGAATTTCGAATCGATCAGCTTGTCGTATTCCTTGCCGAGCGGCATGCGCCACAGGCGCTCGCCGGTGACCTCCCCGACGCCGGTCAACTGGCCGGCCAGCGTGTCGTCGTTGGAGAACAGGCCCGCCTGCAGATTGCCGAGCGCCACCAGGATCGCGCCGGTCAGGGTGGCGAGATTGATCATGAAACGCGGCTTGAAGCGATCGTTGCAATAGTGAAGCGCGTCGGCAAGCACCAGCCGACCTTCCGCATCGGTGTTGATGATCTCGATCGTCTGGCCCGACATGGTGGTGACGATGTCGCCCGGCCGCTGGGCGTTGCCGTCGGGCATGTTCTCGACGAGGCCGAGAATGCCTATCGCGTTGACCTTGGCCTTGCGGGCGCCAAGCGTATGCATCAGGCCGATCACGGCAGCGGCGCCGCCCATATCGCCCTTCATATCCTCCATGCCGGCGCCGGGCTTGATCGAAATGCCGCCGGTATCGAAAACGACGCCCTTGCCGATGAAGGCGACCGGCGCATCCTTCGGCTTGCCGCCCTTCCATTGCATGACGGCGAGCCGCGGCGGGCGGACCGAACCCTGCGCCACGCCGAGCAGCGCGCCCATGCCGAGCTTCTTCATCTCCTTCTCGGTAAGGATTTCCACCTCGACGCCGAGCTTTTCGAGCTCCTTCGTCCTGTCGGCAAATTCGACCGGCCCGAGCACGTTCGGCGGCAGATTGACCAGCTCGCGGGCAAGAAGCACGCCGCCGGCGATCGCTTCGGAATCGGCAAAGGCCTTCTTGGCGGCGGCATGCGCGGCGGTGACGATCGTCACTTTGACGGTCTTCGGCGCCTTGTCGTCGTCTTCGCCCTTCTTGGTCTTGTAGGTGTCGAAGCTGTAGGCGCGCAGCAGCATGCCGAGCGCGAACCCGGCCAGTTCGGCAGCACCCACGGCAATGCCCGGCACGTCGGCGAAGATTGCAACCTTGGTCATCGACTTGACGGTGGAAGCCGCGACGCCGCCCGCCTTCAGCCAGTCGTAGGCGGTCAGCGTCTCGGCCTTGCCGAGACCCAATACGACCAGCCGATCAGCCGGCGACCCTTGCGGCGCGATGAGATCCAGCGTCGACATCGGCTTGCCGGAAAACTTCGCGATCTCGGCCGCTCGGCTCGCGATGCCGGCAGGATCGGCATCGGCGGCACCCGCCGCTGGCCCTTCGCCGGCAAGCTTGAGCTGGATGGCAAGGCCGCCGTCGATCTTGGCGGACTTGGCGAAGGAGATATCGAATTTCACGGACATTGCGACTCCAGGAGGCTTTCGAAAGAAAGCGGCGATCATCGCCGTTTCGGCCGCGAGCGCAAGGGCGAGATGTCGCTACCGTCGCAGCCCGCAGGCCGGTTCGCTCTCCGACGCGTCAAAAAGCCCGATTTCGGGAGCGGGCATTCCCTTCTATCGGTCCGCTGCCCTTCTATCGGTCGCCGGCCCTGTTCAAATCCGGCGCGTCTTGCTCTAGGGTCGCGCCGCCCGACGACCAATGGATAAGTTCGCATGACCTCGCCCTCCCAAACCGTCTCCGAATGGCTGGCCGCCATGCGGCGATTCCTTGCCACGCCGAGGGGATGGTTCATCGTGCTGATGGCGCTCTGGTGGGTGCTGCTAGCAGTCTTCTATCTGGTGCCACAGATAGATCTTGCGGTGGCGCGCGCCTTCTTCGAACAAGCCGCCTGCGGCGAGGCTATCGAACGTGGCCGCGTCTGCGGCAGGTTCCCCTATGGTACAGAGACCCTGTTCGTCCTGATCCGGCGCATTCTCTTCTATCTGCCGGCGCTGGTCGCAATCTGGATCCTCTACCGGCTGATCGCCAACCTGCAGCACCATGGCACGACCTACAGCCCGCGCAAGACGCGAAACTATTCCATTGCCCTGATTTCCTTCCTGATCGGCCCCTACGTGCTGGTCAACCTGATCCTGAAGCAGGTCTCCAACCGTCCCCGCCCCTACGAGACCGACTTTTTCGGCGGCAGGGACGTGTTCACGCCGGCCGGCGATTTCGGCGGCGCCTGCGTCGGCAACTGTTCCTTCATTTCCGGCGAGGCGGCCGGCGCCGGGTGGCTGGCCTGCCTCATCGTTTTGCTGCCTAAACCGCTGCGTCCGGTGCTCGGCCCGCCGCTGATCGCCATCTCGCTGATCTCGCCGGCGCTGAGGACTTCCTTCGGGGGCCACTACTTTTCCGACGTGACGCTCGGCTGGCTGTCGTCGCTGGTGGTCTATGCGGGGGTGGCCGCGTGTTTCGAAATGTCACAGCGAGCAAGAAAACGGAATTCGCAAACAAATTTGTGACGCGACCCCTGTCGCAATGCTGATATCAATCGCTTAGATAGGCGCGACCGTCATCTCGGGGCAACAAGCTGTCACCATTCCCCGGGTGACGTTGTGCAGGGTATCCAGGCTGGAATGAAGCTTCTCGAAGTCTACATATTGCGCCGGATTTTTCAGATGTTCCTGGTGACGCTCCTGCCGGTGCTCACCATCATCTGGACCATCCAGGTGCTGGGACGCATCAACCTGGTCACCGATACCGGCCAGTCGATGGGCTCGTTCGCGACTCTTGCCACCTTCATCCTGCCCACCATCATCCCCGTCGTGCTGCCTTTCGCGCTCGTCATCGGCATCACCCAGACGCTGACGGCGATGAACAACGATTCGGAGTTGCCGGTCATCGACGCGGCCGGAGCATCGCGCAACATCATCTACCGGCCGGTGCTGATGCTCGGGATCGCGCTCAGCATGTTCTCCTTCCTGGTGACGAATTTCGTCGAGCCGCCTTCGCGCGTCGCAGCTCGCCAGATGGTCGCTGCGGCCTATGCGGACCTGCTCTCCTCGGTCATCGAGGAGAAGACCTTCCGCAGCATCGAGCCGGGTCTCTACGTGCAGATCTCGGAGCGTCATTCCGGCCGCGTGCTCAAGGGCCTGTTCGTCGTCGATTATCGCGACCCGAATTTCGACCTCATCTATTATGCCCGTGAGGGATCGATCGACGAAAGCGGCACCTCGCTCACCATGCGCGACGGCGAGGTCCATCGCAAAGCCGCCGACGGTCGCATCTCGATCATCAAGTTCGTCTCCTACGCCTTCGACCTGTCGGCGATGGCGAAGGCGGAAGGCGGGCTGCCGCAATATTCGTCCGACCGCAGCCTGGCCTTTCTCCTGAACCCGGATCCGAACGATCCGCTCTATCAGAAGTCGCCGAATGCCTATCGGTCGGAACTGCACAGACGCTTGTCCGACTGGCTTTTCCCGATCTGCTTCGCGCTGATCTCGCTGGTCATCGCCGGCAGCACCCGCTCGCACCGGCAGACCCGGGTCCATCCGATGGTATTTGCGCTGTTCCTTGCGTTCGGCGTGCGCTGGCTCGGTTTCTCGGCCACCAACATGGTCGAACGCCATTCGCTCTACACTCCGCTTCCCTATGCGGTGCCGATCGTCTTCTCGCTGATCTCGATCTTCATGCTTGCCACCAACCGGCAGTTCTCGGCGCCGCGCTTCATGTCGCGCCTGGCCAGCAGCCTGCAGCGCCGAATACCCGCCTCGCGGACTTCGGGTGGAGGTGCGGCATGATCTTCACTACGCTCGGGCGGTATTTCTTCCGCCGCTATATTATCACTGCGCTGTGGTTCCTGCTGGGCGCCGGCGCCATCATCTTCCTTGCCGACTTCAGCGAAACCAGCCGCCGCATGTCGGGCTTTACCGGTTATACGGTTTCGGCCGGGCTGCTGATGACCGCCATGCGCGTGCCGCTCATCCTGCAGCAGATCATCCCGACGCTGAGCCTCTTCATCGGCATGACGGTGCTGATCGCGCTGAATCGCCGCTACGAACTGGTGGTAACGCGTGCCGCCGGCATTTCGATCTGGCAGTTCGTCTCGCCCTTCGTCATCGGAGCGTTTCTGATCGGGCTGGCCACCTTGCTGGTAGTCAATCCGCTCGCCGCGTGGGGCCAGCGCGAATCAGCCTCCATGGAGGCAAGCTGGCGCGAGGCGAGCAACCGGTCCCGAGCATCCGCCTTCATCCCCTGGATCCGCCAGATCAGCGGCGACGACGATACGATCATCGGCGCCAAGAGCTATCAGGAAAAGGGAACACTGCTCGTCGACGTGGTGGTTTTCCAGTTCGACAAGGAGGGCCGCGTAGCCCTGCGGCAGGACGCCAAGACCGCAAAATTGGAAAATGGTTACTGGCTGCTTAAAGAGGTTCTGGAAAACCGGCCGGGAGAAATTCCGGTGCGTCGCGAGACAGCACAGGTTCGCACCAACTTGAAGCAGGAATACATTCAAGAGAGCCTGGCGCAGCCTGATACTGTTGCGTTTTTTGATCTTTCCAGAAAAATTGAGGTCAGCAAATCGTTCGGCATTCCCACAAAGGCGCTGGAGACGCAGTACCATTCGCTGCTCTCCCTACCGATCCTGCTTGTGGCAATGACTCTCATTGCCGCAACAGTTTCATTAAAATTCAGCCGGTTCGCCCAGTCCCGCTCCGTGATTCTGGGTGGAATAGTTTCTGGCTTCGTGCTTTATGTCGTCACAGTGCTTGTGAAGGCATTCGGGAGCAGTGGGGCAATTCCTCCCTTCGTGGCGGTCTGGATTCCAGTGATCGTTGCGACGGCGCTGGGGACAACAATTCTGCTTCATCAGGAGGATGGCTAGTGGCGGTAAGTGACCGCAAACATATAAGACGGCTCGCCGCCGCCCTGCTGACAGGTGTGTCTGTATGCGTATTCGGCGTATCCGCAACGGCTGTGCAGGCGCAAGGTCTGGTGCCTCAGGCAGCGGACGGCGCCAAGATGCTGCTGCGCGCCAATGAACTCGTTTATAATCAGGATGCCAAGCTGGTCACCGCAACCGGTGGCGTGCAGATCTATTACAATCGCTACAAGATGGTGGCGCAGCGCGTTCAGTACGATCAGAAGAGCGGCCGCGTCATGGCGACCGGCAATATCGAACTGATCGAGCCGGGCGGCAGCCGTGTCTACGCCGAGCAGATGGACGTCACCGACAGCTTCGGCGAAGGTTTTATCAACGCGCTTCGCGTCGAAACCACCGACAATACCCGCCTTGCCGCCGAGAGCGCCGAGCGCCAGCCGGGCGACCTGATGGTGCTCAACAACACCGTCTACACCGCCTGCCTTCCCTGCAGCCAGACGCCCGGCAAAGCTCCGCTCTGGCAGGTCAAGGCGCAGCGTGTCGTCCGCAATGGCCAGATCCATACGATTCGCCTGGAAAACGCCCAATTCGAACTGTTCGGCCTGCCGATCGGTCGTCTGCCGTTTGCTATCGAGGTGCCGGACGAAACGGTCGAGCGCAAATCGGGCCTTCTCTTCCCGCAGTACAGCGCGAGCGACAATCTCGGCTTCGGCGTGACCGTGCCCTACTATCACGTGTTCTCGCCGAGCATGGATGCGACGCTCAGCCCAACTTATTATTCCAATCAGGGGCTGCTGCTCCAGGGCGAGATCCGCAACAAGTTCGAGACAGGTGAGCACACGTTCCGCTTCGCCGGCATCCACCAGAACGATCCGAAAGCCTTCGATCCGAATACCAGCGACAGTGCCGCGGACAACCGCTTCATGGCCGCCTCCAAGGGTGAGTTCAGGATCAATCCGCGCTGGACATTCGGCTGGAATGTCATGACCCAGAGCGACAACAACTTCTCGCGGACCTACAAACTGACTGGTGTCAGTAGCGGCACATTCACCAACGATGTCCACCTGACCGGGCTGGGGAAGCGAAACTACTTCGACCTGCGTGGCTACTATTTCAACATTCAGGACGACACCTATAGCAATACGGCCGAACAGAAGCAGGCGATCGCTTACCCCTCGCTCGACTACACCTACTACGCACCGGAACCGATCTTCGGCGGCGAGCTTTCGGTCACCTCCAACATCACCAATCTGTCCCGTCGCGAAGACGACTGGTATACGGACGGCACGACCAGCCGTTTCCCCGGCCTTGAAGGCAGCTACAGCCGCTTGACCGTGGAAGCCGAATGGAAGCGCACCTTCAATATGCTCGACGGCCTGCTGCTGACGCCGATCCTCGCAGCCCGCGGCGACGGCATCCGCCATACCGGTTCCGGCACTCCGGGTGCCTATTTCGGCGATATGGAGTCTGAAGGCGCCAACGGCCGCTACATGCTCACGGCAGGTCTCGAGGCGCGTTATCCGATCCTGCTGACCACCGAAAACAGCAGCCATATCCTCGAGCCGATTGCGCAGATCTTCGCGCGTCCCGACGAGCAGATGGCAGGCGGGCTGCCGAACGAGGATGCGCAGAGCTTCGTCTTCGACGCCACCAGCCTTTTCGAGCGTGACAAGTTTTCGGGCTTCGACCGTGTCGAAGGCGGTACACGCGCCAATGTCGGCCTTCGTTATACAGGTACGTTCGCGAACGGCATCGGCGTGCGCAGCGTTGTCGGCCAATCCTATCAGATTGCCGGCCAGAACTCGTTCGCCACCGAGGACCTGGTTCAGGCGGGTGCCAATTCCGGTCTGGAAACGCGCCGGTCCGATTATGTCGCGATGGCAGCCATCGATCTGCCACGGGGCTTTACGATCGGGGCAAACGCCCGCTTCGACGAAAAGACATTTGCGATCAAGCGCACCGACGCCTCGCTCGGCTATACGACGCCGCGGGTAAGCGGCACGCTGGTCTACACGCAGGTCGACGCTCAGCCGGAATACGGTTCGGATGACGCGCGGGACGTGCTGAAGCATTCGATGAGCTTCCGGATCAACGAAAACTGGGCGCTTGCCGGCACCGCGACCTGGGACCTTGTGGACAAGCAATTGATCCGGCGCGGCATTGGCATCAGCTATGCGGACGAGTGCACGATCTTTACGCTCGCCTACACGGACAAGCCGTCGGACACGGCTGCCAACGACTGGACCGTCAGCGCACGCTTGAGTTTCCGCACACTTGGCGATATCAGCGTCGGCTCCACCGCTGGATTCGACCAGGACTACCGCAACTGACGTGGCGGTTCGTCCGCTCGGTGGAGCGTCATCGTTTCGCCGCAAGAATTGTGCAAGCGGTCGCGGATAGAGTATGAAAGGCGAGGCTGGGCGGGTTCAAGTACCCACCGGGGCGGGAAAAGGGATTGGTATCATGTTCGCAATGACCGCAACGCGCAAGCTGATGCTGGCCGCGGCCGCTTTGGCCGCCTCGGTCGTCATCCAGCCCGGCGTCCAGCAGGCGCAGGCCGCAAGCGAAGTCTCAGCCGTCGTCAACAGGACGGCGATCACCAGCAGCGATGTCGCCAAGCGCGTCGCCTTCCTGCGCCTTCAGCGTCAGAAGGCCGATGCCAAGACGGCGCGCGAGGTACTGGTGGATGAGGCGCTGAAGCGCCAGGAAATCTCCCGCGTGAAAATGTCGGTCAGCACCGAGGATGTCGACAAGGCCTTCGAGCGGTTTGCCGCCGGCAACAAGCTGAGCGTGGCGCAGATGAGCCAGATTCTCGAGAAAGCCGGCGTCGGCGTCGAGCATTTCAAGAGTTACATCGCCGTGCAGATGAGCTGGCCGCGGCTGGTCAATGCCCGTTACGGCGGCTCGCGCGGCCGTATGTCGAGCCAGGAACTCGTCAAGCGCATGATGGAGAACAAGGAAAAGCCGGTCACCACCGAATATTTCCTGCAACAGGTAATCTTCGTCGTGCCCCCGGCCAAGCGCAATGCCATTCTCGCCAAACGCCAGAAGGAAGCGAACGCCGCACGCTCCAAATTCCCGGGCTGCGAGCAGTCGAAGGATTTCGCGGCGACCATGCTGGACGTGTCGATCCGCGACCTCGGCCGCGTTCTCGCCCCCGAACTGCCGGCCGACTGGAAGCCGCTGATCGAGAAGACAGCCGATGGCGGCACGACGGGCACCCGCGTCACCGAACGTGGCGTCGAGTTTCTGGCCATCTGCAAGCAGCGCCAGGTATCGGACGATCTTGCGGCGGAAGTCGTGTTCCGCGCCGAGGACCTCGGCAAGGAGAAGAAGGGCGCTCCCGACCCCAACGACAAGAAATATCTCGATGACCTGCGCAGCAAGGCACAGATCGAGTATCGCTAAGAATATCGCTGACCTCGACACTTAAGTCATTCCCGGAGCCGTAATGCCTCTCGACCGTCCGCTTGCGTTGACCCAGGGCGATCCTGCCGGCATCGGCCCCGATATCACGCTTGTCGCCTGGGCCTCGCGTCAGAAATACGACCTGCCGCCTTTCCTCTTCCTCGGCGATCCGGCCGTGCTCAGGGCCCGCGCCGTGCTGCTTGGCCTCGACGTGCCGATTCGGGAGGCGGATAGCGACAGCGCGATGTCGATCTTTCAGGATGCCCTGCCCGTGCTGCCAATTGCCGCCGGCGCAGAAATCGCCGCCGGCGAACCGCATGTGGCAACCGCCAAGGGGACGATCCAGGCAATCCAGACCGCCGTTTCGCTCTCGCTCGAAGGCAAGGCCGCCGGTACGGTCACCAATCCGATCGCCAAATCCATTCTCTACCAGGCCGGCTTCGGTTTCCCCGGCCACACGGAATTTCTCGCCAACCTTGCCGAGCGCGCCACGGGCAAGAAGATCCTGCCGGTGATGATGCTGGCGGGGCCGAAGCTTAGGGCCATCCCCGTCACCATCCATATCCCGATCAGCCAAGTCCCGGCGGCCCTCAATGCGGACCTGATCGCCGAGACCTGCCGTATCGCCCATCACGATCTCAAGACCCGTTTCGGCATCGACAAGCCGCGGCTTGCGGTTGCCGGCCTCAACCCGCATGCGGGTGAGGATGGCGCGATCGGCCGCGAGGACCAGGACATTATCCATCCGGCGATCTTCAAGCTGCGGGCCGAGGGCCTGCACGTCTTCGGGCCACTGCCGGCCGATACGATGTTCCACGACGAGGCGCGCGCTCGCTACGATGTGGCGATCTGCATGTATCACGACCAGGCGCTGATCCCCGCCAAGGCGCTCGGCTTCGACACCTCCGTCAACGTCACGCTCGGCCTGCCGTTCATCCGCACATCGCCGGATCACGGCACGGCGTTCGGCATTGCCGGCCAGGGTGTCGCCCGCGAGACGAGCCTCGTCGAAGCGATCAAGCTTGCCGGCAATCTCGCTCTGACGTCGAAAGCCGGCTGATGGCCACTCTGGACGGCTTGCCGCCGCTGCGGGACGTGATCCAGCGTCACGGGCTCGACGCCAGGAAGGCGCTCGGACAGAATTTCCTTCTCGACCTCAACCTCACCCAGAAGATCGCCCGCAGCGCCGGGCCGCTACAGGATGCGACCGTCTTCGAGGTCGGTCCCGGCCCCGGCGGCCTGACCCGCGCCATCCTGTCGCTCGGCGCGAAAAAGGTGATCGCCGTCGAACGGGACAGCCGCTGTCTCCCTGCTCTCGCGGAAATTGGCGAGCATTATCCCGGCAGGCTGGACGTGATCGAGGGCGATGCGCTGAAGACCGATTTTGCGGCGCTCGCACCAGAAGGCCCGATAAAGATCATCGCCAACCTGCCCTACAATGTCGGCACCCAGCTCCTGATCAACTGGCTGCTGCCTTCGCCCGACCGATGGCCGCCCTTCTGGGAAAGCCTGACGCTGATGTTCCAGAAGGAAGTCGGCCAGCGGATCGTCGCCGACGAGGATGACGACCACTACGGCCGCCTCGGCGTGCTCGCCGGCTGGCGCACCGACGCCCACATGGTCTTCGACGTGCCGCCGCAGGCGTTCTCGCCGCCGCCGAAGGTCACCTCCACGGTCGTCCATCTGACGCCGCGTGCCAACCCCTTGCCCTGCGACGTCGCCAAGCTGGAGCGCGTCACCCACGCCGCCTTCGGCCAGCGCCGGAAGATGCTGCGCCAGAGCGTCAAATCGCTCGGCGGCGAGGCCTTGCTTGTCAAAGCCGGGATCGATCCGGCGAGGCGGGCGGAAACGCTGTCGGTCGAAGAGTTCGTTCGGTTGGCAAACTGTCTCTGAGCTCCGGCCAAGACCGCTTTCGGCCCGAATCTGCAGTTGGCGATCTTGGCGTAGACGAGCGGCTTTGCCCCTCAGCATTGTGGCGGATTCGCAGTCTTTTAGGGATAGATAAGCGACAAGCGCCAGCTCCGCTCAGGTTCATCTAGTTTGGTCATATTGCCGGCGCGCCTGCTCGATCACATCCCGATTTGAATCTGCCCAGGTCATCAAGGCCATGACTGGGGCGAGAAGCGACCTGCCGACTGCAGTCAGTTCGTAATCCACGCGCGGTGGGATCGTCGGAAAGTGGGTGCGACTGATCAAACCGTCGCATTCCAATTGCCGAAGCGTAATCGTGAGCATCCGCTGCGAGATCCCGTCGATCTGCCGTCGCAATGCATTGAAGCGGACCGGCCCATCCTTCAGGGCCACGAAGATGTAAAGACTCCATTTATCGGCGATGCGATCGAGGATTTCCCGAACGGGACGGCAGTCGGCGTCTTCGCTTGGGGTAGGAAACTCTATGTCACCGAGTGTCATGAATGTGCCTTCTTGCGAACGGTCAAATAGTTATCTTAATAGGGTTGGTCACAATTTGATACTACTCATTCCCCCAGGAGCCACCAATGACCAACATCCTCCTCGTTACCTCCAGCCCACGCGGTCCTCAGAGCCTTTCCACCCGATTTTCCCGTGACATCGCTGAAAGCCTCAGCGCCCGTTCTGCCGGCACAATTGTCGAACGTGATCTTGGGGCGGCACCGCTCCCGCATATCACCGCAGCCTATATCGACGGCCGCGTTGCGCCGCCCGAGACACGTACACCCGAACAGATCGAAGCCGTCGATCTCGCTCAAAGTCTCGTTGATGAGGTCCAGGCTGCCGACGTAATTGTCGTTGGCTCGGGCATGATCAACTTCGGCCCGCCGACGCAGCTCAAGGCTTGGTTTGACTATATCACTTGGCCTGGCGTCACCTTTCGCTACGACGCAACCGGTGTGATGGGATTGTTGCCCGCCAAGAAAGTCTATCTCGTGACCGCAACTGGCGGCGTCTTTTCGGAAGGCAGGAACGCCCCGTTGGACTTCCAGACCACCTATCTCGTGCATCTTCTCGGTTTTATAGGACTGACGGATATCGAAGTGGTCCGCGTGGAAGGGACACTCGTCAGCCCGGACGCTGCCAAGGCTGCGATCGCCTCCACCGAAGCCCAGATCCGGGCTGTACTAGAGCGTGCCGCCTGACCGGCAAACCCATCAGTCAGCTAGCCAAGAAATCGGCGAATGGCCCTGATGCGAGCGGGGTCGAAGAATTCGCTAGGCTGGCGAACTGTCTTTGAGCAGTCCTCTACGCCACCAGGGCCGTTGCCGGTTTCTTGAGACGTAAACCGAGAACCAGCGGGACGCTGGCGGCGTAGACAGCGACCACCGATAGCCAGATCGCACCTGGCCATTGCTCCCGCACGACGAAATAGAAGCTGGAAAAAGCCAACGGTCCCACGATCGAGGCCAGGCTCACGGCCGAGGCCAGCACGCCCTGGAACTGGCCTTGCTGGCTCTCGTCGACCTGCCGGGTCGCCAGAGACTGTAGTGCCGGCACGCCGATGCCGCCGAGGGCGAAAACCGGCATGATCGCGAAGATCATCCAGCTCTCGGTCGCGAAGGCCATGACGGTCAGCGCAATGCAGGCGCAGGCAATGCCCGTCAGAATGGCAGTTCGCTCGCCGAGCAGCTTCACGGCGGGTCCCGGAAGGAACGCCTGGGCGAGCGTCTGGCAGACGCCGAATGTGCCGAGCGAAAGACCGATCCAAAGGCCGTTCCACCGGAAAGCGTCGTTCCCCCAGAGGGCCCAGGAGGTGCCATAGGCCTCGCCGGTGGCGCTGAAGACGAAAAAGACGAAGATGAGCGGCAGCAGGCTCTTCACCGAGAACACCCAACGCAGCGGCGACAGCGGGTTAAGTGCTCCGAGGTCGATTTTCTCCCGTTTGGGTGTGCGCGATTCCGGCAGGATGAAGAACGCCAGCAGAAGATTGCAGCCGTTGAGCATGGCCGCCGCCATGAAGGGCAGCCGCAGCCAATAATCACCGAGGGCGCCGCCAAGAATGGGGCCGACGATGAAACCGATGCCGAACATGGCGTTGAACAGGCCGAAGCGGCGGGCGCGCTTATCCTCGGGAGAAATGTCGGTGATGTAAGCTGCCGCCACCGAGGTGTTGGCACTGGTCAGCCCGGCAATGGCGCGACCGAGCAGCAACATCCAGAGGCTGGGCGCAAAGGCGAGGAACAGATAATTGATGGCCGCGCCGGCAAGCGAAATCAGAAGCACCGGGCGTCGCCCAAGCCGGTCGCTCAGCGACCCGAGCACCGGTGCGAAGATGAACTGCATCACCGCGTAGAGGGCAGTCATGATGCCGATATAGGGAGCCACGTTTTCAGTGTGGGTGACGTCCTGCAGCAGCGAGGGCAGGATCGGAAAGATGAGGCCGATGCCGACGGCATCAAGGACGATGGCGGTAAAAATAACGATAAGGGATCTGTTCATGGCACGCTCCGGTGGACGCGAGCATGCAAGCGCCGCCAGGCGCCATCGCTCGCGATTAGGCCTGACGGACGTCAGGCGTTCTTTTCTGGGGAACGCTGGCCGGTCCACGCTCGAAAGGGCATGGATGGCGTGTGCTTGACCACCTGGACGACAATTCGTCCACCTGTTTACTCCGCCACTGAGCGGATCAAGGGAAGCAGTCGCTTTTCGCGATATTTTCCAGGTACACCCGACGACTGAATTCGACAAGGCTCTTTTTTTGCCACTACTTCCACGAACGGCCGTCCTGGAAGCGCGCCCGGCGGATGGCGGGCCTGTCCTCATGGCATCTTTCTCGACTTTGGCTCCAGAATGGGTAGCCGCGTGTCAGCCTGCCGGGAACCTTTGGTGTTCCGTCTCGTTCGAATTTAAGAGCCGAGGACGCCTTGCATGGCGATTAAAACTGTCCAGTTTCTGGTGATCATCGTTTCCGCGCTCACGCTGATTCCGGCGGGAGCGCATCTTGCCGCTCTGCCCAACAAGATTGACTTGCCGCAGGCCGAGTATTTCACCGTGCAGGGGATCTACCGAGGGTGGGCCGCTCTCGGGGCGTTATGGGCACTTGCGTTGATCCTGAACATCGCGCTCGCATTTCTTGTCCGCTCGCAGGCGCGGTCCCTCGGATTTTCCGTGGCCGCCGTCGCTTGTTTTTCCGCGATGATCATCATCTTTTATCATTGGACGTTTCCGGCCAATCAGGCGACACAGAATTGGACCGTTGCTCCTGCAAATTGGCAAGCGCTGAGACAGCAATGGGAATACTCCCATGCGGCGAACACGGTGATCGCCTTCCTGGCCGTCTGCTTTGTTACATTGTCCACGCTTTGCTGGAAGCCGTCCTACTAAGAGCTCCTCCGCAACGTGACCCTCGAATAACTTAAAGCTTCGGCTCTTCCGTCAGCAGTTCGCTGACGAAATCGAACAGGCCATGGCGGCGGTCGCGGCGGATGCGTTCGGCGTTGACGATGCAGCTGACATGCCCGAAAGCCTCGTCGAGATCGTCGTTGACGATGACGTAGTCGTATTCCCGCCAATGCTCGATCTCGGCGCGGGAATTCAGGAGCCGCGTGCGGATCACCTCTTCGGAGTCCTCGGCGCGGCGGTGCAGGCGCGACTGCAGTTCGGTCATGGTCGGCGGCAGCACGAAGATGGAGACGACGTCGGCCGCCATCTTTTCCTGCAGCTGGCGGGCGCCCTGCCAGTCGATGTCGAACAGCATGTCGCGGCCTTCGCTCATCGCCAGTTCCACCGGCTCGCGCGGGGTGCCGTAGAAATTGCCGTGCACCTCGGCCCATTCGAGCAGGTCCCCGGCGTCGCGCATCTTCTCGAATTGCTGCACGGTGATGAAATGATAGTGCTTGTCGGCGATCTCGCTCGGCCGCTTGGCCCGCGTTGTGACGCTGATCGAGATTTCGAGGCTGCGATCCGCGTCCAGAAGATTGCGGGCGATCGTCGACTTGCCGGCGCCCGACGGCGAGGAAAGAACCAGCATCAGCCCGCGTCGGGCGATCTTCACGGGCGAGGACGGCTTGCCCTGGGACGATGGGGCCGGGCTCATGTCTTACTCCAGATTCTGGACCTGTTCGCGGAACTGGTCGATGACGACTTTCAACTCTATGCCGGCGGAGGTGACCGCGGCCGAATTGGACTTCGAACAGATAGTATTCGATTCCCGGTTAAATTCCTGTGCAAGGAAATCAAGCCGCCGGCCGACCGGGCCGCCCTTGTCTATAAGTTCGTTGGCAGCCGCCACATGGGCCTTCAGCCGGTCGATCTCTTCGCGCAGATCGGCCTTGGTGGCAAGCAGCGCCGCCTCCGCATGCAGCCGATCACGGTCGAGCGTCGGCGCCTCCTGGAGAAGCGCTGCGAGCTGAAAGGAGAGCTTGCGGGCGATCTCCTCCGGCGTGCGGGAAGGATCTGCCTCGACGACCTGGGCGAGCTCGGCGATGCGGGCGACCTGGCTCTTCAGCACGGCTGCAAGCGCCGTGCCCTCGCCTTCGCGCATCCGCTGCAGATGACCGATCGCCTCGTCGAGGCTTGCCAGGATCGCAGCATCGCGGGCCGCGACCGTCTCCTCGTCCTCTTCCGCCTCGCGGATGTCGACCAGGCCGCGAATGCCCATCAGCGTATCGAGCCTGAGCGGCGACGGATCGACGAGATCGCCGAGTTCGGCACGCAGCGCCAGCACGGCCGCCAGCGCATCGCGGTTCAGCACCGCCTCCACCTTGGTTTCGGCAACGGTGAGGGTGAGGGTCGCCTGCAGATTGCCGCGCGAAAACTTCTCCGTGATCAGCCGGCGGACGTCCGGCTCCAGGCGTTCGAGGCCGGGCGGCAGACGCAGCCTTATATCAAGGCCCTTGCCGTTCACCGAGCGCAGTTCCCATGCGTAACGGTTGCGCCCGCTCGTGCCTTCGCTGCGGGCAAAACCGGTCATGGACTGCAAGGTCATCGGTGTCTCCAGATCAAGCTTTAAAGGAAGCGGTCAGTTGCTCTTCGGCGGCTTTTCCGCTTCGTCGCCATCCGGCTGGCCGTCCACCACTTCCGGGTTGGCGGCGCGCTCGGATTCCATTCTACGCCAACGGCGAACGTTGGCATTGTGTTCCTCGAGCGTCGCGGCGAACACATGTCCGCCGGTGCCGTCGGCCACGAAATAGAGGTCCTTGGTCCGCCAGGGATTGGCCACGGCCTGCAGCGCCGCGCGGCCGGGATTGGCGATCGGCGTCGGCGGCAGGCCCTTGATCTGGTAGGTGTTGTAGGGCGTCTGCCTGGCGAGGTCCGACTTGAAGATCGGCCGGTCGGAGGGTTTTCCCTCGCCGCCGAAGATGCCGTAGACGATCGTCGGGTCCGATTGCAGGCGCATGCCGCGCTGCAGCCGGTTGATGAAGACGGATGCCACATGGGCGCGTTCGTCTTCCTTGCCGGTCTCCTTCTCGACGATGGAAGCGAGCACGACGAATTCTTCCTTGGTCTTGATCGGCAGGTCCGGATCGCGGCGCTCCCAGATCTGCTCGACCATCTTCTGCTGGGCAACCCGCATCTGCTGAATGATGTCGGTACGCTTGCTGCCGCGCGAGAACTTGTAGGTATCGGGCCTCAGGCTTCCCTCGGCCGGCAGTTCGGACGGTAGGTCACCTTCGAGCACCGTATCTTCGGCGAGCCGCAGCATCATCTGGCGCACGGTCAGGCCTTCCGGGAAGACGACCGAATAGAGGATCGACTTGCCGGATTCCAGCACACCCATGATGTCCTTCATGGAGGCGCGCGCCTTGATCTCGTATTCGCCAGCCTTCAGCGTTTCGCCCTTGCGCAGGTAGGTCGCCGT
Organism: Neorhizobium sp. P1_A6; assembly: GCF_056406795.1. NCBI lineage: Bacteria > Pseudomonadati > Pseudomonadota > Alphaproteobacteria > Hyphomicrobiales > Rhizobiaceae > Neorhizobium > Neorhizobium sp. P1_A6. The sequence goes on along the minus strand of NZ_JBFTZM010000014.1, from coordinate 24,310 downwards.
CACATAGCGGAAGATGCGTGCGTCGGAGATGATGCCGTTGCGCTCGAGATTAGTGGCGATTTCCGCAAGCCCGTTGCCGGGGCGGACCATGAAATGGGTGTTGGCTTCGAGCGGGCCTGGCTGCTGGAAGGCCGAGATCATGTAGTAGAGGCCGGCAATCCCGATCACGCAGAGAGCGACGACCATGGTCATCACGAAATTCAGGAAGATGACGACCTGGCTGCGCGCCTTCTTGGAACGGCGGGGCGGTTCCGGAACACGTTCGGGCTTCAGGGCCTCGTTCGGCGATTTCGGAATAATCGGCCCCCTGCCATTGCCGGGCGGCAGTTCACTGACATGATTCGTATCGTTCAACCGCGCCCCCCGGGGTTAACGCCCCCTACAGACTCAAAGACTTGCAACCCGCTGTTTGGCCAACCAATGCGGCGAAAAACAGGTCCAGAAGATGATACGAGCCGGCTCGCGAGTCCAGCCGGCATATGTTTCAAGGGCCGAAACGATCCATGCCCGAAAAGTTCGGCCCAAAGATCGAGGCGCCAGAGATCAGGCCCGAAAGATCAGGCCTCGTAGCGGCGCAGCACGAGAGATGCGTTGGTGCCGCCGAAACCGAAGGAGTTCGACAGCGCCACATTGATCTCGCGCTTGCGCGCCTTGTGCGGCACCAGGTCGATCGCCGTCTCGACATCGGGATTGTCGAGGTTGAGCGTCGGCGGCGCGATATTGTCGCGGATGGCGAGCGCCGAGAAGATCGCCTCGACCGCACCGGCAGCACCGAGAAGATGGCCGATCGCCGACTTGGTCGACGACATCGAGATCTTCGAGGCCGCATTGCCGACCAGACGCTCGACCGCGCCAAGCTCGATCGTGTCGGCCATGGTCGAGGTGCCATGGGCGTTGATGTAGTCAACGTCCGACGCCGAAATACCCGCACGCTTCAGCGCCGCAGTCATGCAGCGGAACGCGCCGTCGCCGTCTTCCGACGGCGCGGTGATGTGGAAGGCGTCCCCGGACATTCCGTAGCCGACCACTTCCGCGTAGATCTTGGCGCCGCGGGCCTTGGCATGTTCCAGCTCTTCCAGAACCACGATGCCGGCACCCTCGCCCATGACGAAACCATCGCGGTCGCGGTCATAGGGGCGCGAAGCCTTCTGCGGATCGTCGTTGTGTTGGGTCGAAAGCGCCTTGCAGGCGGCAAAACCGGCCAGCGAAATGCGGCAGATAGGCGATTCCGCACCGCCGGCGACCATCACCTCGGCATCGCCGAAGGCGATCATCCGGGCCGCATCGCCGATGGCGTGCGCGCCGGTGGAACAGGCAGTGACGACGGCGTGGTTCGGACCGCGCAGCTTGTGGCGGATCGACACCTGGCCGGAGACCAGATTGATCAGCCGGCCGGGAATGAAGAAGGGCGAGATGCGGCGCGGACCTTTGTCGCGCAACGTATAGCCTGCCTCGACAATGCCTTCGAGGCCGCCGATACCCGAGCCGATCAGCACGCCGGTGGCGATCTGGTCCTCGTCGGTCTTCGGATGCCAGCCGGCATCTTCAAGCGCCATTTCGGCGGCGGCCACGCCATAGATGATGAAGGGATCGACCTTGCGCTGTTCCTTCGGCTCCATCCACTGGTCGACGTTGAACGTGCCATCGGAGCCGTCGCCGACAGGAATGCGGCAGGCGATTTTTGCGGGAAGGTCTTCGACCTCGAATTCAGTGACGACGCGGGCGGCATTGCCGCCGGCAAGCAGCCGCGACCAGCTGACTTCCGTTCCGCATCCGAGAGGAGATACCATGCCGGTACCGGTGATAACGACCCGTCTCATCGCCAGTGCCCTACCCTATAATTTTTCTCGATTTTTCAGGGCCCAAGCCCCAATTGCTGAAACGGCCCGAACAAGCGGGCCGTTTGCGGGATCTGCCTTGCGGCGCCATCCCCTCTATGTCGGGTCGATCAGGCCTGAGCCTTCTCGATGAACTTCACAGCGTCGCCGACGGTCAGGATGGAATCGGCGGCATCGTCGGGGATTTCAACGCCGAATTCTTCCTCGAAAGCCATGACCAGTTCGACGGTGTCGAGCGAGTCCGCACCAAGATCGTCGATGAAGCTTGCGCCTTCGACGACTTTGTCGGCGTCGACGCCGAGGTGGTCAATAACAATTTTCTTCACGCGTTCTGCGATATCGCTCATGTCGGTTTCCTCGACCTTTGTCTTTATCGAATGCCCGATTGGCATCCGCACCCTGTTAAAAACCTGCGACCGCCGCTTGTTCAGCGCCGATGCGGGCAAACCCGTTCTCCCCTTTTCAGGTTCCAATCCTATCGCGCTCACGCAATATGACGGCCTGCATATCAGGGTGACCATTCACAGTCATGGCCCGCTTAACATGGTTTCCGTGTTCAGCAAAGCCAGAATTTGTTCCATTGCACAGCCGCCAACAACCGTTTGCAACGTGTTTTCTTGAAGGCGGCACTCAATCAGATCATCGCCATGCCGCCGTTGACATGCAGGGTCTGGCCGGTGACGTAACCCGCCTCGCTGGAGGCGAGATAAAGAACCGCAGACGCGATGTCCGAACCGGCGCCCATGCGCTTCATCGGAATGGCGCCGAGGATCGCCTCTTTCTGCTTGTCGTTGAGCTTTCCGGTCATCGCGCTGTCGATGAAGCCCGGCGCCACGCAGTTGACCGTGACGTTGCGGGTGGCGATTTCCTGGGCGAGCGACTTTGAGAAGCCGATCATGCCGGCCTTGGAGGCGCAGTAATTGGTCTGGCCCGGATTGCCGGTGACGCCGACCACGGAGGTGATGTTGATGATGCGGCCATAACGGCGGCGCATCATCGGATGGGTGAGTTCGCGGGTCAGGCGGAAGACCGCCGTCAGGTTGACTTCCAGGACCTTGTCCCAGTCGTCGTCGCTCATGCGCACGAACAGGCCGTCCTTGGTGATGCCGGCATTGTTGACGAGGATGTCGACGCCTTCGAGTTCGGCCTCGGCCTTTTCGCCGAGCGCCTTCACTTCGGCGCGGTCGGTGAGATTTGCCGGGAAGATCTTGACGCGCTCGCCGAGTTCGGAAGCCAGAGCTTCGAGCTTTTCGACGCGGGTGCCATGCAGGCCGACGGTGGCGCCTCGGCTATGCAGCATCCGGGCGATCTCCTCGCCGAGCCCGCCGGTTGCGCCCGTCACCAATGCCTTGCGGCCGGTCAAATCAAACATGATCGTGTTCCTTCGCGTGTCTCTGGTTTCAGCCCATGATGGCTGTGAGCGCGGCTTCGATATCGGCCGGCGTGTTGACGGCAATGCCGGAGATATTCTTGTCGATGCGGCGGGCAAGGCCGGTCAGCACTTTTCCCGAGCCGATCTCATAAAGAGTGGTCACGCCGTTGGCGCCGAACCATTCCACCGTCTCGCGCCAGCGGACCTGGCCCGTCACCTGGGTGACCAGCAGCGTGGCGACCTCGTCGGCATCGTAGACCGGCACGGCACGCACGTTGGCGATTACCGGCACGACTGGATTATGCTTCTCCACCTTGTCGAGCGCGTGACGCATGGCGTCGGCGGCCGGCGCCATCAGGTCGCTGTGGAAAGGTGCGGAGACGGGCAGCATGATGGCGCGCTTGGCGCCCTTTTCGGTCGCAAGCCCGGCCGCCTTCTCGACGGCCGCCTTGGAGCCGGAGATGACGAGCTGGCCGCCACCATTGTCGTTGGCAATCTGGCAGACGCCGGCATCGCGGGCCGCAGCGCAGATCGCGTCGACGTCGCCGTGTTCAAGGCCGATGATCGCCGCCATGGCGCCCTGCCCGACGGGAACCGCCGACTGCATGGCGTCGCCGCGAATGCGGAGCAACCGCGCCGTATCAGCTAGCGAGAAGGTGCCGGCAGCGCACAGCGCCGAGTATTCTCCTAGCGAATGGCCGGCAACGAAGGCAACCTTGTCGGCGAGCTTCAGGCCGCGCGCTTCCATCACCCGGATCGCTGCGACAGAGACCGCCATCAGCGCCGGCTGCGCATTGGCGGTCAGCGTCAACGTTTCTTCCGGACCGTTCCACATGATGTCGGAAAGCTTCTGGCCGAGCGCCTCGTCGACTTCATCGAAGACGGCGCGGGCTTCGGGAAAAGCCTCCGCCAGATCCTTGCCCATGCCGACAGCCTGGCTGCCCTGGCCGGGGAACGTGAATGCGATCGTGCTCATGGGGATGATTTCCTTCCCTTATGTTTTGCCTCTCCATTCACATTCCGGCCCGGAGAGTCAAGGGCAGCGCGGTTTTCGAGCCCTTTAACAACCTGTTGTCCCCTTGCGCTTCATCAAATCCGGCTTAGAGTGCCGCCGACTTTTTGAGAACGGGATCTCATTTCCATGAAGTATAAAAAACTCGGCCGCACGGACTTGTCCGTGTCGGAAATCTGCCTTGGCACCATGACCTGGGGCACCCAGAATTCGGAAGCCGAAGCCCATGAGCAGATGGACCACGCTTTCGAGAACGGCGTCAACTTCTTCGATACTGCCGAACTCTATCCGACCACGCCGGTCAGCGCCGCCACCTATGGCCGCACCGAGGAATATATCGGCACCTGGCTGAAAAAGAGCGGCAAGCGCAAGGACCTCGTCCTCGCCACGAAGATCGCCGGCAGCGGCCGTCCGCATATCCGCGACGGACGCGACATCGAATCCGCCACGATCCGCGAGGCGGTCGATGCCAGCCTGACCCGGCTGCAGACCGATTATCTCGACCTCTACCAGATCCACTGGCCGAACCGCGGCACTTTCCATTTCCGCAACTCCTGGACCTTCGACGTCACGCAGCAGGACCGCGACAAGGCGGCGGCCGAAATCGCCGAGATCCTCGAGACGCTCGGCGAACTGGTGAAGGAAGGCAAGCTGCGCGCCGTCGGCCTCTCCAACGAAAGCGCCTGGGGCGCGATGAAGTACCTGCGGCTGTCGGAGAAAAAGGCCCTGCCGCGCATCGCCTCGCTGCAGAACGAATACAATCTCCTCTACCGGCACTTCGATCTCGACCTCGCCGAGGTCGCGCACCACGAGGGTGTCGGGCTGATGGCCTATTCGCCGCTCGCTGCCGGCATCCTCACCGGCAAGTATCAGAACGGCGCAAGGCCGGAAAGCTCGCGCGCCACGATCAACAAGGACCTCGGCGGCCGCCTGACGCCCTATCAGGAGCCGGCCGTGAAGGCCTATATCGAGGTCGCGGCCAAACACGGCCTCGACCTCGCCCAGATGGCGCTCGCCTTCTGCCTGTCGCGTCCCTTCATGACGTCGATCATCGTCGGCGCAACGTCCGTGGCCCAGCTGAAGCATGACATGGCGGCGGCCGACGTGACACTGTCTGACGAGGTGTTCGCTGACATCGCCAAGGTCCATCGTCAATATCCGATGCCGCTGTAAGATAGGGCATGCATTCGGGGGGAGCAAAGCCATGTCACGAGCCAGGACAACATCGACGGGCCACGAGGCGAGCGACGCTTCCTGGCTCGATCTTCATTACCGTTCGTCGCGGGCGGAATACGAGCACGCGCTCTCCAGCGTCGGAATAAAAGCCGGATGGTCGGTGCTCGACGCCGGCTGCGGCGGGGGCGACTTCCTTCCGCTGCTTGCCGAGTTCGTCGGAACGGAGGGGGCGATCACCGCCCTTGACCTGGCACCCGAAAACATCGCCAGGGTGGAAACGCTTGCCCGGGAAGGCCGCCTGCCCTCCGGTATCGTCACCAGGGTCGGCAGCCTCCTCAATCTTCCCTTTCCGGACGCGGCGTTCGACTGCGTCTGGATCGCCAATGTCGCGCAATACCTGACGCCGGCTGAATTCGAGGCCGCCGTCGCCGAAGCGCGGCGCGTCCTCAAACCCGGCGGCCTGCTGGCGATCAAGGAATTCGACTCGCATATCCTTCAGGTCCAGCCGATGGATAGCGGTGCCTTTTCACGCTTCATGAATATCCGGCTGGCGACCTTCGCCACCAAAGGCGTGCTCGGCACCGGCTCGGGAACCGGCATCGCCTCGCGCCTTCGCGCAACCGGGCTGACGGACATCACCGCGCGCGGTTTCCTGGTGGAGCGCTGGGCCGATTGCGGTGCGGACACCAAGGCCTATGTCCGCAGCCTGCTCTCCTATTTCGCAACGGTCGCGCCGCAATACCCGCTTCCGTCCGAGGATCTCGCCACCTGGCAGGGCGTTGCCGCCAATCCCGAGAGGCTGCTTGACGATCCCGGCTTCTGCTACCGCGAGTTCTTCGTGCTGACGCTTGCAACCATGCCCGGCTGAGCACGCGTGATTTTCGAACGAAGCCGCCGGGCGAGAGCGGCGCTACATCGATCAGCAAGCGTACAAGGCGGATGACGGGCGGAAGTTCGAGGAACGGCCTTGCCATCTCGCCAAAAATCCGTATAAGCGCGCTGTTCGCAACACCCGGTCTTCTGGCTGGTGGCTGAACGGAGGGCAGGTTCGCCGCAAGGCAAGCCGCGGGGACCATAGGGTCCAAGCCTCCCGTGTCTCCGCTCTCGACCGTCTCGATAACAACACTTTTCTTGCCTGGGGTTTTCCCGTTCAGGAGCAGTCGTTGAGGCTTAGCCGCCGAGGTCCGGGTAGACAACCGCAAGAAAAGGCAAAGCTTACATGGCTCTTTATGAACACGTATTCCTTGCCCGGCAGGATATGTCCGCTCAGCAGGTTGATGCCCTCGTCGAACAGTACAAGGGCGTCATCGAAGCTAACGGCGGCAAAGTCGGGCGCATTGAAAACTGGGGCCTCAAGTCCCTCACCTACCGCATCAACAAGAACCGCAAGGCTCATTACGCCCTGATGGACATCGACGCACCGGCTCCGGCCGTGCACGAGATGGAACGCCAGATGCGCATCAACGAAGACGTTCTTCGCTACATGACGATCGCCGTCGAGAAGCATGAAGAAGGTCCGTCGGCGATGATGCAGAAGCGCGACCGTGACGACCGCCCGCGCCGCGATGGCGACGACCGTGGCCCGCGCCGCGAATTCGGCGACCGTCCTCCGCGCCGCGAAGGCGGCTTCGGCGACCGTCCGGACCGTGGTCCGCGTGAAGGCGGCTTCGAGCGCCGTCCCCGCGAAGACCGTGCGTAATAGAGGCTAAGGAGAAAAGACCATGGCTGACGTATCATCATCCTCCTCCCAGGCACGCCGTCCGTTCCATCGCCGCCGCAAGACCTGCCCGTTCTCGGGTGCCAATGCGCCGAAGATCGACTACAAGGACGTACGCCTCCTGCAGCGCTACATTTCCGAGCGTGGCAAGATCGTTCCGTCGCGCATCACGGCCGTTTCCCAGAAGAAGCAGCGCGAACTCGCCCAGGCGATCAAGCGCGCCCGCTTCCTCGGCCTGCTGCCCTACGTCGTAGCGTAATTACGAATACCGGACCCGCTGATTAAGAGTCAGCGGGTCTATCCCTTCCGCGATGGGCGCGGATCGGAACTTTCCAAATCCCATGTTGGGGATGAAGTACCTGAGACAGTGATTCAGGTGTGATCCCCTAACTGCTTCAAAAAGCAGGACAGCGAGACCGTGACGAACAAGATACAGACAGTGCTGCCCACCGGCATTCTTGCCGGCATTGCCGCCACCCTGCTCGTGCTGGGTGCGAATGCGCAACTGTCGTTTGCGTCCTTGCTTTACGCCGCCTCCTCGCTTCCGATCTTCATCGCCGGCCTCGGCTGGGGCAATCGCGCCGCCGTCATCGGCATCGCGACCGCCGGCATTCTCGGCGCCATCCTCGTCTCGCCTATGTTTGCGGTCGCCATGGCGGTGTTCACGCTGATCCCGGCGGGCTGGCTTTCGCATCTCGCCAATCTCGCGCGTCCCGCCTCCGAACTCGGCGGCCCGGACAACCTGATGGCCTGGTACCCGATCTCGGATATCCTTCTGCATCTCTGCGGCCTGGTGACGATCGCCGTCATCGCGCTTGGGGTCGCGATCGGCTATGGCCCGGAACTTACCGACCAGATGGTCGATGCGATGACTGCGGCCCTCAAGGCCCAGGAGCCGGCCTTTACGCCGGAACCGGCGGGCATGGCGCAGACCAAGTCGCTGCTGGTGCTGATGTTGCCGCTCGTCCAGGGCGGCGTTTGGGTGACGCTGCTGTTTGCCGCCTTCTACATCGCCGTGCGTATCGTGTCGCGCTCAGGCCGTGCCTTGCGTCCGCGCGAGGACATGCCGTCGGCGCTCCGGATGAACCGGCATGCGATCTTCATCTTCCTCGGCGGCATCGTGCTTTGCTTCCTCGGCGGCGTCCCGGCGATGATCGGCGCGACGATCTGTGGCACGTTCGGCGCCGGCTTCCTGATGGCCGGTTTCGCTTCCCTGCATTTCCGCAGCCTCGGCAAGGACTGGCGCATCCCGGTCCTCGTCCTCTGTTACCTCTCTTCCATGCTCGTCCTGCCGGCGATCGCGATCCTCATCCTGGGGCTTTCCGATACGAGACGGACGATCGCGCTCACTCCGCTCAAGACCGGCGCGAGCCCCGACAACAAGACCACCGAAAACAAGAACTGAAAAACAAGAACCGACTGATCGAAAGGAAACCTAAACCATGCAAGTCATCCTGCTTGAACGCGTACCGAAGCTTGGCCAGATGGGCGAAACCGTCAAGGTTCGCGACGGCTTTGCCCGTAACTACCTCCTGCCGCTCGGCAAGGCTCTCCGCTCCAACGAAGCCAACAAGAAGCGCTTCGAATCCGAGCGCGCCACGCTCGAAGCCCGCAACCTCGAGCGCAAGGGCGAAGCCCTGAAGGTCGCCGAAGTTCTCGACGGCAAGTCCTTCGTCGTCGTGCGCGCCGCCGGCGAAACCGGCCAGCTCTACGGCTCGGTTGCTGCCCGCGACATCGTCGAAGCGCTCGCTGCCGAAGGCTTCACCATCGGCCGCAACCAGGTCGACCTCAACACGCCGATCAAGGAAATCGGCCTGCACAAGGTCTCCCTGCACCTGCATGCGGAAGTCGAAGTTTCGGTCCAGCTGAACGTCGCCCGCTCGACGGAAGAAGCTGAACGCCAGTCCCAGGGCGAAAGCCTCACCTCGGCCGACGCCATCTACGGCGTCGACGAAGATGCGCTGCGTCCGGAAGACTTCTTCGATCCGGAAGCCGACGGCGCCGGCGAAGACGAATAATCGTCTTTTCCAAAGCATTTCAAAGAACGCCCGGCCCGGAAGGTCCGGGCGTTTTTTTGTCTCTTTTCAACGTGTAGAATGAAGCGTCGCACCAGCGATTCGCCGATTGCCACAGTCAACCGGATTCGTGCCGTCCTCCGCAATTTTATGGTTGGCCTGTGAATCACTGTGTGTAGCGAACTGAATCATTTCAGGACGCCTCGCAACCCGTTAGAACCGACGGCTTGGCAGCAGGACAGAACGGACAGAAGACCATGAACGACGCAGTACGCAAGCTCGCCAACATCCAGCCGGCAGAGCCGCATTACCGCGAAGCCCCGAACAATATCGAGGCCGAACAGGCGCTTCTCGGCGCGATCCTGGTCAATAACGACGCCTATTACCGCGTCTCCGATTTCCTGAAGCCCGTCCATCTTTACGAGCCCCTGCACCGCAAGATCTTCGAGGTCGCCGGCGACATCATCCGGATGGGCAAGACCGCCAACCCGGTGACGATCAAGACCTTCCTGCCCGCCGACGACAAGGTCGGTGACCTGACGGTGGCGCAATATCTCGCCCGCCTCGCCTCCGAAGCCGTGTCGATCATCAATGCGGAGGACTACGGAAGGGCGATCTACGACCTGGCGCTACGCCGCGCGCTGATCACCATCGGCGAGGACATGGTCAACATCGCCTTCGACGCGCCGCTCGACATGCCGCCGCAGACGCAGATCGAGGATACCGAACGCCGGCTGTTCGAGCTCGCCGAAAACGGCCGTTACGACGGCGGTTTCCAGTCGTTCAACGATGCGGTGGCGCTTGCGATCGACATGGCCGGCCAGGCCTTCGAGCGAGACGGCCATCTTTCCGGTGTCTCGACCGGCATCATGTCGCTCGACAGCAAGATGGGCGGGCTTCAGCGCTCCGACTTGATCGTGCTTGCGGGACGCCCCGGCATGGGCAAGACCTCGCTTGCCACCAACATCGCCTATAACATTGCCGCCTCCTACGAGCCGGAAGTCCAGCCGGACGGTTCGTACAAGGCCAAGAACGGCGGCGTCGTCGGCTTCTATTCGCTCGAAATGTCGGCCGAACAGCTCGCCACCCGTATCATCTCCGAGCAAACGGAAGTCTCCTCGTCAAAGATCCGCCGCGGCGACATCACCGAGGCGGATTTCGAAAAGCTCGTCGCCTGCAGCCAAATGATGCAGAAGGTGCCGCTGTTCATCGACCAGACCGGCGGTATCTCGATCGCCCAGCTTTCCGCCCGCGCCCGCCGCCTGAAGCGCCAGCGCGGCCTCGATTGCCTGGTGGTCGACTATATCCAGCTGATGACCGGCTCGGGTAAATCCGGCGAGAACCGCGTTCAGGAAATCACCCAGATCACCACCGGCCTGAAAGCGCTCGGCAAGGAGTTGAACGTGCCGATCATCGCACTGTCGCAGCTCTCGCGCCAGGTGGAAAGCCGCGACGACAAACGCCCGCAGCTCTCCGATCTTCGCGAATCGGGCTCGATCGAACAGGACGCCGACGTCGTGCTGTTCGTGTTCCGCGAGGAATATTACGTGAAGAACATGGAACCACGCGACATCGCCGACCCGAAATATCCCGAATGGGAAGTGCTGATGGACAAGGTCAAGGGCACCGCGGACGTGATCATCGCCAAGCAGCGCCACGGACCGACCGGCACCGTCAAGCTCGCCTTCCAGTCCGAATACACCCGCTTCGCCGATCTGGCCGACCCGAGCTTCACTCAGTACGAAGAGCATTGATCAGGGCGGTCGCCGATATCATTTTTCGGCCGATGGCAAGTTTCGGATCGTCTCAGCGGGATTGGGGTTTTCATCGTCAATATTTGAGCCCGCCCGCCCCCCTCTGGCCTGCCGGCCATCTCCCCCTCAGGTGGGGAGATCCGCTGGGCGCCTGCCCACAGTCTCACGTCAGGCTTCTCCGATCCGAGCGCTGTCCCGCCTGAGGTTTATTGGGAAGCGAAGGTCGTGCCGCGGGTAATCTCCCCACCTGAGGGGGAGATGGCCGGCAGGCCAGAGGGGGGCGGGCATATTCCAGCGCTTGTGACAGGTCTGCGGCATCCACGACCCAAAAGATTGTGCAGCGCGAAGGATTTTGCAGGCATGGTCTTTTTCCTGCCTTCGAAACCGGTAGGATCGCTGCAACCGTTCTCATCCCCCCGATCCTCATGCCTTACGAGCCGACATGACCGATTTCGACAGCGAGCTTTCCTATCCCGACGATTTCGATATCGCGCCCGTCCGGCTGACGGTCGATCTGGGTGCGCTTGGCGACAATTGGCGCGAGATGGCGCGGCGGTCGGGAACGGCGCGGACAGCGGCCGTCGTCAAGGCCGATGCCTACGGGCTCGGGCTGGAGGATTGCGGCATCACGCTTTACGAGGCCGGCGCCCGGGATTTCTTCGTGGCGGTGGTGCAGGAAGGCGTGACGCTGCGCACCTATGCGCCCGACGCCCGGATCTACGTACTCTCCGGCATCTGGCCCGGTCAGGAGCGGATGTTCTTCGGACACGATCTTGTGCCCGTTCTGGCCTCGGAAGAACAGCTGGCCTTCTGGATGTCGGTGACGGCAGAACACGGCGACCACCCCTGCGCGCTGCAGGTCGATACCGGCTTCAACCGGCTCGGCCTGCCGCTCGAGGATGCTATCGCCTTTGCCGACGACGTGTCGCGGCCGGCGAGCTTCTCGCCGGTCCTGGTGCTCTCGCATCTCCACAGCGGCGATACGCCCTCCTCGCCCCTCAACCAGAAACAGCTTTCGGCCTTCCAGAAGGTCGCGGAGGCTTTCGAAGGCATCGAGACGAGTCTTTCGGCATCTGCCGGGATCTTTCTGGGGCCGGACTATCATTTCGATCTCACCCGCCCCGGCATCGCGCTTTATGGCGGCGAAGCGGTGGTCGGAGTGCCGAACCCGATGAAGCCGGTGGCCAAGGCGGAAGCCCGCATCATCCAGATCCGCGACGGCAAAAAGGGCGAGACGGTGAGCTACGGCGGCACTTATCAGCTCTCCCGCGACAGCCGGCTGGCGATCGTCTCTGCGGGTTACGCGGACGGCTACAAACGCGCACTCTCCGGCTCCGGCGTGCCGCTGCGCCAGACCATAGGTCAGGGCGGCTTCGGCTTCGTCGCCGGACGCAAGGTTCCGGTCATCGGCCGCATCACCATGGACCTGACGATCTTCGACGTCACCGACATCCCGGCATCGGACATCCAGGCCGGCGACTATGTCGAACTGTTCGGCCCCAACGTCGCCCTCGACGACGTCGCCCGCGCCGCCGGCACGATCGGCTACGAACTGCTGACCAGCCTCGGCCTGCGCTATGAGCGGCGGTACATCGAGGCCGAATAACTCCCTTCCTCCTTGCCATCATCTGCATTTTCGGATTAGACAAGAAAAGTTCCGCTTTTGTTCACGGTGGAATTTTGTGAATATCGAAGGCGGCAACTGATCCCATGGCAAAATCCAAAACCCAATTCGTGTGCCAGAACTGTGGCTCGGTGCATAACCGCTGGGCCGGCAAATGCGACGGCTGCGGCGAGTGGAACACCATTGTCGAAGACGACATGATGGGCGGCATCGGCTCCGGTCCAGGCAAGGTGCCGAAGAAGGGCCGCGCGGTGGCGCTCACCACCCTGTCGGGCGAGACCGAGGAAGCGCCGCGCATCTTCACGGGCATTTCCGAGCTCGACCGGGCGACCGGCGGCGGTTTCGTGCGCGGCTCGGCGGTGCTGGTCGGCGGCGATCCGGGCATCGGCAAATCGACGCTTCTGATGCAGGCCGCCGCCGCCCTCTCCCGCCGCGGCCACCGGATCATCTATGTCTCGGGCGAAGAGGCGGTGGCGCAGGTGCGCCTGCGCGCCCAGCGCCTGGATGCCGCCGATACCGAGGTGCTGCTGGCCGCCGAAACCAATGTCGAGGACATCCTCGCCACCATCGGCGAGGGTAAGCGCCCCGACCTCGTCATCATCGATTCGATCCAGACGCTGTGGAGCGACACCGCCGATTCGGCGCCGGGCACCGTCACCCAGGTGCGCACCGGCGTGCAGGCGATGATCCGGTTTGCCAAGCAGACGGGGGCGGCCATGGTTCTCGTCGGCCACGTCACCAAGGAAGGCCAGATCGCCGGCCCACGCGTCGTCGAGCACATGGTCGATGCGGTCCTCTATTTCGAGGGCGATCGCGGCCACCACTACCGCATCCTGCGCACCGTCAAGAACCGATTCGGGCCGACCGACGAGATCGGCGTCTTCGAAATGTCCGACAAGGGCCTGCGCGAGGTCACCAACCCGTCCGAACTTTTCCTCGGCGAGCGCAACTCGAAATCGCCAGGTGCTGCCGTCTTTGCCGGCATGGAGGGCACAAGGCCGGTTCTCGTCGAAGTGCAGGCGCTGGTCGCGCCGACCTCGCTCGGCACGCCCAGGCGCGCCGTGGTTGGCTGGGATTCGTCACGCCTGTCGATGATTCTCGCGGTGCTGGAGGCCCATTGCGGCGTCAAGCTCGGCCAGCACGACGTCTATCTGAACGTCGCGGGCGGCTACCGCATCACCGAACCGGCGGCCGATCTTGCGGTCGCTTCCGCACTGGTCTCGTCGCTTGCCGGCCTTGCCCTGCCGGCCGATTGCGTCTATTTCGGCGAAATCAGCCTCTCGGGCGCTGTGCGACCTGTGTCTCAGACCGCTCAACGCCTTAAGGAAGCTGAGAAACTTGGTTTTTCAGGGGCGATGCTGCCGGCCACCTCCGCCGAAGTGCCGAAGGGTGCCAACGGACGCTGGGTGACGATCGAGGACCTGCCGGACCTGGTATCGCGCATTGCCGGTTCCGCCGCCAAGCTGAGACAAACGCCGGAAGATGATTGATCTTCCGTTAACAAGCCCGCTGATGTATGACGGCTGCGGTAAGGCGGGGCGCCGGGCTAAAAGCCGGCAAGTCTTGAAGTCGGCAAGTCTGGAGTAGATCATATATGCCCATCACGATTTTCGATGGTATCGTCATCGCTGTGACGCTGTTTTCCGCCGTTCTCGCCATGGTTCGCGGCTTTTCGCGAGAGGTGCTGTCGATCGCGAGCTGGGCCGGCTCAATCGCCGCCGCCTATTACCTCTACCCCCTGGTTCTGCCCTATGTGAAACCTCACCTGAGTGACGAGCGCATCGCGATCGCCGCGTCCGCGGGCGCCATCTTCCTGATCGCGCTGATCGTCATCTCGTTCATCACCACGCGGATCGCCGATTTCATCATCGACAGCCGCATCGGGGCGCTCGACCGGACGCTTGGTTTCCTGTTCGGCGCCGCTCGCGGCATCCTGCTGCTCGTCGTCGCTGTCGCATTCTGGAACTGGCTGGTGGCCGCCAATGCCCAGCCGACCTGGGTGACGCAGGCGAAATCGAAGCCATTCCTCGATACGCTGGTCGCCCGCCTCGAAGCCGTACTGCCCGCCGATATTGAGCCGCAGATCCGCGCCCGCATCCTCGGCAAAGAAGCAGCGCCTGCCGATGGCGCTCCGGCTCAGGATCAGCCGGCGGCAGATGACGCGCCTGCGACAAATAATTGACGTGATCTTGCGCTTGATGCAGCGCAAAACGTCACCATTTGTGGTATCATTCGCATCTAAGTGAAAAACAGGCTGGTTTCCGGGGAGCTTCTCCCCCGGCCGGCCTTTCCATTTTTCCGACAGGGACAGGTTGTCCACAGGGATAAGGGGCCAAGATGAAACAGCCGGTTTCCGAGACATTCGCCGAAGACAGCGTCAACGAATGGGATGGCGATACGCTGCATGAGGAATGCGGCGTGTTCGGCATTCTCGGCCATCCCGAGGCCGCGACGCTGACGGCGCTCGGGCTGCACGCCCTGCAGCACCGTGGCCAGGAAGCGGCCGGCATCGTCTCCTTCGACGGATTGCGCTTCCATTCGGAGCGCCGCATGGGCCTCGTCGGCGACCATTACACCGACCCTGTCACCCTTGCCCGCCTCCCCGGCAATATCGCGATTGGCCACAACCGTTACTCGACCACCGGCGAAGTCGCGCTACGCAATGTCCAGCCGCTGTTTGCCGAACTCGAAGTCGGCGGCATCGCGGTTGCCCATAACGGCAATTTCACCAACGGCCTGACGCTGCGCCGGCAATTGATCGCCGGCGGCGCCATCTGTCAGTCGACCTCCGATACCGAAGTCGTCCTGCATCTCATTGCCCGCTCCCGTTATTCGTCGACCGCCGACCGGTTCATCGATGCGATCCGACAGATGGAAGGCGGTTATTCGATGCTCGCGGTCACCCGCACCAAGCTGATCGCCGCGCGCGACCCCACCGGCATTCGCCCGCTGGTGATGGGCGAACTCGACGGCAAGCCGATCTTCGCGTCAGAGACCTGCGCGCTCGACATCATCGGCGCGAAATTCGTTCGCGATGTGGAGAATGGCGAAGTCATCATCTGCGAGATTCAGCCGGACGGCTCGATCTCGATCGACGCCCGCAAGGCCGGCAACGGCCAGCCGGAGCGGCTCTGCCTGTTCGAATACGTCTATTTCGCCCGTCCCGATTCCGTCGTCGGCGGCCGCAGCGTCTATGTCGCCCGCAAGAACATGGGCATCAACCTCGCCAAGGAAGCGCCGGTCGAAGCCGATGTCGTCGTGCCTGTGCCGGATGGCGGCACGCCGGCTGCCTTGGGTTACGCCCAGGAAAGCGGCATCCCCTTCGAATACGGGATCATCCGCAACCACTATGTCGGCCGCACCTTCATCGAGCCGACCCAACAGATCCGCGCCTTCGGCGTCAAGCTCAAGCATTCCGCCAACCGGGCGATGATCGAGGGCAAGCGCGTCGTGCTCGTCGACGATTCGGTGGTGCGCGGCACGACGTCGCTGAAGATCGTGCGGATGATCCGCGATGCCGGCGCCAAGGAAGTGCATCTGCGCGTCGCCAGCCCGATGATCTATTATCCGGATTTCTACGGCATCGACACGCCGGACCGCGACAAGCTGCTCGCCAACCAGTACGACAGCCTGGAAGCCATGTGCCGGTATATCGGTGCGGACTCGCTGGAATTTCTGTCGATCAATGGCCTCTACCGCGCCGTCGGCGGCGAAGACCGCAACAACGCCCGCCCGCAATTCACCGACCACTACTTTACCGGCGACTATCCCACCCGCCTGCTCGACAAGGACGGCGAGACGATGGGCCGCAAGGTTTCGGTTCTGGCCAGCAACGGGTGAGGTGAGCGTCGGCTGACGGGGCATGAGGCCGTCGGCCGAGTTGTGTGGCCGACATCCGGCACTGAGCAAGCTCGCCCCCCTCTGTCCTGCCGGACATCTCCCCCACAGGTGGGGAGATCACAAGCGGCATGCTCTTCCCGCCAAACTCCTGATGCGATTGGCAGCAACGTTGTTGTTTGGGGAGGGCGGTGCGCCCATCCGATCTCCCCACCTGCGGGGGAGATGCCCGGCAGGGCTGAGGGGGCTGGCTGGTTCGGCGCTCAATGAACAGGGTCTCCAACGATGACGAAGCCTCTCCAACGCGCAACGACTTGCGTAGGCTCGATCGCTGTGACAAGCACAGGGATGAGGGAGTCCGAGGCCGAACCTCTGCGAAAGAGGCCGCCTCCTCCACGAAATATCCACCGGCAACGGTAACCCGTTGCACGTATTGCTAAGGGCGGAAAATCATGACTATCGATCTAAAGGGCAGGATCGCGCTGGTGACCGGCGCGTCGCGGGGCATCGGCTATTTCACGGCGCTCGCTCTGGCAAAAGCCGGCGCGCATGTGATCGCCACCGCCCGCACCGTTGGCGGCCTGGAGGATCTCGACGATGCGATCAAGGCGGCCGGCGGCACCGCGACCCTCGTTCCCTTCGATATTACCGACATGGCGGCGATCGATAAGCTCGGTGCCTCGATCTTCGAGCGCTGGGGCAAGCTCGACATTCTCGTCGCCAATGCCGGCATCCTCGGCGTCATCTCGCCGCTCGGCCATATCGAGGCGAAGGTGTTCGAAAAGGTGATGCTGACCAATGTTACCGCCACCTGGCGGCTGATCCGCTCGGTCGAGCCGCTCTTGACCAAATCCGATGCCGGCCGCGCGCTGATCATGTCGTCCGGCGTCGCCTCCAAGGCGCCGGCCTTCTGGGGCGCCTATTCGATCTCCAAGGCGGCGGTCGAGAACATGGCCCGCATCTGGGCTGCGGAGACCGACCACACGCCGCTCAAGGTCAACATCGTCAATCCCGGTGCCACCCGCACCGCGATGCGCGCTCAGGCCGTTCCCGGCGAAGATCCGGAAACCCTGCCGCATCCCTCGGAAGTGGCCGAAAAAATCCTCTTCCTCGCCTCACCCGACCTTCAGGATACCGGCCGCCTGTTCGTCGTGCGCGACAACAGGTTCGTGGATTTCCGGGCGCCGGAATAAAGGCAACCCACCCGTCACGGGGTATTCGCGTTTGACAGTGGTCGATTATCCGCGTCGACAAGGGAACACCTGAAACGGTTCCCGTAATGCGAGAAAGCCTATGCCTTCGCCTTTGACCGACGAGCAGAGAGAACAAGCGACAGCGACCGCCAATCTGGTCGCCGCGGCGATGGCCCGCCTTCACCGAGAGCATGGCGAGGCGGCGGTCATGGAAGCGATGCGGCTGATCAGTTCCGCGATGACCGACGACGCACGGCGCAAATCCATAGCCCAGGCACTGCTCGACAACAGCAATCCGCCGACCGACAAAGGCCGCTGACGCTGCCGCTACTGGCCTAGACGTTCTCCGCCTCCTGATCCAGCGTCTTGGCGCGGCGTTGCAGACTTTCGCTGAGCCTGCGAAGCTGTTCCTCGTCCAGTTTTTCAATTCCGATGAACTCGTTTGCGGCCTGGCTCGACAGGATCAGTTCGTCGAGCTTCGCCTGGACCGCCTCGCCGTCCCTGTTCTGGGAATTTTGCAGCACGAAGACCATCAGGAACGTGATGATCGTCGTTCCGGTGTTGACCACCAGCTGCCAGGTTTCCGAAAATCCAAAGAACGGTCCGGTGACGCCCCAGACGACGATCAGAACGGCGGCGGCGACGAAGGTGACGGGCTTTCCCGACCAGGAAGCGACGGCGCTCGAGAAGATGTCGAAAATGTTGCGGTGTTTATCCTGTCTGGCCATTTGGCATCCATCCGGTGGGCACGATTTCCGCCCATCAACGTGCGAAGCACATGTTTTGATCCCTGCGGCAGATCAATGGCCGACCTCACCGGTACCCCCATGTATAAAATCCGATTTCTGTTATGCTGTGGGTCCTGCGATAGGGCGCAGGAACTTTAAATTTCGGGGGAATCTGATGAGAAACATCGCTTTCTGCTTCTTCGGCGCAGCCGTGCTCTGTGTCACCGTCGGCATGTTCTGGGGCATTCACATGGCGATCTCAGGCGACCATCTGATGGCGCCGGCGCATGCGCATCTGAACCTCGTCGGCTGGACGACGATGGCGATTTTCGGCCTCTACTACACTGTGACGCCGGCGGCTGCCGAGACCCTGCTCGCGAAGGTGCATCTTGGCTTTGCAGTCCTTGGCGTACTCTGTCTCGTGCCGGGTATCGCGATGGCGGTGTCGACGGGCGGCGAAGCGCTTGCCGCGATCGGTTCGATCATTACCGTCATCTCGATGCTGATCTTCCTGTTTACTGTCGCCCGGAACGGCATCGGCCGCAAGACGGCGTAAGACGGCTTCAACCGTCCGGCGCGGGCGACGCCCACTTGACCAAATGGCTTGCCCGCGCCATAACGCCTTCCATGAAAACGGCGATTTCCATTTGTGGGATCATTATCCGCTAGCGTTCGCGCTGGCCCGGCCGTTTTCGTCTCTCGAAAAGCCTTGAAGACAAACGACCCGGCCGGAGCCGGATGTTTTCGTGTTTTCCCGAACGCGAAAGCATCCGCCTGCTAGTTGATAATGAGAGCGGGATGTCGTCCGAAAACCGCGTACACTTTTCGGCATCCCGCTCGACCGGATGCTCGCCGTGCCAGACTGTTGGGGAGATTTTTCGATGAGCATTCCGCTCAGATTCTACAATACGCTGACCCGTGAAAAGACGGCGTTCGCGCCGATCGACCCCCAGAACGTACGCATGTATGTCTGCGGCCCGACGGTCTACGACTATGCCCATATCGGCAATGCCCGACCGGCCATCGTCTTCGACGTGCTCTTCCGGCTGCTCCGCCAAGTCTATGGCGAGGCCCACGTCACCTATGCCCGCAATATCACCGACGTCGATGACAAGATCAACGCGCGGGCGCTGCGCGACCATCCCGGCCTGCCGCTCAACGAGGCGATCCGCCTCGTCACGGAAAAGACCGAGACGCAGTACCACGAGGACGTCGCGCTGCTCGGCAATCTGGAGCCGACCGTCGAGCCGCGTGCCACCGACACCATTGCCGAGATGATCGAGATCATCGAGAAGCTGATCGGCAACGGTCATGCCTATGTGGCAAAAGGCGAAGTGCTGTTCGACACCAAGTCGATGGCCGATTACGGCCAGCTTTCCAAGCGTCCGCTCGACGAACAGCAGGCTGGTGCCCGCGTTGCCGTCGATGCGCACAAGAAAAGCCCCGGCGATTTCGTGCTGTGGAAGCTCTCCTCCCATAACGAGCCCGGCTGGGAAAGTCCCTGGGGCCGCGGCCGTCCGGGCTGGCATATCGAGTGCTCGGCGATGAGCCGGCGTTATCTCGGCGAGGTGTTCGACATCCATGGCGGCGGGCTCGACCTGATCTTCCCGCACCATGAAAACGAGATCGCCCAGTCGCGTTGCGCCCACGGCACGGAGGTGATGGCGAATGTCTGGATGCATAACGGCTTCGTGCAGGTCGAGGGCCGCAAGATGTCGAAGTCGGAGGGCAATTTCATCACTATCTATGACCTGCTGCACACCGAAAAATTCGGCGGCCGCCAATGGCCGGGCGAAGTGCTGCGGCTTGCCATGCTGATGACGCACTACCGCGAGCCGATCGATTTTTCGGTGAAGCGGCTGGAAGAGGCCGAGCGCCTTCTGGCAAAGTGGCCGGCGGCGGAGGTTTCCGGTGCCACCCCTTGCGACACGGTCGTGAACGCGCTTGCCGACGACCTCAACACGGTCGCGGCCGTGCAGGCACTGCACGCGTTGGCGCAGGAGGCTCACGGCGATCCGGACGCACTTGCGGTGTTTGCCGCCAGTGCCGCTTTTCTCGGCGTGCTGCCTGAGAAAACCGAGGTCGACGAGGCGCTGGCATCCGCCGTCGACGCCTTGGTCGCCCTGCGGCTCGAAATGCTGAAGGCGAAAAATTTCGCCGAGGCCGACAGTATCCGCAACGAGTTGTCGGACAAGGGCATCCAGCTGAAGGACGGCAAGGACCCGGCAACGGGCGAGAGGGTGACGACCTGGGAGGTGAAGCGGTAAGTTTCACCTTCTGGAACAACGCGCGAGGAGCAAGGCAATGATCGATCACATGGGCATCAAGGTCGCGGATTTCGACCGGGCCAAGGCATTCTACGATGCAGCCTTCGCGCCGCTCGGCGCCTCGCTGCTTTACATGGTTCCGGCTGAATATACGGGCGGCGTCAAGGTCGGCGGCTACGGACGCGAGCGGCCGATCTACTGGCTGCACGAGGACAAACCAGTCCCCGGCCATTCCCAGCACGTTGCGTTTACCGCCAGCAGCCGGGCCGAGGTGGACGCCTTCTATGCCGCGGCGATATCAGCCGGCGGCAGTGACAACGGCCCGCCCGGCCTGCGCACCCACTACCACCCCAACTATTACGGCGCCTTCGTGTTTGACCCCGACGGCAACAATATCGAGGCGGTGTGTCACACACCGGAATAGCGAGCGTCGGTTGTTTCAACCAGCCAATTGGCATATGCTTTCAGCATAGGCCAAGGAGGATGACATGGGTGCAGAACGTCACGTGAAGTTGTTCCGCAATGGCCGCAATCAGGCTGTCCGTATTCCGGTGGAATTCGAGATGCCCGGTGACGAGGCGATCATGCGCAAAGAGGGCGACCGGCTGGTTATCGAGCCGGTGAAAAAAACCGACCTTCTGGAATGGCTGGCAACGATCGAACCGTGGGAGGGAGAATTCCCCGAGCTCGACATCGATGAGCCTCCGCCACGGGACTTCGATCTGTGACCGATCACATATTCATGCTCGACACCAATATCCTGTCGGATCTCGTTCGAAATCCACGTGGTCGCGTTCAACAAGAACTCCGGCGACATGGCATCAATGCCGTCTGCATAAGCGCGATTGCTGTCTCGGAGATAAGATTTGGTCTTGCAAAGAGGGGTTCGGAGAGTTTTGCCGATCGCGTCGAGTCTGCACTCAGCCGTATCACTCTCCTGGATTATGGAGATAACGCGACATTGGCCTATGCATCCATTCGCAATGATTTGCAAAGTCGCGGGATGTCCATAGGAACGACGGATCTCTTTATCGCCGCACACGCCAAGTCCCTGGATCTCACACTTGTCACCAACAATATCCGCGAGTTCTCGCGGGTGGATGGATTGAAGGTGGAAAACTGGCTTGAGGAGGACGGCCAATGACCCAGATCCACACCGGCGGCTGCCAGTGCGGCGCTGTGAGATACCGGGCGGAAGGGGAGCTCGGGTTTCCGCATCTGTGCCATTGCCGCATGTGCCAGAAGGCGGCGGGCAATTATTTCATGCCGCTCGGCGGGGTGATGTACGAAAATTTCAAGCTGACGCGCGGCGAGTCGGCCTGGTTTCAGTCGTCGGAAACGGTACGGCGCGGCTTCTGCGAAAAATGCGGCACGCCGCTCTTTTATGACGGATCGAGCGATCATATCAGCATCACGCTCGGTTCCCTCGACGATCCGCAATCGGTGAAGCCGGAGGTGCAGACCAATCTTGCCCACAAGATGCCCTGGTTCGAGACCCTCGACAGCCTGCATCACGATGCAAAGATGGACATGACGCCGCAGGAAGAAGAGACAATCTCGGCGAGCAGCAACCAGCACCCCGACCACGACACCGAGGTCTGGCCGCGCAGGAACGGGGACTCGGAGGGCCGATCATGAGCGATGTCGTTCGGACCGGCGGCTGTCAGTGCGGCGCGATTCGCTTTCGGCTGGTGGGCGAAGCGCCGGATGCCTCGATCTGCCATTGCCGCATGTGCCAGAAGGCGTTCGGCGCCTATTATGCCCCGCTKGTGGCGGCCGGCGAGGCGGAGTTGACCTGGACGCGCGGCCAGCTCAAATATTTCCACTCGTCGAACCATGTGCGGCGCGGTTTTTGCGAAAACTGCGGTACGCCGATGACCTACGAGGCGGCCGACGGCATCGCCATTTCCGCCGGCAGTTTCGACGAGCCGGGCCAGCTTCCTCCGGTCGTGCAGTTCGGCGTGGAAGGCAAGATCGGCTTCGTCGACCACCTGCATGAACTTCCCGAGCGGGATACGATGGACGACGTCGCCTCGGCGCCGTTCCTCGACGACATCGTCTCCTACCAGCATCCCGACCACGACACAGACACTTGGCCGAACAGTCCCAAGGAGGACAGACAGTGACCGAAACTTTGAGAACAGGCGGTTGCCAGTGCGGCGCCGTGCGCTTCCGCATCCACGGCAAGCTCGGCCGCGCCTCGATCTGCCATTGCCGCATGTGCCAGAAAGCCTTCGGCGGGTTTTTCGGACCGCTGGTCACCGCGCCGCCCGAGGGAAACGGCTCCGGCGTCGAATGGACCCGCGGCGAGCCGAAATATTTCCAGTCATCGGTGAATATCGACCGCGGCTTCTGCGAGAATTGCGGCACGCCGCTCACCTACCGTTATCCCGGCGGACTGGACCTGGCGATCGGCGCCTTCGACGACCGCGGCGACCTCGCCCCGAAGATTCAGGTGAATTATGCCTCGCATATTCCGTGGGTGACGACCATCTTCGACCAGCCGGTCCGCGACAGCGGCGAAGACGCCGTCAAGCAGGAGCAGATCATCTCCTTCCAGCATCCCGATCACGATACCGAAAACTGGCCGGCAAAGGGTCTGCATCTATGACTGAAGTTCTGCGCACGCTCTATCCCGAGATCGAACCCTACGCGACGGGGCAACTGGATGTCGGCGACGGCCATGTGATCTATTGGGAACGGGTCGGCACCGAGGGCGCCAAGCCGGCCGTCTTCCTGCATGGCGGCCCGGGCGGCGGCTGCAATCCGAACCAGCGCCGGCTCTTCAACCCGGAACTCTACGACGTGCTGCTGTTCGACCAGCGCGGCTGCGGTCGTTCCACGCCGCATGCCAGCCTGGACGCCAATACCACCTGGCACCTTGTCGCCGATATCGAGCGGCTGCGCCAAATGGTGGGCGTCGACAAATGGCAGGTATTTGGCGGTTCCTGGGGCTCGACCCTAGCGCTCGCCTATGCTGAAACCCATCCCGAGCGGGTCACCGAACTTCTGGTGCGTGGCATCTATACCCTGACCAGGCCGGAGCTCGACTGGTACTACCAGTTCGGCGTCTCGGAAATGTTCCCGGATAAGTGGGAAGCCTTCGTCGCCCCCATTCCGGAAACCGAGCGCCACCAGATGATGGCCGCCTACCACCGCCGCCTCACCGGCCCGCACAAGGCCGAGCAGATCCGCTGCGCCAAGGCCTGGAGCGTCTGGGAGGGCTCGACCATCACGCTTCTGCCGAACCCCGAACTGACGTCGGACCATGACGACGACCATTTCGCGCTCGCCTTCTCGCGCATCGAAAACCACTTCTTCATGAATGCCGGCTGGCTGGAAGACGGGCAGCTCCTGCGCGACGCCACGAAGCTCAAGGGCATTCCCGGCGTCATCGTGCACGGCCGCTACGACATGCCTTGCCCGCTGAAATATGCTTGGCAGCTTTCGAAAGTCTGGACGGACGCGGATTTCCACATCATCGAAGGCGCCGGGCATGCGGTCTCGGAACCCGGCATTACCGACCAGCTGATCCGCGCGACGGACCGGTTTGCGGGGAAGGTTTGACCGTGGAATTCGTGGCTACCCCCCTCTGGCCTGCCGGCCATCTCCCCCTCAAGGGGGGAGATCGAAGGATGCACGGCCTTCCCCAAACAATGACCGCAAGAGATGGCCGCATTCGAGCCGGCTGCTGCAATCCTAAATCTGTCTTGGGAGCGAGGCATCGCTCCTGGCCGATCTCCCCCCTTGAGGGGGAGATGCCCGGCAGGGCAGAGG